>NZ_CP079869.1:1861401-2481868 GCF_025263265.1 Mycobacterium sp. SMC-4 | reverse complement strand
CCAGGGTGAGCGCCCGCGCGACCAGTTGGCTGCCTTCGTCCTGCACCAGCGCCCGCCCGTCACGCAGCGCCGCCAGCTCACCCGGGTCACCTTCGGTCAGGTAGACGGCGTAGGGCGAATAGGCGCCGACCGAACCGCCGACCGCAGCGGCCAAGTCCTGCGCCGCCAGCGCCCCGGGCCGCGCCGCCAGGTGCACCGACGGGCGGGCGTCGTCGCTGGCCAACAGCGCTGCGAGCTCGTCGGCGCGCGCACCCAAAGCGTCGGCGAATGCCTGCGCGATCCACCTGGGATGGGCGTGCACGAACGCCAGGTGTCCGACCGGGTCGCTGCTGCGCGGCGGCGCCAGTTCATCGACCCAGGAAGACTCGTCGCGCCGGGCGATGGTCCGCAGTACGCCATTGACGAATCCCGCTCTGGCGGTGTCGAATTCGATTCCAGCCTGCTCCACTGTGGTGGACACCGCGGCGTGGTCCTCGACACGGGTGCGCAGCAACTGATAGGTCCCCAGCCGCAGTAGATCCAGCAGCACCGGGTCGATGCGCTCGGCCGGACGGCCGGCCGCCGCCTCGATCACCGCGTCGAGCAACCCGCGGCTGCGGCACGCGCCGTATGCCAGTTCGGTTGCGAACGCCGCGTCGCGGCCGCTGATCTGGCGGTCCCGCAGCATCGCCGGCAGGACGAGGTTGGCGTAGGCGTCCTTGTCCGACACCGCCCGCAACACGTCGAATGCCGCCCGCCGCGCCGGGTCGAGCGGCCGGCGCTTGGGTGGCCGTCTGCCGCTGGGCCGCGTCACTGCGCCGACCCGATGTCGGCCAGCCGGACTCCGCGGGCCCAGGCTGCGGCGTCCATCGGCTTCTTGCCCGGCGCCTGCACGGTGCCCAGGAGCACGGGAACCGACCCGGTCCCGACCCGCACCGCCTGCTTGCCCACCTCGATCTGGCCGGGTGCAAGCTCGCCGGTGGCCCCGGTAGCCGCAGGCAGCGATACCGGGCCGATCTTGACGCGCAGGTCGCCGATCATGGTCCAGGCTCCCGGGTTCGGGGTGACCGAACGGATGCGGCGATCGACGACGTGGGCGGGCAGGTCCCAGCGGATCCTGGCATCTTCGACGCTGATCTTGGGAGCGACGCTGATGCCGTCGGACGGCTGCGGCACCGCGAACAGCGTGCCCGCAGCGATGCCGTCGAGAGTGGCTTCCAGCAGCTCGGCTCCGGACATCGACAACCGCGCCAGCAGGTCGCCGGCGGTGTCGGTGGGGCGGATGGCCTCGGTGACGACACCGAAGACCGGCCCGGAATCCAGACTGGGCTCGATCTGGAACGTGGTGGCACCCGTCACGGCGTCCCCGGCAGCCAGCGCGGCCTGGACCGGGGCGGCGCCGCGCCAGGCCGGCAGCAGCGAGAAATGCAGGTTCACCCAGCCCTGCGCGGGCACCGCGAGCAGGCTGTCGCCCAGCAGCGCGCCGTAGGCAACGACCGGGCAGCAGTCGGGAGCGATCTCGGTCAACTCGGCGACAAACTCGCCGGAGTTGGGCCGGGCGGGACGCAGCACCGGGATGTCGTGCTCGGCTGCCAGCTGGGCCACCGGCGACGGCGTCAGGCGTCCGCGCCGGCCGGCCGGCGCGTCGGGGCGGGTCAGCACGGCGACGACGTCGTGTCGGGGCGAATCGATGAGTCTGCGCAGGGAAGGCAGGGCCGGTTCCGGCGTGCCGGCGAAGACGAGGCGCACCGGGCCAGTGTAGGGACGCCGCACCGTCACCGAGGGAGCTGGTAGTACTCCTTCTGCGTCACGCCGGTCAGCGGCGCAACGAACATCCACGGAATCGTGGTGAGCAGTCGGTTCAGCGTGGCGGCAGCATCGTTGTAGTACTGCCGGGCGAAGGCCAGCTTGTCTTCGGTGTCGGCGAGGTTGCGTTGCAGGTCCAAGAAATTGTTCGACGAGCTCAGCTGCGGATAGTTTTCACCCAGCGCCAGCACGGGGGCCAGCGCGGTGTCGAACTGCTTCTCGGCGGTACTGCGCTGGGCCACCGACGGTGTGCCGGTCGCCGAGGTCAAGGCCGCCCTGGCCGCACTGACCCTGTCGAGGACCGCCTTCTCGTGCGCGGCGAAGGTCGAGACGGTGTGCACCAGGCTGGGGATCAGCGCTGCGCGACGGGTCAATTCGACGTCGATACCCGACAGTGCTTCGGCCACCCGGATGTCGGCCGAGCGGATTCTGTTGTGGCCGGTGACGAAACCGAGCAGCACAAACACCGCAAGTATCAGCGCCACGACCAACAGAAACGTCACCATGACCCACCTCCTCCGCCGCCGCCACCGCCACCTCCGCCGCCACCGGAGCTGCTGGATCCGCCGGAGGACGACGAGGCCTGCGATGCCGTGTATGCACCGATCGACGACGACAGCGCCGATTCGAAGCTGTCGAAATCGGCGCCGCCCGATCCGCCGCCGAAACCCCACCCGGTGCTCGAGGTGCCCGAGCTGCCGTACCACTCCGGCTGCGGCGCCACCGATCCGGTTTCGGTCTGATATTTCTTCGCCCACAGTGCTGCGGCGCCGGCCGCCACCGCGAACGGCACGTAGGCGATGTAGAGATCCTTGCGGGCCGAGAAGTCGAAGCGGGACTCCGCGGAGTCAGTGGCCAGCACCCGGTGGAATCCGCCTGCACGCGACCAGAGTTCACGGCCTGCCGCGGTACGGCGGGTACCGACACCGTCACGCCACGACGCCGCGGAGAACAGCATGAACGCCGCGAACGGCAGAGCCGACATGGTGGTGGAAAACCCCCAGCGAAAGAAGGCGCACACCATCAGCACGAAGGCGACGGCGTTGGCCGCGCGCAGCCACAGTTCCCTCTTGCGGGCGACCAGGAAACCGGAGTCGACGGCCCATTTCCGCACGGCCGTGGCCATGTCGGTCTTGGCTTTGTCCAGCTTCTTGCCGGAGGACACGGTCTTCTTGGCCTGGAATTCGGTGCCGCGGCTGTCGACCTTGAGTGCGGACGCGACAGCCCTGCTGACCGGGTCGATGTCTCGCCATTGCTTCGGTTCGGCGATGCCACGGATGTTCCATTGCTCGGCATTGACCTGTCGCAGCGATACCAGGTTGCGTTCGGCGAGGTAGAACAGCGTTGCCGAAAGCCCCGCCGCGGGAACCGACTCGGTCCGGATGTACTCGGTCTGCACCGGCCCCAGTCCGGGCGGTGGCGCGTACTGCAGCGGAAAGCCGGGCGGCTTCTCCACGACGGTGCGATACCACGCCAGGGCAGCCAGCGCGGCCAGCACCGTCAACCCCGCCGTCCACCACACACCCGGCACGGACTGGCCCAGAATCCGATCCCAGTGGTGGGGCCACGGTAGTTCCGCACGCGGCGGTGCGGGCAGATCCACCCCGGCACGCACGGTCACCGGAGTGCGGGGCGGCAGGTCCAGTGCAGAGAACGTCACCCGGTTGTCGCGCACGGTCAGGTCGGTGCACGGGGTGCCGATACCGCGACCGACCGAGCACTGCGTCCGGCCGACGGCCGCCGGAAGGGTGATGCTGATGTCGGCGCGGCGGATCTCGTTGTTCCACGATGGGGCGATGACATTCCAGAAGAAGACCGACGGGGAGGTCGCCGGCGGTCCGCCAAGTGACTCGGCGAACTGCCGGTTGGCACCGGTGGTTCCGGGATCGAGAACCCCGGGGATGGTGTATCGGATCTCGAAGACGTGCCTGCCGTAGTCCAGATAGCGGTCGGGGTCGCCGATCTTGGCGACCCGGAACCGGTCGCCGCTCTCCCACAGCATCTGGTAGGGCACCGGCCGGCCATCCAGCAGCACCGAGGTCACCACCGGGCGCTGCCGAATTCGGGGGGAGTTCGGGTTCGTCACGTCCCAATAGCGAAAGATGCCGTGGCGGTTGCCGGGGAAGTCCCCGGTGATGGTCTCCACCGCGGTCATGTCGCCGGCATCGTCGACGACGATGTCGACGTCATAGTCGGCGATGACGACCGGATCGGCAAGCGCGGCGTCACCACCGCCGGAGTCCCCGCGAAACGCCAACGGCCACAGAATCCCGACCGCGATCACCAACAGCGGGATCAACCCCTTGACCAGCCGCCCGACCGACATGCGCATCAGCCTATGTGCAGCGGATCGATCTGGATGCGAACTGGGTCGGTGTCGTGGCGGGCGCTCGAGACCGCGTTCGCCTTGCGCAACGCGGCCGACAGCGCCAAACCACCGTCACGCGGTGACCGCAGCAGCATCCGGATGACGGCTTGATCCGGCGCGACACCGGCCGGCCGGCGGGCAGACAAGGGTATTGCCACCGGGCCCAACGGTTCGGTCCCATCGGGCAGCGCCGCGCCGTCGAGCAATGCGTGCACAGCCTCTGCGGTGCCGTCGAGGGCCGCCATGTGAACCGCCGGGGGCAGCCCGACCTCGGCGCGCGCGTCCAGCTCGGTTTGTGCGTGGCCGACCGGATCCCAGCGGATCAATGCCTGCACGGTCGGTATCGCCGATTCGGCGACGACCACCACAGAGCCACCGTCGGCACGGCTGCGCACCAACGCGGCCGCCGCCATCCACCGGCGCAGGGAGTCCTCGGCTGCACGCAGATCCTGCCGGCCCAGCAGGGCCCAGCAATCCAGCAGCAACGCGGCGCCGTAACCACCCTCGGCGATAGGCTCGGCGCCCGGGGTCGCCACCACCAAGACCGGTCGGTGTGGCACCGCGGCAACGACACCGTCCCCACCCGAGGTGACCACCGTCGTGCCCGGGAACGCCCGCCCCAGTTCCTCGGCGGTGCGCCGGGCCCCGACGACCACCGCACGCACCGCGTCGCTGCCACAGCGACCGCACCGCAACGCCAACTCCGCTCGCCCGCACCAGCGGCACACCGCACCCGGACTGTCACGGCCGGGCAGCGACAACGGGCCGGTGCAGTGCCGGCAACGGGCGACGGTACGACACTTTCCGCACGCCAGGGCCGGGACGTATCCGCGTCTGGGGACCTGAACCAGCACCGGCACACCGGCTTTCAATGCCGCGCGTGCGGCGTCGAGGGCGACGGTGGGAAGCCGTGCAGTGCGCGCGGCGGGATCACGTTCCTGGGCATACGCGCTGTCCTCCAGCGCAACCACCCGCGGCGCTCGCGCCCGCACCGTCTGCCGGGTCGCCGTCAGGTCGTGCGCCCAGCCGCTGCGCACCAGTGCCTGCGCCTCGGCTGTGCGGGCGTAACCGCCGATCACCGCTGCGCACCGCGCCTGGTGGGCCCGCAGCATCGCGACCTCGCGAGCGTGCGGGTAGGGGCTACGGGGTTCGGCCAGCGAATCATCTCCGTCGTCCCAAAGCAGCACCAGACCGATGTCGGCCACCGGCGCGAAAACCGCACTGCGCGTGCCGATCACGACTCGGGCGTCACCGCGCAGGACCGACAACCAGCGCCGATAGCGCTGCGCGGGCCCCAGCCCGGCTGACAGGGCCACCGCGCGTGCCTCCCCGACCCGCCCCGCCACGGCGGCGTGCAGTGCATCGACGTCGCGTTGGTCGGGCACCACGGCCAGCACTCCGCGACCGGAACTGGCAGTCACCGCAGCCACTTCGGCCAACCGGTCAGCCCATGACTCTCCCGGCAACGCCTGCCATACCGCCCGCGCGGCACGACCGTCGGCCAAGGCCGCCACGAATTGAGCACCACCGCTGTAGGACGACCAGGCTGCGGCGTCGACGGGCGGTAGCTGCTGCGGTTCTGGCCGCTGCGGGGATCGTTTCTCGACGGTCGCGTGTCGTGGCGGTATCGCCAGGCGCAACACGTCGGCGCGGGTACCCGCGTAGCGCGCGGCCACCGCGTCGACCAGCCGACGCACATCGTGGGTCAACACGGCTTCAGCCGAGACCACCCTCTCCAGGTAGCCGAGCTTTCCCACATGGTCGGTGTCGGAACGCCTTTCGAGGAGGAACCCGTCGACCAGCCGGCCGTGGAAGCGAATCTTCACCCGCACTCCGGGTTGGGCGTCGTCGGACTGCTCGGCATCGACCAGGTAGTCGAACTCGCGATCCAGGTGCGGCACGGTGAGTATGGGCAGCACGCGAGCGACCGGCTCGTGTTCGGCAGGCTGGCGGGCGGTCCTCACATCGCAGGTCTAGCAGACGGTGCAGACTTTCGGCCGAACAGCAGGCCGGCCGTGATCAGCAGCAGCGAGCTGGCATAGACCCACCAGATCGGAACAGCCAGAGTCTCCGAATCCAACACGAAGACGTTGATCCCGATCATCGCGTCGGAGACCGCGAAACACACCGCACCCGCGGCCGTCCACGGTGTCGGAAGCTGCGCCAGCAGTGCGGCGCACACCATCGCACCGAGGACCAGGATGTACAACGTGACCGGCACGGTCATTCCCTGCTCGACCAGGCTCGGCCAGAACCACACCAGCAGGGCGGCACAAGCACACACCACGATGGCCGCGGCGACCAGGCGTGGCGTCGTCGATACGGCCAGCGGCACCAACGCCGCCAGGAAGCACAGGTGGGCGACCAGAAAGGCAGCGAGCCCGAACACGAACGACGGCTCCCACCACGACAGCGCCAGCAGAAAGTCCCCGGCAGCCGAGAACAGCAGTGCGGCCACCAGCCACCGGCGTTCCCGCGCCACGGGGTGCAACGCTGCCGCACCGGCCAGCAGCACGGCGGCCGCGGCCTTGACGGCAGGCTGGACACCGAATTGTCCGGTCAGTTCGGCGCCCACGCCGAGCCGGATCGTAGTCACGACCAGGAAGAGGCCGTAACCGGCGGCCATCACGGCGGCCGCACCCCACAGCAGCCTGCTGCGCGAACCAGCCGTCGACGGTCCGGAACCCATGGTTGTCATCCGACAGAACCTACTAAACGACGCACCACCTGCGGCGCGACCGCTCTGATAGGTTGGCCCGCAAATGGTCCGCCAACCACGCGGCCGGCGGCCGAACAGCGTTCGGGTGGCTGCCCTCGACGTGCAACACAGCCAACGTCGTTCGGCCGTGGTGGTGGGGCCTGTTGCGCTGCCCTCCCCCGAGCTGCTGACCCGTCGCCTGATCGCGATGGCCGAGGTCGGGCCCGAGACGCGGATCGGGTTGGTGCCGTCGACCACCAGCACCCGCTGGCGGTTCGCTCCGGATCAGTTGGCGCATGCGGTACAACCGACCAGCCGGTCACCCGACAGTGACCCGATATCGCTGGTGTCGCGGCTACGCCGGCTTCCCGAGCGCAGCCTGCGGGTGTTGTCGGCCGGCGACCACCTCGTCATCGACTTCAGCCACGGCCTCGGTGAGATCCCCCTGCTCGACCTGCTCATCTCGGTGTTGCTGGGTGCCAGCGACTGCGCCGACGACACGCTGTGGGCGCCCTATCGACACACCGTGCCACCCCTGGCCGCGGCTGCGGTCGGCGCCATCGTGCTGGCACCGCACCGTCTGCTGCCGATGTGGCGCCAGCGGCGCCGTAGCGGTGTCATCGCCGCGACGACGCCGCCGGGCTCCGTCGCGGTCATGCCCTCGACCGCCACCCGGGTGGCGCGGATTCCCGCCGACGCCGTCGACGAGCTTCGCCGCCGTCGCAACGCGACGATGCCCGGCGTGAGTTTGTTCGCGGTGTACACCTGCGCGTTGTACCAGGCACTGATCGACGAAGGATTCGATGTCGAGCCGACCGTGACGGTGCCCGTCGACGTGCGGCGCTATCTCCCCGCGCGGAGCGGCACGCTCGGGTCGTTCTCCGCGGGGCTGAGGTTTCCGCTGGACAGCCGCACCGCGCCGGCGACTCTGCACGACGAGTTGTCCGCGGCGGCCCGCACCGCCCGCCCGGTGGCAAACCTGCTGATCGGAAGCCTCAAATCGCGGGTCACCCCGCGGTCGGGCCACAGCGACGTCTGGACGGCGCCGGCGCGGCCCCGGGTACAACTACTGCACTCGAACATCGGTCAGGTACCCAGGTCCGCGTGGGGCTTCTCCGACCCGGCGCAGGCCCGAGTGTTGGTGGCGAGCGACCCCGCCGGCCCGTGCGGGGTCACGGTGTCCACCACATCGGTGCTGGGCACATCATGGTTGACCGCCGAATTCCACGACGGACTCTTCGATGCCAACCGTGTCGGCGCGGCGCTGGCGACGGTGCTCGACCGGGCTGAGGCGTTGTTGCAGTCGCCGTCGCGACGCTGAGTCCGTCAGCGCTGGGCGGTCAATTGCGGCGCGACGTCCCACTCGTGCGCGGTGCGGAACACCAGAATCTCGCCGTCTTCGTGGAATACCGTCCAGTTCGGCGACTTTCGCAGCGCCTGTTGGATGGTGTCGATCGCTTCGGGCCGGAAGTCCCCGTAGTAGCGGACCGCCCGATTGGACTGCGGGCTGAACAGCACATAGGCGCGGAACGCGTCGTACTGCGCGTAGTCGTCGAGGGTCTTGATGTCCAGCGCAGTGGGGAATGCGGCCTTCAATTCAGGCAGTCGCGGATCCAGGCCGTCCCACAGGTCGTAACCGATCGTCTGGTCGAAGTACGGGTTGTGCAGCGTCACTTCGGCATAGCCGGCATTGAGCCGTGTCGGCATACCTCCCAGCCGCAGCATCACCAGCCGGGTCCGCACATCGGCACCATCGGTGATCCGGTCCATCAACTCGACCTGGGCTCGGGTCTCGTACACCAGAGGCCACAGCGCGACGTAGCCGTGCAATCCGGCGACCGCCACGGCGGTCAGGCCGACGGTCGCTGCGGCCCGATTGGCGATCCTGCCGGCCCGCTTGGTCGTTCGAGGGAACCCGTCCATCGCGTCGACCACCGCCGGGGCGATCAGTAGTGCGCACCCCAGCAGCGAATACAGATAGACGCGGAAGATCGCCTCACCGCCGTAGCTCTGACCGAAGAGCAGACCGAACGGACTGAAGGCCAGAATCGCCAGCACCAGCACCGGGCGTTTGCGCCGCCACCTCCAGATCGCGCACCCCACCGCGGTGAGCAGCACGACGACCGAAAGCGTACGCACCACCGCCGAGGTGAAGTCCTTGGCCGGTAGTCCGGAGGTCAGGACGTTGCTCGCGGCATTGCTGATCGGACTGCCTCCCGACAGCAAGCCGTAGGGCAGCACCGCCTCCAGATTGAGCAGCAGGTAGGACACCACGATCACGGCCATTGCGACGGCGATCCACCACGGCCGGGCCCGCTTGAGCAGACATAGCGCGCCCGCCACCGCGACCGCCCAGAACGGCGTCAACTGATGGGTCGGAACCATCGCCGCGAATACCACGATACTGAGCACGCCGCAGGCCGGACTGTGGCGAGAGGCCATCAACAGAACGAGCATGCCGTAGGCCAGCACCAGGGACCAGGCCTGCGGCGAGAAGTAATCCTGTCCAACCCAGTTCGCGATCTCGATGACGAACGCCGCCGTCACCGCCGTGCGGCGGGATCGCCCGATCACGCGTGCGCCGGTGTACGCCGTCAGCGCGATCAGTACATGGACAAACGGTGCGAAAACATGTGCCACCGACACCGCCGGGAATCCGGTCACGTCACAGAACCAGGCCCACACGACGAAAAACGCCGACCACTGCGCATAGATGTCGGTGCCGTCCGGGGCGAGCCTGCCGTGCACCAGGATGTAGTCCACCACCGCGAGATGCTTGTAAGTCCAGTCGTAGAGCGGCACTTCGGTCGCCACGAAGGTCGTCACACGCGAGACCACGACCGCCGCGCCCACTGCGATCGCTGCTGCCGGCAGTTGGCGGTTGCGCACCGCCACCAACAACGCCCAGCCGCACAGCGCGATGCAGGCCGCCAGTACCGGACCTGTGCCGGAGAACAACAGACCGTAGTAGCTGGCGTCCAGACCCGGCAGCCCCGGAAGCGCCAGCCCCCACAACAGCACTGCCGACCCACTGAGCGCCAGTGAAAGATACCGTCGCACAAGCGAAGTGCCGCCGGCGCGAGTCAGGGTGCGCCAGTGCCAGGTCTGGGTGGCCGCCAGCAGAGTGCTGCGCGTCCGGTAATACCACGTCGCGCTGCTGGCGCCGACTGCCACCACCTGCGTCCACAGGATGTCAGGCCCAGACCAGCGGTAGGACCACATCGCGATGATGGTCACCAAGGTCGTGATCGCCACACCCAACACGGGCACCGTCGCCAACAGCGCGCGGCGCGGAATGCGGATCCACGTCAGCACCGCAGCACCGGGCCCGATGACGATGAACAGCATCAGCGCAACCGCACGAAGCGTGGCCGGCAGATCGATCAACGCCACCGCACCGGCCAACGCCCCCGCTGCAGCCAGGTCGGCCTGCCGCACCCGGATCATCGGCACTCGGGTCCGGTACACAGTCAGCGTCACCGAGGGGATCGCGACGCCGCGGTCGAGGGTGGCTGTCACTTGTGGTCCGCCGTCGACACCTCGCGGACCCGCCGGCGGCCCTGCCACAATGCGCGCGGGCCACCGAGCACCGCCAGCACCTCGACCCGACCCACCGACGACGGCACGTCCTGCCGGAAATCCCACGGTGGCGCGATGATCGCACCGTACTCTGCGCCGGCGCGCACCGATGAACGGAACTGCCGGCGAATCACCGTGGCCAGCAGCCGGCGGTGGGACCGATCGAGCCCCACCTTGGTCAGCCACGCGCCCAGGCCCAGACCGTAGCCTCGTGCTTGGGCCAACAGCGCCGCATTGTCGCTGCGGTGCCGGTGCCAAACGATCGCCGCAGGTTCGGTGGCCAACGCGTCACCGCCGGTGAGCACCCGAAAGAACAGATCGAGGTCCTCGCCACCCTGGGCTGCGGTACCGGCGCCCAGAGCTTCGTCGAAGCCACCGATCTCCAGCACCCGATCCCGTTTCACTGCGAAGTTGGCCCCGGTGCCGAATCGACCGACTCGGAAGGGAAACAACGGCTGGTCGGCCGGCGGCTCGGCCAGCGTGAACAGCTGCGGTTGCAGCGGTCCCGACCAGGAGACCCGTTGATCAAAATATCCTTGTGCCGCGGTGCGCAGTTCGCCGCTGGGCACCAGCCCGGACACGCACGCCACCTGTGGCGAGCGGGCGAAACCGCGTGCGAGAGCGAGCAGCCAGTGCCGGTCGACGTAGACGTCGTCGTCGGTGTAGGCCACCAGATTGTGGCGGGCGGCGCGTAACCCGGTGTTGCGGGCCGTCGACAGCCCGGGGACCGGTTCGGCGACGCAACGCACCCGGTCGTCGCCGAGGGCCGCGACCACACGGGCGGTGGCGTCGGTGAGCCCAGCGTTGTCCACCACCACGATCTCGAAGTCCGGGTAGTCGATTCTGCGCAGCGATTCCAGCGCATCGGCGAGTTGCTGTGGCCGCTCCCGGGTGCACACCACCACCGAGATCGGCGGCAGCGTGGGGAGCGGGGGTGGTGCCGGCGGCCTGCACGGCGGAACCTGGATTCGGACCACACTGTCGACGATCGGGCCCTCGACAAACGCGACCGGCGCACGACCGGACCGCACGAGTATCCGCGCGATCCGGTACCCGTCGCTGTGGCGGGCCTCGAACTCCAGTTCACCGGCCGGACCGACACCCCAGTCGTCGAGGTCGATCATTCCTACCCATCGGGCTTTGGCCCATTGCGGACGGGTCTGCGGCGGCATCGCCGGTTCGAGGACACGTCGATTCACGACTCGATCACCCGCACCCAATCCACCAGCATGGTCGAGGGATTCGGCGTTGTCAGGTCGGGCGGTCCGGGCCACGCTCCACCGACTGCAAGGTTGAGCAGTAGGAAGAAGGGGGCGTCGAAGACCCATCGAGCACCTTCGGCCAGATCGGCTGGGGTGACGTGCAACAGCGTCATGTCATCGATGCCGGTGACGATGCGTCCGGGTGTGCGGTCCACCCAGTAGGTGCGGAACTGACCGGCCAGTACGACCGGAGCCGCAGCGGAGGCCGAGATCTCTTGTCCGCGCGCGAAGCCGTCCCGCGGAGCGTGCACACCGGTGTGGTATTCCGTTGCGTCATTGAGGGTTTCGATGACATCGATTTCGCCTGCGGCGGGCCACCCGACGCGGTCGGCGTCCGAACCCAGCAGCCAGAACGCCGGATGCAACCCGCGCCCGGCCGGCAGCGCGATACGCGCTTCGGCGCGCCCGAAAGTGAACTCAACGGTGTTCCTGGTGGTGATGCGCGCCGAGGTGATCCGATTGGCGGCGTCGGCACGTGCGGTGATGGCCAGGTGCCCCGACCCGTCGAGGCTGACGTTGGCCGGGCTGTCGGTGTAGATCTGCATCTCGTCATTACCCCAGCCACCACCGCCGAGGTCGTAACGCCACTGCGGGGACGGCGCCGATCCGGCCGGTCCGTCGAAATCATCGAAGAACACCACCCGCGGTCCGGCGGGATCGGCGTGCCCCACCGAGGCGGGCGCGGCGCAACCACACAGGGCGAGAACGGCGAACACGGCGCTGGCGCGCCATGATCGAGTCCTGCGGGCGCTCATTCTCGACTCCCCACCAGGGCCGGCGTCGCCGTCCTCAGACCGGCGGTTCCCAGGGCAATCACCGTGACCAGAACGCCGTAGATCGCCATGCGCTGTGCTCCCCCATGACCGAAGGCGTCGTGCACGCCGATGAACATGAAGTACCCGATGAAAGCGACCGTTCCGGCAAGCGCCGCAACCAACCGGCGCTCGCCGGTCAGTTGCGTCGAGCTGCTCAGCGCCACGAAGATCGCGTTGAGCGCCCCCAGCGTCATGAACACCGCGAGAAGCGTCGAGTTCCACGCGTAGCTGAGGTGCTGGGTGACAACCCCGGCACCAGCGAACGCGACACCCCCAACTGCCAGGGCAGCGGCGGGACCGCGATCGATGACTCGCTGCACCACCAGACTCACCGCCACGAAGGCGACGGCCAGGCCGGTCGCCACGAGTGCAACGTTGGTCACCCGGTAGAGGTCACTGCACGGCCAGTTCCCCTGCGGGCCACAGAATGCCACTCCCAGTGGGCCGACCGGGTCCTCCCGGTAACTGTAAAAGCCGCGCCACGACGCCGAGACGACCCATTCCGCGGCCGGGTACAGCAGGGTGACCAGTGACACCCACCCGGTGACGCGCGAATTGGCCAACCACTTCGCAATCCTGTTCACTGTGCGCCCCTCTGCCGGCCTGCGCCGATCGATCCCCACAGATACCCGGACGTGGTGACCGTCAGTCCGAGTATCAGGGCCAGCATTCTGGTCAGTCGCCACCGTGACCTCCATAGTCCCGACGGAAGAGTTCTCATCGTGTAGGAACGTTCACTGGCCAGCGACGAGGACCGCCCGCACAGCGAGGCCAGCACGGCCTTGCTACGTCCCTCGTGAAAACACCGGCTGACGAAGTAGGACAACGTGGCTCGATCCCGGGGAACGTGATGCGACACCGCGAACCGGGTACGCCGGATGATGCGGGCCCGGGGGTCGCGCCGCACGAGTTCGATGCCCATCATGGTCTCTTCGCAGCCGGTCGGCACCGTGCCGGTGCGCCCGAGGGCCGTGCTGAACCCACCGATCTGGTTGAGCTGCTGACGGCGCACCGCCATCGCTGCGCCGATCGGGTTGCGGATGGCGGAACCATCAGAAGGCAGACCCCGGTAGTCACAACCGACGACCCACCCGAACTCCGGCGGAAACCAGCGCGGCTCGGAGCCGTCGCGCCAGTCCGCGTGCACCGCCCCACCGAGCGCGGTGACCGAGGGATCGGCGAAGGCGACGCGCACGGCTTCCAACGCGCCGGATCGCAGCACGGCGTCGTCATCGAGGAAGACCACGACATCGCCGGACGACCTGCGCAGCCCGGAGTTGCGCGCACCCGAGAGACCGCGGTCGAACTCGTTGGGTATCAGCATGATCGATGGGCCACGGCAGGCGCTCAGGTCGGCGAGCAGTTCGTCGTTGCCGTCGACGACGATGATCAATTCGTCACTGGGCGTGAGCTGCCCATGTGCAGCCTCCAGCGCCGCGCCCAGGACGCGACGGCGTTTCGTGGTGTAGCAACAGATGACCACACTGATACTGACCGAGGTGAGCATCAACCGGTGGCGACGACCGCGCGCAGCGCGCGGTGCTCTTGGCGTTCGCGTCGGATCGTACGCAGCACGCGCATGCCGTCGGTGACCGCATTGAGGTTGCTGCGACCGTAGATTCGTGGCCCTTCGAAGCTACCCACCTCGCGGATCAGCCATCCGCTGCGGGCGGCGCGCACGTTGATCACTGTCTCGATCTCGAATCCGTCGCCCCACTGCGGTTCGGCGGCTTCGACGGGCGGTAGGTTCAGGCAGCTGAGGTTGCGCCGCCAAAAAGCGTTGTAGCCGTAGCACAGATCGCTGAAATCGGTGTCGAAGATCTGGTTGACCAGCCAGTTCAGACCTTTGTTTCCCAACCTGCGGATATGGGTGATGTCGTCGCTTCCGCCGCCGCCGGCGAACCGACTACCCTTGGCCAGGTCGGCCCCTTCGACCAACGTTGCGACGAAAAGCGGAATCTCGGCCGGGTCGGTCGACCCGTCGCCGTCGATCATCACGATGATGTCGCCGGTGGCCGCCCGGAAACCACATGCCAACGCATTTCCCTTGCCGCTTCGGGTCTGCTCGATCACCACGGCCTGCGGCCACAAGGCACGCGCCACGTCGGCGGTGCCGTCGTCCGAGCCACCGTCGATGACCACGATCTCGTCGACGGGTGGCATCCGTTCGGCGACATAAGGCAGGTTGCGAGCTTCGTTGCGGGTGGGCAGGACCACCGTGACGGTGGGCCGGTGGGTGGCCCCAGTCTCCTCGTCGAGGGGGTACAGATACTCGTTCATCTTTGCTCGGATATGCACCTGCGAGTCGGGTGCAATCTCTGTCACGTCTCAAACCCCCTGAGGCAGATAGCATTTCACTATGCCATGAACATGAACACGTTTGTAGAGACCGTATGCTGAAAACACGGCCCTTAGACTGATGAGGGACACTATCGAACTGCGCGGCGCCGCGGTCGGCTACGCCACGTCACTATGACGAGCGCCACAACTTTGGATAGCCTAAGCAAACCTCCCCCCATGGAGTATCGTCGTCCCTCGGCCGATCCGGCCGCACCCATCACCGGTGTGCCAGCGCATACCAGGTCTCCTGCACGCCGCCACGAGGACTCAGCCGATGCCGACCACCGCAGCCATCTCCCACCGCAACCGTGCGGGTCGGGGGCTGGGCGTGGACATCGTGGCGGTGATGACCTCCAGCGCAGCGACCGGGGTGCTGGGCTTCGTGTTCTGGACTGTGGCCGCGCGCGGGTATTCGACCGCCGAGGTGGGCCGCGCGTCGGCGATCATCTCGTCGGCCGGCCTGATCGCGATCCTCGCCAACTTCAGCCTCGGCAGCCTCTACGAGCGTTTTCTGCCGCTGGCCGGAGCACGCACTGCGCCTCTGGTGCGCACCGGCACTTCATTCGTCGTGGGTGCCGCACTGATCTTCGGAGTCATCTTCGTGCTGGCCGGTCCTCGATCTCAGTTGTTTCCCACGACTTTCGAGACACTGGTTTTTCCGCTGTTCGTCGCAGTGCTGGCGGTCTACGCCCTGCAGGATCAGGTACTCATCGGCCTGGGCCGGGCCCGCACCATCGCAACGAAGAACATCAGCCAATCCACCGCGAAGCTGATCGCGGTGGCGGCCCTCATCCCGTTGTCGACCGGCGCAGCGATCGTGTGGTCGTGGGTCGTACCGGCGGCGGTGATCACCGCCATCATCGCCATCGTGGTGATCCGGCGGGAGACCGCCCGCCACCACGGCACCTCGACGCTTCCCGACCGCCGCGAACTGGTGAAGTTCTTCGCCAGCTCCTACACGATCAATGCGGTCTCGGTGACCATCCCGCTGCTGGTGCCGCTGGTCGTGGTGGCCCAGCTCGGGACCGAGATGAATGCGTACTTTTCGATGTGCTGGCTGGTGGTCAACACGGTGGGAGTGTTGATCGGCGCAACGGCGGCGCCGTTCATCGCCACCGCGTCGACCCCGGGCGCGGATCTTCGCGCATGCACCAAGCGGTTCGTATTGTTGTGTGGCGGTGCCGCTCTCGGTGGCTGCATCGCACTGCAATTCAGCGCGCCATGGATTCTCGGCATCCTGGGTCCCGATTACGCCGAACACGGCACCACGCTGATCCGCATCATGGCGCTGACCCTGCCATCGGTGGCTCTGGTGACCGTCTACACCGCGCTGGCACGCCTACAGCGCAGGCTCCGTCTCGCGGTCACTGCACAGCTGGTGCTCGGCATCGTGGTCGTCACCGGAGTGATCCTCACCACCCCGACCTGGGGTATCAACGCGGTCGCCTACACCTACCTGGCAGCCGAGTTGCTGACCACTGTGATCGTCCTGGGACCGGCCGTACTGCTGCTTCGCAAGGTCGCCAGGACCAGCAGTGGCCAGACGCTGGACGTATCAGTGGCCAAAGCGCCTGCCCGCCCTGATTATTCACAGGTCAACCCGATCACGTACGACTCGGTCACACAACGCTTCGCCGAGGTTGCCGAGGTGAACGCCCAACATCTTGCGCTGCACTCCGGTGAGGGTTCGATCAGCTACGGCCGATTGCAGGCCGCATCCAGCACGTGGGCGCGCGCCCTGCGCGCGCGGGTGCGCCCCGACGCCCCAGTGGTGCTGATCGGTGGCCTCAATCCCGACACCGCCGCGGTGATCCTGGGCAGCTTCGCTGCCGGCGCGCCACTGGTGCCGCTGGACACCGGCCTGCCACTGGACCGGATGCGCCGCATCGCCGATGTGTTGACCGAACAGGGCTACGCCCTGGACACCGTGGTGGTCGACGAGGCCTCCGCGGTGCCGCTCGACAGCGTGTTTGCATCCGAATCGTTGCATCCTGCCGGCCGTACGCCGATTGCCGACAGCAGAATCGACCGGGCACCCCAGGTGCCGACGATCACCAGCATCCAATTCACCTCCGGCTCATCCGGAGAACCGAAGGCGGTGCTGTACACCCACGGCACGTGGCTCAGCGACTGGATTCTGCATCGCGACAGGTTCGGGATCACCGAGGGCCGCCGAGTGGCGCTGTGTATGCCCGTCAGCTTCGCCGCCGGGCTCAATGTCGCGATCGGCACGCTGCTGTCGGGGGCGCAGATGACCGCGATCGACCCACGCACTCAGTCCCCCGAGTCGATCCTCGACCAACTGGGCGAGGTCGACATTCTCATGTGCACACCATCGTTGCTGCAGTCACTCACCGAGGTGGCCGACGGTCGGCGCCTCGACGCTGTCGAACGCATCGTGACCACCGGAGAACCGGTGTACAGCAACGTCATTCGGCGGGCGCGCGCGCTCGCGCCCCGTGCTGTGCTGACCAACTGGGTAGGTTCGTCGGAAACCCTGGGCATCGCACACTTCGACATCTGGCCCTCCGACGAGATCCCGGCGGGAGTGGTCCCGGCCGGCACAGCCGTTCCACACAAGACCCTGGATATCGACGAAAAGGGACGTCTGACCGTCACCTCGCGCCACCTGGCCGCGGGCTATCTCAAACCCGAAGCGGCTGCCACCACGTTCGTCGACAACCCCGACGGGACCACCACATTTGTGACCAACGACCGAGCGCGCATCACCGACGACGGCAACCTGATCGTGCTGGGGCGCATGGACGCTGCGATCAAGGTCCGCGGTTACCTGGTCGAACCGGCTGAGGTCGAAGCGGCGCTGCTGGACTGCCCGGGGATCCGGGAGGCGCTCGTGGTCGCCGACCAGTCCGAGGAATCGGCAACCCTGATTGGCTACGTCTCCCCGGCGCCGGGCATTCGAACTCCCGCGGTGGCGGTGATACGCGCTGCGCTGCACACCCGGTTGCCGGCTTGGATGATCCCCACCCACGTCGTCATGCTCGAATCGCTTCCCCGCAACGAGCGCGGGAAGGTCGACCGCGCGGCGCTGCCGGCCCCGACGCGCGGACCGATCGAACCTACCCATCCGGGCTCCGAAACCCAGATCGCACAGGCGTGGGCGCAGATCCTGCGACTCGAGGAGGTCGGGCGCAACGAGAATTTCTATGCGCTGGGTGGGGATTCGCTCAACGTGCTGCAGATGGTCACCGTCGTGGGCGAACAGCACCAGGTGGTGCTGGCGCCGTCGGATCTGGCGAAAGCACCGACGGTGGCGCAGTTCGCCACGGTGGTCGATGCGCGCCGAAATGGACATGCCGGACAGCGCGGCACCCGGCTTGCTCCGACCACGGTGGTGCTACGCGCTCCCGGCAGTCAGACTCGTGAGACCGTGTTCTGCTTTGCCGGTGCCGGAGCCTCGGCGCTGTCCTTCGTTCCACTCGCCGATCGCATTCCGCCCGATACCGCGGTGGTCGCCTTTCAGGCACACGGTCTGGAAAACCGCGGGTTCCCGGATTGGACAGTCGCGCGCGCCGCGCGCCGCTATGTCGAGGACCTGGTCAAGATTCAGCCGTCGGGACCCTACACATTGGTCGGCCACTCGCTGGGAGCTTTCATCACCCTTGACGTGGCCAACAGGCTGATGGCCCGCGGTCACGAGGTCGCCCTGGTCACGCTGCTCGATCCGTTCCTGCCGCCGCGGACCGTACGCGCCGCGCGACGGGCTGTGCCCGATGCGGCATCGACACTGCTGCAACAGGATCCGATCGACGCCACCACACTGTGGCGAAACCGGTTGTGTCTGCCACTGGCCGGAATCATCGGCAACAGCGTCGAGCAGAAGGTGGACGCGCTACGCGAGGTGGGCGTGCGGGTGGGGCGACTGCACCGTCCGAGGCCGTATTCCGGTCCAACCCTGCTGGTGCTCAGCGAGTTCAATCTCGATGACGTGCGGGCCTGGCCACAGGTGTTGACCGGCCAACTGCAGATCGAACGCATCGGTTGTGACCACGATTCGGTGATCCGTGAACCTCACGTGGCGCGGGTGGCGGACTTACTGGCCGCCGCACGCTCGCAGGGTGCCGCGGCCGGATCAGGCTGACAGAGCCATCCGTTCGGCCTCGGCACGCGCGATGACGCGCCGCGCCGCGCGCAGGGCGGCGCGGGCCCGTACTCCCGCCGGAGCTCGCCACAGCACCGGCGACTCGATGCTGACCGGTACGCGCGGCAGCACCTGCAGCATGGCCACCAGATCGATGCAGCCCTCACCGGGCAGCATCCGCGCATTGCGGCCCTGATAGCGCAGCTCGTCAACAGAGTCCGGTCGCGGCAGCGTCGCGTCGCAGATCTGGACATAACGGAACCACTCGGCGGGTAGCGTCGCCAACTCGGCGGGCGTCGTCTGCGCGCGGTCGTAATGCAGTGCGTCGACGAGCAGCCCGACCTTCTCACCGGCACACCGCGCCACGATGGCGGCACCGGCACCGAGGTCAGCCACCGTGGTCCAGGGCATGGGCTCCAGGTTCGGCGTCAGACCGAATTCACCGGCGAATAGCCCGAGTTCGCTCAGGTTGTCAGCCAACCGCGAATGGTCGGGATCATTACCTGTGACCAGCACCTGGCTCGCGCCAAGGTAGGCGGCGGTCTCCAGAAGCGGGCCGAAGTCGGTCCGCACCCGGGTCTCGGGACGCAGCCGCAGCACCTCGACGTCGAGCACAAACATGCCGGTGTCGTCGAGGCGGCGCCGCGTCTCACGGATCAGCGCGGTACGGCCGATCGTCGGACGCAGCGGCTCCTGCTCAGTCGCACGGATCAACCGCAGGCCGACGCCGTCGTACCCGGCCTGGGCAGCACACGCGACCAACTCGTCAGGACCGAGTTCGAGCACGGTCAGCGGGGCAAGTGTGATGGGGCGTCGCATGCCCTCATTGTCGGCCACTCAGACCCGCAACGGGGGTTTACCTCGACCGCCACCAGGCTGCGTGCGTACCGTGGCTGCATGACCGTGGAGTTGGATCCCATTCTGCACAAGGTGCTCGAGGCCGTTCCGTTCCAGCTGACCACCGATGGTGGACCGGCCGATGCCCGACGGCGGTTTCGCGATCTTCCTCGCCAGGATCTGCACCCAGAAGTCGAAGCCGAGGACCGGGTGATCGATTCACCGGCCGGCCCGATCCCGGTGCGGGTGTACCGACCCCCGACCAAGCAGCCGATACTGCCGGTGGTGCTGTTCGTTCACGGTGGCGGATGGTCGGTCGGTGATCTGGACACCTACGACACCATCGCGCGGCTCCACGCCGTCGGTAGTCGCGCGGTGGTGGTGTCGGTGGACTACCGCCTCGCGCCCGAGCACCCCTACCCGGCCGCTGTGGAGGACAGCTGGGTGGCAGCACAGTGGGTGGTCGAGCACGCCGAGGAGCTCGGAGCCGACTCCCAACGCGTTGCTGTGGCAGGCGATTCCGCGGGTGGAAACCTTGCGGCGGTCATTGCCCAGCTGGCCCG
The DNA here is from genome assembly GCF_025263265.1 of Mycobacterium sp. SMC-4. Lineage (NCBI taxonomy): Bacteria > Bacillati > Actinomycetota > Actinomycetes > Mycobacteriales > Mycobacteriaceae > Mycobacterium > Mycobacterium sp. SMC-4. The sequence goes on along the minus strand of NZ_CP079869.1, from coordinate 2,461,519 downwards.
CGACGCCGGGGTGGCACTGCGGATGCAGTTGCTGTGGTACCCCTCGACCACCTTCGATACGTCGCTGCCCTCGTTCGTCGAGAACGCCGAGGCTCCGATTCTCTCCCTGGACGCCTGCAAGGGATTCACCCGCTGGTACCTCGGCGACGGAGAACTCTCCCCGCCGCCGGCCACACTCGTGCCCGCGCGCGGGGATCTGGCGGGCACGGCGCCGGCGTATATCGCGGTGGCCGGTCACGATCCGCTTCGTGACGACGGCATGCGCTACGCCGAACTGTTGTCCGGCGCCGGGGTTTCGGTCGAACTTCACAACGCGGAATCGCTGGTGCACGGTTACCTCGGCTACGCCGGTGTGGTCCCCGCCGCCACGGACGCGGTCCAACGCGGACTGCGCGCATTGCGCGACGCACTGGCCTGACCGAGGAGGACCGATGACAGGCCCCGATTACCACACCGTCATCGTCGGTGCCGGCTTCTCCGGCATCGGCGCTGCGATCCAGCTCGACCGGGCGGGCCTGGCTGACTACCTCGTCGTCGAGGCGGGCGACGACGTCGGCGGTACCTGGTACTGGAACACCTATCCCGGTATCGCGGTGGATATTCCGTCGTTCTCCTATCAGTTCTCGTTCGAGCAGAGCGCCGACTGGTCACGTACCTACGCGCCGGGCGGTGAACTGGCTGCGTACGCCACACGCTGCGTCGACAGATACGGCCTGCGGTCACGGATCCGCTTCGGCACGAGGGTGAGCGGAGCGGACTATCAAGAAAACCAGGGTCTCTGGCAGATCGAGCTGCAACGCGGTGCAGAGCGTGAGCTGATCACCGCGCGCTTCCTGATCAATGCCAGCGGCGTGTTGACGGTGCCCAAGCTTCCCGACATCGCGGGGGTGGACGCGTTCACCGGGGCGACGGTGCACACCGCGCGCTGGGATCACGACCTCGACCTGTGCGGCAAACGTGTCGCGGTCATCGGTACCGGAGCGTCAGCGGTGCAGGTGATTCCGGAGATCGCCCCGGTCGCCGGGCAGCTCACGGTCTTTCAGCGCACGCCGATCTGGTGCTTCCCGAAATTCGACGTAGCGCTGCCGGCCGCGGCGCGGGCGCTGATGCGGTTGCCGCTGGGCCGCACGCTGCAGCGGATGATCAGTCAGGCCTATGTCGAGTTGACGTTCCCACTGGCCGCCCAGTATTTCACCGTCAACCCGATGGCCAAGCGGATGTCCCGGCTCGGCCGCGCCTACCTGCGCAAGCAGGTGCACGATCCCGAGACCAGGGACAAGCTGACACCGCGGTACGCCGTCGGCTGCAAGCGACCCGGGTTTCACAACACCTATCTGTCGACGTTCAACCGCGACAACGTCGATCTGGTCACCGAACCCATCGACACGATCACCGGATCGGGTGTTGTCACCACCGACGGCGCGCTCCGCGAGGTCGACGTGTTGATCTTGGCGACCGGATTCAAGGTCATGGATCCTGACAATGTGCCGACGTTCCCGGTCCGCGGCCGCGGGGGCCGCTCGCTGGCACAGTTCTGGCACGAGAACCGGCTACAGGCCTACGAGGGCGTCAGCATCCCGGGATTCCCGAACTTCTTCACCGTCTTCGGCCCATACGGCTACGTCGGCTCGTCCTACTTCGCGCTCATCGAAGCACAGACCGGCCACATCGTGCGCTGCCTTCGCACGGCGCAGCAGCGCGGGGCGACCCGAGTGGAAGTGCGTGCAGAGGCCAACGAGCGCTTTTTCGCCGAGATGATGCGCAAACGGCACCGCCAGATCTTCTGGCAGGACAGCTGTCGGCTGGCCAACAGCTACTACTTCGACGAACACGGCGACGTTCCGCTGCGGCCCGCCAGCACGCTCGAGGCGTACTGGCGCAGCCGCCGCTTCCCGATCGACGACTACCAGTTCGTCGCCGACGGGATTGCTACACCGCAGCCTTGAGGTCGTCGACCTTGTTGAGCTGTTCCCAGGGCAGTTCGATATCGGTTCGGCCGAAGTGCCCGTATGCCGCCGTCGGCGCGTAGATCGGGCGCAACAGGTCGAGGTCGCGCACGATCGCACCCGGACGCAGGTCGAACACCTCACCGATGGCTTTCTCGATCTTGACCGGGTCGACGGTCTCCGAGCCGAAGGTCTCGACGAACAGGCCGACCGGCGCCGCCTTGCCGATCGCGTAGGCGACCTGTACCTCGACACGCTCGGCCAGACCGGCGGCGACCACGTTCTTGGCCACCCAGCGCATCGCGTAAGCGGCCGAACGGTCAACCTTGGACGGATCCTTGCCGGAGAAGGCCCCACCACCGTGGCGCGCCCATCCACCGTAGGTGTCGACGATGATCTTGCGGCCGGTCAGCCCGGCGTCGCCCATCGGTCCGCCGAGAACGAACTTGCCCGTCGGGTTGACAAGAATCCGCGGGTTCGAGGTATCCAGCGTGTCGTGTGCCAGCTCGGTGAGCACCGCGTCGATGACGTGCTGCTTGATCTCCGGCTCCAACTGGCTGTCCAGCGCAATACCGTCAGCGTGCTGGGTGGACAACACCACGGTGTCCAGCCGCACCGGCTTGGTGCCGTCGTACTGCACGGTGACCTGGGTCTTGCCGTCGGGACGCAGGTAGCCCAACGTGCCGTTCTTGCGGACCTCGGTCAGCTTGCGCGACAACCGGTGGGCCAGCGCGATCGGCAACGGCATCAGTTCCGGGGTGTCGGCGATCGCATAGCCGAACATCAACCCCTGGTCGCCGGCGCCCTGGGAGTCAAGCGGGTCGGCGGCGCCACCGACGCGGGTCTCGTGGGCCGTGTCGACACCCTGCGCGATGTCCGGTGACTGCCGTCCGATGCCGATGTTGACGCCACAGGTCTCGCCGTCGAAGCCCTTGTCCGAGTGGTCGTAGCCGATCTCGAGGATGCGCTCGCGCACCGTGTTGGTGATATCGGCGAACGCGGACTTGGCGGCGGTGGTCACCTCACCGACGACATGCACCTGACCGGTCGTCACCAGCGTCTCCACCGCGACACGCGACTTCGGATCGTCGGCGAGCAGCGCGTCGAGCACCGAGTCGCTGATGGCGTCACAGATCTTGTCGGGGTGCCCCTCGGTCACCGACTCACTGGTAAACAACCGCGCTTCACTCACATCGAACCCTTTCACTCAGCACACCTGAGGTAGTTAGTCAGTCAACATATACAGGCGGTGGCCACGCCGTCGCGGGCGCCTCTTGCACCCAAGCGTGTGCCCCCGCCACGCGCAACCCTTACACGCACGCTGACACGTGCTCGGGCCTACCCGGCGCTGGTGCGCAGGAAGGCCGAGATTGCGTCCACAATACGGCTGGCGATCACCGTCTTCGAACCGTGCTCCAATGCCGACTCATTTCCGTCGGCCGACAGCAGCCACCCGTCATTGTGGTCGACCTCGAAGGCCCGATTCTCCCCCACTGCGTTGACCACCAGCAGATCGCACCCCTTACGTGCGAGCTTGGCCCGAGCGTGGAAGAGCACGTCGCCATTGGCATCCCCGGTTTCGGCAGCGAACCCGACAATGGCGCGCATGTTCGGCAATTGGCCGTCGGCGCGGGAACGGACCGCTCCGGCCAGCACGTCATCGTTGCGGACCAGCTCGATGGTCGGCTCCCCCTCGCCGGCCGGCCCCTTCTTGATCTTGTTGACCGCAGGGTGGGCGGGCCGGAAATCAGCGACAGCGGCAGCCATCACCAAGACGTTGGCCTCGGGCGCGTGCTTGGAGACGGTGTCGGCCAGTTGGGCAGCCGAGCCGATATGGATGACCTCGACATCGGCCGGATCGACAAGCCCGGCGGTGTTCCCGGCGATGAGGGTCACGTCGGCGCCGCGTTGTGCCATCACCCGCGCCATCGCGTAACCCTGCTTGCCGGAGCTGCGGTTGCCGATGAAACGGACCGGATCGATCGGTTCCCGGGTGCCCCCGGCGGTCACCAGGACCTTGACGCCCGCCAGGTCGTAAGGCAGGGCGTCACCGCGGGCCAACAGCAGTTGCGCCAGTGTGCTGATCTCTTCGGCCTCCGGTAGCCGCCCTGGGCCGCTGTCGGCACCTGTCAGCCGTCCCGATGCCGGTTCCATCACCACCGCGCCGCGGCGTCGCAGCGTCGCCACATTCTCGCTGGTGGCAGCGTGTTGCCACATCTCGGTGTGCATCGCCGGCGCGTAGAGCACCGGGCATCGCACGGTGAGCAGAGTTGCCGTGAGCAGGTCGTCGGCGCGACCACCGGCGGCGCGGGCCAGCAGGTCGGCAGTGGCCGGTGCAACGACGACCAGGTCCGCACCCTGGCCGATGCGCACATGCGGAACCTCGTGGATGTCTTCGAACACCCCGGTATGAACGGGGTTGCCGGACAGTGCCTCGAAGGTGGCCGCCCCGACGAACCGCAGCGCGGAGTCGGTGGGCACCACCCGGACCGAATGGCCGGCCTCGGTGAGCTGGCGGACCAGCGTGGCCGCCTTATAGGCGGCGATGCCACCGGCGACGCCGACGATGATCCGTTTGCGGTCCACTCCAGCGGCCCGGGTTATTCGCCCTCGGTGTGCTCGAGCAGGTCGGCGTGGATCTCACGCAGAGCGATCGACAGCGGCTTCTCCTGCAAACCCGGCTCGACCAGCGGTCCGACGTACTCCAGGATCCCGTCACCGAGCTGGTTGTAGTAGTCGTTGATCTGACGTGCACGCTTGGCGGCGTAGATGACCAGCGCGTACTTGCTCGACGCGCGGTCGAGCAGCTCGTCGATCGGCGGGTTGGTGATACCCAGCGGCGTGTCGTAGGCGCTGGCGGCGGACGTGTCGAGGTCCACCGCAGTGATCTGGGGGGTGCTCACGTGAGAAGTTCTCCTGGCGAATATCGGCGGGCGATGCTTGGCGATTGTCGATGTCGAAATACTGGTGTTGACCGTGCGAGGCAGCGATTCACTGATGTTCGCGCCGGACCTGCGTGTGGGCCACCAGCAAGGATACCAATTCAGCGCACGCCGATTCCAATTGGCTGTTGACGACGACCTCGTCGAAGTCGCCCTGCGCGGCCAGCTCCTCGCGGGCCGTCTGCAACCGCCGGGCCATCACCTCCGGCGTCTCGGTGCCGCGGCCGACCAGCCGGCGCTCCAACACCTCCCAGCTGGGTGGCGCCAGAAACACGGTGGTGCACTCCGGCAGGGCTGCCTTGACGGCGCGGGCTCCGGCCAAGTCGACCTCGATCAACACCGGGCGACCGGCCGCGGTGGCAGCAGCCACCGGTCCGGCGGGCGTTCCAGAACGATGCAACCCACCGTGGATGTCGGCCCACTCCAACAGCGCACCGGTGTCGATGAGCTGCTGAAACTGTGCTGCCGTCACGAACGAGTAGTCCACGCCGTCGACTTCTCCCGGTCGTGGAGCCCGAGTGGTCACCGAGACGCTGAAATACAGGTCCGGGACGCGCTCGCGCAGGCAGCGCACAACGGTGGACTTACCGACGGCAGACGGGCCGGACAACACCACCACCGGCGCCTTGGCGCACGCAGCGTCGCCCGGCCCCCTGCCTTCACTCACCGACTCGCTACTGGTCGAACTTTTCCAGCAGAGCCTTGCGCTGACGGTCGCCCAGGCCGCGCAGACGGCGGGTCGGGGCGATCTCGAGTTCGGTCATGATCTCCTGCGCTTTGACCTTGCCCACCTTGGGCAGTGCCTCAAGGAGCGCGGAAACCTTCATCTTGCCCAAGACCTCGTCGGTCTCGGCGTCTTTGAGCACCTGCTTGAGGTTGGTGCCGCCGCGCTTGAGCCGGTCCTTCAACTCGGCTCGCGCTCGACGTGCGGCAGCAGCCTTCTCCAACGCTGCCGCGCGCTGCTCGTCGGTCAACTGGGGAAGGGCCACGGGGTTCCTCCGTCTCTCACCATCATCTGATTTTTCTCGGCTGGTCGTGCGGTTCTTCAGAACCAGCCAGCGTGGACGACCGTACCCACGCAGGCTGACGAAAGCTAACCCCACCCCCGTGATTCTGCGTCAAAAGCCCAGCGTGTAGGGCGGGTCTCGGCCGACAGCTGCGATGGCACGCGGTGCCATCCCAGCGTTGCGGGAATCACCCGGCGAGCCAAACGACCTGCATATGGCCGGTATCGACGGGCGGTTCGGCCGGTCAGCTCTTCGCCGGCAGTCAGCGCACCGTCGCGCCGAGCCCCCGACCGGCTCTTTCTGGGAAAATTTCGCTGGTCATCGCGTGTCGGGCGTGTCGCGGGCTCACGCCGTCGGCTCAGCGGGCCGGTGCAGGTAGCGCACGGCTTCGCGCATCTGCTCCGCGGCGGCGCGCAGCGCGGCGACATCAGGGCCGCTGCGCAACACCTCCCGGGACACCGCGGGCAGTAGTTGGCCGGAGTGCGCACCACCCAGGCCTCCCAGCGCCTCAGGACGCCCACCCTGGGCTCCGACCCCGGGCACCAGCACCGGCCCGTTCAGAGCACTCACGTCGGGCGGTTCGGCCAGGGTGGCACCGACGACGACGCCGACCGACCCCAGGCTCCCGGCGGGATTCTCGGCGGCAGCCGCGTCGACGATGGCCTGTGCGACCGTACGCCCGTCGGAACGCGCCTGCTGCACCGCCGCACCCTCCGGGTTCGAGGTCGCCGCCAGCACGAAGACACCACGCCCGTATTGCTGAGCGGTCGAAAGCAGCGGGCGTAGCGATTCGAACCCCAGGTATGGCGATGCCGTCACCGCATCGGCGGCCAACGGTGAGTCCCCGGCCCACGCGGCGGCGTAGGCGGCCATCGTGGACCCGATGTCACCGCGTTTGGCGTCGGCCAGCACCAGCACGCCGGCCTCGCGCAGGTTCGCGATGGTCTGCTCCAGAACCGCATATCCCGCCGAGCCGTACGACTCGAAAAACGCCACCTGCGGTTTGACCACGGCAAACCCGGCGAAAGCCGCCACGCAGATGTCGCTGAAGCGCGCCAGCCCATCGACGTCGGCGCCGCACCCCCACGCCCGAAGCAGCTCGGGGTGCGGATCGATGCCCAGGCACAGCGGGCCGCGCTGGCCTACCGCCACCGCCAGGCGCGCCCCGAAGCCACGCATCGTTCAGGAGCCCAGAGCGCTGTGCAGATCCTGCAACGACATCACGCCGATGTCGCCGCGTTTACCCGCTTCGATGCCCTGCACCGCGGCCGAGGCGCCCTGAACCGTCGTCACACACGGAATGTTCATCGACACCGCCGCCGACCGGATCTCATAGCCGTCGACACGCGGACCCGAGTTGCCATAGGGGGTGTTGATCACCATGTCCACCTCACCGGCTCTGATCGCGTCGACGGCTGACCGCGACGGACGGGACTCGTCTGGATCTTCGAAGTGTTTACGCACCTCTTCACACGGAATACCATTGCGCCGCAGCATCTCTGCCGTACCCTCGGTCGCCAGCACCTGAAAACCGAGGTCGGCCAGACGCTTGACCGGGAACACCAGGGAGCGCTTGTCGCGATTGGCCACCGAAACGAACACCGTGCCCCCGGTGGGCAGTGAACCGTAGGCGGCGGTCTGGCTCTTGGCGAACGCACTGCCGAAATCGTGCGCGATGCCCATGACCTCGCCGGTGGACTTCATCTCCGGGCCCAGCAGCGAGTCGATCTGTGAACCGTCGGACTTGCGGAACCGGTGGAACGGCAGCACCGCCTCCTTGACCGCGACCGGCGCATTGCGCGCCGTGGTCGCACCGTCACCGGTCGGCACCAGCACCCCTTCGTCACGAAGCTGCGCGATGCTGGCACCCAGCATGATCCGGGCACATGCCTTGGCCAGCGGGACCGCGGTGGCCTTGGAAACGAAGGGGACGGTACGGCTGGCCCTGGGATTGGCCTCCAGCACGTAGAGCACGTCGTCTTTGAGCGCGTACTGCACGTTGAGCAACCCCACCACGCCGATGCCGAACGCGATGGCCTCGGTCGCCCGCCGGACGGCCTCGATGTCACTGCGCCCCAGCGTGACCGGCGGCAGCGCACACGCCGAGTCACCGGAGTGAATGCCCGCCTCCTCGATGTGTTCCATCACACCGCCGATGTAGACCTCGGTGCCGTCACAGAGTGCATCGACGTCGATCTCGATGGCATCTTCGAGGAACCGGTCGACCAGCACCGGATGCTCCGGTGACAGCTCGGTGGCGCGGGTGATGTAACCGTTCAGGGTCTCGTCGTCGTAGACGATCTCCATGCCCCGACCGCCCAGCACGTAGGACGGTCGTACCAGCACGGGATAACCGATGTCCGCGGCGATGCGGCGCGCCTGCTCGAAGCTGGTGGCCATGCCGTACCGGGGAGCCGGCAGACCCGCGGCCGTGAGCACCTCGCCGAAGTGCCCGCGATCCTCGGCCAGGTCGATCGCCTCGGGAGCGGTGCCGACGATCGGCACCCCCGCCTTGGCCAGACGTTCGGCCAACCCGAGTGGCGTCTGCCCACCGAGTTGGACGATGACGCCCACAACGCCGGGACCGCCGGCGCCGGAGGCCTGTTCGGCGAAGTACACCTCGAGGACGTCTTCGAAAGTCAACGGCTCGAAGTACAACCGGTCCGCGGTGTCGTAATCGGTCGACACCGTCTCCGGATTGCAGTTGACCATGACGGTCTCGAACCCGGCCTCGGACAACGTGGTCGCCGCGTGCACGCAGCTGTAATCGAACTCGATGCCCTGCCCGATCCGGTTGGGTCCGGAACCGAGGATGAGCACCTTGGGTCGTTGCGCCTGGGGCGCCACCTCGCTCTCGGCGGCTGGATCGAGCTCGTAGCTGCTGTAGTGGTAGGGCGTCCTGGCCTCGAATTCGGCCGCGCAGGTGTCGACGGTCTTGAACACCGGATGGATGCCCAACCGTTGCCGCAACGCGCGCACCCCGACCTCACCGGCCAACTCCGGTCGCAGTGCTGCGATCTGCCGGTCCGACAGGCCACAGTTCTTGCTGCGGCGCAGCAGGTCTGCTTCGAGCACCGGCGCGTCGATCAGCTCGGCACGTAACTCGACCAGCCCGGCAATCTGCTCGACGAACCAGGGGTCGACTCCGGAGGCCCGGGCCACCTCGTCCACCGTCGCACCGAGCCGCAGCGCGTACTCGATGTCATAGAGCCGACCGTCGGTCGGGGTGCCCAATCGCTCGAGCACCTCGGCGACATCGGCTTCGGGATCGTCGGGAGCCGTCCAGAACCCGGCGCGGCTGGTCTCCAGCGACCGCATCACCTTGCCCAGAGCCTCGACGAAGTTGCGGCCCAACGACATCGCCTCGCCCACCGATTTCATCGTGGTGGTCAGCGTCCCGTCGGCACCGGGGAACTTCTCGAACGCGAACCGCGGCGCCTTGACCACCACGTAGTCCAGCGTCGGCTCGAAACAGGCCGGCGTCTCCTTGGTGATGTCGTTGACGATCTCGTCGAGGGTGTACCCGATGGCAAGTTTGGCCGCGATCTTGGCGATCGGGAAGCCGGTGGCTTTCGATGCCAGCGCGCTCGAGCGCGAAACCCGGGGGTTCATCTCGATCACGATGAGCCGGCCGTCGGCCGGGTTGACCGCGAACTGGATGTTGCAGCCGCCGGTGTCCACCCCAACCTCGCGCAGGATCTCGATCCCGAGTGTGCGCATGGTCTGGTATTCGCGGTCGGTCAGCGTCATCGCCGGCGCCACAGTGACCGAGTCGCCGGTGTGCACACCCATCGGGTCGAAGTTCTCGATCGAACACACCACCACGACGTTGTCGTGGCCGTCGCGCATCAACTCCAGCTCGAATTCCTTCCAGCCGAAGATCGATTCCTCGATCAGCACATTGGCCGACGGCGACGCGGTCAGACCTTCACCGGCCATCCGTTCGACGTCTTCGGCCGAGTACGCCATGCCCGAGCCCAAGCCGCCCATGGTGAAGCTGGGACGCACCACCACCGGCAGGCCCAAGTCAGCCACCGTCTCCCGCACTTCGTCCATGGTGAAACACACTCGGCTGCGGGCGGATTCACCGCCGACCTTGGTGACGATGTCCTTGAACTTCTGCCGGTCCTCGCCGCGCTGGATGGCCTCGAAATCGGCGCCGATCAGCTCGACTCCGTATTTGTCGAGGATACCGTTTTCCGACAGCTTGACCGCGGTGTTCAGGGCGGTCTGTCCTCCGAGGGTGGCCAGCAGCGCATCGATTCTGTTGCCGCGCTCAGCCTGCTGGGCGATCACCTTCTCGACGAAGTCGGCGGTGATGGGTTCGACGTAGGTGTGGTCGGCGAACTCCGGGTCGGTCATGATCGTCGCCGGGTTGGAGTTGATCAGCGTGACCTGTAGGCCCTCGGCCCGCAGCACACGGCACGCCTGGGTTCCGGAGTAGTCGAACTCGGCGGCCTGCCCGATCAGGATCGGACCGGATCCGATGACCAGGATGTGGTTGAGGTCTGCGCGGCGCGGCATCTAGTTGCCCTTCTCTACCTTGACCTCGGCCATGAGGTCGATGAACTGGTCGAACAGATAGCCCGCATCGCGGGGGCCGGCGGCCGCCTCCGGGTGATACTGCACCGAGAACGCCCGGCCGTCGACCAGCCGAACACCCTCCACAGTTCCGTCATTGGCGCAGGTGTGGCTGATCTCGGCCAGCCCGAACGGTGTGTCGAACTGCTCTCCGGCGGCACCCTCGAGTGCGAATCCGTGGTTCTGCGACGTGATGGCCACCCGGCCGGTGGCATGGTCGATCACCGGGATGTTGATGCCTCGGTGGCCGAACACCATCTTGTAGGTCGACCGGCCCAGCGCTCGGCCGAGGATCTGGTTGCCGAAGCAGATGCCGAACAGCGGAATGCGCGCCTCAAGCACGTCGCGGGTGACCGCCACCACGTCGTCAGCAGTGGCCGGGTCGCCGGGCCCGTTGGACAGGAACACCCCGTCGGGGCGCTGACCGCGGATCTCGTCGAAGCTCGCCGTCGACGGCAACACGACGGTGCGGATTCCGCGGGCAGCGAAGTTACGCGGGGTGTTGGTCTTGATGCCCAGGTCCAACGCAACCACGGTGAATCGTTGCGGGCCTTCGGGTTCCACCACATACTGGGCATCGGTGGTGACTTCTCCGACCAGGTCTGCGCCCAGCATGGACTCCTGCCCGCGAACCCTTTCGACCAGTTCCCCGACCGGTGCTTCGGCAGCCGCGCCGCTGAACACACCAGCCTTCATCGACCCTCGGCTGCGCAGGTGGCGCACCACCGCTCGGGTGTCGATACCGGCGATGCCGACGACGCCCTGACGTTCCAATTCATCGTCGAGGCTGCCGGTGGCACGCCAGTTCGATGCCCGTGGCGACGGCTCTCGCACCGCGTATCCGGCCACCCAGATCTTGTCGCCGCGGCTCTCGCTGTCCTCGTCATTCCAGCCGGTGTTACCGATCTGAGGTGCCGTGGCCACCACGATTTGGCGGTGGTAGCTCGGATCGGTCAGGGTCTCCTGGTAGCCGGACATGCCGGTGGAGAACACCGCCTCTCCCAAGGTCTCGCCGACCGCTCCGAACGGGATGCCGGTAAAGACTCGAGCGTCTTCGAGGACCAGTACGGCCTTGTCCATCGTCATGCGACCTCCTCTGGCAACCACTTGGCGTAATCCGCACGGTCGTCGGCCCGAAACCCGGTGTCGATCTCGGTTCCCGACGGCAACTGCCAGCGGATGGCCAAGATGCCTTCATGGGTGAGCGCCTTGCCCACCAGGTTCTTCTCGGCGCGGATCGCGACGATGACGTCGTCGGGGATCCAGATCGGACCCGCGCCGGTGCGCTGCAACATGATTCCCTCCGGGTAACGGGTCAGCACGGCCTTGGCCCGGAACCCGAGATCACCCACCACGATCCGGTCGTTCCAGTGCGGAACCAGCGTGCTGCCCAGGTAGAGCCCTTTGGTGGGCGCGACCAGCGCCGGCCCCACCGTGTCGGGTAGTTGCGGCAGGGTTCCGACGATCTGCGCTTGTCGCTCGGCCCGGCGGCGCCAGCCCCGGATCATCACCGAGATCACCACGGCGATGATCAGCGCCACGATGGCAGCCATGATCAGCGTCGCGACCAGGGTCGGGGTGTTCACGCGATCTTCCCGTCCCGTGCGGTGACCCGGCCGCGCAGCATCGTGGCCGTGACCACCGCCGGCAACTCCATGTCCTGATAAGGAGTGTTGTCCGACCGACTGGCCAGCGCCGGGCCCTGCACGGTCCAGCGCGCCGTCGGGTCGACCAGCGTGAGGTTGGCCGGCTCACCGACATCGAGGGGCCGGCCCTGGTCAGGCAGACCGACGATGCGGGCCGGGTTCTCGCTCATCACCCGCGCGACGTCACGCCAGTCCAGCAGCCCGGGGTTGACCATGGTCTCGACAACCACCGACAACGCGGTCTGCAACCCCAGCATGCCGGGGCGGGCATTGGCGAATTCGCAGCACTTCTCGTGCGCGCCGTGCGGGGCGTGGTCGGTGGCCACACAGTCGACGACGCCGTCGGCCAGTGCCTGGCGCAGCGCCAGAGCATCGCTGGCTTCACGCAGCGGCGGGTTCACCCGGTTGCGTCCGTCGTAGGTCTGCAGCCGGCTGTCGTCGAGCAGCAGATGGTGGGGGGTGACCTCGGCGGTGATCGAGATGCCTTGTTCCTTGGCCCATCTGATCAGCTCGACCGACCCAGCCGTGGAGGCGTGGCAGATATGTACGCGGGCACCGGCGTCGCGGGCCAGCAGCGCGTCGCGGGCCACGATGGATTCCTCGGCGGCGCGGGGCCACCCGGCCAGACCGAGGCGCGCGGCATTGGGCCCCTCGTGGGCGACCGCGCCCACGGTCAGCCGGGGCTCCTCGGCGTGCTGAGCGATCAGTACCCCCAGCCCAGAGGCGTACTCCAGCGCGCGCCGCATGACCAGCGGGTCGTCGACACACAGACCATCGTCGGAGAACATCCGCACGCCGGCTTCACCCGCGGCCATCATGGCCATCTCGGTGAGTTGCTGGCCTTTCAGGCCGACGGTCACCGCGCCCACCGGGTGCACGTCGACGAGGCCGACCTGTTGACCGCGCCGCCACACGTGGTCGGTGACGACCACGCTGTCGGCCACCGGATCCGTGTTGGCCATCGCGAACACTGCGGTGTAGCCACCGAGAGCTGCTGCCGCCGAACCGGTTTCGATGTCCTCGGCGTATTCTCGGCCCGGCTCGCGCAGGTGGGTATGCAGGTCGACAAACCCCGGCAACAGCACCTGACCGGCACCACCGAGGACGTCAGCGTCGGTCGGCACCGCCAGCCCGGTCCCGATCTCGGCGATCTGCCCGTCGCGGACCAACACGTCGACCGGGTCCCCCTCGCCGTAGCAGCGAACGTTGGTGATGAGGACGGTCATGCGCTGATCGCTCCTTGCTCGGATCCGACGAGCAGCTGGAACAGCACCGCCATCCGGATATGCACCCCGTTGGAAACCTGTTGCAGCACCGCAGATTGCGCAGAGTCCGCTACCGCATAGGCGATCTCCATACCGCGCAGCATCGGGCCCGGGTGCAGCACCACGGTGTGGTCGGCGAGCTGGGCCTGCCGCTTCTCGGAGAGCCCGTAACACACCGAGTACTCGCGCGCGGACGGAAAGAAGCCCCCGTTCATCCGCTCGGCCTGAACCCGCAGCATCAATACTGCGTCCGCGAGCGGCAACTCGGCGTCGAGGTCGTGCGACACGGTCACCGGCCAGTCGGTGACACCGACCGGCAGCAGCGTCGGCGGTGCGACCAGAACCACCTCGGCGCCCAGCGTGTGCAGCAGGGCCACGTTGGAACGTGCCACCCTGCTGTGCAGGACGTCTCCGACGATCACCACCCGCCTGCCGTCGATGCTGCCCAGCCGCTGACGGATGGTCAGCGCGTCGAGCAGCGCCTGGGTCGGGTGCTCGTGCGTGCCGTCGCCGGCGTTGATGACCGAGGGCCCGCCGTGCTCGTCGGCTGTCCATTCGGCCAGCTGCTGGGCGGCTCCCGAGGCCGGGTGGCGCACGATCAGCGCGTCGGCCCCTGCGGCACGCAACGTCAACGCGGTGTCACGCAACGACTCCCCTTTGGCCACCGAGGATCCCGAGGCGCTGACGTTGATCACGTCAGCGCTCATCCACTTCCCGGCCACCTCGAAGGACACCCGGGTGCGGGTGGAGTTCTCGTAGAACATCGTGATGATGGTGCGCCCGCGCAGGGTCGGCAGTTTCTTGACCTCGCGCCCCAGCAGGGCTTCGCGGAAATGGTCGGCGTTGTCGAGTATCGCGATCGCGTCCTCGCGGCTCAGATCGGCAGCTGTCAACAAATGTTTCATCTCGCCGGCCCTCCGTACGGTGCGATGGCGATGACGTCGACCCCGTCGTTCTCGGTGAGGCGGACCTTGACGTTCTCGGCACGTGAGGTCGGGACGTTCTTGCCGACATAGTCGGCTCGTATCGGGAGTTCGCGATGGCCGCGGTCGACGAGCACGGCCAGTTGCACCACTCTGGGCCGGCCGAGGTCGCGCAGCGCGTCGAGCGCCGAGCGCACCGATCGTCCCGAATACAGGACGTCGTCGACCAGGATCACCAGCGCGCCGTCGATTCCACCCTCGGGGATGGAGGTCTCGGCCAGCGCGCGGGGCGGCTTGCTCATCAGGTCGTCGCGGTAGAGCGTGATGTCGAGAGCCCCCTGGGCGACGTCCACGCCGCTGAACTCGGCGATGTTGCGCGCGAGCCGGGCAGCCAGGGTCACACCTCGGGTCGGGATGCCGAGCAGGACGACCCGCGGCGCTTCGGGAGCGTCCAGCGCGGTCTTCTCGATGATCTGATGGGCGATGCGAGCGATGGTGCGGCTGACGTCCGCTGCGGACATCAGCTCCCGGTCATGCCCGGGCTGGTCGGGTGCGCCCACGAGGGAGCCGGACCTCCTTCTCCGCCTCACGGGACGGATCGTTAAAGGATGTCGGAAACTGTCCGGGAGCTTAGCACCGCCGGACGGCAACGGCGTATCTGACGGGTAGCCTCACCCGGGTGAACCTCGACCGCAACAAGGCCTCCGTCTCCGAAGCGATCGACGCCGGGCTGCTGGCCGGGGCGGTCACGCTGGTCTGGCACGCCGGAGAAGTCCTGCAGGTCAACGAGCTTGGCCATCGCGACGTCAACGCGGGACTACCGATGCAGCGCGACACGATCTTCCGCATCGCCTCGATGACCAAACCCGTCACGGTGGCCGCGGCGATGGCGCTGATCGAAGAGGGAAAGCTCACATTGGGCGACCGGGTCGCCACCTGGTTGCCGGAGCTGACCGACTTGCGGGTGTTGGCCGAACCCCGCGGACCGCTGGACCGCACCGTGCCCGCCCAACGGCACCTCACGGTCGAGGACTTGATGACCCACCGTAGCGGGCTGGCCTACACGTTCTCGGTGCTCGGTCCGATCTCCGATGCCTACCGCAAACTGCCCACCCGGCAGGACCAGGACCGCTGGCTGAGCGAGCTCGCGGCGCTGCCCCTGGTTCATCAACCGGGTGAGCGCCTGACCTATAGCCACGCCACCGATGTGCTCGGAATCTTGCTGTCGCGCATCGAGGGCAAGCCGTTGAGTCAGGTTCTGGCCGAGCGCATCTTCGAACCGCTGACCATGACCGACACCGGCTTCCACGTCCGCTCAGCCGCCCGCAGCCGCGCCGCGACGATGTACTCGCTCGATCCGGAGAACGGCTTGCGCGACGATGTGATGGGACCGGCGCCGATCTCCGATCCGCCGTTCTGCACCGGTGGGGCGGGGTTGTGGTCGACGGCAGATGATTATCTGCGATTCGCCCGCATGCTGCTCGCAGGCGGCACCGTCGACGGGGTACGGGTGCTGTCCGAGGAATCGGTGACCTCGATGCGCCGGGACAGGTTGACCGACGAACAGAAGCGGCACGACTTCCTCGGCGCGCCGTTCTGGATCGGCCGCGGCTTCGGGCTGAACCTGTCGGTCGTCACCGACCCGGCAAAATCCCGCACCCTGTTCGGGCCGGGAGGCGCGGGCACCTTCTCGTGGCCGGGAGCCTATGGAACCTGGTGGCAGGCCGACCCGTCAGCCGACGTGATCCTGATCTACCTGATCCAGAACCTGCCGAACCTGACGGCAGACGCGGCCGCCGCCATCGCCGGCAACACGACGTTGGCCAAGCTGCAGACCGCACAACCCAAATTCGTCCGCAGCACCTACCAGGCGTTGGAGATCTGATTTCTGTCGGACCGTCCAGGTACATTCGGGGACGTGTTCGAAAGTTTGTTCGACCTGTCTGACGCGGCTGGTGAGGCGGAGCTGCGGGCAGTCGTCGAACGCTGCGAGAGGTTGAAGGCCCAGGCCGCTGCGGTCCAGGCGCGGGCCACGGCGTTGTGGGCGGCCAAACGCGCTGCTGCTGAAGAGGCTGCCGGGATCGCCAAAACCAGGCGCGGTAAGGGGCTGGCCAGCGAGGTCGCGTTGGCGCGCCAGGACGCCCCGGTGCAGGGCAACCGACATCTGGGCTTCGCCCGAGCGCTGGTGCACGAGATGCCGTGCACGCTGGCGGCCATGGCGGCCGGGGTGCTCTCGGAGTGGCGGGCGACGCTGATCGTGCGTGAATCGGCGTGCTTGAGTGCAGAACACCGCCACGAACTCGACCGGCAGCTGTGTGGCGATCCTGCGCGGCTGACCGGATGGGGTAACAACCGCATCGAAGCCGAGGCCAAGGCCATCGCAGCCCGTCTCGACGCCGCTGCGGTGGTCGAGCGCATCGACAAGGCTGCCGCAGGTTGTGCGGTCAGTTGCCGGCCCGCGGCCAACAACATGGTCTACGTCACGGTGCGGCTCCCGTTGACCCAGGGTGTCGGCCTCTACGCCGCATGCACACAGGCCGCCGACACCACCTTCGACGAACGGCCGCGCGGCCAGGTGATGGCCGAGACGGTCTACGAGCGGGTGACCGGACGTGCCGCCTCCGCCCCGGTTGCGGTGGCGCTGAACCTGGTGATGGCCGACACCACGCTGGCCGGTGACGACGACGAACTGGGCTGGCTGCACGGGTACGGACCCGTCCCCGCCGGGTTCTGCCGCGCCCTCGTCGGTGACGTCGTCCTGGATGCCGAGACCCGGGCCACGCTACGCCGGCTCTACCGCCATCCCGACAGCGGGCAACTGGTAGCGATGGAATCGAAAGCCAGGATCTTTCCGAAAGGGCTCGCCGCGCTGCTGGACCGTCGCGACCGCACCTGCCGAACCCCCTACTGCAACGCCCCGATCCGCCACCACGACCACGCCACACCCCACCACGCCGGCGGGCCCACCACAGCGCTCAACGGCCTCGGCGAATGCGAGGCCTGCAACTACACCAAAGAAGCCGCCGGCTGGCAAGTCAGCACCACCGAGACCAACGGGCACCACACCGCGCAATTCCGCACCCCGACCGGCGCGGTCTACCGGTCAACCGCCCCACCGCTACCCGGGCCGCCACCACGACGGCGCAGCATCATCGAAGACGGAATCACCATCGACCTCATCACCTTCGACGCCGCGTGACGGTGCGCCCGGGTTCAGTCGCCCTCGCTACCACCCTGCACAGCTGCGGCCGCGGCCCGAATCTGTGGGGTCACCAGCATCACCTGACCCAGCACACCATTGACGAAGCCCGGCGAGTCGTCGGTGGACAGTTCCTTGGCCAACTCCACAGCCTCATCCACAGCGACCGGTTCAGGTACATCCTCGGCATGCAGAAGCTCCCACACCGCAACCCGTAGGATCGCGCGGTCCACCGCGGGCAGCCGGTCCAGCGTCCAGCCCTGCAGATGCGCAGAGATCAGGTCGTCGACGTGGGCTGCGTGCTCGCTGACACCCCGCGCCACCGTCACCGTGTACGGGTTGAGCGCTGAGGCATCCCCTTTGTCCGCCAGCGCGTTTCGTGACTCGGCGACGGCCGCGGGAGTCATCCCACGTGCCTCGGCCTCAAACAGCAGGTCAACCGCGCGTTTGCGGGCCTGATGCCGGCCACGATGAGCACGTCGGTCAGTCACCCCGTCGCTCCGCTGCGCTCGCCCTGGCTAGGCATTGACCCTTCCCAGGTAGCTGCCGTCACGCGAGTCCACCTTGAGCTTGTCACCGGTGTTGATGAACAGCGGCACCTGGATCTCGGCGCCGGTCTCCAGCGTCGCCGGCTTGGTACCCGCACTGGAGCGGTCACCCTGTAACCCGGGCTCGGTATGGGTGACCTCGAGCTCCACGGTCACCGGCAGCTCCAGATACAGCGGGGTCCCGTCGTGGAAGGCGATCTGCACCGGCATGCTCTCCAGCAGGAACCCGGCAAGGCGTCCGACCAGGGCCTCTGGCAACGGGTGCTGCTCGAAGTCCTCGGAGTCCATGAACACAAAGTCCGAACCGTCGCGGTACAGATAAGTGGCATCGCGGCGATCCACCGTCGCGGTCTCCACCTTCACGCCGGCGTTATAGGTCTTGTCGACGACCTTGCCCGATACGACGTTCTTCAGTTTCGTTCGCACGAAGGCCGGACCTTTGCCTGGTTTGACGTGTTGGAACTCGACGATCTGCCACAGTTGGCCATCGATCTGGAGGACGAGGCCGTTCTTGAAGTCGGCGGTCGATGCCACAGCGGGTTGTACTCCTAGCTTCTAGAGGATCACCAGTTCTTTGGAGAACCTGGTGAGTAGTTCGGGATGCTTGTCGACCACGAGCGTGTCCTCGATGCGGACACCGCCGCGGTCGGGCAGGTAGACACCGGGCTCCACGGTCACCGCGGAACCAGCAAGCAGTGTACCGGCGGCCGACGCGTTGATTCCGGGCGCTTCGTGGATCTGCAGGCCTACGCCGTGCCCGAGCCCGTGGCCGAAGTTCTCGGCAAACCCCGCATCAGCGATCACCTGGCGAGACGCCGCGTCGACCTCACTGAGCGCCACACCCGGTGCGAGCGCCTCCCGGCCGGCCCGCTGCGCTTCGGCTACCAGCGTGTAGATGTCTCGCTGCCAGTCGGCGATCGGCGCCAGCACGAATGTGCGCGTCATGTCCGAGTGATATCCGGCCACCAGCGCACCGAAATCGATTTTGACGAAGTCTCCCGTCGCCAGCACCGCATCTGTGGGCCGGTGATGCGGTATCGCCGAGTTGGCTCCGGCCGCGACGATGGTCTCGAACGACGCCCCGTCGGCGCCGTGCTCGAGCATCAGCGCCTCCAGTCGGTTGCGCACCTGCTTCTCGGTTCGCCCGGCACCCAGACCGCCCTGGTCGATCAGGTCGGTCAGTGCCGCGTCGGCAGCCTCGCACGCCAACCGCAGCAGTGCGATCTCGCCGGCGTCCTTGACTTCGCGCAATTGTTCGACCAGCCCAGGCGCCCGCACCAGTTCGCAACCCTGACCAGCGGCGTCGGCGAGCTTGGCGAAGGCGTCGACGGTCACCACATGGCTCTCGAACCCCAGCCTGCGCACACCGTCAGTGGCCGCGCGGGCAGCCAGGTGCGGCCCACACGCCCGCTCGATAACCACTTCGGCATCAGGCGCCTGGGTGGCCGCCTGACTGCGGTAGCGACCGTCAGTGGCCAGCACCGGCGTCTCCTGACCGGTCAGCACCAGCAGTGCGGCGTTGGAGCCGGTGAATCCGGACAGATAGCGCACGTTGACCAGATCCGATACCAGCACCGCATCGAGCTGTGCCTCGGCCAGAAGACGACGCAAACGGTCGCGGCGCGCAGATATGGTCACGGTGTCCGACGCTACTCGCTAAGGTGAGGCCCCATGAGCAAGTGGTTGCTGCGCGGACTGGTGTTCGCCGCCCTGATGGTGATCGTCCGGTTACTCCAGGGAGCGATGATCAACGCGTGGGAAACCAGAGCGGGACTGATCAGCGCGATTCTGGTGGCGTTGTTCGCGCTCGTGGCCCTGGCCTGGGGCTACGTCGACGGCAGCAGCGATGCCCGCAGGAACGCCGACCCCGAACGCCGTGACGATCTCGCGATGACCTGGCTGCTGGCCGGGTTGTTCGCCGGGGTGGCGAGCGGATTCGTGGCCTGGGTGATCGGGCTGTTCTACCAGAATCTCTACGTTGAGGGCTTGCTCAACGAGATCACCACGTTCGCGGCCTTCACCGCGCTGCTGGTCTTCGTCAGCGCCATCATCGGCGTGGCGTTGGGTCACTGGCTGGTCGACCGCAAACGTCCCGACGAGCCCCGGCGCCGTGAGGACGACGACCGTGCCGACACCGACGTGTTCGCCGCGGTGCGCGACGACCAGACCCAGCCGGTCGAGAACCGTTAGTCAGTCGCGCGCGATTTCGGCATAGGCGGCAGCGAGCAACGACGGGTCCGGCCCCTCCAGCCGACCCGGCTTTGCCAGCCCGTCGAGTACCACGAATCGAAGGATCCCGGCTCGGGTTTTCTTGTCTCCGAGCATCGACTCCAACAGCTGCGGCAATGCATCAGCGTCATAGGTCACCGGCAGACCCAGAGCGCTCAGCACCGAGCGATGGCGCCCAGCGGTCTCGTCATCGAGGCGGCCGGCCAGCCGACCCAACTCCGCAGCGAAGACCAGACCCACCGACACGGCCGCGCCATGGCGCCACTGATAGCGCTCCCGGCGTTCGATCGCGTGAGCCAGCGTGTGCCCGTAGTTCAGGATTTCGCGGAGCTGTGATTCCTTCTCGTCGGCGGCGACTACCTCGGCCTTGACGGTGACCGCGCGCCGAATCAGCTCGGGCAGCACGTCGCCGGTCGGATCCAGGGCAGCCTGCGGATCGGCCTCGATCATGTCGAGGATCACCGGATCAGCGATGAATCCTGCCTTCACGATCTCGGCCATACCGGCGATGATCTCGTTGCGCGGCAACGTTTCCAGCGTGGCGAGGTCGATCAGTACGGCTGCCGGCTGGTGGAACGCACCGACAAGGTTCTTACCCGCATCAGTGTTGATGCCGGTCTTTCCGCCCACGGCGGCGTCCACCATGCCGAGCAGCGTCGTCGGGACGTGCACGATGTCCACGCCACGCAGCCACGTCGCTGCGGCGAAACCGGCGACGTCGGTGGCCGCTCCCCCGCCCAGACTCACGACAGCGTCCTTGCGGCCGATGCCGATGCGGCCCAACACCTCCCAGATGAACCCGACGACGGGCAACTCCTTGCCTGCCTCGGCGTCGGGGATCTCGATGCGGTGGGCGTCGGTGCCCTGATCTGCCAGATGGCTGCGGATCACCTCGGCGGTCTCGGCCAGCACGGGCTGGTGCAGGATGGCGACCTTGTGCCTACCGCCGAGCAACCGGCCCAGTTCCGCCAGTAATCCGGTTCCGATGATCACCGGGTAAGGCGGATCGGTAGCCACCTCGACTGTCACCGGCTCGGTCACGGAGAGTCCTTTCGTACGCAGGTAGGATTGCCGGCTTTCTTCGCGGCCATCGTGGCCGGACTCGGCGGCGCCTCGGTAGACGGAGCGGCAGTCAGCGACAACGGCGCGCGCCGCCATGACGGGCGCCTGCGGCGGCGTTCCGGCTTGGAACCGTGCGGATTCTCCAACCGGGTGGTGATGTAGCGGACGACGGCTCCGGGATTGCGATGGTTGGTGTTGACCCGCATGGTCGCAACCTTGCGATACAGCGGAACACGCTGCGACATCAGCTTTTTGAATTTCTCGCCGCGGTCGGGGCCGGACAGCAGTGGCCGCGCGGTCGAGCCACCTGTCCGACGTACCCCCTCGGCCGCGTTGATCTCGAGGTAGACCACGGTGTGTCCGGCCAGCGCCTGCCGGACACCCTCGGTGGTCACTGCTCCCCCGCCGAGCGACAGCACGCCGTCGTGGTTGGCCAACGCGTCGCGGATGACCTCTTCTTCGATACGGCGGAACTCGGCTTCCCCGTCGGTGGCGAAGATATCGGCGATGACGCGTCCCGTGCGCTTCTCGATCTCGGCGTCGGTGTCGAGCATGGGCACCTCCAGGACCTTGGCCAGTCGGCGACCGATCGTGGACTTACCCGAACCGGGCAACCCGATCAACACCGCCTTCGGGGCCATCAGCCCGAAGCCCTCGCCGCATCGCTGTGCGGCTCACGCGCCGCGACGGCACGCAGGTATCCGTCGATGTTGGTTCGTGTCTCAATCAGCGAGTCACCACCGAACTTCTGCAGGGCAGCGCGCGCGAGCACCAGCGCGACCATGGTCTCCACCACGACCCCCGCAGCGGGTACCGCGCACACGTCGGATCGCTGATGGATCGCCACCGCTTCGTCCCCGGTGGTCATGTCGACGGTGGCCAGCGCCCGCGGGACCGTGGAGATCGGTTTCATCGCGGCGCGCACCCGGACCGGCAGACCGTTGGTCATACCGCCTTCGAGGCCGCCGGCCCGGTTGGTCGAGCGCGTCACACCGTCAGCACCCGGGTACATCTCGTCGTGCGCAACGCTGCCCCGCCGCCGGGCGGTCTCGAAGCCGTCACCGATCTCCACACCTTTGATTGCCTGAATTCCCATGACCGCGGCCGCCAGCTGGCTGTCCAAGCGGTTGTCGCCGCTGGTGAACGAGCCCAGCCCGACGGGCAGTCCATGCGCGACCACCTCGACCACGCCGCCGAGGGTATCGCCGTCACGCTTGGCTGCTTCGATCTCGGTGATCATCGAGCTCTCAGCCTCGGCGTCGAACGCGCGCACCGGGCTGGCATCGATGGCCGCCAGATCACCAGGCTGTGGTATCGGACCGGCGTACGGCGTCGACGCGCCGATGGAGATCACGTGGGAAACCACCTCGACACCGAGCGCCTGCTGCAGGAAGGCCCGCGCGAACGTGCCCGCGGCCACCCGAGCGGCGGTCTCCCGAGCGCTGGCACGTTCCAGCACCGGACGCGCGTCGTCGAACCCGTACTTGAGCATGCCGGCATAGTCGGCGTGACCAGGACGGGGCCGGGTCAGCGGTGCGTTGCGCGCGGCGCTCTCGGCCAGCGCGGCCGGATCGATCGGGTCGGGAGCCATCACGGTCTCCCATTTGGGCCACTCGGTGTTGCCGATCTCGATCGCGATCGGACCGCCGAGGGTCACTCCGTGACGCATGCCCGCCAGCATGGTGACCTGGTCCTGTTCGAACTTCATCCGCGCTCCTCGGCCGTAGCCGAGGCGGCGCCGCGCCAACTGGGTGGCGATGTCGGCAGAGGCGACGTGGACACCTGCCACCATCCCCTCGACCACGGCCACCAACGCACGGCCATGGGATTCGCCGGCTGTCGTCCATCGCAACACGTGTCCCATTTTCGCACGCCGGCCTCACCGTCCTTACCGGACCGCCACAGCGCCGAGCACCCGGTCGACCTCGGCGAGGGCGCGTCGCTGCGCGGCGCGGCGATCGTCGGCCCTGGCCACCGTCAGTGCGGTCTCGCACAGCGCCCCGAACAGGAAGTGCGCGAACGGCTCGGCAGGCCGCGGATCGATGCGCCCCGCGGTGGCGGCGAGCGAGATGCCCGAGCACATCAGATCGAGCAGCGGAGCTTCCAATCGTCGCGTCGCTTCCCAGCCGATCGCGGTGAGCGCCTCGACCAGCACGATGCGCTGCGTCGCGGGGTCTGCGCATTCCTCGAGGAACCTTCGGCACGCGGCACCAAACGCCTCCCACGGGTCGTCCTCGCGGCGGTAGGCGGTGAGCACCGACTCGGAGAGCCGGCCGATCTCGGCGGCGAACACGGCCTCGAACACCCGAGCCTTGCTGTCGAAATGGTGGTACACCGCACCTTTGGTCACCTGGGCGCGTGCGGCGACAGCCGCCAGCGACGTCGCGTCAAATCCTTCGGTGGCAAACAGGTGCCGGGCCGCCGTCAGCAGCTGACGAGTCGTCGCCTCGGTGCGATCGGCCTGACGGCGACGGCCGTTCACAGCAGTCGGTAGATGCGGTAGTCGACGCGATCGGGCCGCAGCACGTTGTATCCGACCGCGACCACTTGAGACAGCCAGGCATAGCGCTCGTCGGCGGTGTCGAATATCGGGGTGGTGCGCACGTAGGTCTGGGCGAAGGGCAGCGCATGTCCGGAGGCGAGGCGACCGAATCCGTCCGCGGGGACCTTGATGACCCCGCGGCTCTCGAAGTGGATCAGCACGTCGTCGTGCGTGTGGATCGTGGCGCGGACGTCGACGCGGCCGATGCCGTCGCTGCCGACGCGCAACCAGTCCCCACCGCCGGGTAGCAGGTGCCCACGCAGCGCCGGACCGCTCACCTGTCCACCGGTTACCACGAACGTCAGGCGCGCACCGAGGGCCGTATCGATCATCTGGGCTGGTCGCAGCGCGACGCTGAGATCACACAGGTGCGCCACCGGCACAACGTCCCCCGGGGGTGGCAACGCGACATCAGCGGCATGCACCATGTCGCCAAAGATACATACCGATAGTATGTAAGTAAAGAATCAGGCCAGGACCACCGCGACGACCGCCGCTGCGCACATCGACGGACCGTGCGGGACGACGGAAGCACCACCGCGCATCAGGTGCCACAGTGCGACCACCGAGGTCAGCACCGACGCGCCCACCGCCGCGAAAACCCACGGTCCGAATCCGAACGCCCCCGTCAGAGCGCCTAGGCCGATCGCCAATTTCACGTCACCGGCCCCCATCGCTCGTGGCGCGGCCAGGTGTATCGCCGCGTAGACGGCGCACAAGCCGAGCGCACCGAGCGATGCCGCGACACCATGTCCGCCGAGCACCGCCCCGGTCACGATGACCGCCGCCCCGGGCAACGTCAGCCAATTCGGCAGCCGCCGATGGCGAATGTCCATCCAGCTCAACGCAATCAACCATGCACCGACGCCCCCCGCGGCGACCAGGACCCCCACCCTCTCAGGCTAAGCGCGTCGTAGCCACTCGCACGACACCGGTTCAGCCGGCTTCCAGCGCGGCCGCCATGGCCTGTTTGGGAGCCGGTCGACCGGTGAACTGCTCAACCTGGGTATAGGCCTGATTCAGCAGCATCTGCAGGCCACTGACGACCCGTCCACCCGCCTCGCCCACCGCGGCGGCCAGCGGGGTGGGCCACGGGTCGTAGATCGCGTCGAGCAATACCGGTACCGCAGCCAGTGCCGAGGCGTACGGCGCGACCGCGTCGGCCGGCACCGTGTTGACCACGACATCGACGTCGGCGACCGCAGCAGCGAGGTCCACAGCGATATCGCAGAAGTCGGCCTGCACCCCGCAACGCACAGCCAGGTCGACCAATACGGCCGCTTTCTGCGCACTTCGCGCCGCCACCGTGATGTGGGCGGCGCCGAGGTCGATCAGTCCGACTACCGCCGCCGGCGCGGTGCCTCCCGAACCGATGACCATAGCCCTGCGCGGAGTGAGCCCGGCCAGCGCACCGATGACGCCGTCGATATCGGTGTTGTCGGCGCGCCAGCCGCCCGCCGAACGCACCAACGTGTTTGCCGAACCGATCAGCCGCGCCCGCGGGGTGGCGTCGTCGGCGAACCGCAGTGCCGCGATCTTGCCCGGCATCGTCACCGACACCCCCACCCACTCAGGGCCGAAGCCCGAAACCACGCCCGGGAGTTGGTCGCCGGTGCACTCGATGCGGTCATAGGTCCATTCGGTCAGACCCAGCGCCCGGTACGCCGCCAGATGCAGTTGCGGGGAGCGCGAATGCTCGATCGGCGAACCCAGCACCCCCGCCCGCCGCGGCCGCAGGGTCATCGCGCGGAGTCGAGGACGCCGTTACCGATCGCCAGCTGGATATTGGCCAAATGCTGTTCGTACTCCCGGGTGAACAGCGTCGTGCCCTGCATGTCGATGGTCACGAAGAACAACCAATCCCCCGGCTCCGGATGTTCGGCGGCGTCCAGGGCCGGCAGGCTGGGTGAACAGATCGGGGTGAGTGGCAACCCGGGGCGCACATAGGTGTTCCACGGTGTCATCTGGGCACGGTCGCCGTCGGTCGTGGCCACCTCGATGCGCTCCAACGGATAGTTGACCGTCGAGTCGAACTCCAAGGTGCGCTGCTCGGCGAGCCGGTTGTAGATCACTCGGCTGACCTTCGAGAAGTCCTCCTGGGTGGCTTCACGCTGAACCAGCGAGGCGACGGTCAGAATCTCGTAGGGCGACAGGTTGACCACCGCGGCCGCCTCGAGGATGCCGTGGCTCTCGTACTGGGTGGCGCTGCCGGCGACCAACGTCGACAGGATTTCGCGGGGATCGGCCGACGGATCGATGTTCCAGGTACCCGGGGCAATGAGCCCTTCCAGCCGGCGGTGGTCCGGACCGAGTGCGGCAATGGCGGTGGTCGCCCACCTCGGCACCCCGAGCGCATCCGGCTGGGCAGAGCTGGCGGCATCGCGCAACGCTTCCGCCGACACGCAGCTGCGTTCCCCGTCGAGCTCGACGCACGATGCCTGCGAGATCAGCGACAGAATCCCATCGGTGACCGCCCGCGTCTTGACGTCTTCGACGTCGTCGAGCTGGCGCCCCTCCGGGATGACGAGCCTGCCGACCCGGTTGGCCGGGTCCGCGAGGCGCTGGACGGCATCGGCGGCCGGGATCTCGGTCCGCACCTTGTAAAAGCCGGGCTGAATGGCCGAGATCGCGTCGTTGCCCTCGGCGGCGTCGACAAATCCCTTGGTGGTGCGCACCACGTTGTGCTCCTGCAGGGTGTTCCCGATCGCGGTGGTGGAGTCGCCCTGATGCACCTGGATCACGACGTCGGAAACGCCCTCACCGGCGAAGTCACTGCCGCTGGTGCCGAACAACGAGTGCCACATCTGGGAACCGAGAAACACCGCACCGACGACAACCACCACGAGCATGCCGACCGCGACGACGGCCGCCACCTTGCGTCGGCGCCGATATCGCTGTTCCCGAATGCGTTCCTGGCGAGACCTGCGCGCACGGGGTGGTCCCACGGCCAACGGCTCGGCTCGGTCACTTCGCCAATCGTCAGCCATTCCCGACCTCTCCGTGTGCGGACAGCGCCGTCCGCCGCTGGTCCAGCCAGTGTTGCAGGATCCCTACCGCCGCTGCCTGATCGATCACGCCGCGTTGTCCCCGGGCCCGGACCCCCGCCTCGCGCAGTGACCGCTGCGCGGTCAGCGTGGTGAACCGCTCGTCGGCCAGCCGCACCGGTATCGGCGCGATCCGTTCGGCCAACTGATCGGCCACGTCGATCGCGTCCTTGGCGGACGGCCCGGCACGGTCGGCCAGGGTACGCGGCAGGCCGACCACCACCTCGACCGCGTCGTATTCGTCGACCAGCACGGCCAGCCGTCGCAGATGCCGGTCGGAGCGCCGCTCGCGCGGAACGGTCGACACCGGTGTGGCCAGCATGGCATCGGGGTCGCTGACCGCCACGCCGATGCGCACGGTGCCGACGTCGATGCCCAGCCGTCGGCCGCGCCCCGGGTCCGGCGAGGAGGGGTCGCCGCCGGGCCTGTCAGGCATGCGGCGGGTCCAGTCGGTGGGGTCCACCGGGTTAGCTCCGACCTATCTCCGCGCGTATCGCCGCCAATGCCGCGTCGATACCCGCCGCCCCCTTACCGGAACCCTGTGCCAGATCGGCCTTGCCCCCACCCCGACCCTCGACGGCCGCGCCCAGCACCTTGACCAAATCGTCGGCGCGCAGACCGAGATCCTGCGCAGCCGGGTTGACCGCCACCACGAACGGGACGGTGTCGTTGTCTGCTTCGGCGATCAGCGTCACGACACCCGGGTCACTGCCCAGCTTGCCGCGGATGTCGCCGACAAGTGAGCGCAGATCACCTGCCGACATTCCGCCGGCCATCCGCTGCGCCACCAGACGGACCTTACCGATCTGCTCTGCACCGGCAACCGCGTTGGCCGCGGCGGACCGGGCGTTGGCCATCTTCAACCGGTCGAGTTCCTTTTCGGCGGCGCGCAGCTTCTCGACCAAGGTCGCGACCCGGGCCGGCACTTCCTCCGACGGCACCTTCAGTGACGAAGCAAGGCCGGCCATCAGCGCCCGCTCCTTGGCCAGATAGCGGAACGAGTCCAGCCCGACATACGCCTCGACACGGCGAACGCCGGAGCCGACCGAGGACTCGCCCAGAATCGTCACCGGCCCGATCTGCGCCGACCGGGCTACGTGGGTGCCACCGCAGAGCTCCAACGAGAACGGGCCGCCGATCTCGACCACCCGAACCTCGTCGGGGTAGTTCTCGCCGAACAACGCCATCGCACCCATGGCTTTGGCGCGCTCCAGTTCGGTGGTGAAGCTGTGCACCTCATAGTCGGCCTCGACGGCCTGATTGGTGACTTCCTCGATCTCGGTGCGCTGCGCTTCGCTGAGCGCACCCTGCCAGTTGAAGTCGAACCGTAGATAACCCGGCCGGTTCAGCGAGCCGGCCTGCACCGCGTTGGGACCCAACACCTCGCGCAACGCTGCGTGCACCATGTGTGTGCCCGAATGTCCCTGAGTGGCACCGTGCCGCCAGCGGGGGTCGACGGCCGCCTCGACCGTGTCGCCCTCGACGAATTCGCCGGATTCGACGGTCACGCGATGCGCCCACAGTGTCTTGGCGATCTTCTGCACGTCACCCACAGCCGCCCTGGCGGTCTGCGATGGCCCGGTGCCGGTAATGGCGCCCTCGTCGGCGATCTGACCCCCCGACTCGGCGTAGAACGGCGTGCGGTCCAGGATGAGCTCGACGCGCTCGTGCGCGCCTTCCCGGCCGGTGTGCGTCACCACCGGTACCCGTTTACCGTCGACGAAGATACCGAGAATTCTTGCTTCGCTTGACAACTCATCGAAGCCGGTGAACTCGGTGGGCCCGGCGTCGACGAGTTCGCGATAGGCCGACAGGTCGGTGTGGGCCTGCTTACGCGAGGCGGCGTCGGCCTTGGCGCGCTGGCGCTGCTCGGCCATCAGGCTGCGGAAGCCCTCCTCGTCGACGCTGAGGTCGGCCTCTGCGGCCATCTCCAACGTCAACTCGATGGGGAAACCATAGGTGTCGTGCAGCGTGAAGGCATCATGACCCGACAGCCGGTCGGCCCCCGAGGCCTTGGTGACCCGGGCAGCCTCCTCGAACAGCCGCGAACCCGAGCTCAGCGTGCGGTTGAACGCGGTCTCCTCGGCCACAGCGATGCGTTGGATCCGGTCGAAATCGGTGGCCAACTCGGGATAGGACGGTCCCATTGCGTCGCGCACCGTCGCCATCAGATCCGCCATGATCGGCCGCTCGATACCGAGCAGCTTGGCCGCCCGGATGATGCGGCGCAGCAGCCTGCGCAACACGTAACCGCGACCCTCGTTGCCGGGGCTCACACCGTCACCGATGATGATCGCCGCGGTGCGGCTGTGGTCGGCGATGATCCGGTACCGGACGTCGTCCTCGTGAACGCCCTGTCCGTACCCGCGCGGCGCTCGCGCGGCCATCAGGTCTATCGCGGGCCGCAGCAGATCGGTCTCGTAGACATTGTCTACACCCTGCAGCAGGCAGGCCACCCGCTCGATGCCCATTCCGGTGTCGATGTTCTTGCGCGGCAGCGGGCCGAGGATCTCGAAATCCTCCTTCGAAGTACCCTCGCCGCGCTCGTTCTGCATGAACACGAGATTCCAGATCTCTATGTAGCGGTCCTCGTTGGCCTCTGGGCCGCCCTCGATGCCGTACTCGGGACCACGGTCGTAGTAGATCTCGGACGACGGACCACACGGCCCGGGGATTCCCATCGACCAGTAGTTGTCGGCCATGCCGCGGCGTTGAATCCGCTCGGCCGGCAGGCCGGCGACCTGCTGCCAGAGGTCAATCGCCTCATCATCGTCGAGATAGACAGTCGCCCATAGCCTCTCGGGATCAAATCCGTATCCACCCCGGTCCTGCGGGTTGGTCAACAGGGTCCAGGCGAACTCGATGGCACCCTGCTTGAAGTAGTCACCGAAGCTGAAGTTGCCGGCCATCTGGAAGAACGTGTTGTGCCGGGTGGTAATGCCGACCTCGTCGATGTCCGGTGTGCGGATGCATTTCTGGATGCTGACCGCGCGCTGGTAGGGCGGGGTTCGGGCACCGAGGAAGTAGGGGACGAACTGCACCATGCCGGCATTGACGAAAAGCAGGTTGGGATCGTCGAGGATCACCGAGGCGCTCGGTACCTCGGCGTGTCCCGCGTTCACGAAATGATCAAGGAAACGCTTCCTGATCTCGTGTGTCTGCACGTCCTGGGGTCCTTCGGTTCTGGAGGGTGTTGCCGCGGGTTCGGCGTCACCTGCGAATACTCGACCGCACCACAGTACCGGTCGCCCAGGTCAGCCCGACACGAAGCTCAAGCGGACCGATCGCTGCGGGTTGTCTCTGTTCAGATCCACCAGAACGAGGCTCTGCCATGTTCCCAGCAGCGGCCTACCCCCGGCCACCGGCACCGTCACCGACGGTGAGACCAGGCCGGGCAGCACGTGGTCGGCACCGTGGCCGGGTGAGCCGTGTGCATGCCGGTAACGGTCGTCACGGGGCAGCAGCCGCTCCAGGGTGTCGACGAGATCGTCGTCGGAACCGGCGCCAGTCTCGATGACAGCGACCCCGGCGGTGGCGTGCGGGACGAACACGTTGCACAGGCCATCAGATCGGCCGTCGCCCTGGGCGGAACAGAACGTGCGCAGTTCGGCGGTGAGGTCGACGATCCGTCGACGCGAGGTGTCGACGTCGAGCACTTCGGTGTTCATACCACGAGCCTACGAGGCCGTCCTGTGGTTGACGCGAGCGTTTAATTCCGCCGACCAGGGGTATTTCTGGCGCACCTAACACGAGGAGGAGACATGACCGTCACCGGAATCTTCAGTGCCATCCTGATCGGCATCGTGGTCGGCGTCCTCGGCCGGCTGGTCGTGCCGGGCAGGCAATCCATCGGCGTGCTCGTCACCATCCTGGTCGGCATCGTCAGCGCGCTCATCGGTACCGCAATCGCCCGGGCGATCGGCGTCACCGCCGCCGCCGGTCAGTTCAACTGGGGCGAACTCCTTGTCCAGGTCGTCGTCGCGACAATCGGCGTGGCACTGGTGGCCTCGCTGATGGGCCGTCGTCGCACCGGTGTCACGGGCGGGCGCCGCTCCGGGCTCATGCGCTAGCCCCCAAGCGCGGTGCTGTGATCCCGGCTGGGCCCCCGACCAGCCGGGATCACTTTGTCTTCAGCGCCTTCGGCGAATGATCGCGCGCAACTTCTCCAACCGAGACGCGATCTCACGCTCGGCACCACGGTTGGTCGGCTGGTAGTAATCCACCCCCACCAGCTCGTCAGGCGGATACTGCTGGGCGGCAACGCCGCCCGGCTCGTCGTGGGCGTAGCGATAGCCAACCCCGTGACCCAGCTTGGCCGCCCCCGAGTAGTGTCCGTCGCGCAGATGCGCCGGCACCAGACCCGCTTTGCCGGCCCGGATGTCGGCCATCGCGGCACCCAGCGCCGTGGTGACGGCGTTGGACTTGGGCGCGGTGGCCAGGTGCACGGTCGCGTGCGCCAAGGTCAGTTGCGCCTCGGGCATACCGATCAGCTGGACGGTCTGGGCGGCGGCCACCGCGGCGGGCAGTGCGCTCGGATCAGCCATCCCGATGTCCTCGCTGGCCAGGATCACCAACCGGCGAGCCACGAAGCGCGGGTCCTCCCCGGCGACGAGCATCCGGGCCAGATAGTGCAGCGCCGCGTCGACGTCGGAACCGCGCACCGACTTGATGAACGCGCTGACGACGTCGTAGTGCTGGTCGCCGTCGCGGTCGTAGCGCACCGCCGCCTTGTCCAGCGACTGTTCGATGACCTCGACGGTGACCTCGTCACCGGTTTCGGCGGCCACCTCCAAAGCGGTCAGGGCGCGGCGGGCATCCCCGGCCGACAGTTGCACCAACAGCTCTACCGCGTCGTCGGCAACCGCCACCCGACCGCCCAACCCACGCTCGTCGGCAATGGCACGCCGCACAACGGTGGCGATGTCGGCTGGTGTCAACGGCTGCAGCGCCAGGATCAGCGAGCGCGACAGCAGCGGCGCGACCACACTGAACGACGGGTTTTCGGTGGTGGCCGCTACCAGCAACACCACACGGTTCTCCACCGCGGCCAGCAGGGCGTCCTGCTGGGTCTTGGAGAAGCGATGCACCTCGTCGATGAACAGCACCGTCTGCTGACCCCGCATCGCGGCCTGGCGGGCTTGGTCGATGACCGCCCGAACTTCCTTGACACCGGCAGAAAGTGCCGAGAGCGCCTCGAATCGCCGTCCGGTGGCCTGCGAGACCAACGACGCCAAGGTGGTCTTGCCGGTTCCCGGGGGGCCGAAGAGGATGACCGACGCGGCACCCGAACCCTCGACGAGCCGTCGCAGCGGAGCGTTGGTCTGCAGCAAATGCTGCTGTCCGACGACCTCGTCGAGCGTGGTCGGGCGCATCCGCACGGCCAACGGCACCGACGCCCCCAGCGGGCCCGCCGCAGGCGGTGAGGGGTCACCGGGGACGTCGAAAAGGCTGTCGGACACGCTCTCGTGCTTACACGGGAGCGGTGACGAAGTCGATCAGTTCCTCGACACGTCCGATCAGCTCGGGTTCCAGGTCGGTCCAGTCCCGGACCCGGCCCCTGATGCGTTGCCAGGCGGCGGCGATATCGGCTTGATCGCGGTGCTTCCATCCCAGCGCGGCACACACGCCGTGCTTCCATTCCTGGCCCCGCGGTACGTGCGGCCACGCTGTCATTCCCAGCCGCGCCGGTTTCACGGCCTGCCAGATGTCGATGAACGGGTGCCCGACCACCAGAGTGTGCTCACCGGCGGGGCCGCGGCGGACCGCCTGCATCGTCTGCTCGGCAATCCGGGCCTCCTTGGACCCGGGTACCAGGTGGTCGACGAGAACACCGAGTCGGCGCCCGGGACCGGGACGGAAATCGGAGACGACCGCGGGTAGGTCGTCAACGCCACCGAGGTACTCGACCACCACCCCCTCGATGCGCAGGTCGTCGCCCCAGACCTGTTCGACCAGCTCGGCGTCGTGGCGGCCCTCGACGTAGATCCGGCTGGCCGCGGCGACCCGGGCACGAGCCCCCGCCACGGCGACCGACCCCGAGGCGGTCCGGGTGGTAGCGCGCGGCGCCGCCCCCTTCGGCGCGGTCAGGATGACCGGCCGACCGTCGATGAGATAACCGGGGCCCACCGGGAAGGGCTTGCGGCGCCCGTGCCGATCTTCGAGTTCCATGCGGCCGTACTCCACACGCACGACCGCACCGACGAAGCCGGTCTGGGCGTCCTCGACGACCATGCCCATCTCGATTGGATGCTCGGTCGACCGCGGCTTGCGGGATCGGTGCGGATTGTCGGCCAGGATGTCGGCGCCATAGCGATCAGCCACCGGGTGATCGTAGGGATGTCCGAGCCCGCAGCGGCCAAAGCCACTGGGCGTGTTGCTCAGGATTTGACCAGGGACTTCCGACTCTGTCGGGGCCCCCGTTCGGTGCCTAGCGTCACGATCCATGATCGATGCTGCCGTGGTCTGCCGGTTGACGGACCGGGCAGCCGCAGACCCCCGCCGCAGCGGGGGCAAGGGCGCCAACTTGGCTGTACTCGCGCAGGCCGGGATGCCGATACCTGATGGCTTCGTCGTCACCACCGATGCCTACCGCCGCTTTGTCGCCGAACACTCACTCGACGAGCTGATCCGCCGGGAACTGCACGACCTGGGCACCGACCCCGATGCCGTGGCCGCGGCGTCGCAACGCCTGCGGTCGGCATTCGAGTCCGTTCCGGTGCCCGCGCCCGTGCGTCGCGAACTGGAAGCCGCGGCCGCGTCGCTGGGCGGTAGAGCCATGGCTGTCCGGTCTTCGGCAACCGCCGAGGACCTCCCCGAGGCCAGTTTCGCCGGACAGCAAGACACGGTGCTCGACGTGGTGGGTGACGCTGCGGTGTGCAGCGCGGTGCGTCGCTGCTGGTCCTCGCTGTGGAGCGCCCGCGCCATCGCCTATCGGCGGGATCACGGGATCGGGCACGCGGGTCTGGCGGTTGCAGTCGTGCTACAGCCTATGGTGAGCGCCACAGCCGCGGGCGTGCTGTTCACCGCCGACCCGCTGTCCGGGCGCCGGGATCGCATGGTGATCGAGGCCGCAGCAGGACTCGGTGACGCCATGGTCAGCGGTGCTGTCACCCCTGATCGTTGGGTCATCGACAGCGCATCGCCGGTTCCCGAGGGAGCTGCCGGCTTACTGACCCCGGAACAGCTCGACGCTCTCGTCGCGCTGGGCAACCGTGCTGCCGAATTATTCGGCAGCCCACAGGATCTCGAGTGGGCCCTGCAGGAGGGTGCCGTCGTCGTGCTGCAGTCCCGGCCCATCACCACACTGTTTCCGGTTCCGCAGGCCGCCGGACCGGGATTGCGTGTCTACATCCCGGCGATGCTCCTGGCCCAGGGCATCGCCGAGCCGCTGACACCGGCCGGCACCGCGTTCTTCCGGGCCATGATCAGCAGCTGGATCCGGTACCTGGTCTCGGGTCGACGACCGCGGGTGATCACCGGCGACGCCGATTGGCTGCCAGTCGTCGCGCATCGGATATTCCTGGACGTGACAGTGCTGCTGCAGCGTCCCCGGCTCGCGACCCGACTGGTGGCCAACTTCGCGATGAAAGATCCGGCCGGTAGCGCTGCTTTACGACAATGGCTGCAGTACAACGGCGATCGGCTGACGCGCGCATCCCGCCCACTGCTGCCGCGCGGGCTGCTGAGCTGGTTGCCTACGGTGACCGTGGGCCTGGTCGCCTCGCTGGTTGCGCCGGCCCGGGCGCGCCGTCGCCTCATCGCCCGCGCCGAACGCCAACTCGCACAACTCGAGCGTCGTGCCACAGCCTCGGCCACACCGGGCGGACGACTCGATTTCGTCGATCGCGAGCTACCGGCGGCGACCTGCGATCTGGCGATCCGGCAGCTCGGAGCGGTCTACGGCGAGTGGATGATCCGGGTAGCCATCGAACGGCTGGTGCACCGCTGGCTGGGAACCTCGACCGGGTTCGAACCAGTGTTGCGGTGGCTACCGCATGACCCGACGATCGCGATGGGGGCGGCTCTGGCGGATCTGGCTCGCGACCGCGACGCCGCCACCGGCCCGCCGGCCGCCTCCAACCCCGGCGTGGTGGCGTTCCTGGCCCGCTTCGGCCATCGCGCGCCCGATCGCGAGGTCGATCTTGGCCTACCGCGGCTCGCGGACGACCCGACCTACGTGTTCGAACTGGTCAACGGCTACCGGCGCTCAGGTGCGCTGTCGGCGTTCGAACGCGGTGCCGACCAAGCCCGCAGGGCAAGCGACTGTCTTATCGCCGATGTCCGCCGACGCCGCGGCAGGATATCGGCGACATTGCTGGGTAGCCTGCTGGCCAGGCACCGGGAGCTGGGCGGTCTACGAGAACGACCCAAGTTCGACATGATTCGAGCGATAGCGTTGGGCCGCACGACATTGAGGAGCTGTGCCGAGTCCCTGGTAGACCGCGACCTGCTCGATGACCCCGAGGACATCTTCTTCCTCGACCCGGCAGACGTACGGGTCGCCCTGGCCGGGCAACCAACCGACCTACGCGCCCGCGCCCGAACCAACCGGTTGTCGTTTCGGCATGAGCTGCAACGGCGGCTGGTGCCGCGGGTGCTGACCAGCGATGGGGAGACGGTGTACGGGTCTACCGTGGAGCCGGCCGACGCGTCGTCCGCCGCACTGATCGGCACGGCGCTGTCACCGGGCGTGCACGAGGGGGTGGTACGCATTCTCGACTCGCCAGTGGGGGCCCGGCTGCAACCCGGGGAGGTGTTGGTCGCCGCCAGCACCGACCCCGGCTGGACACCCCTTTTTCTCCTCGCGGGGGCGCTCGTGATGGAGGTCGGCGGAGTGGTGTCCCACGGGGCCCTGGTAGCCCGCGAGTACGGAATCCCCGCGGTGGCGGGGATCGAGGACGCAATGACTCGGCTGCGCACCGGTGACCGAGTCCGGGTGGACGGCACCTCCGGCATCGTGACCCGGTTGCCGACAGTCGCGCACGTCGACGCGGACTCGCTACTGGGCCACTAACCCAGCTGTTGTTCCTGCGTCTGCGCCGGCGCGCCGGCTTCGGCCAGCTTTGCCGGGTCAGAAATCACGTCGTCGATCACCGTGTGGATGAAGCGCATCTTCTCCAGCACCGGAGGCGGCAACACGAACGGGTACAGGTCGTCTTTGCCCATCGAGCGGTTGACCATGTTCAGCGCCCAGGACAACGGCAGCCACATGTCGATGATGGTGTCGAATCCACTGGGTCCCAGCACCCGGCGGTCGTAGGTCGCAGTGGCCGGGGCGAATCCGAACGCCGCGGCAGTATCGAGGGTGTCGCGGATGTGCAGGTAATGCGCGAAGGTCTCGGCCCAGTCCTCGGCGGGATGCATGGTGGCATAGGAGGATACGAAGTCCTCTTCCCAGCCCGCGGGGGCACCTTGACTGTAGTGGCGGTCCAGCGCTGCCTGGTAGTCGAGCTCGGGGTCGCCGAACAACTCGGTCGAGCGCTCCAAGTACTGCGGAGACGTGCCGATCAGGCGATAGAAGTAGTAGTGCCCGATCTCGTGGCGAAAGTGTCCGAGCAAGGTGCGGTACGGCTCGTCCATCGAGATGCGCAACTGTTCGCGGTGTACATCGTCACCTTCGGCGAGGTCGAGGGTGATCACACCATTGGCGTGGCCGGTGAACACCTTCTCGAACTGACTCGACAGCAGGTCGAACGCCAGCCCGAAGTCGGGGTCGAGGTCTCGGCCGACGATCGGCAATTTCAGCTCGTGCAATTCGGCGATCAGCCGGCGCTTGGCTCGCTCGGCAGTCGCGAACGCCGCCAGCGCGATGGTGTCGGCGTCGTTGGGCCGGGTTCGGGTCAACGCGCACGACGCACACAACCTGGCGATCGGACCCTTCTCGACCAGCCAGTTGCATTCGGCCAGATGCAGATTCGCACACAGTTGATACTGGCCCTCGTCGACGGCGCCGGCGTGTTCGCTTTCCTCGGCCGGGGCGATCACCAACAGGGCCATGTCTTCAATCGAAAAACCTAGGGCACTACCACAACTCAGGCACACCGAGTTCTCGAATGCCAGCCGCTGTCCACAATTCGGGCAGGTGAAATCACGCACCACGCACCGTCCCGCCCCACGGGGCCACATCGACCGACACGTCGATGACACTGCGCTCCGACTCGGTGTAGATGATCCCGCGTAACGGAGGCACGTCGGCGTAGTCACGGCCGAAAGCCACTGTGATGTAGCGCTCATCGACCATCTGGTCGTTGGTCGGGTCCAACCCGAGCCACACGTTCTGCGGCGTCCAGACCGAAGCCCAGGCATGCGTCGCATCGATGCCCACCATGCGCTCCTTCCCCGGTGGAGGGTCGGTAGCCAGATACCCCGAGACGTAACTGGCTGCCAGACCGTTGGCACGCAGGCATCCGATCGCGAGCCGCGCGAAGTCCTGACATACCCCTTCCCGCGCAGCCAAAACCTCGCTGACCTTGGTCGACACCGTGGTCGACCCCGTGCGGTAGGTGAAATCCCGGTAAATGCGCGTCGTCAAGTCGCGGAGCACGTCGATCAGCGGGCGCCCGGAGACGAAACTCGGTGCCGCGTAGGCGCGCAATTCGTCGGTGATCTCGGGTGGTTGCAAGTCGAGCGTGAACTCCACAGCCCGCGCCCCGTCGGCGCCGACTGGACGGGCAATCTCCCACGGCGCGCGCGCTGAGGGACCTTGGTACAGATCGGCCGGGGGCGGGTCGACCTGCACCACTGACGTGCTGATGATCGACAGCGCCCGGTGCGGCCGGGCCACATGGAAGTACGAGCTGACGTTGCCGTACACGTCACGGCTGGTCGAGCTGTCGTCGGGGACCGGGTCGATGGCCAGTTCGTGAGACAGGCAGCGCTGACGGGCCAGGTCGCGCGGCGTCAGGAAGCCGCGGCCATAGGAACTGGTCACCACGTCGGAGTAGCGGTACTCGGTGCGGTGGACGATCTCGTAACACCGGCCGGTCATGGCACCAGGCGGCGCCGGTCGGGTCCCCACAACGGCTGCATGCCGCCCGGTAGCGACAGGTGGGTGGAGCTGATGACGCCGGCCACCTCGCGCAGATCGCGGTGCGTGGCAGCGAGCAATCCGTCGAGATCGGTGCGGCGGCCCTCGGCGTTGATGTCCTCCAGTTCGTCGGGTTCGATGCGCCGCAACCGTGCGGCGATCTCGTCGACCATCCGCTCCGGTCGCGAGGACCCAGAGGCACCGGGCAGCGTCCGCAAATCGGCCCGCACCCGGTCGAGCTGATACGCCAGTGAACGCGGATTGGCCACGTCGAACAACACCAACTCGGCCACCCCGGCCACGCTCACCTTTCCCGGGTTGCGCCTGCGATAGATCACCAACGACTCACACACCACCAACGTCGACTCGATGATCGTTTGTTCGGCACCGGGTCCGCGCGCCGCCGTCAGGGTCGTCCGCAACAGCGCGGTCAGCGCCAGGCCCCGCTCGATCCTCTTGCCGATGTCCATCATCGTCCATCCGACATCGTGCACCATCGATTCGGCGAACATTCCCGACAGCGCCAGCATCCCTGCCAGTGCCAGGTTGTTCGTCGTCGACAGGAAAGCCTCGCCTTCAACTTTCGACTCCGGCGGTTGCTCAGGCGCCTGCAGCAGCGCCCGCTCCACCGCTGACAGCACCATCCAGGTGTCGTTGGACATCTGGTCGCGTACGGAGCGAGCGGCCAACCCGAGACGTTCGATCGATTGGGCCAACGAGCCGGGACGGTGCCGGTCGGCAGTCAGCGACCATAACGTGGACCAGGCCGTGGCCACCATCTCGTCGACATCGTCGTCGGCACCGACGCCGGTGAGGTCCGCCAGCGCGGTGAGCAGTACCG
Source organism: Mycobacterium sp. SMC-4 (assembly GCF_025263265.1). Taxonomy (NCBI): domain Bacteria; kingdom Bacillati; phylum Actinomycetota; class Actinomycetes; order Mycobacteriales; family Mycobacteriaceae; genus Mycobacterium; species Mycobacterium sp. SMC-4. The sequence goes on along the minus strand of NZ_CP079869.1, from coordinate 2,422,718 downwards.
GCACGCATTCGCTGCCTTCGGTTGGTTGGCGGTGCCGGAACTCGTGGTGGCGCTCACGGGTGACGGTCAGCAGTCGCGCCATGTGCTCGGCGCGTTCGGCGTAGCGGCCGATCCAGAACAGATCGGAGAGCACGCGGGGTGAGCTGACTTCGCGAGTCGGGCTGGAGCGGGCCATCGGCGGCAGTCCAGTGGCCTCTGCCCGCTTTTCAGCCGTGGCTCTGGGTGCCATCCGAACCCAAACATCCTTGGCGGCCACGGTGTCGAGCCGATAGGCTGCGGTGCCCGGGGCCAGGACATAACCCAGGCCTCCGATCATCGGCGCATAGCCGCCCCGTTGGGCGACGGTGAACAACCGCGCCCCGATGCTCGATGAGGACACCGAACCGGCGGCGAAAGCCGCCGGTGCCGAAGAGAATTCCGGCAGGTCCTGGCCGACCCACTGCCAGGGTTCGGCCGCGATCGCCGCTGCCAATTGTTCACGACGGGAAGCCGACAGTTCCGGGCCGACAATCGCCGTCCCTGCGGTGACGGGTCGGATCAGCAGCGTCGAAAGATTGGCCAGCAGGTGGGAGCGCTCGACATCGATGCCGCCCCAGTACATCGGTTGGGTGGCCAGTAGCGGTGTCTCACCGAGCAGCGCCTGTGCCATGACCGGCAGAAACCGCTGCAGGCCAGCGCTTTCCAGAATGCCGCTGCCGAGCGTGTTGACCACGGTCACCGATCCGCGGCGCAATGCCTCGACCAGGCCCGCGACACCCAGCCGGGATTCGGCGCGCAGGTCGAGCGGATCGGCGTAGTCGGCGTCGACGCGCCGCAACACCACGTCGACACGTTCGAGGGTCCCCATCGAGCGCATCCACAGCTTGCCGTCGCGCACCACAAGGTCGGCACTCTCGACCAGCGGGACGCCCAGCACACTGGCCAGATAGGCTTGATCGAAAGCGGTTTCGGAGTGAATGCCGGGGCTGAGCACGACCACCACCGGCTCCTCGGCCGATTCCGGGGCGGCATCGATGAGCGCCAATCGCAACGCCTGTGCCCAGGGCGCGGTGGGGCGCGGCGCGATCTGCTCGTAGAGGTCAGGGACCGCATGCGCGATCACCCGCCGGCCGGCCAGCGCGTATCCGGCCCCAGACGGGGCTTGGGTCCAGTCGGCATTGACCAGGAATTCACCCGACCGGGTGCGGCTGACGTCACAACCGTGCAGGAACAGCTGGTGCCTGCCGGGCACCGCGATCCCGTGGGCAGCGCGTTGATAGCCCGGGTGGGCAAACAGTAGCTGCGGCGGCAGCACTCCCCCGGTGATGACGCGTTGGGATCCGTAGATATCACTGAGCACCGCGTCGAGCAGGCGCGAGCGCTGCACCAGGCCCGCTTCCAGGCTGTCCCAATCGGTTGCCGAGATCACCAGCGGCAGCGGATCCAATCGCCACGGGATCGGCATCGGCCCGGCGTCGGGGTCGGCGGTGGCATCGTCGACATGGATGTAGGTGATGCCGTCGTTGTCGACCAAGTCGCGGACCGCGGCTCGCAGGCGCTGCAGGCCGCCGCGTCCCCGGTCCCGGATCCCGTCGGCAAGCTCCTGCCAGGCAGGACGCACATCGCCTGCCGCGTCGACGAATTCGTCGTGGTCACCGGCCGGTCCACCGGCCTGCAGGTCGAACAGCACCTGCTGCGCCCGCAGCCGACGGTAAGGCGCCAGCGGGTCGTCGAAGTGGCTTGGACCAGTCGCGGGGAGAACCATCACTGCAGCACGGTACGCACTCGCCGCAGGTCGAGAATGCCCGGCGCGCCCACGTCGGTCGACTGCCGTGCCTGCTGCTCGCGCAACGCTGCGACGTCGACCGGTCCCGGGGTGAATCCGCCCGCCTCGAATCGCCGCGCCCGACGCGACTCTGCCTCGACAGCGTTGACGGGCGGGGTGTCATACGACCGTCCGCCCGGGTGCGCAACGTGATAAGTGCAGCCGCCCCGCGACACTGCAGCAGCAATGTCGATCAGTTCGAACCGCAGCGGCCCGTCGACGGTGATGGTCGGATGCAGCGCGCTCGGGGGTTGCCAGGCGCGGTAGCGGACGCCACCGACCTGGATATCTGGGTTGTCGGTGGCCAACAGCGGAATCGGGAAGCCGTTGACGGTCACCAGGAACCGCTGGCGGTCGGCGCCGATGAGTCGTACCTGCAGACGTTCCACCGACGAGTCGACGTAGCGGGCGGCGCCGCCGGCGGTTGCTTCCTCGCCGAGCACGTTCCACGGTTCGATTGCCCCGCGCAGTTCGATTTCGACCCCGCCGAACACAGCGGTGCCGATGCGGGGGAACCGGAACTCGGTGAACGGGTCAAGCCAGCTGGTGTCGAATTCGATGCCATGGGCCCGAAGGTCCGCGGCGACCTCGGCGATATCGTGGATGAGGAAGTGGGGCAATAGATAGCGCCCGTGCAGATTGGCGCCGTGTCGAATCAGCGGAGCCCGCAGGGGCTCGTCCCAGAACCAGGCGACCAACGAACGCACCAGCAGTGACTGCACCATCGCCATCTGGTGGTGCGGCGGCATCTCGAAACCGCGCAACTCCAGCAAGCCGAGCCGGCCACGGGCGCTGTCGGGGCTGTAGAGCTTGTCGATGCAGAACTCTGCGCGGTGGGTGTTGCCGGTGATGTCGGTGAGCAGGTGACGCAAAGCCCGGTCGACAACCCACGCGGCGTCTCCCCCACCACGGCACAATCGGGCTATCTCGGCGAATGCGATCTCCAGCTCGTAGAGCGACTCGGGTCGGCCTTCGTCGACCCGCGGTGCCTGCGATGTGGTCCCGATGAACCGTCCGGCGAACAGGTAGGACAGTGATGGGTGGCGTTGCCAGTAGGTCAGTAGCGAGACCAGCAAGTCTGGGCGCCGCAACAGCGGAGAGTCCGCGGGCGTGATCCCGCCCAGGGTGATGTGATTTCCGCCCCCGGTACCGCCGTGACTGCCGTCGACATCAAAGGACTCGGTGCACAGGCGCACCTGTCGCGCCTGGTCGTAGAGCACCTCGAGCTGGCCGGACTGCTCGGCGAAGCCCGCCGTCGGCGCCACGTTGACCTCGATGACACCGGGGTCGGGGGTGATGGTCATCGACCGCAGGCGTGGGTCGGCGGGCGGCCCGTAGCCTTCCACCACCACCGGGCAGTCGATCGTGGCGGCTGCCACCTCGACACGGTGCACGAGGTCTATGAAATGCTCCAACTCCTCGGCGGGAGGCAAGAACACATACAGCAGTCCACCGCGGATCTCGGCGACCAGGGCGGTTGTCGGTGCGTCGTCAGCGTCGTCGACGAGCGCCGTCGCGGCCTCGTCGGCGTACTCCAGGGCAGCGCGCCGGTGCAGCGGGTCGGCATCGAAGGCCGGCCGCGGGTCGGCCCAGCTGATCGAGTCCAGCGGCAGCCGTAGACCGGCCGGCGAGTCACCTTCGACCAGGACGATGCGTCCGCGGCGCAATCGCCAGTTCGCGCTGGCCCAACCGGTGTCGTCGTCACGCCGATGCAGCGGCAGCACGAACGCCGCAGGCTCGGTGACCGGCGCATCCAGCCGAGCCAGCAGTGCCGCGCGCGCCTGTGCTGTGTCGGTCTGCAGATCGTCCCCGGCGGCGACCGGGTCACCGTCAGGTTGACGTACGGCAGCCAGCAGGCGGCTCAGCGGATCCTCATACGCCGGACGAATCTGGCCGTCGGGTAGTTCAAGCCCGTCGGCGACCGCGCGCAGCAACCGATATGCGGCGTCGGCCGGCGCCACGGTGGTGTTCGGTTGTTCGGGCCACGGGTCGGCCAGTAGCTCCTCGTCGTCCCACATTGGCAACCCGTCGGTGCGCCACAACACGCCGATCTGCCACCGCGGAAGCGGTTCACCCGGGTACCACTTGCCCTGGTTGCGCTGTATCAGTCCGTGCGGCGCCCACACCTTCTTCAGCCTGGCCGCCAGGGCCGAGGCACGCTCGCGCTTGTGCGCGCCGTCGGCGTCGGTGGTCCATTCCGGCGCGGTTTGGTTGTCGACGGACACGAATGTCGGCTCACCGCCCACGGTCAGTCGCACGTCGGCCGCCGCCAACCGGTCGTCGACGCGGTGGCCGAGGGCGGTGATCGCCGCCCATGCCGACTCGGTGTAGGGCAGGGTGACCCGCGGGTCCTCGTGCACTCTGGTCACGAGGTTGCTGAATTCCATTGTGGTTTCACACGGCTCGGTCGCACCGGTGATCGGTGCCGCCGACTCCGGATGGGGGGTGGCGGCCAGCGGAATGTGCCCCTCACCGGCGAACAGCCCCGACGTCGGGTCCAAACCGATCCAGCCTGCGCCCGGGACGTACACCTCGGTCCAGGCATGCAGGTCGGTGAAGTCCGCATCGGGGCCGCTCGGTCCGTCGAGCACCACTACGTCGGAGGTCAGCTGCACCAGATATCCCGACACGAACCGGGCGGCCAGGCCGAGCTGGCGAAGAATCGACACCAGCAGCCAGGCTGAGTCGCGGCATGACCCGATGCCGGTACGCAATGTGGTGTCCGGTGTCTGCACGCCGGGCTCCATCCGGACGCTGTAGCCGACGTCAGCGTTGACCGCGCGGTTGAGCGCAACCAGGAACTCGATGATGGGGGTGCCGGGTGCGATGGCGAAGTTTTGGACCCAGGCCTGTACCAGGTCCCCCGGCCCGGTGCCCTCGCCGCCCTCGTCGACCGGCCGCAGGTAGGGCTTGAGGTCCTCGAGCAGCGCCCTGGGGTAGTCGAAGCCGAAATGTTCGGCGTAGTCCTCGACGAAGAAGTCGAACGGGTTGATCACCAGGAGGTCCGCGATCAGCCCGACCGTGACGGTCAGCTGGCGGGCTCGGGTCGGAAACACCAGGCGTGCCGCGAAATTGCCGAACGCGTCCTGCTGCCAGTTGACGAAGTGGTCGGCGGGCTCGACTTGCAGCGAGTAGGCCTCGATCGGGGTCCGGGAATGCGGCGCCGGACGCAACCGCACCACGTGTGGGTACACCTCGACGAGCCGGTCGAAGGTGTAGCTGGTGCGGTGCTGGAGGGCAACCTTGATACCCATAGCGCTAGATGTTCTTCACGGGTAGGTTGTGAACGCGTAGGCGCTCGATTGGTGTCATTCCGCCGATGCCGGTGTGGGGTCGGTGGTGATTGTAGTGATGCAGCCAGTGCTGGTAGGTTCCGGCGCGTTCGGCCTCAGAGCGGTAGGTCTGCGCATAGGCCCATTCGGTGGTCAGGGTGCGGTTGAATCGCTCGACTTTGCCGTTGGTCTGTGGCCGGTAGGGCCGGGTCCTCTTGTGGGTGATGTCGGGGCCGAGCGCTTCAGCGAAATTCTTTGACCGGTAACAGGATCCATTGTCGGTCAACACTCGTTTGACGGTGATGCCGTGGTCGGCGAAGAACGCGTTGGCGCGTTTCCAGAATCCCGCGGCGGTTTCTTTGCGTTCGTCGGTGAGGTCCTCGGAGTAGGCCAGCCGGGAGTGGTCATCAACGGCGTGGTGCAAGAACGTGTATCCCATGCCGCAGCGGTTGCGCCGGCCGGCTTGGCGACCCAGCTTGCGATGGCCGCCCCCGTCGGGGATGCGGCCCAGTTTCTTGACGTCGACATGGACCAAGTCGCCGGGAGCCGGGTGCTCATAGCGGCGGGGTTTGGGCCGGCGTACCGGTAACCCGGTGTTTTGGTCCAGGTGCCGCAGCAATGGCATCCGGTAGCGGCGCAGCACCGCCTCAACGGTCGAGCGTGGCAGGTGCAGGTAAGCGGCGATGCGATGTGGGCCCCAGCGCCGGGTGAAGCGCAGGTTGACGATGCGCCGCTCACGTCGTTTCGGCAACCGCAACGGACTGCGATGCGGCCGGCTGGGCCGGTCTACCATCGCTGCTTCGCCACCGTCGCGATAACGGTCGGCCCATTTCTTGGCTGTGGCCACCGAACATTGGAACCGCTCAGCCGCGCGCCGCAAACTCCAGCCCTGATCAACAACCGCCTGCGCAAGCCGCAACCGCCCACGAGGAGTCAACGAAGCATTAGCGTGGACCATGAGGACCTCTCGGTAATCGGATGTGCGTGTTTGGTAACCACACCGATACCGGAGGTCCTCACCTACTTCCGCTCACCACGCCGTTCACAACCTGTCTGGGAGTTACAGCTAGATCCCACCACACCGGTGACGACGACGCAGGTCAGGTCGGGGCGATCTTGACACCGAGCTCATCGGGGGCCACGTCGTGTCCGTCTGCGCAACGCAGCGCCACACCGGTCTCGGCGCCACAGCCAAGGTGGGTCAGTCGCAGCGGGCTGCCACCGAGGTGCTTACGTCCCCATTCGAACATCGCCCAGACCACCGGCATGAAGTCCAGGCCGGCCGGGGTGAGCACGTACTGCTCGCGCATGCGCTGGCCGGGCTCGCGGTAGGGCTGCTTGGCCAACAGACCGGCCTCGACGAGTTCGGACAGCCGCGCCGAGGCGGCGGCCTTGGTGATCCCGACTCGTCGCGCGAAGTCGTCGAACCGTTTGGTGCCGTAGTAGGCCTCACGCATGATCAGCATCGCCGACTTGGTGCCCAGCAGCGCCATCGTCTTCTCGATCGGGCATCGGCCGATGGCCGACCAGCTGTCGCGATCGGCGAGTGCGCCGTGCAGGACTGTCATCTACATCACTTCCCGGCTGGGTTGCTTTGACTGAACTCAGGCGTTACATCTGAGTATAGATTGCCATACCCAGATGCGATTTTCAGGGAGGGACCTCATGCCAGGCTATTCCGACCGCGACGCCGTCATTGTCGGCGCCGTCCGCACGCCCGTCGGCAAGGGCAAGCCCGTTGGCGCGCTGCATGATACGTTGCCCGCCGACCTGCTGGCACACAGCCTGCGCGCGCTGATGGCCAGAACAGGCGTCGATCCGGCCGACGTGGACGACGTGATCGCCGGTGCGGTCACCCAGGTCGGCGACCAGGCCGCCAATATCGCCCGAAACGCGCTGCTGGGCGCGGGTTTCCCGGACAGTGTGCCGGGCACCACTGTTGACCGGCAGTGTGGTAGCAGCCAACAGGCCGTCAGCTTCGCTGCCCACGGCGTGGTGGCAGGTGCCTACGACGTCGTCATCGCCGCCGGGGTGGAATCGATGAGCCGCGTGCCCATGGGCTCCTCGGTGTGGCCCGGTAGCAATCCTTTCGGCGATGGGGTGGCCGACCGGTACCCGGACGGGCTGGTGCCTCAAGGGATCAGCGCAGAGTTGATCGCCGCTCGGTGGGGGCTCTCCCGTGCCCAACTCGACGAACTCTCCGCGGCAAGCCACCAGAAGGCTGCGGGCGCGACCAAAGACGGGCTCTTCGACTCCGAGCTCGCGCCGATCGCCGGGCTGCAGCAGGACGAAATCATTCGTCCCGACACCACGGCGGCAGGTCTGGCCGCCCTGAAGCCGGCGTTCTACAGCGAGGCAATCGCGGCCCGTTTCCCGCAGATCGGGTGGCACATCACAGCCGGCAACAGCTCACCGCTGTCTGATGGCAGCGCGGCGCTGATGATCACCAGCGGCGCGGCCGCGCGGCGACTCGGACTACGTCCGCTGGCACGCATCCACACCACGGTTGCGGTCGGGTCGGACCCGCTCTACATGCTGACCGGTGTCATCCCGGCCACCGAGCACGTGCTCTCCCGGGCTGGTCTGTCGCTGTCGGATATCGATCTGTTCGAAGTCAACGAGGCATTCGCACCCGTGGTTCTGGCCTGGGCTCAGGAGACCGGAGCAGACCTGGCCAAGACCAATGTCAACGGCGGCGCGATCGCGATCGGTCACCCGCTCGGTGCCAGCGGAGCACGCATCATGACCACGCTGGTCAACGCACTGGCACAGCGCGACGGTCGGTACGGACTGCAGACGATGTGCGAAGGCGGCGGCATGGCCAACGCCACCATTATCGAACGGCTGGACTAGCGGACTCAAGCTCGCCCTTGGTCTGCTGCCACCACGCGATGATGAAGATGACCATCGCCCCCGCCAGGGCCAGCAGCACCCACAGAACGACCGCCAGGTCGACCCAGGACCCCGGTGGAGGCGAACCGGGCAACACATTGCGCAACGGCACCACGGCGAACAACATGGCTGCGAACCAGGTGATGAACGGCGGCAGGAATTTTCGCCGCCGGAGCAGCATCTCGATGGAAACGAACAGCGCCGTCGCCGGCAATGTGAGCAGCACCAGCAGGATACCGACGTCGATGGCATGAGCGCCACGGGTGCGTTGCAGGGTGAACTGGACGCTCGGAATCGGACCCCAGGGTGCATCGATTGTGCCGGAGTCGGTTTGCACCGTCCACCCGTTGACGCTGCCCGCGACGATGATCCTCGCTTCGAGCGCACGGCGCTCGGCGCCGTCGCCCAAGAATGCCTCCACGCCGAGGATGTTGGTGGTGTAGGTGTCCAGTGGCCAGTTGTCGGGATCACCGACGGCGGTCAACTCGACTTTGGACGCGTTGCTCTTGAGTTCATCGCGAATGTAGATCAACTCGCGGGACTGCGTCCACGAGCTCAGCCGCACAATGGGATTCTCCAGCACCTCGGGACCCTCCGCGATGAGGTCGTCGCCCGGATGGAGCAACACGTCCACCGTCAACCGGTTGTCCGCGGTCTCGAGCTGGTGCAGTCGGATGATCACCGATGTCTGCGCATCGACCGAGGCTTCAGAGAACTCGAAGGGGGCCGGTGGCGGCTCCAGAAGCGCGTACCCGACGATGGAGGCGACGTAGACGCCCAGGACGGCCAGTACCGTCGTCAGGACGGTGGCGCGTACAGCACGCTTGTGGCGTTGCGTACTCCCTGGCTTCTCGGCCGCCTTCGGCCCTGCATCGGACTGCACGCGCGGATCGTACCCCCGCTCCGGCGCGTTTCCGCTGAGCCAGGGCCTAGTCGCGGCTCAGCTCGAACAGCGGGATCGCACGCGAGGTGTTGGCTTGGTAGTCGGCGAACACCGGGGCAATCTCGACGATCTTCGGATAGGTCGCCGCACGTTCGTCGGCCGACAACTCCCGGGCAACGACGTCGAAGCTGTCGTCGCCGAGCTCGATGTGCGCTGTCGGATTGGCGCGCAGATTGTGCACCCACGCAGGATCCTTCGGCCCTCCGGCATACGAACCCACGATGATCATCTTGTCGTCAATGGTCAGGTACGCCAGTGGGGACATCCGCGGGCGACCCGATCTCGCACCGGTGGTATGGAGCAGCAGCAGCGTCGCGCCTTCGAACGGACCGCCGACCCGCCCGCCGTTGGCGCGGAACTCGTTGACGATGTTGCGGTTGAACTCATCGAGTGCCGCAGTATCGGAGTAGAGCTTCTCTTTGTCGGTCATGTCTTCTCAAGCTTCTCGGGTTTGGCATCTATTCCGGACTCTTTGCGCTGTTGCACGGTGATCGGCGCCGGGGCGTCGGTCAGCGGGTCGACACCACCGCCGGACTTCGGGAATGCGATGACCTCGCGGATCGAGTCCACCCCGGCCAGCAACGCGGTGATCCGATCCCAGCCGAAGGCGATACCGCCGTGCGGCGGGGCGCCGAAAGTGAAGGCGTCCAACAGGAATCCGAACTTCTCCCGGGCCTCGTCGTGATCGATGCCCATCATCGCGAACACCCGCTCCTGGACGTCGCTGCGGTGGATGCGAATCGAACCGCCACCGATCTCGTTGCCGTTGCAGACGATGTCGTAGGCATCGGAGAGCGCACCGGCCGGATCAGTGTCAAAGGTGGCTTCCGACTCCGACTTCGGCGCGGTAAAGGCGTGATGCATCGCGGTCCAGGCCCCGGACCCGACCGCCACATCACCGGAGGCGGCGGCCTCCGCGGCCGGCTCGAACATCGGCCAATCCACCACCCAGGTGAACGCCCAGGCGTTCGGGTCGATGAGGTCGAGGCGCTTGGCGACCTCGATACGGGTCGCCCCCAGCAGCGCCCGGGCCGCTTTGGCCGGACCGGCCGAGAAGAACACACAGTCCCCCGGCTGGGCGCCGACATGAGCGGCCAGGCCCGCGCGTTCGACGTCGGTGAGGTTCTTGGCGACCGGACCGCCGAGTTCGCCGTCGTCACCGATCAGCACATAGGCCAGGCCCTTGTGACCGCGCTGCTTGGCGAACTCCTGCCAGCCGTCGAGCGTCCGACGCGGTTGTGACGCCCCGCCGGGCATCACGACCGCACCGACGTAGGGGGCCTGGAACACCCGGAACGGGGTATCGGCGAAGTAGTCCGTGCATTCGACGAGTTCCAGCCCGAACCGCAGATCGGGCTTGTCGGTGCCGAACCGACGCATGGCGTCGGCGTAGCTGATCCGCGGCAGTGGCAACGGCAGCTCATATCCGACCAGAGACCAGAGCGCCCGGAGCACTTCCTCGGACACCGCGATCACGTCGTCGGCGTCGACGAAGCTCATCTCGATGTCCAGCTGGGTGAATTCGGGTTGCCGGTCGGCGCGGAAATCCTCGTCGCGGTAACACCGCGCGATCTGGTAGTAGCGCTCCATACCCGCCACCATCAGCAGTTGTTTGAACAGCTGCGGACTCTGCGGCAGCGCGTAGAACGACCCCGGCTGCAGCCGGGCCGGGACCAGGAAGTCGCGAGCGCCTTCAGGGGTGGATCGGGTCAGGGTCGGGGTCTCGACCTCGACGAAATCGTGCGCCGCGAGGACTTCGCGGGCCGCCGCGTTGACCTTCGAGCGCAACCGCAGAGCATTCCCGGGTCCCTCCCGGCGCAGGTCCAGGTAGCGGTACTTCAGTCGGGCTTCCTCACCGGCGGTCTCGTCGAGCTGGAACGGCAGCGGCGCGCTCTCTCCCAGAACGGTCAGTGTCGTGGCATTCACCTCGATGTCGCCGGTGGGGATCTCCGGGTTGCTGTTGCCCTCCGGTCGGACCTCGACGGCGCCGGTCACCGCGATGCAGAACTCGGCGCGCAACCGGTGCGCCTGGGCCAGCACGTCGCCTTCGCGGAAAACCACCTGCGACACACCGGAGGCGTCGCGCAGGTCGATGAAGATGACCCCGCCGTGGTCGCGTCGTCGCGCCACCCAGCCCGCCAATGTCACGGTCTGACCGGCGTCGGCGGGCCGCAACGATCCGGCGGCATGGCTGCGCAGCACGAAGTACTCCTGTTCGCGGGGGAATGTCAACGAATCAGTCTAGAGGTCACCGCCGCGGAGCTCGCCGAGCGTGCGCACGCACCCGGCCTGACCAACCACCATGACCTACTGTGTAGGGCCATGCAGGCCTGCGAACACGTCGATCTGAACTTCGTCGAAACCGCGCCGTTTCGCTTCGTCAGCACCGTCGACCTACCCGTCACCCCAGAGCAGCTGTTCGAGGTGCTCGCCGACGCAGAGTCGTGGCCACACTGGGCGACGGTGATCACCAACGTGACGTGGACCAGTGCCGAACCTCGCGGGGTCGGGACCACCCGCACGGTCACGATGCGCGGGGGCATCGTCGGCGACGAGGAGTTTCTGGCTTGGGAACCTTACCGACGCATGGCTTTTCGCTTCAACGAGGCATCGACGAACAGCATCGCCGCGTTCGCCGAGGACTACCGGGTGGTGCGCACCCCCGGCGGCTGCCACCTGACCTGGGTGATGGCGATGAAACCGCGCGGCGTGGCCGCGCGCGCCGGGATGACGTTGGGCAAGCCGGTGATGGGCGCGATGTTCCAGAAGTTCCTCTACAACCTGCGTGACTACTGCGCGACACGCTTCGCCGTAACCTGACGCTGACGCGTCGCCGATGCGGTGTCCGACGCAACCTCGATGTGCGAAGCTAGCCGGCATGACCTTCAACGAAGGTATGCGCATCGACACCAGTACCGCTTCGTCAAGTGGCGGCACCGGACGCGGCCCGGGACGTGGCATCGCCGTCGGCGGGGGTGTCGGGGGGCTCTTGATCGTCGTGGTGGCGCTGCTGCTCGGGGTCGACCCCGGCACCGTGATGCCGCAACAACAGCAGTACAACACCGACGGCTTCGCAGCTCCGGGGTTCGACATCAGCCAGTGCCGGACCGGCGAGGACGCCAACACGATCGTGCAATGCCGGGTACTGGCGACGGGCAACTCGCTGGACGCCATTTGGGCCCAACTGCTGCCGGGCCAGTACACCCGGCCGCAGGTCGCACTGTTCAGTAATGACGTCAACACCGCGTGCGGGCCTGCCACCAGCGACGTCGGTCCGTTCTACTGTCCGGCGGACCAGACCGCGTACTTTGATGTCGAGTTCTTCGATGTGCTGCAAACCCGGTTCGGTGCCAGCGGCGGACCGCTGGCCCAGGAGTACGTCGTCGCACACGAATTCGGCCATCACGTGCAGAACCTGCAAGGGATCCTGGGCCGCTCCCAGGGACCCGGCGCCCAGGGCCCGACCGGTGCCGGTGTGCGCACCGAACTGCAGGCCGACTGCTATGCCGGCGTCTGGGCACACTACGCGGCGATAACGAAACAAGAGGGCACTGACGTCACGTTTCTCAAACCGTTGACCGATCGCGACATCGCCGACGCCCTGTCGGCGGCCGCAGCCGTCGGCGACGACCGCATCCAGGAGGCGGCGACCGGCCGGGTCAACCCGGAGGCGTGGACCCACGGCTCGGCGACCCAACGGCAGAAATGGTTCACCGAGGGTTACCGCACCGGCGACCCGCGGACCTGCGACACGTTCGCGACCAGAAACCTTGGGTAGGCCGACAACGGCCGTCGATGCGGTCGCCGAACGCTATCTCGACACGCTTGCCGAACTCGACCCCTGCGCAGCGACCGAAATGGGGATCAGCGGCCACGACACCGAAATCACCGATTACTCCCCCGCCGGCGTGGCCGCGCGGGCCGACGCCGCACGCGATGCCCTCCGCGAGCTCGAAACCGTCTCTCCCGCCGACGACGTCGACACAGTCACGGTGGCGGCGCTGCGGGAACGTCTGAGCGTGCTGATCGACCTCAACGACGCCGGCTTCGACCTCGGCGAGCTCAATGTGATCGCCTCACCGCTGCAGTCGATGCGCAAGGTCTTCGATCTGATGCCGACCCAGACCGAGCAGGACTGGGCAGCGATCAACACTCGGTTGGCCAGGCTACCCGGCCGGATCGCCGGCTACGCCGACGCGCTGCGGGCTGCGGCCGCGGGCCCCAATCCGCCGGCAGTGCGTCAGATCGCACGCGGTATCGACCAGTCGACCAGCACCCAGCAGTTGCTGCTGGACCTGGTGACCACTGCAGTGCCGGAGAATCCGACACTGCGCGACGAACTGCTGACCAACGCCTCCCACGCGGCCAACGCCTATCGCGAGCTGGGCCGGATACTCGGCGACGAGATAGCGCCGCGCGCACGCGCCGAAGACGCCGTGGGCCGCGACGCCTACCGGTTGTGGTCCCGCTCGTTCCTAGGGGCCGATGTCGATCTGGACGAGACCTACCAGTGGGGTTTATCGATTCTGGAAGATATTGTGGCCGAACAAGAGTCGCTGGCGCAGCAGCTCTACCCCGGATCCTCGGTGGGTGAGGCACTGCGCAGACTCGACGGCGAGCCACGATATCTGGTGCGCGGCGTGGACGCGCTGCAGGCCTGGATGCAGGACCTGTCGGACCGCGCCGTTGACGCGCTCGCCGACACCGAATTCGACATCGCCGACCCGCTGCGGCGGCTGGAATGCCGTATCGCGCCGACACATACCGGCGGGATCTACTACACCGGACCATCGGAGGATTTCAGCAGACCCGGGCGGATGTGGTGGTCGGTGCCCTACGGCGTGGACACGTTTCACACCTGGCAGGAAACCACCACCGTGTTCCACGAGGGAGTCCCCGGGCATCACCTGCAGATCGGGCGCGCGGTGTTCCTCGCCGACCGGCTCAACCGGTGGCGCCGGTTGGGGTGCTTCGTTTCTGGGCACGGCGAAGGTTGGGCGCTCTACGCCGAGCGACTGATGGCTGAGCTGGGATGGCTCGACGATCCCGGGGACCGCATCGGGATGCTTGACGCACAACGCTTCCGCGCCGCGCGGGTGGTCATCGACATCGGCGTGCACTGCGCGATGTCTGCGCCCGGAGGAGGAGTCTGGGATGCCGAGAAAGCATGGGGTTTCTTGACCCGGCACAGCGCGATGGGCGCCGAACATCTGCAATTCGAACTCGACCGCTACCTCGGATGGCCAGGTCAGGCGCCCTCATATGCCATCGGCCAACGCATCTGGAATCAGCTGCGCGCAGAGATGACCGGAAAGGGCATGGCCTTGAAGGAGTTCCACAGTCACGCACTGGATCTCGGCGGTCTGCCGCTGGAGGTGCTGCAGTCTGCGCTGCGGTCGGCTACAGCCGCGACTGGTGCTTGATCGCCGCGTCGGTGGTCCGCAGCGGCCGGATCAGGGCGTCCTGGGTGAACGACGCGATGAGCTCACCGTGCTCGGTGTGCACGGTGCCGCGCACATAGGACATACCGGCCCCGACCTGAGTGCTCTCGTGGCTGTAGAGCAACCACCCGTCCCACCGAACCGGCTCGTGGAAACTGACCGACACTGTCATCGGAGCTGTGGACACAGTCAAGTGCGCCTGACTGGTACCGATGCCCTCGTGGGCCCGCATTGTCGTCGAAATCCCCAGATGGCCGGTGAAGTATGCGACAAGCGCCTTGGCCAGATCGTCACGCGTGGGAATCGGGTCGTAGTGCAGCCAGGCGTGAAGCTCGGGCGGACCGACCTCGTCGGGACTGTTGACGTCGACGACGTCGACCAGGCGCAGTTCGCGCCCGACCATGGGCATCGGTGAGACGTTCGAGTCGGCGGGTGCGGCCACGTCGGGTTTGGGCAGTTGATGACGGATCACGTCTTCGGTCGGAACATCGGCCAGCACCGTGGTGGTGATGCAGCGCTTACCGTTCTGCACTGCGGCAATCACCGCGGTGGCCGTCGAGCGCCCGGCGCTGACGACGTCGACCTGTAGCTCGACCGGACCGGCGCTGACCATCACCGCGCGCGCGAACACCGCGTACGCCGAACGGATCGACTTGTCCGGAAACTGCTTGGCAGCAGCCACGATCGAGGCTGCCAGGATCTGTGTGCCCTCCACCACCTGGCGCTCGTCCTCGCCGGCGAGACCTGTCTGCACCGTGTATGTGTCCTGACCGCTCGGCTCTGGGTCGAACAGATCCAGCAGTCCCTGCACGGTCCACTGCGCCTGTCCTGAATCCGCTGTCATGTGTGTGATCGCCTCCAACCGAGTAACTGTCGCAGGGAACAGTAACCGAGCTTCGCCGCTGGCGGTAACGTCATTACCAACTACTTCTCCCCAGCGGAAGGATGGCTTCGATGACCGTGAGGGGCGTGCGGGCGGCGAAAGCGGCCAAAGAACCCCAGATGGGGACGGCAGCAGCGGAGCCCGAGTCTCGCGCCACCCGCTTCATGCGGTCGGCACTGGCCATCCTCGGCGAGACCGGCCGCACCGACTTCACCGTCCTGGAGGTGGTGGAGCGATCGAAGACCTCGTTGAGGGCGTTCTACCAGCACTTTGCCACCAAGGACGAGCTGTTGTTGGCCCTGGTCGAGAAGATCATGGCCGACGCCACCGAGAAGTGGCGGGCCGAGACCGAAACCCTGCCCAGCGCCGAGGCACTGCGCAGGCTGATCGAACGCATCGGCGCCCCGGCCGAATCGAGCACGCAGGACAGCATCAACAGGGGCTTGACCTACTACAACGACCACCTGCTCGAGCACCGGCCCAAGGAGTTCGCCAAGGTGCTCGCACCGCTGCACCAGCTGGTCGTCGACGTCCTGCGCCGCGGTATCGCCGAGAAGGCTTTCCGCGCAGACCTCGACGTCAATACCGACGCCGCGATCCTGATGCAGACGGTGTTGGGGGCGCTGCGGCTACGTGAGCTGGGCACCGAGCTCAACGGGGTGCCGATCGACGGCACCCACCTCTACACGTTGTGCGTGCGAGGACTCACCGACTCAGAGCTTTGACCTGCAATGACAGCCGCGCAACCGGCTATGGCGCCGTTACACAAGCGCGTGGTAATGTCGTTACCACCAAGCGGTAATGCCATTACCAGCCCACCTACCTTCGACGCGTCAGGAGGCAACACCATGCCATCACGCCACCTCGACTATCCGGTGTTCGATGCCGACAATCACTTCTACGAGCCCAAGGAAGCGCTGACCCAGTTCCTTCCGGACCACCGCAAGGGCGTCATCGACTACATCGATGTGCACGGACGCACCAAGATCGTTGTTCGCAACCACATCAGCGATTACATCCCCAACCCGACCTTCGAGGTCGTCGCCCGCCCCGGCGCCCAGGAGGAGTACTTCAGGCACGGCAGCGGCGGCAAGAGCTTCCGAGAGGTGATGGGTAAGCCGATGAAGGCCATTCCTGCCTTCCGCAATCCCGAAGCCCGCCTCGAGGTGATCGACGGACTGGGCCTGGATTACACGATCATGTTCCCGACGCTGGCCAGCCTGGTCGAGGAGCGCATGAAAGACGATCCCGATCTGATCCTGGACATCATCCACGCACTGAATCAATGGATGTACGAGACATGGCAGTTCGACTACCAGGGCCGCATCCTGTCCACGCCGGTGATCAACCTCTCGGTCGTCGACCGCGCCCTCGAAGAGCTCGAGTGGTGTCTGGAGCGCGGGGCCAAGACCGTGCTGGTACGCCCGGCGCCGGTTCCCGGCTACCGCGGCACCCGCTCGTTGGGCCTGCCCGAGTTCGATCCGTTCTGGGATGCCTGCGTCAAGGCCGGGATCCCGGTGTGCATGCACGCGTCCGACAGCGGCTATGCGCAGTACCTCAACGACTGGGAACCAGCCGACGAGTTCCTGCCGTTCCGGCCCACCGCGTTCCGCATGGTCGCGATGGGTAAGCGCCCCATCGAGGACACCATGGCCGCGTTGGTGTGCCACGGTGCGCTGTCACGCAACCCGGACCTGCGCATCCTGTCGATCGAGAACGGCGCGTCCTGGGTCCCCTACCTCTTCTATCAGTTCCAGGACGTCTACAAGAAGATGCCCCAGGAGTTCCCGGAGAACCCGATCGAGGCGTTCAAGCGCGGCGTCTACGTCGCGCCGTTCTGGGAGGACGACTTCGGGCAGATGGCCGATCTGTTGGGCATCGACCGGGTCATCTTCGGCTCGGACTGGCCGCACCCGGAAGGGCTCGCCGACCCGATCACACTGGTCGACCAACTCGAGCAGAATGGCCTCGACGAAGACGCCATCCGGAAGGTGATGGGCGGCAACCTCGTCGAGCTGTTCAAGGTACCGAACAAGAAGGTATACAAGCCCGACGTTCCGGCGTTGGTCATCGCCTGATGACCGTGGCCGACCCGGAGCAGATGCTCTTCGCGTCGACGACGCAGACCTTCCTGGAAAAGCAGGCATCGCTGACCCACGTGCGGGGCCTGCATGCCTCGGATGTCTCGTTCGGACCCGAATGGTGGCAACGCGCCGCCGAATTGGGCTGGACCAGCCTGTTGGTGCCCGAAGAGCTCGGCGGCGGCAGCGTGTCCGGAGGGGTCTCGGGCGGCGTGACCGACCTGGCTTTGGTCGCCGAGCAGATCGGGCATACCGTGGCCCCGGGACCACTTCATCCGGTCAGCGTGGTGCTTGCCGGGCTCGTCGAGGCGCCGGAAGGTCACGAGGCGACCATCGAGGCGTTGATCTCCGGTGAGCGCGTCGCCTCCTGGGCGGTCTACGAACCCACCCGCCCGTTCGCCCCGGCGGATCGGTCCGCGGTGGGCACCGTAGCGACCCGCACCGAGGCCGGCTACCGCCTCGACGGTGTCAAAGACCGCGTCGAGGCGGGCACGGACAGCCACACAGTACTCGTGGTGGCGCTGTGCGATGGCCGGCTGCAGCAGTTCCTGGTCCCGACCGATGCGCGGGGAGTCACGGTGACACCGCAGACATCGGTCGATCTGGTGAAGCGTTATGCACGTGTGGACTTCGACGGCGTCCAGATCGCCGAGTCCGCAGCGTTGGGCACAACAGAGCAGACCCCGGCAATCATCGAACGCCAGCGCCAGATCGCGTTGATCCTGCAATGTGCCGAGTTGGTCGGCATCCTCGACACCGTGTTGGCCATGACCAACCAGTGGCTGTTCGACCGGCACAGCTTTGGCCGCCCGCTGGCGTCCTACCAGGCACTCAAGCACCGCGCCGCAGACATGAAGATGTGGTTCGAAGCATGCCGGGCGACCACTGCCGCTGCCGTGGACGCCGTGGCGCACCGCTCCCCCGAGGCGGTCAAGCTGGTCAGCGTGGCCAAAGCCTATGTCGGCGAACGCGCTCCGATGATGCTCCAGGACTGTGTGCAGATGCACGGCGGTATCGGGGTGACGTGGGAGCACGATCTACACCTGTATCTGCGCCGCGCCGCTTTGTACCGCGCGATATTCGGATCCCCCCAGGATCACCACCGCGCGGTGTATTCCCTGAGCAAGAAGACGGAGAGCCCGGCATGACCGAGACCGAGACCGAGGCCGCGACCGTGACCACCACCGAGTCGGTCGAGGAGTTCGCCGCCCGAGCGCGGGCCTGGCTCGCGGCGAACATGCCCAGGGTCGACCCAGAGCACCCCCCGTTCTCGGTACGCGCCGAGCAGTCTTCCTGGGACCGCGCCAAGGAGCTGCAGAAGCGTTTGCATGCAGGCGGATTCGCCGGCATCTGCTTCCCGCGGGAGTACGGCGGCCTGGGCTTGGACTATGCCTACCAACGCGCGTTCAACGCCGAGTGCCAGTGCTACGAGATGCCGTTGATCCTCAACACCCCGTCGTTCACCATCTGCGCGGCGACGATCCTGGACATGGGCAGTGAGGTCCAGAAACGTCAACGCATCTCCGCGGCCATCCGCGGAGAGGAGGTCCTGGTTCAGCTGCTGTCAGAACCCAACGGCGGATCCGATCTGGCGGGGGTGATCACCCGCGCAGAACGCCGAGGCGACACCTGGATCATCAACGGCGCCAAGACCTGGAGCACCAGCGCCTTCGCCGGTGACTACGGCCTGATGCTGGCACGGACCGATTGGTCGGTACCCAAACACCAGGGCCTGACCATGTTCCTGGTGCCGCTCAACGCCCCGGGCATCACCATGCGACGGATCAAAGAGGTCAACGGGAACGAGGAGTTCTGCGAAGAGTTCTTCGACAACCTCGAACTGCCGCTTGATGCGGTGGTGGGCGAGGTCAACGACGGCTGGACGGTGGCCTCGCGCCAACTGCATCACGAACGGCGTGCCGTCGGCGGCGGCTCGGAATTCGCCAGCGGCACCGCCGCGGAGAACGCCAACGAGATGCCGCCCGATCACATCGGCCTGGCCGAGCTCACTGGGCAAGGTGACAACCCGGTCGTACAAGACATCGCTGGTCGTGCGCTGACTCGTCGCCTGGTCAAGGAGCAGCTCATCGACCACGTGTTCCGGGGCATCACCAATGGTTCGCTTCCGCCGAACGCCGGCACCATGATCCGGCTGTTCCATGCGGAGACCACCGAACTGGAGGTCGATACCGCGCTGTCGATCGCCGGTACGGCCGGTGTTGTCGACGAAGGTGGTGAGTTGGCCGACCTGCTCGACGTCGGCGTGCGGTACCTGTCGCGCCAGACAGGGTCGATCGGCGGGGGCACCTCGGAGATGGCGCGCAATGTCATCGGGGAGCGCATCCTCGGATTCCCCCGGGAGTTCGCCGCCGACCGCGGGGTACCGTTCAATCAGGTCAAGCGAAACACGACCTGAGCTTTATCCGGCAGGAGCTCAAAACAGGGTTGGCTGCGCGGGTTCTGCAGCGCTTGCCGCCGACGCCGTCGTCGCCATCCGGGCAGCGCCGGCCAGACCGTGCTTGGCAGTCAGCTCGGCCGCGCGAGTCTGCAACATCGCCCGATAGTCGGACGGCAGGTAGGCCCCGCGCCGGTACAGCTGCCGGTAGTGAGCAACCAGGTTGGGGTGCTCCCGCGTCAGCCACTCCGTGAACCAGCCCCGGGTACTGCCGCGCAGGTGCAGCCCGAAGACCGTCACGCTGGTAGCGCCGGCGGCTGCGATCCGCCCCAGCAGGTCATCGAGATGCTCACGCGAATCGGTCAGCCCGGGCAGCACCGGGGCCACCATGACGTGACAGGTCAGGCCCGCGGCGCGGATCGCCGCAATGAGGTCCAGCCGCGCCTGCGGGGTGGGCGTACCTGGCTCCAGCCGGCTGTGCAGTTCGGCATCCCCGACGGCCAGCGAGATCGCCACGCTCACGTCGACGGCGCGCGCCGCATCGACGATCAACGGCAGATCACGGCGCAGCAACGTGCCCTTGGTCAGAATGGAGAACGGGGTGCCAGACTCGACCAGCGCGCCGATGATGCCGGGCATCAGCGCATAGCGCCCCTCGGCCCGCTGGTACGGATCGGTATTGGTGCCCAACGCCACTGCTTCGCGCGCCCACGACGGCCGGCGTAGTTCGCCGCGCAGCACCTCGGCGACGTTGGTCTTGACCACCAACTGGGTGTCGAAATCGCGACCGCAGTCGAACTCGAGGTACTCGTGGGTGGGCCGGGCGAAGCAGTACCGGCAGGCGTGCGAGCAACCGCGGTAAGCGTTGACCGTGAAGCGGAACGGCAGCATCGATGCTGCCGGGATCTTGTTCAGCGCCGACTTGCACAAGACCTCGTGGAAAGTGATCCCGTCGAACTGCGGCGTGCGCACGCTGCGGATCAGCCCGAGCCGCTGCAACCCCGGCAGCGCACCGTCGTCGGCGTCGATTGCCTGACCCGCCCAGCGCATACACGTATTCGAACACCAGTTCTAGATACTGTCAATCGGCTCGCTAGGCTGACGGGGTGGATCGCAACCTCAACGGATACGACGACGAGCTGGCGGCCGAACAACGCTACGTGGACAGGCTCTACCACCGGCTCGATGCCGAACGTCGACGCGTCACAGCCAGCCATGCTGCCGCGTTGCGCAGCCCCGTCGACGCCCAGAATGGCTCCACACTGGTCGAGCGCGACGCGCAGGTGCGCGCAACAGCGACCCGCATGGACCGGCTCAACGTCGCCGACGCCGGACTGTGTTTCGGGCGGCTGGACAGCCTGGCCGGTGAACAGCTCTATATCGGCCGCATCGGCATCTTCGACGACACGAACGACTACGAACCCCTGCTGCTCGATTGGCGGACGCCTGCGGCGCGGCCGTTCTACGTCGCAACCGGAGCCAATCCGGAGAACATGCGTCGGCGCAGGCAGTTTCACACGATGGGCCGACGCGTGATCGACTTCACCGACGAGGTGTTCGGCAGGCCGCAGGCCGGTGAGGCCAGCGCACAGCCCGGGCATTCCAGTGACGTGGCACTACTGGCCGCGGTCAACGCGCCCCGGGGGGACGGGATGCGTGACATCGTCGCGACCATCCAGGCCGAACAGGACGCGATCATCCGGCTCGACGTTCCCAGCGTGTTGGTGATCGAAGGAGGTCCGGGGACCGGAAAAACGGTGGTGGCCCTGCACCGCGTCGCCTATCTGCTCTACACCCAGCGCAAGCGAATGGAGAGTCACGGTGTCTTGGTGATCGGGCCCAACGCCGACTTCCTGGACCACATCGGGCGCGTGCTGCCGTCGCTGGGAGAGACCAACGTCGTATTCATGACCACCGGCGACCTGGTACCGGGCCTGCGGGTCAGCGCGCCGGATCGGCCCGAGGTGGCGCAGGTCAAGGGGTCGCGGGCGATGCTCGACGTACTGGCCGCCGCGGTCGCCGATCGCCAGCGCGTCCCCACCGATGCGCTGCCGATCGAACTGTCCGACGTAGCGGTACGCATCGACCCGGCAGCTGCCGAGTGGGCCATCTCCGAAGCGCGCGCCACTGACCAACCGCACAACCATGCACGCGCCACGTTCGTCGATGTCATCACCTGGGTGGTGACCGAACGCGCGATCGCCAAGATTGGCCGCGGTTGGTTGACCCGCGACGATCGAACCGCCTGGGAACACCTGCGCGCCGATCTGCTCGACGAACTCGCCGACCACGCCGGGTTCACCGCGGCACTGGATGCGCTCTGGCCCACACTGACACCGGAACAGCTTCTTGCAGAACTATATTCGTCACCAGAGAAGCTACGCGCGGCCGGCGCCGATCCGGTGCTGTACCGCGCCGACGGTGACGCATGGACCGTTGCGGATGTACCGCTGCTTGACGAACTCGTCGACCTGTTGGGCCGCGACACCTCCGGCGACGAGGCTGCCGAGCGTGAGCGCCGGGAGGAGGCCGCCTACGCGGCCGGCGTGCTCGACCTGATGGTCGACCGCGAGGATCTGATGGAAGACGAAGATCTCCTGCTGGCCCGCGACGTGATCGAAGCCGAGGATCTGGCGGAACGGTTCCTCGAGCGCGACACCCGCGAGCTCGCCGAACGCGCTGCTGCAGACCGGGACTGGACCTACGGGCACGTCGTCGTCGACGAAGCTCAGGAGCTCTCCGAGATGGAGTGGCGGGTATTGATGCGCCGGTGCCCGAGCCGGTCGTTCACCGTTGTCGGTGATCTTGCCCAGCGCCGATCCGCAGCTGGGGCTCAGTCTTGGGCAGCGATGCTCGACACCTATGTACCGGGCCGCTGGGAATACCGGTCGTTGACGGTGAACTACCGCACCCCCGCGGAGATCATGGCGATCGCCGCCGGAGTACTCGCAGAGTTCGCACCGGAGGCGACGCCGCCCGAATCGGTGCGCGCCACCGGCACACCGCCGTGGTCACAGCAAGTCGCCGATCACGAGTTGGGTTCAGCGATCGAGCAATTCCTGTGCGAGGAGGCCGACCGCGAGGGAACCTGCGTGGTCATCGGGCCTGCGGGTGTGCCCTCCGCGGTGGCACCCGCAGACACAAAGGGTTTGGAGTACGACGCCGTGCTGGTGGTACACCCGGAGCACATCCTGGCCGAGGGCCCTCGCGGTGCCGCCGACCTGTATGTCGCGTTGACTCGGGCCACGCAGCGTCTCGGCGTGCTGTACCGCGACCAGCTACCCGCGGCACTGTCGGAGTTGACCTCGCGCTAAATCACCACTGACCGAGCTGGCAACGCACGTTGTGTGGGTCGTCATGGTTGACCAGCACGTCGCCGTTGACCGCGATGTCGCAGTGCGCGCCCGGGGCGGCTTGTCCGCCGCGGGCGGTGCTACTGGCAGTCAGGATTGCCCACTGCGGATCGGCGAAGGTCGCTTCGAAGACCCAAGGCGCGCCAGGAGCGATGGTGACCTTCTCACGCTTGGCGTACGCATACGCATCGGCGTTGAAGGCCTCCATGCTGGGCGGCTGGGAGGTCAGGTAGAAGAGCTCGAACTCGTAGGCGCCCGCCGAGCTCACGGTATAGCGGACCTGCTGCCCATCCTGCGCGGCGGCGGTCGCCGGGTTGACCATTCCGGCGGCGGCCACCATGGCTGCTGCCCCGAGCACCGCGCCTACCTTTGCTGTCACTGATCGCATGTTGGTCACATCGCCGGACCGTACCCGATCGTTACCGCCTCGGCAGTTTCACGTCGACCCACGCGACGACGGCAAACCGAGTCGAAGATGCGACACAGGTTAATTTGTTCGTCACACACAGACACTTGACAGAAACACGCGCGCTCTAACGTCCGGATTCGACACCGGCGCGGTGTCGCGATTCCTGTGCCGAACGCACTCAGAAGCATCGCCTCATCACCGTTCACCAGCGGGTGAGCGTTGTCGACATCAGAAAGGCCGTTCATGCAACAGTCCCGGCGCTCCACCTTCAGACGTTCTTCACTAGTTGCCGGAAGTGTCGTGGCAGTGACGAGTCTGCTGCTGGCGGGATGTGGCAGCAGGGCAAGCGACACCGAGGCAGCAAATTCACAGTCCTGTGTCGACACTTCCGGCGACACCGTCAAGGTGGGCGCGCTGAACTCGCTGTCGGGCACTATGGCGATCTCCGAGGTCACCGTTCGCAACGCCATCGACCTGGCGGTCGAGCAGATCAACGCCGACGGCGGCGTGCTGGGCAAGCAGATCCAGCTCGTAGCCGAGGATGGAGCCTCCGAGCCGACGGTCTTCGCCGAGAAGGCCGAGAAGCTGATCAGCAGTGACTGTGTGGCAGCGGTGTTCGGCGGATGGACGTCCTCGAGCCGCAAAGCGATGCTGCCGGTGTTCGAAAGCGCCAATTCGCTGCTGTACTACCCCGTCCAGTACGAGGGTCTGGAGTCCTCGCCGAACATCTTCTACACCGGTGCCACCACCAATCAGCAGATCGTGCCGGCACTGGACTACCTCAAGGAGCAGGGCGTCACATCGCTCTACCTGGTCGGCAGCGACTATGTGTTCCCGCAGACCGCCAACCGAATCATCAAGGCCTACGCCGCGGCCCACGACATCGAGATCCTGGGCGAGGACTACACCCCGCTCGGCTCGACCGATTTCTCCACCATCATCAACAAGGTGCGCACGGCCGGCGCCGATGCGGTGTTCAACACCCTCAACGGTGACTCCAACGTCGCGTTCTTCCGGGAGTACCGCAACGTCGGCCTGACACCCGAGCAGATGCCGGTCGTCTCGGTGTCGATCGCCGAGGAGGAGATCGGCGGCATCGGGGTTCAGAACGTCATCGGTCAGCTCACCGCCTGGGATTACTACCAGACCATCGACACACCGGAGAACAACGAGTTCGTCGCGGCCTACAAGGCAAAGTTCGGTGCCGACAAGCCGACCTCAGACCCGATGGAGGCCGCCTACGTGTCGGTCTACCTCTGGAAGAACACCGTGGAGAAGGCGCAGTCCTTCGATGTCAAAGACATTCAGGACAACGCCGGCGGCGTGACCTTCGATGCTCCCGAGGGCTTGGTCACCATCAACGGCGAGAACCATCACATCACCAAGACTGCCCGCATCGGCGAGATCCGGCCCGACGGTTTGATCTACACAGTGTGGGAGTCGCCCGGTCCGATCGAGCCGGATCCGTTCCTGAAGTCCTACCCGTGGGCTGCCGGCCTGTCCGGCTGATCACCCAGTGGATGTCCTGATTGGGCAGCTGGCAACGGGATTGAGCCTCGGCTCGATCCTGTTGCTGGCCGCTCTGGGTTTGTCGCTGACATTCGGCCAGATGGGCGTCATCAATATGGCGCACGGCGAGTTCATCATGGCCGGTTGTTACACCGCCTACGTCGTACAGCAGGTCATCTCCAGCGCCGGCGCGTCCCTACTGATCTCACTTGTC
Organism: Mycobacterium sp. SMC-4; assembly: GCF_025263265.1. Taxonomy (NCBI): domain Bacteria; kingdom Bacillati; phylum Actinomycetota; class Actinomycetes; order Mycobacteriales; family Mycobacteriaceae; genus Mycobacterium; species Mycobacterium sp. SMC-4. Next base: position 2,397,522 of record NZ_CP079869.1, on the reverse strand, counting down.
GTCGGGTTTTTCGTCGGCGGCGCCATGGGCGCGCTGCTCGAGGTCACGCTCATCCAGCGGATGTATCACCGTCCGCTGGACACCCTGCTGGTCACCTTCGGAGTCGGCCTGATCCTGCAACAGGTTGCGCGTGACATCTTCGGCGCGCCGGCGGTCAACGTGGTGGCGCCGGAATGGCTTTCCGGCGGGGTGGAGGTACTGGGCGCGGTGGTGCCCAAGACCCGGATCTTCATCCTGTTGCTTGCAGTGGTCTGCGTCGCGATTCTGGCCTTTGTGCTCAAGACCTCGCCGATGGGACGACGCATCCGTGCGGTCGTGCAGAACCGCGATCTCGCTGAGACCAGCGGGATTTCGTCACGCAGGACCGATATCACCACGTTCTTCATCGGTTCGGGACTGGCCGCGGTGGCCGGGGTGGCGTTGACGCTGATCGGATCCACCAGCCCGACCATCGGTCAGAGCTATCTGATCGACGCGTTCCTCGTGGTCGTCGTCGGTGGACTGGGGCAGATCAAGGGAACCGTGATCGCGGCGTTCACGCTGGGCTTCCTGAACTCGTTCATCGAGTACAACACCACCGCGTCACTGGCCAAGGTGATCGTGTTCGTGATCATCGTGATCTTCCTGCAGGCACGCCCGCAGGGCCTGTTCACGGTTCGGACGAGGAGTCTTGTATGACAACCCTGTTAGGCCGCTGGCAGACCTGGGCCGGGTTCGGTCTGGCAGCTTTGGTTTTGTTCGTCATCGCCCCGGCTGTGCTGTCGGATTTTCGGTTGTCCCTGCTGGGAAAGTTCCTGTGCTTCGCGATCGTCGCGGTCGGAATCGGTCTGGCCTGGGGCCGCGGCGGCATGCTGGTGCTGGGTCAAGGCGTGTTCTTCGGCCTCGGCGGATACATGATGGCGATGCACCTCAAGATCGCCGACGCTGCGCTGCTCGGCGACGATGTGCCGGATTTCATGCAGATTCAGGGAATTCGTGAGCTGCCGGGATACTGGCAACCCTTCGCCTCTCCCCTGGTCACGTTGCTCGCGATCTTGGTGATCCCTGCGGGGATCGCCGCGGCGCTCGGGCTCGGGGTGTTCAAACGTAAGGTCAAAGGCGCCTACTTCGCGATTCTGTCGCAGGCTTTGGCAGCCGCCCTGGCCATACTTCTGGTGGGACAAACCAGTCTTGGCGGATCCAACGGTCTCAACAGGTTTCGCACGTTCTTCGGTTTCACTCTCAGCGATCCGGTGAATCGCAGAATGCTGTACTTCATCGCCGCGGCGGTGCTGCTGATCGTGGTGGCGGTGGTGCGCCAGCTGATGCAGAGCCGCTACGGCGAACTGTTGGTGGCCGTGCGCGACGGCGAGGAACGTGTGCGATTCCTCGGGTACGACCCTGCCAACGTCAAGGTGGTGGCCTACACCGTTGCCGCGCTGTTCGCCAGCATCGCCGGGGCGCTGTTCGCCCCGATCGTCGGCTTCATCGCCCCGTCACAGGTTGGGATCCTCCCATCGATCGCGTTCCTGATCGGTGTGGCCATCGGTGGTCGCACAACGCTTCTCGGCCCGGTTCTCGGCGCCATCGGTGTGGCATGGGCGCAGACATTGTTCTCCGAACGTTTCCCGTCGGAGTGGACCTACGCCCAAGGCTTGCTGTTCATCGTCGTGGTCGGCTTCTTCCCAGCCGGTCTGGCCGGGCTCGGGGTGTTCCTCAAACGTCGCCGCAGATCCCAAGCCCAAGCGCCGCCGGAGAAAACGCCCGATGCCGACCCAGATTCAGAGAAGGTGGGTACGAGCTCATGACGGAGGCCCAACCGAGCCCCCCAGGCCGCGAGCCCGCCGAAGGCGGCAACGCCGGCATGACTGCTCAATACCTCGAAGTACGTGGTCTCACAGTTGATTTCGATGGATTCAAGGCAGTCAGTGACGTCGACCTCACGCTGTTCCAGGGTGACCTTCGCTTCCTGATCGGCCCCAACGGCGCGGGCAAGACGACGGTGATCGACGCCATTACCGGCCTGGTCGCGGCTACCGGCTCGGTGAACAAGTCCGGTGTGGAGTTGCTCGGCAAAAAGGTGCACCAGATCGCCCGGCAAGGCGTCGGCCGAACCTTCCAGACCGCGAGCGTGTTCGAGCAGCTGAGCGTGCTGCAGAACCTCGACATCGCTGCCGGCGCCGGGCGTTCGGCCTGGACGCTGCTGCGGCGGCGCCGAGGTGTGCTGCCGGAGATCGAGCAGGCTATGGAGACCACCGGCCTGACCCACCTGGCTGACAGACCCGCCGGAGTGCTCGCCCACGGGCAAAAGCAGTGGCTGGAAATCGGCATGCTGCTGGTGCAGAACGCCGACGTGCTGCTGCTCGACGAGCCGGTGGCAGGCATGAGCGCCGAAGAGCGCGAGGAAACCGGAAATCTGCTGCGCCGCATCGGTGCCGAACGCACCGTTGTCGTTGTCGAACACGACATGGACTTCATGCGCGCGTTCGCCACATCGGTGACGGTGCTGGCCCGCGGGCAGGTCATCGCCGAAGGGTCGGTCGCCGAGGTGCAGGCCGATCCCAAAGTCCAGGAGGTTTACCTGGGCACCGCGGCCGCGGGCGCCGACGGCATCGAACTCATTGAGGAGCGTCCCTGATGTTGCAACTGGTCGACGTCCGCACCGGTTACGGCCGCAGCGAGGTCATCCACGGCGTCAGCGTCGAGGTGCCCACCGACGGTGTTGCCGCGGTGATGGGACACAACGGTGCCGGCAAGACCACGCTGCTACGCGCGGCGGTCGGTCTACTCAAGTGCGCAGCGGGCAAGGTGCTGTTCGACGGCGAGGATGTCACCAAGCTGCGCCCCAGCGCCCGAGTGGGCCGCGGCCTGGCCTACGTGCCGCAGGGCCAGCAGTCCTTCGGACAACTGACCACCTCGGAGAACCTCCAGGTGGTCGCCGACGGTCGCAAGAACGGAAAAGCGCTCATCGACGAGCAACTCGATCTCTTCCCTGCGCTCAAGGAGTTGCTGAGCCGGCGCGCCGGGCTGCTCTCCGGCGGTCAGCGCCAACAACTCGCCATCGCGCGAGCGTTGATCACCACCCCGAAGTGCCTGATTCTCGATGAGCCGACCGAGGGTATCCAGCCTTCGGTGGTCCACGAGATCGAAGAGGCGATCACCGCGCTGACCAACCGGGGCGACCTCGGGGTGCTGCTCGTCGAGCAGCACATCGGCTTCGCGCTGGAGTCGTCGCAGCGCTATTACATCCTGGAGGCGGGCCGCGTCACCGCCAGCGGAACCGGCGGCTCGGCATCGGAGGACGACGTCCGAGCCGCGATGGCTATCTGAGCGGCCCGCCGTCTATCAGCGTGCGGGAGGTAAGTTCCTCAATCCCGCCAACGCGGACCAGTCACCGACCTTGTTCCCGGCGATGACGCTCAGCGACCCGTCGGACTCCAGGACAACTGCCGCGATCTCGTTGAGGTCACCGTGGCCTGACGACCGGACTGCCTGCCGGATCTCGTCGATGCTGACCCGCTGACGACTCAACGCCTCTTCGAGCACACGACCTTCCGACAGGAGCAGCGTGGGTCGCGCGGTCAGCACAGAGCGGCCAGCCTGAAACCGGGTCGAGATCGTCGCAGCGAGGAACTGCAGCGTCGCGAGCAACGCGAATGCGACCGCGCCCTCGGCGAACGACACATCAGTGTTGAGCAGGATGGTGGCCAGGGTCGACCCGACGGCGACCGTGACCACCAAGTCGAACGCGTTGAGTTTTGCCAGGGTGCGCTTGCCTGATACTCGCAGCACCAGAATCAGGGCGACGTAGGCGGCGCAACCGACCAGCAAGGTCCTGACAATCTCGTTCCACTGGTCAAACCACATAGCGACGACTCCTTCGCCTCGATCCTGGTTGTCACGGTAAAAGCCCAGAGTTTCCGGGGCAGCCAAACCGGCCGTCCGCAGCCTGTGCAACGCACGACATATTGCGTTGAATGTTGCATCAGGGCTAGCGTGAGGCTTCATGCAGACCCTGGGACCCATCGACGTCGAGGGAATCGATTTCGCGTTCGACGACCAACCGGACCTCCATGCCGTACTCGCCCGACTGCGCGAGCGAAGGCGCTACGCGATCGTTCCGTTTGCCGGGGTCAAAGCGGTCTTGCTGTTGACCGACGAGCTGGTCCGTGCGGCCTTCCGCGACGAAGCGACATTTCCCGCGGCACCGGTGTACGCGATGACCACCGAACCGGTGTTCGGCAGGACGGTACTGAGCATGTCGGGTGCCGAACATCGCGCCAGCCGTAGCCTGGTGTCAGCTCCGCTGCGACGCACCCGTGTCCAGGACTATCTGGAGCCGGTGATCGAACCGGTCATCAACGAGTTGATCGATCACTTCACCGTGCGCGGCACCGCCGATCTGGTTGGCGAATTCACGCACCGCTACTCGCTGCTGATCATCAGCAGGTTGCTGGGCTTCCCGGTCGACGACGAAGCCAACGTTCACCGTTGGGCGCAGGCAATGATCCAATACCCCTTCGACCCCCCGGCGGCGGTCAGGTGCGCCGCCGAATTCACCGCCTACGTCGCTCCGCTGCTGGCCATGCGACGCCGGGAACCTGGCGAGGACATGATTTCGATGCTGATCAACGAAACCACCGAGGGCGGCGAGAACCTTTCAGACGAGGAGATATTGACGTTCCTTCGGATGCTGTTCCCGCTCGGTGCCGACACGACCGCGCTGGCTTTGGGCAACATCCTGTCGGCCCTGCTCAATCATCCCGGGCAATGGGAACTACTGCGGTCTGACTTGGACCGCTACCTGCAGTCCGCGGTGTGGGAGGGTCTGCGATGGGAACCGGCCGTCGGGATGCTGCCTCGCGCCTGCCCTGAGGCCACGACGTGGCAGGGCATCGATATTCCCGCTCTGACCCCGATGATCTTCGCCATCAACGCCGCCAACCGCGATCCAGCGGTGTATCCGCGGCCCGACGAGTTCGACATCACCCGCAATGTGATGCCCACCGTGTCGTTCGGGCAGGGCCGACACAGCTGCATCGGGAATTGGCTGGCCAACACCGAACTCCTCGCCGCGCTGCGGGCGCTCGTCGAACGGTTACCCGACCTCGCGCTCGATTCACGGCACGCCGAAACCTCCACCATCACAAGCCAGGTCGGCACCGCGCTACGTGGACCACATGCGCTGCACGTGACGTTCACGCCATCGCGCTCCCGTTCGGACGCCGGCGCCTTTACGAGATGCGGGCAGCCCGCTGGCGTGCGTACCGCCGCCGAGTGAGACCGAATGCCGCGAGGCATTCGCTAGGTTGTTTCTCAATGTTGCCCCACCGGGACGGAGAAGATCGTGACACCGCGCCGACTTCGCGTCACCGAGCCGGCCTCGCGCCCTGCACCCTGGGGTGACCGGCCGCCGGTCGACGACGACGAGGCTCGCCGGCGCCTACTGGACGCGGCTGAAGTCTGCTACGAGCGGCGTGGCGTCAATCGCACGACCGTCGACGACATCGCCAAAGCGGCCTCGGTGCACCGCACCACGGTGTACCGGTATTTCGGGACGCGCGACGACGTCCTGGCTTTCGTACTTCTACGCGAGACGGCCGGAGTCATCGACGGCGCCGAACGGGCGCTGCAACGCGACGACGGGTCCTTCGGCGACCGCCTGCTCGATGCACTCGACGGCGCGGTCGGAGCCGTCGAACAGTCCCGGTGGCTCAGCGTGCTGTTCTCTCCAGAAAGCCTGACCATGACAGTCTCCGTCGCGGCGTCCGGCTCGTTCCGCGACCGAATTCGCGACGTGTTGCGACCGCACGTGGAGGCGGCCAAAGCCGCCGGTGAACTGCGCGCACACCTCGACCCCGACGCCGTCGCCGACTGGCTGGTGCGGGTGGCACAAATGCTTCTGATGGAACACCTCACAACGCGGCCCGACGAGACGAGACAAGAGCGCCGTGCGCTGCTGCGCGACTTCGTCATTCCCGGCATTCTCAACCCGGCTCAGTCAGGCCAGCCGGGATAGGACCTCTGCCACCACGTCGTCGAGGGGGATGTCCACTTGCTCACCGGTGGCCAGGCTCTTCACCCCGACCGTGCCCGCCTGCAGGTCCCGTTCGCCGGCGACCAGGGCGATGGCCGCACCGGAGCGGTCGGCCCCCTTCATCGCACCCTTGAGGCTGCGGTCACCGTAAGCCATGTCGACCCGCACGCCCGCCTGGCGCAGCTCCGCCGCCAGCACCGCCAGGCGCACCTTCGCATCGGCCCCGACGGGCACGGCGTAGACATCGACTCGCGCGCCAGCGCCGGCGATCTTGCCCTCGGCGTGCAATGCCAGCAATGTGCGGTCGACACCAAGACCGAAACCGATGCCGGACAGATCTTTTCCACCGAGTTGACGCATCAGCCCGTCGTAGCGGCCGCCACCACCGATGCCCGACTGCGCACCGAGACCGTCGTGGACGAACTCGAACGTCGTCTTGGTGTAGTAGTCCAGGCCGCGCACCATCCGCGGATTGATCACGTAAGGCACCGACAACGCATCCAGATGTGCCAGCACCGTGTCGAAATGGGCCTTGGCCGGTGCAGAGAGATGGTCGAGCATCACCGGGGCATCGGCAGTCATCTTCCGCACGTTCGGGCGTTTGTCGTCGAGAACCCGAAGCGGGTTGATGCTCGCCCGAGTTCGCGTCTCTTCGTCCAGATCCAGCGAGAACAGGAAGTCCTGCAGCAACTCTCGGTACTGCGGACGGCACGAGTCATCACCCAGCGACGTGATCTCCAGCCGGAATCCGTCCAGTCCCAGAGATCGGAACCCGGCGTCGGCGACCGCGATCACCTCGGCGTCCAACGCCGGATCGTCGACGCCGATGGCCTCCACGCCGACCTGCTGCAGCTGGCGGTAGCGGCCGGCCTGTGGGCGTTCGTAGCGGAAAAACGGCCCTGAGTAGCAGAGCTTGACCGGCAACTGACCACGGTCCAGACCATGCTCGATCACCGCCCGCATCACCCCGGCGGTACCTTCCGGACGCAAGGTGACCGAGCGGTCACCCCGGTCGGCGAAGGTGTACATCTCCTTGGACACCACGTCGGTCGACTCCCCCACCCCGCGGGCGAACAAAGCGGTGTCTTCGAAAATCGGCAACTCGATGTCGCCGTACCCGGCGCGCCGAGCGGCGTCGAGCAGCCCACCGCGCACAGCCACGAACTCGGCCGACTCAGGCGGTAGGTAGTCGGGGACGCCCTTGGGGGCCCGAAACGACGTCCGGGGGGAGGTGTCAGTCACGCTGTCAGACCTTCGAGGAAAGGGTTGGTATGGCGTTCGATGCCGATGGTGCTGCGCTCGCCGTGTCCCGGTAATACCAGGGTCTCGTCGTCGAGCACCAACAGTTTGGTCACCAGCGACTCCATCAGATCCCGGCCGCTGCCGCCCGGCAAATCGGTACGCCCGACCGAGGAGCGGAACAGGGTGTCGCCGGTGAAGGCCACCTGTTCGGGCCCCTGCTCGACGCGAAACACCACCGAGCCCCGCGTATGACCCGGGGTGTGATCGACGGCGACCGTGATGCCACCGAGCTCGATTTTGTCACCGTCCCGGTCGAGCTCGAGCACCTGCTTGGGCTCACGGAACAACGCCGCGACGGCCAACCGGCCCACGCCGACGAAAAATCCCTGACCGAACGCCTTGACCGGGTCGGTGAGCATGTACCGGTCCGCCGGATGGATGAATGTCGGGCAACCGTAGGTGTCAGCGACCTTCTGCGCAGACCACATGTGGTCGATGTGGCCATGCGTGAGCAGCACTGCCGCCGGGGTCAGCCGGTTTTCGTCCAGGATCCGCCGCAGCGGTGCCATCGCCCGTTGCCCAGGGTCGACGACGATGGCGTCGGCGCCCTGTCGCGGGGCCAGCACGTAGCAGTTGCACGCCAACATGCCGGCCGGGAATCCGGTGATCAACACCCGTCCAGCTTCCCACGCCTGTCTCGCGTGGCACACTCGGTGCCGACCGATCGACACCCGAGGAGGATGCCGGCTGTGCCGACGAACGAACAACGGCGGGCCAACGCCAAACGCAAGCTCGAACGTCAACTCGAGCGGCGTGCCGAAAACGAGCGCAAGCGCCGCCTGTACACGATCATCGGCTCCGTCGTGGCCGCGGTCGTCGTCGTCGGCGCCGTGTCCGCCACCATCGTCCTGACCAACCGCGACTCCGGAGGTCCGGGAGGGTCCGCGCAGACCACCGCGGCGCAACCGACAGAAACCTCGCCCTTCGACGTCCCGGCGCCCGCCGAAGCCGGCGCACTACCCCCCTTCGTCGCAGCGGAAGGGCTCGGCGGCAACTGCCAGTACCCCGAGTCTGCGGAGCAACCCAGCAAGCCCAACACCCCGCCCCGCGCCGGCCGGGTGCCGACCGAGCCCGCCGAGGTCAGCGCCAGCATGGCAACCAACCAGGGCAACATCGGCCTGCAGCTGGACAACGGCAAATCGCCGTGCACGGTGAACAGCTTCGCCAGCCTGGCCCAGCAGGGCTACTTCAACAACACTCCATGCCACCGCCTGACCACCAGCGAGTCGCTGGGGGTGCTGCAATGCGGCGATCCGACCGGCGAGGGCACCGGCGGCCCGGGCTACCAGTTCGCCAACGAGTACCCGACCGATCAGTTCCAGCCCGACGACCCGAGACTGAACGAGCCGGTGGTCTACCCGCGTGGAACGCTGGCGATGGCCAACGCCGGCCCCGGCACCAACGGCAGCCAGTTCTTCCTGGTCTACCAGGATTCGCAACTCCCGCCGCTCTACACGGTGTTCGGCACGATCGACGAAACCGGGTTGGCCACACTGGACAAGATTGCCGCCGAGGGCGTAGCCGGCGGCGGCCCGGACGGCGCGCCCCAGTTGCAGACCACGGTGCGATCGATCGCGCTGGACTGACGGCTCAGGCAGCCGATGTGACGCGGTAGACGTCGTAGACGCCTTCGACGTTGCGCACCACATTGAGCACGTGGCCCAGATGCTTGGGGTCGCCCATCTCGAAGGTGAACCGGCTGATCGCGACCCGGTCGTTGGACGTCGTCACCGACGCCGAGAGGATGTTGACCTTCTCGTCGGCCAGCACCCGGGTGACATCGGAGAGCAGCCGGTGGCGGTCGAGCGCCTCGACCTGGATGGCCACCAGGAACACCGAATGCGGTGAGGGTGCCCACGCCACCTCGATGATGCGTTCGGACTGCTCCTGCAGCGACGTGGCGTTGGTGCAGTCCGTGCGGTGCACGCTGACACCGCCGCCGCGTGTCACGAAACCCATGATGTTGTCACCTGGTACCGGCGTGCAGCATTTGGCGAGCTTGGTCAGCACCCCCGGCGCCCCCGGCACCGCGACGCCGACGTCGTCGCTGGTGCGCTGGCGCACCGGCATGCTCGACGGTGTGGAACGTTCGGCCAGCTCGTCGGTGGCCTCGTCGTCGTCACCGACCTGGGCGACCAGGCGCTGTACCACGTGCCGCGCCGACACGTGACCCTCGCCGACTGCCGTGTAGAGCGCCGAGAGATCGGCGTAGCGCAGCTCCCGGGCCAGCGCCGCCATGGACTCGGCGGTCATCAAGCGCTGCAACGGTAGTCCGCCCCGGCGCACCTCTCGGGCGATGGCTTCCTTACCGGCCTCCAGCGCCTCCTCACGACGCTCCTTGGCGAACCACTGCCGGATTTTGGCCTTGGCGCGCGGTGAGACCACAAAGGTCTGCCAGTCCCGCGACGGGCCGGCGTTGAGCGCTTTGGATGTGAAGATCTCGACGACTTCGCCGTTCTCCAGCTTGCGCTCCAGCGCGACCAGCCGACCGTTGACACGGGCACCGATGCAGCGGTGCCCGACCTCGGTGTGCACCGCATAGGCGAAGTCGATCGGCGTCGACCCGGCCGGCAGCGTGATCACATCTCCCTTCGGGGTGAACACGAAGATCTCCCGCACCGCCAGGTCGTAACGCAGCGACTCCAGGAACTCACCGGGGTCGGCGGCTTCTCGCTGCCAGTCCAGCAGTTGCCGCATCCAGGCCATGTCGTCGATCTCGGCGGCGGCGTGGGTGGCAGGTAAACCGTTGCGGCCCTTGGCTTCTTTGTAGCGCCAATGTGCCGCGATGCCATATTCGGCGGTGCGGTGCATGTCGCGGGTCCGGATCTGCACCTCCAGCGGCTTGCCCTCCGGGCCGACCACCGTGGTGTGCAGCGACTGATACACGCCGTAGCGCGGTTGGGCGATGTAGTCCTTGAACCGGCCGGCCATCGGCTGCCACAACGAGTGCACGACCCCCACCGCGGCATAACAGTCGCGGATCTCGTCGCACAGAATACGCACGCCGACCAGGTCGTGGATGTCGTCGAAGTCACGGCCCTTGACGATCATCTTCTGATAGATCGACCAGTAGTGCTTGGGCCGGCCTTCCACGACGGCACTGATCTTCGACGCACTCAACGTGTTGTTGATCTCGGCACGAACCTTGGCCAGGTAGGTGTCGCGCGACGGGGCGCGGTCGGCGACCAGCCGCACGATCTCCTCGTATTTCTTGGGATGCAGGATCGCAAAGGCCAGATCCTCAAGCTCCCACTTGACCGTGGCCATGCCCAGCCGATGCGCAAGGGGGGCAATGACTTCCAAGGTCTCGCGGGCTTTTCGGGCCTGCTTCTCCGGCGGCAGGAACCGCATCGTGCGCATGTTGTGCAGCCGGTCGGCCACCTTGATCACCAGCACCCGCGGGTCGCGGGCCATCGCGATGATCATCTTGCGAATGGTCTCGCCCTCGGCGGCGGTGCCCAGCGCGACCTTGTCGAGCTTGGTCACGCCGTCGACGAGATGACCGACTTCGACGCCGAACTCGTCAGTCAACGCCTCCAGCGTGTAGCCGGTGTCCTCGACGGTGTCATGCAGAAGCGCCGCGATCAACGTGGTGGTGTCCATGCCCAGTTCGGCCAGGATGTTGGCGACCGCCAGCGGGTGGGTGATGTACGGATCACCAGAGCGCCGCAGCTGATCGGCGTGCCGTTGCTCGGCAACCTCGTAGGCGCGCTGCAGCAGCGTCAGGTTGGCCTTCGGGTAGAACTCCTTGTGCACCGCGACCAGCGGTTCGAGCACCGGGTTGATGGCACTGCGCTGCGACGTCATCCGGCGCGCCAATCGGGCACGCACCCGACGCGATGCGCTGGTCGACGTCTTGGCGACTTCGGAGGAGGTTTCGGCCGGCGGTACGGGCGCGGGAGGCGGCTGCACAGCCTGGCCCGCACGCGGACCGGTCTGGACCTCGTCGGCCATGCTCACCTCCACAGGACTCGCTGTTGGCAGGATATCCGTTCAGACGGTGTACAGGCTCGTGACCGGGACGGGTTGGACCGCGCTACGTCCGCCCAGTTCGGTCAGCTCCAGCATCACCACCGCGCGCGTCACCGTCGCACCTGCTGAGGTGAGCAACCGATGGGTCGCAGCCAATGTTCCGCCGGTGGCCAGCACATCGTCGATGACCACGACCGAACGACCGGCCAGGCTCACGCCGTCAGCAGGTACCTCCAGTGTGGCGCTGCCGTACTCCAAGCTGTAGGTCTGGCTCAGCACCGGTGGGGGCAGCTTCCCGCCCTTGCGCACGGCCAGCACCCCGACACCGAGGTGTAGGGCCACCGCCCCGCCCAGCAGAAACCCTCGCGCGTCCACACCGGCGATGAGGTCTGCTCCGCTGGCCGCCTCGGCGATCGCCTGGCACACCTGCGCCAACCCATGCGGATCGGCCAGCACCGGGGTCAGGTCCTTGAACTGCACCCCCGGTTCGGGAAAATCCGGTACCTCCCGGAGCAGCGAACCGATCACGTCGGCGACGTCGCCGGTAGAGGTCATTGGCTCAACCTCCACCGGTCCATGTTCCAGCCCGCCCCCCACCGGGTCGGATTGCTACTCACCGCAAACATCTTCGACGACGTCAGCAAGGTGCGCTGTTGACGGTACAGCGGCAGCGTGGGCATGTCGCCCCACAAAATGGGACCGGCCTCGGCCAGCAGCCGCGCCAACTCCTTCGGGTCGGAGATCACCGCAATCGTGGCGATGATTCCGTCGATGCGTTCGTTGGAGTAGCGCGGCAGGTTGTTGCCGTTGGCGCTGTGCAGGCTGTAGGCGTCGATCGCCGAGGACCCTGACGAACCGCTGCCGCCGGCCCCACCGACGCTGGCGATCAGCACATCGATCTCGTTGTTGCGCAACGTGAGCGGACCCGTTTGTTCGGTGGCGACATCCTCGATGGTGATACCCGCCGGCGCGCATGACCGTGCGATGGCCCCGACGGTGGCGGCCAGCCGGGCATTGGGTGTCTGGTAGCCGATGCGTACGGTCAGCGGCGCTCCGGCCAGCGCCTCGCGCGCCGCAATCGGGTTGGCGGCGGCGAACTCGTTGACCTGGGGTGTGACCTCGGCGGGGCTGTAGGCGTCTTCGGTCGTGGTGTTCAGCCGGGAATTGGCCACCCCCACCTCGGCGTTGCGCGCGATGACGTCGCGCGGTGTGCACAGCGCCAGTGCCCGGCGTGCCGGTGTGTCGGCCAGCGGCCCCTGCGAGGCGAAGATCAGCTGCTCGATACCTGCTGAGGGCGCATCGGCGCGGACGTAGTCGTCGGGCAGGTTCAGCGTCCCCGACGATCCGGCCGCGATGTCGACGACGTCGTAGGCGCCCTGGTTGACCCGGTCCTGCAGATCGGCGCTGCGGGGCCACACCGTGACCCGGTCGGTGACCGCCGGTGTCCCCCACCACCTGTCGTTGGCGACGAGCACCACGGTGCCGTCCTCGCCGACCGAGTCCAATTTGTAGGGTCCCGACGAGGGGAACTTCTTGAGGTCCAGGTCGGGGGTCAGCCGCCAGGTGTTGTTCCATACCGCGGCGATGCGTTCGGCGACCGGGCCGTCGTTGTTCTGCAGCGCCGTGGTGACGCCGCCGTCGCCGAGACCGAGTTCGTCGGCGATGACGTGCGCAGGCATCAGCGAGGTCGCCGCGAACAGCTGGCCGTAGTCGACGAATCCGCGGTCCTGCGCGAAAGACACCCGGGCCTTCTTTTGGCCCGGCGCACAGTCGATGGTGGCGATGTCGGCGTAACCGGCGCGGCTGGCTGCGTCGAACGCCGGGAACCGGCCCGACTGCGCGGCCCAGGCCAGCACCATGTCTTCGCAGGTGATGGGTTTGCCGTCGGAATAAACCGCCTCGGGGCTGATCTCGTAGTCGAGGATCAGCGGGGTGCGGCCGACCACGGCGATGGTGCCGAAGTCGTGATCACCGACCACCTGACCCTCCGGGCCGTGGTAGTTGAAACCGGTCAGCACCCGCGCGAACGCCTGCGGACCGCCCGAGGCTGCGCCTTCGACGGTGTTGGTGTTGTACGTGGTCAGGGCACCGTCGATGGCGTAGTCGATGGAGTCGGCTGCACCACGCGAACACGAGGTCAACCCCATGCCGCCGAGCATCGCCAGCGCCGTGGCCACCGCCGCCCAACGTCGAGCCACCGAAATTACCGCCCCCGCGGGGTGCGCTTACCCGACGGACGTCCCGTCCGGCTCGACGTCGGCCGGACCGGGCGGGCGCCGGGCGCGGGCTTGTCCGGCGGCGGGGTGACCGGCACGGTCACGGTGGCCGGGCTGGGCTCGTCGCGGATGGCCTCATCGTCATTGGTCTCCGACAACTGGGCCCCGCCGGCGGCCTTGGCTGCTGTCGCCGCACGCCGGTTGAGCACCTTGCGGGTGTGCTTGCGGACCGGTTCGGTGCGTTCGCGCAGGCTGACCAGCAGTGGCGTGGCGAAGTAGATCGACGAATAGGTTCCGACCATGACGCCGACGAGTTGCACCAACGCCAGGTCCATCAGGGTGCCCACGCCGAGCAGCCAGGCCGCGATGACCATCAACGCGATGATCGGCAGCACCGAGATGACGGTGGTGTTGATCGAACGCATGAAGGTCTGGTTGACCGCCAGGTTGGCGTGCTCGGCGAACGTGCGACGGGTGGTGTGCTCGTACCCGGCGGTGTTCTCCTCGACCTTGTCGAAGACGATCACGGTGTCATAGAGCGAGAAACCGAGAATGGTCAGCAACCCGATCACAGTGGCCGGCGTGACCTCGAAACCGACCAACGCGTACACCCCGGCGGTGACCACCAAGTCGAAGGCCAGCGCAGCCAGAGCCGCCACCGCCATGTACCGCTCGTAGCGCACCGTGATGTAGAGGGCAGCCAGCACCAGGAATACTGCCAGCGCGATCAGCGCTTTCTGGGTGATCTGACCACCCCACGTCTCCGAGACTGCGGAGTCGCTCACGGCCAGCCTGTTTGGCTGCCCGTCCGCACCGATCGGCTGGAATGCCTCGAACAACGCGGTGCGCAGTTCCTCGGTCTGCTCGTTGGTCAGGGTTTCGGAGCGGATCTGGAAAGTGGCCGAGTCGCCGGCGCCGACGATCACCACCGAGTCGGGTGCGTTACCTATCGTGTCGCTGAACACCGTCTCGACCTGCGAGGTGGTGATCTCGCCAGTCCCCCGCGGAAGTGACACCTTGGTGCCACCCTCGAAGTCGATGCCGAAGCTGAACCCGCGCAACAGAATCGCAGCCAGCGCCACCAGGACGATCAGCCCGGTGACCGTATACCAGAGCTTGCGCCTGCCGACGATCTCGAATGCGCCGGTGCCGGTGTAGAGCCGGGTGAAGAACCCGTGCTCGGGGGTCTTTGCGGACACCGCTTCGAGGTCGGGCGCCTCCATCGCCGTCGACGCGGTGGCCTCGGTCCGGTTCTCTGCCATGGGTTATTCCCGTCCCGCCGCGTGCGCGGCCGCTCGTCGTTCGCGCGCGATCTGCTGGACCGCGCCGAGCCCGTTGAACGCTGGTCTGGCCCACATCGCGGTCTTGGAGGCGAGGAACACCAGAGGCCAGGTCACCAGGAAGACGACGACGACATCGAGGATGGTGGTCAGGCCCAGGGTGAACGCGAAACCCTTCACCTGACCGACCGCCAGGAAGTACAGCACCGCGGCGGCCAGGAAAGTCACCGCGTTGCCCGACATGATGGTCTTGCGCGCCCGCACCCAGCCGCGCGGAACCGCCGACCGGAAGGATCTGCCCTCGCGGATCTCGTCCTTGATGCGTTCGAAGAACACCACGAACGAGTCCGCCGTCATCCCGATACCGATGACCAGACCCGCGATGCCGGCCAGGTCCAGGGTGTAGTTGATGTAGCGGCCGAGCAGCACCAGCAGCGCGTACACCACGGCACCGGAGGCGACCAGTGACAACGCCACCAGCACACCCAACGCCCGATAGAACAGCACCGAGTAGAGCAGCACGGCGGCCAGTCCGACCGCGCCGGCGATCAGCCCGGCCCGCATCGACGACAGTCCCAGGGTGGCCGAGACCGTCTCGGCCTCCGAGGACTCGAACGACAGCGGCAGCGAACCGTACTTGAGCACGTTGGCCAGCTCGCGGGCGGAATCCTGGTTGAACTGACCGGTGATCTGGGTTCGCCCGCCCGGGATGGCCTCCTGGATCACCGGTGCGCTGACAACCTGCGAGTCCAGGACGAACGCGGTCTGGGTGCCCACGTTGGCTGCGGTGAAGTCAGCCCATGTCCGTGCGGCATCGCTCTTGAACTCGACGTCGACGACGTATTCGCCGCGCTGCTGATCCAAGCCCGAATTGGCGTTGGCGATCTGCTCACCGCTGATGATCGACTTGTCGAGCAGATAGACCTCTTGACCGTCGGTCGAGCAGGTGACCAGCGGCAGGTTGGGGTCGTCGTTGCCGGCCAGCACGTCTTCACCACCGCAGCGAGTGGCCTGGAACTGCAGAGCCAGGATCTGGATGGCCTGCTCGCCGCTCTGCCGCAACCGCTTCTCGTCCTGAATCCGGGTGGCCAGCGGTACGTCGCGGTCATCGCCCGGCGCCGGAGGCGGTGCGGCGTCGGTCGGCGGTACTTCCGGGCCCGGCTCCGGGCTCGGGCTGGGAGGGGGCTGCTGCGGGAAAGGCCGCGGCTGCGGCGCCGGAGCTTCGGCGGGGGGCAGCGGGGCGACGCCACCTTCGGTCAGGCCACCCGGCGGCGCCTCACCCGGCAGTCCAGGGATCCCGCCCGGTGGCAGTCCGCCCGGCGGCGCCTCACCCGGCATGCCGGGGACCGCGCCCGGCGGAAGGCCTGGGATCGCGCCCGGCGGAAGGCCTGGGATCGCGCCCGGCGGCAGGCCCGGCATTCCGCCCGGCGGCGCCCCGGGCGGCCCTTCCTCTTCGGGCGGCATGGCTTCGGCCGAGGGAATCGCATGGATCACCGGCCGCACATACAGCCGGGCCGTCTGACCGAGACTGCGCGCCTCATTGCCGTCGTCGCCGGGAACAGTGATGACCAGGTTCTGGCCATCGATGATCACCTCGGAGCCCGACACACCGAGGCCGTCGACGCGGGCACTGATGATCTGCTGGGCTTGGGTGAGCGATTCGCGGGTCGGAGGTGTGCCGTCCGGGGTACGGGCGGTCAGCGTGACGCGCGTGCCGCCCTGCAGATCGATGCCGAGCTTGGGCTCGGGCTCCCTGTCGCCGGTGAGGAAGACCAGCAGGTAAGCGCCGATCAGCAGCGCCAGGAAGAGGGCCAGATAGCGGAAAGGCTGCACCGGCGCCGAAGACGATGCCACGTGTTTACGGTCTCCTTGAGATCAGTTCGTCAGAGTCGCGCTGCTTTGGCGTCGATGACGGGCAACAGGGTACGTGCTCTTGCTGAGTGTCAGCTCTCAGTCTTGGAGTTCGGGGCCTCTGCCGACGATTCCTCCAGCTCGATGTCCTCGGCGTCGTCGACGTCATCGGTGATGCGGTCGCGCACGGCCAGCTTCATCCAGGTCGTCACCACGCCTGGGGCGATCTCCAGGTCGACGTACTCGTCGCTGATGCTGGTGATGGTTGCCTTCAGACCCGAGGTGGTGTGGATCTCGTCGCCGACCTGCAACGAATTGTGCAGGTCGATGGTGGCCTGCATGGCCTTCCGCTGCCGCCGCGAGGCGAAGTACATGAACGCGCCCATGACGATGAGCAGGGGCAGAAAGATCAGCAAATCCATGGCGACAAGTTTCTTTCGTATCGGTCTGGCGTGGAGGAACCCTACCTATTGTTGGGGGTTCCGACGCGTGAGGAATCGAAGACCAGTGTGCCACTGCACCCGCGCGGCCTCACGCCCCGCCCACAGACGACGGATTTCGTTGCCGACACGCCCGCAGCGCGACGATCCCGCCCTGAGATCACTGTGATGTCGACGGATCTGACCGCCTTGCCACTAGGCTCGACGCGAAACGTCAAGGAGGTCGAACGTTGAGTGCCCTCGAGCAGAGCCGCCACCTCGCCACCGCCGTCCCCGGGCCCCGCTCGGTCGAGTTGGCCGAACGCAGGACCGCCGCGGTGGCCCGTGGAGTCGGCAACACCATGCCGGTGTACGCATCACGCGCATTCGGCGGAATCGTCGAAGACGTCGACGGCAACCGGCTCATCGATCTGGGATCGGGCATCGCGGTGACCACCATCGGCAACTCCTCACCACGGGTCGTCGATGCCGTCTGCGAGCAAGCCTCGCGCTTCACCCACACGTGCTTCATGGTGACGCCTTACGAGGGTTATGTCGCCGTCGCCGAGGCACTCAACCGGCTCACTCCCGGCGACGGCGAGAAACGCTCGGCTCTGTTCAACTCCGGATCTGAGGCCGTGGAGAACGCGGTGAAGATCGCTCGGTCCTACACCGGCAAGCAGGCGGTCGTGGCGTTCGACCACGCCTACCACGGCCGAACCAACCTGACGATGGCGCTGACGGCGAAGTCGATGCCCTACAAGCATGGGTTCGGCCCGTTCGCACCCGAGGTCTACCGGGCGCCGCTGTCCTACCCGTTCCGGGATGCCGAGTTCGGCAAAGAGCTGGCCACCGACGGCGAACTCGCCGCGCGGCGGGCCATCACCGTGATGGACAAGCAGGTCGGTGTCGAAAACCTGGCTGCGGTGATCATCGAGCCCATCCAGGGTGAGGGCGGTTTCATCGTCCCCGCCGAAGGCTTCCTTCCGACGTTGCTGGACTGGTGCCGCGCCAACGACGTCGTGTTCATCGCCGACGAGGTGCAGAGCGGATTCGCCCGCACCGGTGCGATGTTCGCCTGCGAGCACGAAGGGATAACGCCGGACTTGATCGTCACCGCGAAGGGCATCGCCGACGGTATGCCGCTGTCCGCGGTCACTGGCCGCGCCGACATCATGGACGCCGCACACGTCAGCGGACTGGGCGGCACCTATGGCGGCAATCCGGTCGCCTGCGCTGCCGCACTGGCCACCATCGAGACCATCGAATCCGATGGGTTGGTTGCGCGGGCCGCCGAGATCGAGACCTTGATGAAAGACCGGCTGGGGCGGCTGCAGGCTGACGACGATCGCATCGGCGACGTCCGCGGACGCGGCGCAATGATCGCCGTCGAGCTCGTCGTGCCCGGCACCTTCGAACCGGACGCCGAGTTGACCCGTGCCGTGTGCGCGGCGGCACACCGCGCCGGTGTGATCGTGTTGTCCTGCGGCACATTCGGCAATGTGCTGCGCTTTCTTCCCCCGTTGACCATCAGCGACGACCTTCTGCTGGAAGGTCTTGACGTCATCGAACTCATCCTGCGCGACCTCTGACCCAAGGAGCTGACCTCAATGACCACCGTGCAGAACTTCATCGGCGGCGAGCTCGTCGATTCCTCCAGCGGAGCCACCATGCCGCTGATCGACCCGAGCACCGGTGAGCAGTACGGGACCGCCCCGGTGTCCAACGACGCCGACATCGACAACGCTTACTCCGCTGCGGCCGCCGCGTTCACGGACTGGAAACGCACCACGCCGTCGCAACGCCAGAAGGCGCTGCTCGACTTCGCCGATGAGGTCGAGAAGGCCGCCGATGACTTGGTGGCCGCGGAGGGACGCAACACCGGCAAGCCCAACCACGTCACCGCCGCCGAAGAGATCCCTCCGATGGTCGACCAGATCCGATTCTTCGCCGGGGCGGCAAGGGTATTGGAAGGCAAGTCCGCCGGTGAGTACATGGCAGACCACACGTCATGGATCCGGCGCGAACCCGTTGGTGTGATCGGCCAGGTCGCGCCTTGGAACTATCCGATGATGATGGCGATCTGGAAGATCTGTCCGGCGATCGCGGCGGGCAATACCGTCGTCATCAAGCCCAGTGACACCACCCCGGTCACGACGGTGATGCTGGCGACGTTGGCCGCCAAGCACCTGCCGCCGGGCGTGCTCAACGTCATCACCGGCGACCGGGTCACCGGCGCAAACCTGGTCGCCCACCCGACGCCACAGATGGTGGCCATCACCGGGTCGGTGGCCGCGGGTAAGGCTGTCGCGGTCAGCGCCGGCGGTAACCTCAAGCGCACCCACCTCGAACTGGGCGGCAAGGCGCCGGTGATCGTGTTCGACGACGCCGATCTGGCCGCCGCGGCAGAGGGTATCGCCACCGCGGGCTACTTCAATGCCGGGCAGGACTGCACGGCAGCGACCCGGGTGCTGGCCTCGGCGGCCATCGCCGAGGACCTGACCGCCGCACTGGCCGAGCAGGCCAAGGCAGCGACAACCACGTTCGGCAGGCCGGCCGACGACGAGGACGCCTGGGTCCCGCCGGTCAACAACGCCAACCAGTTCGACCGGGTCCTGTCGTTCTTCTCCGACATCCCGTCGCACGCGACGGTCGCGGTGGGAGCCAATCGCCAGGGCGACAAGGGTTTCTACGTGGAACCAACGGTCATCGGCGGGCTGCGCCAAGACGACCGGCTGGTTCAGCAGGAGATCTTCGGTCCGGTGATCACCGTGCAGTCCTTCACCGATGAAGACGAGGCGATCTCATTGGCCAACGGCGTCGAGTACGGACTGGCCTCGTCGGTGTGGACCAAGGATGTCTCGCGCGCATTGCGGGTGTCCGCTGCGCTCGACTTCGGCTGTGTATGGATCAACACTCACATCCCGCTGGTCGCCGAGATGCCGCACGGCGGCTTCAAGTCGTCAGGCCACGGGAAGGACCTCTCGATGTACGGCCTGGAGGACTACACGCGCATCAAGCACGTGATGGCCTACACCGGTTAAGCCTCAGAACGCGAGCACGGCAACGAC
Source organism: Mycobacterium sp. SMC-4 (assembly GCF_025263265.1). Taxonomy (NCBI): domain Bacteria; kingdom Bacillati; phylum Actinomycetota; class Actinomycetes; order Mycobacteriales; family Mycobacteriaceae; genus Mycobacterium; species Mycobacterium sp. SMC-4. Next base: position 2,377,395 of record NZ_CP079869.1, on the reverse strand, counting down.
CATCGCGCGGATCTCACCCGCGGTCAAAGCGCGGCCATCAGCTTCATAGCTGATGAGATCGGAGACCAGGTCGTCGCCGGGCTGGCGGCACCGCTCGGCTACCAGCACGTCGATGAACGAGCTGAGCGCTTCGACGGTCTGCGCATCGGACAGATCGTCGACCAACCGCGAAACGGTCCACCAATCTCGCTTGGGCACACCGAGCGCGCGGCACAGGCCGTGCAGCCGCGGGCCCAGCACGATGCTGGCCGCGTCGTCGTCGACCGGCAGCGCCAGCCGCGACGAGAACAGCTCCGACAGCCGCTGCGAATGCGGGGTCACGCCAAGGCCTCCCGGGTGGACGAAACGTAGGTGAACTCGCCGACCCTACCGCCGCAGACGCGCCGGCTTCTCGTGACGTTGCGCACACCGCTGGACCACACATGACCCCCGGCTGGAGACCTCAGCGGTGCGTCAGGTGGTGGCTACCGCGGTCACCGCGACGGAACATGCCGCGCAGTCCGCGGCGGCGAGAGGTGTCAGCGTGCTCGGTCTCCCCGTCACTCGCATCGGCCTTCGGCTCGGTCCTCGCGGACTCGTCGACCACCGGCCGGCTGTCGTCGGGTGTCGGCTGCGTCGCCACCGGCCCGGCCGAGGCGGGGGCCGCCGCCGGCGCAACGACGGGACGTTCCGCCCATTCGACGTCACGCACGCTGCGCACCGAGATCCGGCCGATGGCCGCCGCCCCGAGGAAGACGATGAGCGCACCCAGACCGTAGAAGTAGGTCAGCTCCAACGCGACGCGTTGCGCCTCGGTGGCCGCGACCGGCACGCCCGCGTCCCCCAGTCCGAGCGGACCCGCCAACGTCCGGCCGATGATGAACCAAGCACCTGCGGCAACGGCAAGCCATGCACCGAGCATGGCGGTCGCGCGGTTGCGCGACATCAGCAGCAGCACTCCACCAAGCACTGCCACCACGCCCGGCAGCACCAGGAGCCAACCCCGACCTGCGGTCCATGTCCATGACCGATCGGGACTGAACGCGAAGTCGAACATCGGTCCGATGAACGGAATCAGCGCGCCCCACGCGCCCAACAGAATCAACAACAGTCCACTCGCGGCTCCGCGGCTGCGCGGCATCCGCAACCGCCCGCCTCCGGACCGTGTATGCGTCTCGGTCATGATGCCTCCCTAGCTCGTAGGGGGTGGATACCCTCGCTGCCGCGGAGATAACCTCGGCACTGCCTTAGGCAACACGGAAAAACCTCAGTCGAACAGGCCTGTCTGTCCGAAGCCCGTGACACCGCTCGGGGGCGTCAGGCCCATGTGCGTCCACGCCAACGAGGTGGCCACCCGCCCGCGCGGCGTTCGGGCGACCATGCCGGCCCGCACCAAGAACGGCTCACACACCTCCTCGACGGTGGTGGCTTCCTCCCCTACCGCGACCGCCAATGTCGACACCCCGACCGGCCCGCCGCCGAAACTCTTGGTCAGCGCCGAGAGCACCGCCCGGTCGAGCCGGTCGAGCCCGAGCTCGTCGACGTCGTAGACCTGCAGCGCCGCTTTGGCGATATCGCGAGTGATCACGCCGTCGGCGCGGACCTCGGCGTAGTCACGGACGCGGCGCAGGAGCCGATTGGCGATACGCGGTGTGCCGCGCGAGCGGCGCGCGATCTCCGTAGCCGCGTCCGCGCCAAGCGTGATTCCCAGGATTCCCGCCGACCGGGTCAGCACCCGTTCCAGTTCGGCGGGCTCGTAGAAATCCATGTGTGCGGTGAAACCGAATCGATCCCGCAGCGGGCCGGTCAGGGCACCCGACCGGGTGGTCGCCCCCACGAGTGTGAACGGGGCGACCTCCAACGGAATCGACGTTGCGCCGGGACCCTTGCCCACGACGACATCCACCCGGAAGTCCTCCATCGCCAGATACAGCATTTCTTCGGCGGGCCGGGCGATGCGGTGGATCTCGTCGATGAACAGCACGTCGTGTTCGACCAGGTTGGACAGCATCGCGGCCAGATCACCGGCGCGCTCGAGGGCAGGGCCGGAGGTGACCCGCAGCGACGATCCCAGCTCGGCGGCGATGATCATCGCCAGTGAGGTCTTGCCCAAGCCCGGCGGACCGGACAGCAGGATGTGGTCGGGGGTACCGCCGCGGTTCTTGGCCCCCTCGATCACCAATTGCAGCTGCTCCCGGACGCGCGGCTGTCCGATGAACTCACCGAGCGAGCGGGGTCGCAGACTGGCGTCGATGTCTCCCTCGCCGACCGTGAGCGCCGGCGACACCTCGCGATCCTCGGGCTCGTCCTCGTCGAAGCGGCCCATCACTTCTTCCCCAGCATCGACAGTGCCGCGCGCAGCGCACTGGCGGTGGTCGCCTCCGGTTCGCCGGCCAGCACTTTGTCGGTGGCCTCCTCAGCCTGTTTCTGCGCGAACCCGAGACCGACGAGCGCCTCCACGACGGGCCCGCGCACGCCGTGTCCGACGCCTGACGCGACGCTACCCGCCGAGGCCGGAGCGCCGACCTTGTCGCGCAGCGTCAGCACCAGCAGCTCGGCAGTCTTCTTGCCCACTTTGGGTATCCGCGTCAGCGAAGTGACATCACCGTTACCGATTGCCTGCCGCAATGCGGGACCGTCGTATATCGCCAGCGCACCGAGCGCGATGCTGGGGCCAATTCCCGAGACCCCGAGCAGCGTGAGGAACAGGTCGCGGGCATCGGAGTCGGCGAACCCATAGAGCGTCATCGAGTCCTCGCGCACGATCATCGCCGTGATCAGACGGGCCTCGGTACCTCGGCGCAATGTCGCCAGCGTCGCCGGGGTGGCCATCACTTTGTAGCCCACACCGGCCGCCTCGATGACGACGTGGTCGAGCGCGATATCGAGGACTTCACCTCGAACCGCGGCGATCACGGCACACCCCGAGCCGTGCGCGCGGCCTTCACCGTGGCCTGGTACTTGCGCTTCTGCTCGGCGGCCAGGGCTTGCGCGGCGGCCATCCTGGCGATCATCGGCGCCCGCCAGCAATGACAGATCGCCAGAGCAAGTGCGTCGGCAGCATCGGCGGGAGTTGGCTTCTGTTGCAATGCAAGGATTCTCGTGACCATTTCGGTCACTTGAGCCTTGTCTGCGCGGCCGTTGCCGGTCACCGCCGCCTTGACCTCACTGGGGGTGTGGAAGTGCACGTCGATGTCACGACGCGCAGCGGCCAGCGCCACCACCCCGCCGGCTTGCGCGGTGCCCATCGCGGTATTGGCGTTCTGATTGGAGAACACCCGCTCGATCGCGATCACGTCCGGCACATGAGTGTCGAGCCAGTGCTCGACCGCGTCGCTGATGGCCAGCAGTCGGTGCGCCAGCGGTTGATCGGACGGGGTGCGCACGACGTCGACGTCGAGCGCGATCACCTGCCTGCCCCGACCACTTTCGATGACCGACAACCCACACCTGGTCAGCCCGGGGTCGACTCCCATCACCCGCACGCCAGCCCCTTCGACGAGAACATTTGTTCGATAGAGTAGCGGGCGGGTGCCACAGGCAGGGACGCGACACACCGCGTCAGGTGAACGGACGCATGTCCTGTAGCTGCTCACCCGGGGCCGGCACCCGGCCGCTGACCCGGATGCCGTGGACGATCTCGTCGATGCGCCGTCCCGACGCTCGCCAGCCCTTCACCTTCTCCACCGCCACGTCCTCACCGTCGCTGCGCACCACGATCTTCCACGGCACCCCGACCAGTTTGGCCAGCAGCCAGAACGGCCACGCGAGCAGGAACGGCAGCGCGATGAGGAACATCAGCACACCGAACCAGTTGATGCCCCACGAGGCCATGTCGAGATAGGTGAGCAGCGGCATCCAGCGACGGCGCACCGACCATCGCACTCCGTCGGCATCCTTGAACTGCGGCACCAGGTCAGCCTAGGTCCGCAGCCGGCGATTATCCGCCGATCGACGAGCGCGGCGCGCCGATCCCCGGGTCGATCGTGACCGGGCCGGACGCCGACGGGGTTACCGGGAAATCAAAAATTGCGGTCGGGATGTACACCGTCGCACAGGCATTCGGAATGTCGACCACACCGGAGAGCCGACCTTCGATCGGTGCCGCGCCGAGCAACAGGTAGGCCTGCTCGGGGCTGTAGCCGAACTTCGTCAGGTAGTCGATGGCGTGCAGGCACGCCCGCTGGTAGGCCAGATGCGAATCGAGGTAGCGCTGTTGGCCGTCGAGGGTGACCGAGGTGCCGGAGAACGCCAACCACTCGGAGTATTGCGGGTCGGTGTTGCCCGGCATGAAGATCGCGTTCTCGCTGACCCCGTAGGTCTGCATCCCGCCCGGGATGACATCGACGCGCAGGTCGATGAACCCGCCCATCTCGATGGCCCCGCAGAAGGTGATCTCACCGTCGCCCTGCGAGAAGTGCAGGTCACCGACCGACAGATTCGCGCCGTCGACGAACACGGGGTAGAAGATCCGGCTGCCCTTGGTCAGGTTCTTGATGTCCTGGTTTCCGCCGTTCTCCCGTGGCGGCGCGGTTCGGGCCGCCTCGGCCGCGGCCTGGGTGAACGCCTCTCCGGTCAGACTGCCCAGGATCGCGTCCGCGGGCTCCGGCGGCAGCGCCAGTGGCGGCACCCGGTCGGGGTCGGTGGCGATCAACGCGGCCTCTCGGGTGTTCCAGGTCGACAGCAGGTCCCGAGACGGCGCGGTGCCCATCAATCCGGGATGCACGATGCCGGTGAACTCCACCCCGGGGACGTGGCGTGACGTGGCCTTCTGGCCCGCGAAATCCCAGATCGCCTTATAGGCATCCGGGAACTGTTCGGTCAGGAACCCGCCGCCGTTGCCGGTGGCGAAGATCCCGGTGTACCCCCAGCCCTGCCCGGCCAGCGGCCCTGAGTCCTCTTGCGGAATCGGACCGACGTCGAGGATGTCGACGATCAGCAGGTCGCCGGGTTTGGCGCCCTCGACGGCGATCGGCCCGGACAGCGTGTGAACCGTGGTCAACGGCGCGTTGAGGATGTCATCGGCCGAATCGTCGTTGTGGATCGCTCCGTCGAACCACTCTCGACAGTGCACCCGGAACGAGTCGCCCTGCTTCACCGTCACCGCGGCCGGGATGTCAGGATGCCAGCGGTTGTGCCCCAGCTTCTGCTGATCGGTGAACTTCTTCGTCGAGTCGAGTGGAAATACGACGTCGGGCATGAGTCTCCTAAGTCAGGGTCGCGGCAGTTTGCGGTGCAGAGGGTTGGTGCTCACCGCGCGCCGTCGCACCGTCGACGGCGGTCCATGAACGACGGCCGGGCGGTCGGCGGTTGCCCGGGTGGCGTCGTGTAAAGCCATAGCGTCGCCACTGGTGCCCAGGTGCGGGGAACCGATCGTGCGGCGCGCGCAACCACCACAGCCAGGGCACTCAACTGTGTCCGGACGGTCCTGCATCGAGTACATCTGCTCGGTGGCACCGCACCCCGACTCGCAGCGAAAGACATACAAAATCAAGACAATCCCCACCTCGAGCCGGACACCACCACCCTACCGAGCCCGGCGCCTTGATGCGCGGCGGTCGGGAAAACCCGGCAGACTGCGGATCCCCCCATCAACCGGCACCCTCGCTCCGGCGGCCGAATCGTCCATCAAAGTCCCTGCACAGCAGGGAGTTTCGTGGACGAACCGACTCAGTCCTGATCCAACTCGGCTGCAACGTCGTCGGGGATGTCGATATTGGTGTAGACGTCCTGCACGTCATCACTGTCTTCAAGTGCGTCGACGAGCTTGAAGATCTTGCGGGCGGCCTCCACATCGACCGGAACGCTGACAGACGGCTGAAAGGTAGCCTCGGCCGACTCGTAGTCGATGCCCGCGTTCTGCAGCGCGGTCCGCACCGCTACCAGATCGGTTGGTTCCGAGATGATCTCGAAGCTGTCACCCAAATCGTTGACGTCTTCGGCACCGGCGTCGAGGACCGCGGCGAGAACGTCGTCTTCGGTCAGCGAGTTCTTCTCCAGTGTCACCACACCCTTGCGGGTGAACAGGTAGGACACCGATCCCGGATCGGCCATGCTGCCGCCATTGCGGGTCATGGCCACCCGCACCTCACCTGCGGCGCGGTTGCGGTTGTCGGTCAGGCATTCCACCAGAACCGCGACACCGTTGGGGCCATAACCCTCGTAGGTGATGGTCTGCCAGTCGGCGCCGCCGGCCTCTTCACCCGCGCCGCGCTTGCGGGCGCGCTCGATGTTGTCGTTGGGTACCGAGTTCTTCTTGGCTTTCTGGATGGCGTCGTAGAGCGTCGGGTTTCCGGCCGGGTCGCCACCGCCGGTTCGGGCGGCCACCTCGATGTTCTTGATCAACTTGGCGAAGTTCTTGCCGCGACGAGCATCGATTATGGCCTTCTTGTGCTTGGTGGTAGCCCACTTGGAATGGCCGCTCATCTGCCCACTTCTCTCTCACCCGACGACATCGACATTCGATCGCCCAGTCTACGTGGGCCTTCAATGGGGTCACCGCTACTCCTGCGACCGCGCCTCGCTGTTAGCTGAGACACACCCCCTGGTCGGTTACCTTACTCCGGAGTAAGGTAACCTTCCATGACGTTCTCGTTGGAGTTGTCCTCGGACTTGATCGATGTGCAGAAGTGGGTTCACGAATTTGCTGCCGATGTGGTCCGGCCGGCCGCCGCGGAGTGGGACGAGCGTGAAGAGACGCCATGGCCGGTCATCCAGGAGGCCGCCAAGGTCGGCCTCTACTCCATGGAGTTCTTCGCCGAGCAGGCCGCCGAGCCGAGCGGCCTGGGCATGATCGTGGCCTTCGAAGAGATGTTCTGGGGTGACGCGGGCATCGCCCTGGCCATCCTGGGCACCGGGCTGGCCGCTGCCTCGCTGGCCGCCAACGGCACCCCCGAACAGATCGGCGAGTGGGTGCCACAGATGTTCGGGACGGTTGAGGACCCCAAGGTGGCTGCCTTCTGCTCGTCCGAACCGGGCGCCGGCTCCGACGTCGGCGCCATCCTGACCCGCGCCCGATACGACGAGGCCACCGACGAATGGGTACTCAACGGCACCAAGACCTGGGCCACCAACGGCGGTATCGCCAACGTCCATGTCGTGGTCGCCTCGGTGCACCCTGAGCTCGGCACCCGCGGACAGGCTTCGTTCATCCTGCCGCCCGGCATCAAAGGCCTCAGCCAGGGCCAGAAGTTCCTCAAGCACGGAATTCGGGCCTCGCATACCGCCGAGGTGGTTCTTGACGACGTCCGCATCCCCGGAAACCTGATCGTCGGCGGCAAAGAGAAGTTCGACGCCCGCATCGCGAAGGTCCGCGAGGGTAAGCGGGCCGCCGGCCAAGCCGCGATGGCGACGTTCGAGCGGACCCGCCCCACCGTCGGGGCGATGGCCGTCGGTGTCGCTCGCGCAGCCTTCGAATACGCCCGTGACTATGCCACCGAGCGCGAGCAGTTCGGCCGCAAGATCGGCGAGTTCCAGGCGGTGGCGTTCAAACTGGCCGATATGAAGGCCCGCATCGACGCCGCGCGGTTGCTGGTCTACCGAGCGGGTTGGATGGCACGCAACGGCAAAGCCTTCGAATCGGCCGAAGGGTCGATGGCCAAGCTGGTGGCCAGTGAGACCGCCGTCTACGTCACCGACGAGGCCATCCAGATTCTGGGCGGCAACGGCTACACCCGCGAGTACCCCGTCGAGCGCATGCACCGCGACGCAAAGATCTTCACGATTTTCGAAGGCACCAGCGAGATTCAGCGCCTGGTGATGGCTCGGGCGATCACCGGGCTGCCCATCCGCTGATGCTCGGCGGGATTGCTCACCGGCGGCCGGTGACCATCTCCACGAACAACGCGTGCACCCGGCGGTCACCGGTCACCTCTGGGTGAAACGCGGTCGCCAGCGTCTGTCCCTGGCGCACCGCAACCACGTGGTCGCCGGCCCGCGCCAGCACCTGCACCTGAGGGCCGACGCGCTCAACCCAGGGCGCACGGATGAACACCGCATGCACCGGAGTGTCGAGCCCTTCGAATGCGATGTCCTCTTCGAACGAATCGACCTGTCGGCCGAATGCGTTGCGCCGCACTGTCATCTCAATTGCGCCCAATGCCGTGGCCTGCCGACCGTCGGCGCCGGCGTCGAGAATGTGGTCGGCCAGCAGGATCATCCCGGCACACGAGCCGAACGCCGGCATTCCCGCCGAGAGGCGAGCCCGCAGCGGCTCGAGCAGTTCGAACTCCCGCAGAAGATGGCTCATCGTGGTGGACTCTCCGCCGGGAATCACCAACGCATCAACAGAATCCAGTTCGTCGACGCGTCGCACGGTGACCGCTTCGGCACCGGCAGCAGCCAGCGCGTGCAGATGCTCGCGGGTGTCCCCCTGCAATGCGAGCACCCCGATCCGGGCTTTCACCCGCGGCCGGGAGTGAATTCGCGGGTGTAGCGGGTGAGACCTTCCTGCATCACCGCGGCTACCATCTCGCCATATCGGTTGAAGATCTTGCCCTGGGTCAGCGCGCGTCCGCCGCACGCCGATGGTGAGGACTGGTCGTAGAGCAGCCACTCGTCGGCACGGAATGCCCGCATGAACCACATCGCGTGGTCCAACGACGCGACCATCAGATGCTTGCGCTCCTCGACATGATTCACCTGAGCCGAGCCCAGCAGCGTCAGATCGCTGAGGTACGCCAGCGCGCAAATGTGCAGCACTGGATCGTCGGGCAGCGGGTCACGGTGGCGGAACCACACCTGCTGCTGGGAGGCCTTACCGTCGCGACGGCTCAGCTGTTCGCGCGGCACGATGCGCACGTCCCACTCGTCGAACTGGCGGAAGCTGGCCTCGTCGAACACCCGACTTGAGGACTTGAAGTCAGGGATGTTGTCCGGGGGCGGGGCGGCGGGCATCGCGTCCTGGTGCTCGATACCGCTCTGGTCGGTCTGAAAAGACGCCGACATGGAGAAGATGGTCTCGCCGTGCTGAATGGCGCTGACCCGACGTGTGCAGAAGGACCCGCCGTCACGGATTCGCTCCACGGTGTACACCGTCGGCGAGCGCGCGTCGCCGCCCCGCAGGAAGTAGCCGTGCAACGAGTGCACCTCGAACTTCGGGTCCACCGTACGCACCGCCGACACCAGTGACTGCCCGGCAACGTGGCCGCCGAACGTCCGCTGCAGAAAGCCGGACTCCGGACTGAACACGCCACCGCGGTAAATGTTGACCTCGAGCTGCTCCAGATCCAGGATCTGTTCGATCGACATACGGCTCGACTACCAGCCGCGCTCGGCCAGGCGGTGCGGGACCGGAATGTCATCGACGTTGATACCGACCATCGCCTCACCCAGGCCCCTCGACACCTTGGCCAGCACGTCGGGATCGTCGTAGAAGGTGGTGGCCTTGACGATGGCCGCGGCACGGTCGGCGGGATTGCCGGATTTGAAAATGCCCGAGCCGACGAACACACCCTCGGCACCGAGTTGCATCATCATCGCCGCATCCGCCGGAGTGGCGATACCACCGGCGGTGAACAACGTCACGGGTAGCTTGCCGGCGCGCGCAACCTCGACTACGAGGTCGTAGGGCGCCTGCAGTTCCTTGGCAGCGACGTACAGCTCGTCCTCCGACAGTGACGTCAGCCGACGGATCTCGCCGCCGATACGGCGCATGTGGGTGGTGGCATTGGAGACGTCCCCGGTGCCGGCCTCGCCCTTGGAACGGATCATCGCCGCCCCCTCGGTGATGCGGCGCAGCGCCTCACCGAGATTGGTGGCACCGCAGACGAACGGGACGGTGAACTTCCACTTGTCGATGTGGTTCTCGTAGTCGGCGGGCGTGAGCACCTCGGACTCGTCGACATAATCGACGCCCAGACTCTGCAAAATCTGTGCTTCGACGAAGTGGCCGATGCGCACTTTGGCCATCACCGGGATAGAGACCGCGTCGATGATGCCCTCGATCATGTCGGGGTCGCTCATCCGCGATACGCCACCTTGAGCACGAATGTCAGCCGGAACCCGCTCGAGCGCCATCACGGCCACCGCCCCGGCGCCTTCGGCGATGCGGGCCTGTTCAGGGGTGACCACGTCCATGATCACGCCGCCCTTGAGCATCTCGGCCATCCCGCGCTTGACCCGCGCGGTGCCGCGGGCGGGCGCTGCCTCGGCAGGCGAGGACTCTGCCCCAAGCCCTTCGGTTTCCACAGCATTCTCCTTCAATAGCTACTGATTCAGTTTAGTGAGGGCCGCAAATCCGATTATTCCGCGTCAGCGGATCGACTTTAGCGGCCGCTGCGGCACTGCATCCGGCGCGTCGGCCAGCGCGTTCGCCTCGTCGAGGAGTTCCCCCAACTGCAGTGGGTAGACGACCTCACCGTTGATGACCAGTTGTTGGATCATTGTCGCATCACACCACCGGTGGCCATGGATGTAGGTCCGCTCCAACCCGGTGCGACCAGCGTCGGTGGGCTCGAACCGGGCGGTCCGGTAGATGAAGTACATCTCTTCGCTGCGCAGCACCGCGCCGTTGAAGGTGATGATGGCGTCGCGGCGCCACACCGGTCCGACCATGTCCTCGGCGGCCACCTGCAGCCCGGTTTCCTCTTCAACCTCCCGCGCGGCGGTGTGTGCCAGTGACTCACCGTCCTGGGCAGCGCCACCGATGGTGAACCACCAGCGGGGTTTCGGTTCGGCGGTACTGGCCGGATCGGAGCCGCGCAGCAGCAGCACGGCGCCCTGCTCGTCCAACAACACAACGCGTGCCGACCTGCGCCGGCTTGCCGGTACGGCTTCCCGGGGAGATCGTTCGCCGCCTTCGGCAATCTCGAAATAGGTTGGCAGAGCCGCTGTTCCGCCTAGCCTCAACCACCGCACCGAGCGCCGGTCGCGCAGCGAAAGGGTGTCGCGCACAGCATCGTTGTGGAATCGGCGGGCCAAGAGCACCCGCGCCTCGGCATCAGCCAACTCAGCGACCAGAGCGCGCGGGATGGCCGCGGAATCGACCTGCGCCAGCGCGGCGGATAATTCGTTCTCGGCGGCTTCGCGCTGCGAGCGGGGCGCCCGTTCGGCGGCGTCGGCCACGGCGGCCAATCGCTTACCGTCCGGGCCCGCGCCGTAGGCATCAGTGGCGACCGCGCGGGCTACCACGGCGCGGCGAGCCAGTGCGCCGTCGAGCGCCTGCCACGACAGGTCGTAGCGCACGTGCAGCCGGTCCAGCCGATGGGCAGTCTGATACGCCCATACCCCGACAGAAACGATGACCAACAGCGCCGCGACGACTACAGCGGCCACGACCCAGGAGATCACTGGGCGACCCGCACCTTCACCCCAGAGCCCGCCACGGTCTCGTAGACCCGCAGAATCTGGCTGGCCACCACTGGCCAGTCATAGTCTTGAACCGCCGCGGTGGCGCAGTCGATCAGGCGCCGGCGAAGCGATTCGTCGGAGAGAACCTCGATCAACGCGGTGGCCAACGCGTAGGGATCGTCGACGGGCACCAGACGGCCGGCCTCGCCGGCGCGCAGCACGCGCCGGAACGCGTCGAGGTCGGAAGCCACCACCGCAGTGCCCGCGGCCATCGCCTCGACGAGCACGATCCCGAAGCTTTCTCCCCCGGTGTTGGGCGCGCAGTACACGTCGGCGCTGCGCATCGCCGAGGCCTTTCGCGCATCGTCGACCTGACCGAGGAAGTGAAGATGTCCTGCCAAGCGGCCCGCCTCTTCGCGCAGGTCGTTCTCGTCACCGCGTCCGACCACCAGAATCTCGACGTCGGGAAACCTCTCGACCAGCCGCGGAAGTGCACTCAACAGGACCGTCATGCCCTTGCGGGGCTCGTCGAAGCGGCCGAGGAACAAGACGGTCTTTCCGGGTCGCGGGTAGCCGTGCAGCCGGGGCGCCGCGGCAAACGAGCCGACGTCGACGCCGTTGGGAATCTCGACCGCATCGCTGCCCAGCGACTCCATCTGCCAGCGACGGGCCAGATCTGACACCGCGATGCGGCCGACGATCTTCTCGTGCATCGGCCGCAGGATCGGCTCGAAGACCGACAGCGTCAGCGACTTCGTCGTCGACGTGTGAAAGGTGGCGACGATGGGCCCTTCGGCGATGTTGAGCGCCAGCATCGACAGACTCGGGGCATTCGGTTCGTGCAGGTGCAGCACATCGAACTGGCCCTCCACGAGCCATTTCTTGACTCTGCGGTGAGTGGCGGGGCCGAACCGCAGTCGAGCCACCGACCCGTTGTAAGGGATCGGGACGGCTCGGCCACCGGAGACGACGTAGTCCGGCAGGGTGGTTGCTGCGTCCCGCGAAGCCGGCGCGAGAACGCTGACGTCGTGGCCGCGCTCGCGCATCACCTCGGCCAACTGCAGGATGTGGGACTGCACCCCGCCGGGTACGTCGAACGAGTAAGGGCAGACCATCCCGATGCGCATCAGGAAGCCTCCAGCCGGGCGCGCCGCTCGGCGGACAAGTCCGCCAGCCACTGCGGCTGCATCATGTGCCAGTCAGCGGGGTGTTCGGCGATGTTGAGCGCGAATCGGTCGGCCAGAGCCTGGGTGATGGTCGTGACGTCACCGCTGCTGGTCGCGAGCTCGGGATAGACGGCCATGCCCCAGCCGTCGGACTCGAACCAGCAGTGCACCGGAAACAGCGCGGCCCCGGTAGCCAACGCCAGCTTCGCCGGACCAGCCGGCAGCCGGGTGGGCTCACCGAAGAAGTCGACCTGTACCCCGGTGCGCGTCAGGTCCCGATCCGCCATCAGGCACACCACGCCGTTGTTCAGGAGTCGGTCGCGCAACACGTCGAACGGCGGCCGGGGCCCACCAGAGAGCGGTACCACCTCGAAGCCCAGGCTCTGGCGGTAGGCCAGGAATCGGTTGTACAGAGACTCGGGTTTGAGACGCTCGGCGACCGTGGCGAATGGTCCGTGGTTCTGCACCAGCCAGACCCCGGCCATGTCCCAGTTCCCACTGTGTGGCAGCGCCATGACCGCTCCACGGCCCTGCTCCAAGGCCGACCACAGCCTGTCCACACCCTCGACGCTGAGGCTCTGACCCAGCTTGACATGGTCCATGGAGGGCAGCCGGAACGCCTCGCGCCAATAGCGGGCATAGGACGCCAGCGACGCGCGCATCAGCTCGTCGGGAACCTCGTCGGCGGCGACTCCGACGACCCGGGCCAGGTTCTTCCTCAGTTGCTGCGGTCCACCGCCTCGTGCTGCATAGCGCGCCCCAGCCCCGAACGCGTTGCGCGCCAGCAGCTCCGGGACCGCGCGGACCAGCCGCCAGCCCGCAGCGTAGCCCCAGTCAGTGAGTTGCCCGCCCACCCCCGATGGAATCGCCAGCAGCCCGCCGCGGTCGGCTCGATCGGTCATTGCTCGGGCGTCTCGGTCTCGTCACCTCTGTCAGCGGCGGCCAGAGGCTCCATTGCACCGGTCGATGTCCGCACGCTGTGTAGACGTTGACCCACCGTGACCACACTGGCCACTGCCAACACCCACATCGCGACGTGCAGCAACCACGGCAGCGGTGCGAGCGGAAAGCCCGATAGCCCGGCACCGACGAGCACGATGACCAACCGCTCAGGTCGTTCGATCAAACCTCCGTCCCCAGACAGCCCACTGGCTTCCGCGCGGGCCTTGATATAGGAGATGACCTGGGAGGAGACCAGGCAGATCATGGTGGCCACCACCAACTCGGCGCTGTGCAGGCCGAAGGCCGCCCACCACAGCAGCCCACAGAACACCGCACCGTCGCTGATCCGGTCGCAGGTCGCGTCGAGCACCGCACCGAAACTGGTCCCGCCGCCCCGTTCCCGCGCCATTGCTCCGTCGAGCATGTCGGCGAGCACGAAGAACGACACCGCGACCGCGCCCCACCACAGCTGTCCCATCGGGAAGAGCGTCAGTGCGGCCAGTACCGATCCCGCGGTGCCCAGAATCGTGACGCTGTCCGGAGTCAACCCCACTCGCAGCGCACCCCGGGCCACCGGACGCGACAGCTTGGTGTAGGCCGCACGCGTCATCAGATAGAAGCCGCTCACGGCTGATTTTCCCACTCGGCGGCCAGTAGTGCGCGGGTGTCGCGGAGTAATTGCGGAATGACCTTGGAGTCGCCGATGACCGTGATGAAGTTCGCGTCACCACCCCAGCGAGGCACCACGTGCATGTGCAGATGCTCCGACAGAGATCCCCCGGCCGAGGTTCCCAGGTTCAGTCCGACGTTGAAGCCGTGCGGGCGAGACACTGCTTTCATGACCCGAATCGCCTTCTGCGTGAAAGCCATCAACTCGGCACTTTCGGGCTCGGAGAGATCCTCCAGTTCGGCGACGCGCCGGTAGGGCACCACCATGAGATGACCCGGGTTGTACGGGTAAAGGTTGAGCACCGCATACACCAGATTGCCGCGGGCAACCACCAATCCGTCTTCGTCGGACATGTTCGGGATATCGGTGAATGGCGCGGATGACGCCGCTGAGCCGGCCTTGACCGCATCGGCGATATAGCTCATCCGGTGCGGTGTCCACAGTCGCTGCAGGCGGTCAGGCTCGCCGGCGCCGCGGTCTACGATCGTGTCATCCGGGTCCACGTCACCCCCTGTCCGAATCGTCGATCTTCATCAGATCGGCTGTGGGGAAGGCATTTTCGCGTCTGCGAACCCAGTCGAGAATGGCGTTGACGGCGGATTCGCGCCGAACACCGTTGATCTGTGTACGATCGCCGAACCGGAACGACACCGCGTCTGCCTCGACGTCGCGGTCCCCCGCCAGCAGCATGAACGGCACCTTCTGGTTGGTGTGGTTGACGATCTTCTTGGCCATTCGGTCATCGCTGACGTCGACGTCGACGCGAAGTCCGGCCGCTCGCAACTGCGCAGCCAGCCCGTTGAGATAGTCGATGTGGCCGTCGGCAACCGGGATACCAACCACCTGTACCGGAGCCAGCCATGCCGGAAACGCACCGGCATAGTGCTCGGTGAGCACTCCGAAGAACCGTTCGATCGACCCGAATAGCGCGCGGTGGATCAGCACCGGCCGCTGCCGGGTTCCATCTGCGGCGGTGTACTCGAGCTCGAAACGATCGGGCATGTTGAAGTCGAGCTGGATCGTCGACATCTGCCAGCTGCGCCCCAGCGCGTCTTTGACCTGGACGGAGATCTTGGGCCCGTAGAACGCCGCACCGCCGGGGTCGGGAACCAGTTCCAGTCCCGACGCCTCGGCAACCTCGCGTAGCGTCGCGGTGGCCTCTGCCCAGATCTCGTCGGAGCCGACATACTTTTCGGGGTCCTTGGTCGACAGTTCGAGGTAATAGTCGTCCAGGCCGTAGTCGGCCAGCAGGTCCAGCACGAACTGCAGCAACGAGGCCAACTCTTCGCGCATCTGCTCGCGCGTGGTGTAGATATGCGCGTCGTCTTGGGTCATTCCGCGCACTCGGGTCAGGCCGTGGATGACGCCGGACTTCTCATAGCGATACACCGATCCGAACTCGAAGAGTCGCAGCGGAAGTTCGCGATAGGAACGACCGCGCGACCGGTAGATCAAGTGGTGCATAGGGCAGTTCATCGGCTTGAGGTAGTAATCCTGCCCGGGCTTGCGAACCGAACCATCGGCGTTGAGCTCGGCGTCGATGTGCATAGGCGGGAACATCCCGTCGGCGTACCACTCCAGGTGCCCCGAGGTGATGTAGAGCTGCTCTTTGGTGATATGGGGGGTGTTGACGAACTCGTAGCCGGCCTCGAGGTGCTTACTTCGTGAGTAATCCTCCAACTCTCGGCGTACGACACCGCCCTTCGGGTGAAACACCGGAAGGCCGGAACCGAGTTCATCGGGGAAGCTGAACAGATCGAGTTCGACGCCCAGTTTCCGGTGATCGCGGCGCTGCGCCTCCTCGAGGAGCTCGAGATGTCGGTCCAGGGCCTCCTGGGACTCCCATGCGGTCCCGTAGATGCGTTGGAGACTCGCGTTGTTCTGATCGCCGCGCCAGTAAGCAGCCGAACTGCGAGTCAGTTTGAACGCCGGGATGTGTCGCGTGGTGGGGATGTGTGGGCCTCGGCAAAGATCACCCCAAACCCGTTCGCGAGTACGCGGATTGAGATTGTCGTAAGCGGTGAGCTCATCCCCGCCTACCTCCATCACCTCGGGGTCACCGGACTTGTCGTCCACCAACTCAAGTTTGTAGGGCTCGTCGGCCAGTTCCTGTCGCGCAGCGTCCTTGGACGGGTAGACCCGGCGCTGGAACAGCTGACCGTCTTTGACGATCTTGCGCATCCGCTTCTCCAGCGCCTCCAGATCATCGGGAGTGAACGGCTCCGCAACGTCGAAGTCGTAGTAGAAACCGTCGGTGATCGGCGGTCCGATACCGAGCTTGGCCTCAGGGAACAACTCCTGCACCGCTTGAGCCAGCACGTGTGCTGCGGAGTGCCGGATGACGCTGCGACCGTCGTCGGTATTCGCCGCGACCGGCGTCACCTCCACGTCGGCCTCCGGCACCCAGGACAGGTCGCGCAGCTGACCGTCGGGGTCACGGACCACCACCACGGCGTCGGGGGCACCGCGGGAGACGAGCCCGGCGTCGCGCACCGCCTGCGCCGCGGTAGTCCCGGCAGCGACCCGGATAGGGGCTGCGGGGGCGGGGCGGACGGGCGCGCTCATGGCGGGATCTCCAAACTGTCGAAAGGTGGCATGGTTGGCCAGGACCTTGTCGCTGACCGCGACCATGCTATCGGGACGTGCTTCTAGCTCCCCAGACCAATGGGACTGTTGAGCCAGGGGTGTTCGATGTTGACCAGCCGCGCCAGGAACGCAACAGCACCGAGGAACCAGACTGTCACCACGACCACCACGGCGGTGAACAGCGCCCCGGCGATCTGAACCCACACGCCCTGGCTCTTGAACCAGGCCATGACCGCGTCATAGCGGACCCGGGCGTAGGCCAGCAGACGTCGTGCCCAGTCGAATTCGGTGGCCAAGATGCCCAACCCGACGAAGACGATGGGCCAGCCGGGACCCGGAAACGGGATGGCCACGATGCCGATCACCACGACCACCGTCCCAACCACGCCGATGGTGATGCGGTACCCCAAATCGACTGCGCGCCGCTTGCGTAGCCGGTCGCGCCAGCGCGCCCACCGGCGCGCCACACCCGGTCCGTCGGGGCTGCTCACGGTTGTCCTGGCTTGAGCGTCACGAACAGCGCGTGCGCCTCGGCCAGGACGTCCTTACCATCGAGCAGTTGACCGGACACGAAGATCTTGCGACCCACCGTGTCGTCGATTCCGGCCTCGATCTGGAAATCCTGCTCGATCCGCGCGATCTTGCGGTAGTCGACGTGAAGGAACGCGGTGCGCTGCGCCTGGTTGTGGCTGAGCTTGTAGGACGCCGCCCCCAGCAGCGAATCGAACAGGTGGGCCACCGCGCCACCGTGCGCAGCCCCGTTACGGCCGAGGTGGAACCGCCGGAACCGCGCGGTGCCGACCATCCGGTTGTCGTCGGTGACGTGCGTCATGTGCGGAACGGCGAGGACATTGCCGCGGTTGGGCAGGTCGGTGCGCCGGCCAGACGGCGACGACCATTCGTCGGCATCATAGGGAGCCAACATCTGCGCGGCCTCTTCGATCAGGTCGGCGGCTCGGGTGATGACCGCGTCGGGCGCATCCGCGGCTCGGGCGTGATCCTGCAGTGCACGCACGGCCTCAATGAAACGGCCGTAGTCGGGTCCGCCCTGGGTGGTCGGCAGCGGTGGATTGAAGCCTCCACCCAGGTGCGCATCGGATTCGTTGACGGTCACCAGCCCACCGTATGGGGTGTCGGTGGGTCGGGCAGCCCCGGCTTTGCCTCAGCGCGTCGGAGTCGGGACGGGTGGTGTCGCCCGGGCGCGATCGTGTCAAGCTGGCGGGATGAAGCTCAGTGAGCTCGCAGGACGACCACTGACCTACTCGCAGGTCGGTGCAACCGCCGGGCCTATGCCGACCGGTTACCGGCATCTGCGCGGATCGTCGATCATCGGTCATGGCCGTGAGCGCTTCGAGCAAGCCGCGGCGGCCGGCATGCGCTGGGGGATGCTGCGCGGGGCGGGATTGCGGGTGGAGGCGACCTCAGCGGTGGCCGAGGTCGGCGCCGAGGTGCTGGTGCACCTCGGTCCGGTGGTGGCACCCTGCCGGGTGGTCAACGTCATCGACGAAGTCGACCGACGGGGGTTCGCATACGGCACCCTGTCGGGCCATCCCGAATCCGGCGAAGAGATGTTCGCGGTGCGCTTCGATGCCGGGACCGGCGCCGTGTACGCCGAGGTGAGCGCTTTCTCTCGGCACGCCACCTGGTGGAGCAGGCTCGGCGCGCCGGCCACGTCGCTGATGCAGCGGATCGTCATGGCCCGCTATCTTCGCGCCCTTTGATGCCGGACACTGGCCTACACGCAGTTCAGTACCGATACCGGCGGTAACCTAGAGAACTGTTTGACGTGCGAGTAGGGACGGTGAGGGTGGACGAACCAACCCCGGTGGAGGTTGCACACTTGCGTGTGGCCGAGTTGGTGCAGGGTCTGCACGCCAGGAAAGACGACGACGCCGACAGCGTCATCGCCGAAATGGCCGAGCACGCCGCGATCGAGATTCCCGGCGCACAGTACGCCGGGATCACGTTGTCGAAGAGCTCGAAGCGCATCGAGACTCCTGCAGCGACCGCACACTGGCCGCTCCTGCTCGACAAGATCCAGCAGCGATACCTCGAAGGGCCGTGCCTGACGGCAGCCTGGGAGGAGAAGAC
Source organism: Mycobacterium sp. SMC-4 (assembly GCF_025263265.1). Lineage (NCBI taxonomy): Bacteria > Bacillati > Actinomycetota > Actinomycetes > Mycobacteriales > Mycobacteriaceae > Mycobacterium > Mycobacterium sp. SMC-4. Next base: position 2,358,672 of record NZ_CP079869.1, on the reverse strand, counting down.
GGTCCATGTCGCCGACTTGGAGGGCGACGAACGATTCCCGAATTACCGACGTGACGCGCTGGCCGAGACGCCGATCCGGTCGATCATGGCCTTCCAGTTGTTCATCGCCGGCGAGACGTTGGGGGCCCTGAACGTCTACGCCGAACAGCCACACGCGTTCGGACCGGAAGCACGCACGCTGGGGTTGATCTTCGCCGCGCATTCGTCGGTGGCTTGGAATTCAGCGCGACGAGACGAGCAGTTCCGTCGCGCGTTGGCCAGCCGTGACATCATCGGCCAAGCCAAGGGAATGGTGATGGAGCGCTATGGCGTCTCCGCCGTTCAAGCCTTCGACCTGCTGCGCAAATTGTCACAGGACTCCAATGTGCCGTTGATCCAAGTGGCCACCGACTTGGTGGCAGACGCCCAGTCGTCGAACGGGCAACGCGAAGCGCTCTGAACCGCACAGCAAAGGCGGGTGGTGGATTCGCCACCCGCCCTGCTGCTGTCGGCCCTCTAGTCGTTGCCCCAGCGCTCTCGCCCTGCAGGCACGGTCCCGGTGATCAACGCGCGTGGGATGTCCGCGTTGGCCACCGGAGAGGCCGAATCACCTTGCGTAGCTGACCAATCCGTTCCGATACAGATCAGGTCGGAGGGCACTGGGATCTCGTTGGGCAACGGGATCGGCAGACCCGGAATGGACGGGATATTCAGCGGTGGGGGCGACACCAGATTCGAGATGCCGGTGGCCACCAGCGGGGTCAGCGGATCCGGTGGCGCCGGTACTCCCACGGCTGCGGCACCCACAGCTCCCGGGGCTGGGGCGGGCGGCGGCGGCAGGACGCTGACCACAGACGACGCCGTATCCTGCACTGCCCGCAGGGCTCCAGGAGGAGTCAGCAGGTCAGCAACCGTCACCGAGCTACCCGGAGTTCCCGGGAGCGGCGAGCCTGGAACGCCGGTTCCCCCACCCGCCGACCCCGGCGGGGTCGGCGGCGTCGGCGGGGTTCCGCCGTCGATCGATACGTTCGCAGGCGACGACGGGATGGGTGGTGCCGGCGGCGTGGCCGCTTCACCCGGGACACTCGCCGAGGACGGCGGGACGGGAGGCACCGGCGGCGTGGCGTCTGCGACAGGTGCCCCCGCAGGGGTCCCCGGTGCCGGTGGCGTAGGCGGCGTCACCATGCCCACTGGGACATCTACTGCACCGCCGGGCGCCGGCGGCAGCGGCGGAGCAGCGACGCCGGCCTCTCCGAAGATCGGGGCACCCGGAGTGGGGCCCGCCGGAGGGACTGCGCCGACAGCGACGTCTGCACCGACTGCAGCGGGGGCCGGAGGTGCCCCCGAACCAACCGCACCAGCGGCGGCGTCGAGTGGCGCGCCGCCGCCAGGTCCGGCGGCACCGGCAGCACCCTCCATCGGCGCCCCCTCACCGGGCAGACCTGCGGGGGCACCCGCAACGCCGGCATCGCCGAAAATCGGTGCAGCCGGGGTGGGTGCCTCACCGACGACACCACCAGCGGCGCTCTCAATAGGGCCTCCAGGGACACCACCTGCGCCGGGCACGTCGACGCCCAGGGGTACGGCTGCGGGGGCATCGGGCGCACCCGGAGCCGGCGGTGTCGCTACACCGCCCTCCCCAAGCACCGGCGCACCCGGTGCGGGCGGAGCCGGCGGCGTGCCCACGCCAGCCTCGGTCACCACCGGGGCACCCGGCGCACCCGGAGCCGGCGGTGTCGCTACACCGCCCTCACCGAACACCGGCGCACCCGGTGCGGGCGGAGCCGGCGGCGTCACAAACTCAGCCTCCGTCGACACCGGAGCACCCGGCCCACCCGGAGCCGGCGGCGTCGCGATGTCGATCGACGAAGCACTCGGCGTACCCGGCCCACCCGGGGCCGGCGGCGTCGCGATGTCGATCGACGAAGCACTCGGCGTACCCGGCCCACCCGGAGCCGGCGGCGTCGCGATGTCGATCGACGAAGCACTCGGCGTACCCGGCACACCCGGAGCCGGCGGCGTCACAAACTCAGCCTCCGTCGACACCGGAGCACCCGGCCCACCCGGAGCCGGCGGCGTCGCGATGTCGATCGACGAAGCACTCGGCGTACCGGGCACACCCGGGGCCGGCGGCGTCGCGATGTCGATCGACGAAGCACTCGGCGTACCCGGCACACCCGGAGCCGGCGGCGTCACAAACTCAGCCTCAGTCGACACCGGAGCACCCGGCCCACCCGGAGCCGGAGGGGTTGCCAACTCCGTAGAAGACTCGACCGGGGCGGCTGGAGCGGGCGGAGCAGGCGGGGAGAACGTCTCCACCGTGGTCACCGACGGCTCGGCAGGAGCGGGCGGGGCCGGAGGAGAAAATGTCTCGATCGACGACTCGACCGGGACGCCCGGAGCCGGCGGCGCTGGGGGCGTCACACCACCCGACGAACCCTCAACCGGCACACCCGGAGCCGGCGGCGCAGGCGGCACCACACCACCCGACGAACCCTCAACCGGCACACCCGGAGCCGGCGGCGCAGGCGGCACCACACCACCCGACGAACCCTCAACCGGCACACCCGGAGCCGGCGGCGCAGGCGGCACCACACCACCCGACGAACCCTCAACCGGCACACCCGGAGCCGGCGGCGCAGGCGGCACCACACCACCCGACGAACCCTCAACCGGCACACCCGGAGCCGGCGGCGCAGGCGGCACCACACCACCCGACGAACCCTCAACCGGCACACCCGGAGCCGGCGGCGCAGGCGGCACCACACCACCCGACGAACCCTCAACCGGCACACCCGGAGCCGGCGGCGCAGGCGGCACCACACCACCCGACGAACCCTCAACCGGCACACCCGGAGCCGGCGGCGCAGGCGGCACCACACCACCCGACGAACCCTCAACCGGCACACCCGGAGCCGGCGGCGCAGGCGGCACCACACCACCCGACGAACCCTCAACCGGCACACCCGGAGCCGGCGGCGCAGGCGGCACGCCATCTCCCGCAGCTGCAGCAATAGGAGCGCCGGGCGCACCGGGCGAGGGAGGAACAGCACCGGCCTCGCCGATCACGGGGGCGCCCTCCACCGGACCAGGCATGGACGCACCCTCTCCGGGAGCGCCGGCGCCACCCACGCCACCAGGGCCGCCCGGTCCCCCTGGACCGGCCTCGCCGGCCTGACCGACGACCGGAGCACCGGAAGCCGGGGGCGCCGGTGGCGTCGCCGCAGCGACTGGAACAGCCGCCGGCCCACCGGGACCCGGCGGAACCGGAGGAACGACCGCACCCGCATCACCGACCACCGGCAGACCCGGCGCCGGCGGGGCCGGCGGTCCCGCACTGGCCACCGGCGTACCCACAGGCCCACCGGGACCCGGCGGAACCGGAGGAACAACCGCACCCGCATCACCGACCACCGGCAGACCCGGCGCCGGCGGGGCCGGCGGTCCCGCATCGGCCACCGGCGTACCCACAGGCCCACCAGGACCCGGCGGAACGGGCGGGATACCACCATCGACGGTGGTGACAACCGGTGCGCCGGGAGCCGGAGGCGCCGGCGGAGTGCTGCCGCCGCCCGAGCTCGACGCGGGTGTGCCGGGTGTCCCCGGCACTGGAGGAGTCGCGCCGCCCGTCGAGGTCGACGCCGAGGAGGGCGGGCTGGGTGGCACGGGAGGCGTCGACACCCGTGCCGAACTGGCAGGCGGGATCACCACCGGTGGAGTCGGCTGACCAGGTCCGGCAGTCAGGGACGAGGCGGCCTGCTGGAGCGCCTGAGGAATGTCGGCCGGGCGGGACACCATTTGCTGCAGAATGCCGACACAGGGCACGCCGCCACGGGTTGGCTGAGCGGCTGCCGTCGGGCTCAGCAGCGGGGCACTCAAGAACATCCCCGCGCTGCCCATCATGACAACGACGATGCCCTTCTTGGTCCGTGACATGCGCTCCCAGTCTTTCTGCGTCGTGCTGTGAATATCGCGTTCGCTTACTGGGCTTACTGAACCGACAATTTCTGAAATCACCGGCGCGACAATTTGTGCGTTATCCAACCGTTGCGAAGGAGAGGCGATCCCGTCATCGGTGAAACGCCATGACCTGGGGAAACACGTTTGTGCGTGAATTACATCGATGTGTCTTTGACGCGGCCGGAGGGCAGCGACGCGCGCCTTAGCAGACGGGTGCCACCTTCGGTGCAGACCTCACCGTCGCCGAGCCGGCCGCCTTCTCGGCGCGCTGTTGCAAGCTGGCCAGTCCGCTGGCGGTGAGGTCCTCGGAGGTACCGCATCCGTTGTCGGACACTTCGACCGCCGAATCGTCGTCGACGGTGACCACGACGCTCAGCGTTGATCATGGCGAATGACGTTGCTGACCGCTTCACGGCTCCCTGCCTCGGTATGGTCGGCCAGCACTGGTCGACCCCCGACAGCGGGCCGACGAACTGCGCCGACGGACGAATCTCAGCGCCTGAGAAATCTGCGATTGCCGCGTCAAGGCGTTGCCGCGACCGGGTCACGCCCGACGAACAGCCGTGAAGATCGACGATGGTCGCGTCGTCGGTGACACGCAGCGGCAGCACCAGCGCCGGGCACTGACCGCGCGCCCACCGCCGTCCCGACGGCGCGTGGCGAGGTCGACCTCACCCGCGCTCGCCGCCAGCCACTCGGCCATGGTGCATCACCTGGCCAACCGAACCTCGACAGCTGGTGACCATGGACCCTGGAATTGCCCTCCCCTGACGAGCATCGTTGATGGCACAGGCAATGGAGGCCACTATGTCACCCACCCGCGTCCCGTCCGAGGCTGTCGTCATCGACGCCTTGCGGTTGGCGTGCCGGGCGCCGTCACTGCATAACAGCCAGCCGTGGCGGTGGGTGGTGACCGACCAGTGTGTCGAGTTGTTCGCCGACCCTGCGCGACTGATGCGCGGAGCCGACAATTCGGGACGTGAGGCCTTGATCAGTTGTGGGGCGGCGCTTCACCATTTTCGCGTCGCGATGGCCGCGGCCGGGTGGGCCACCCCGGTGCACCGTTTCCCCGACGAACGTGACCGGCTGCATCTGGCCAGCGTCGAGTTCGCGCCGGTGGAGGCTGTCTCCGCCGAACAACAGCGTCGCGCCGATGCGATTTTGTTGCGGCACACCGAACGGGCACCGCTGGCGGCCCCTCACGATTGGGATCCGACCAGCGGGATTCTTCAGACTTTCACCTCCGCGCGCGCCGTCCGGGTCGACCATCTCACAGACGACGATCGGGCGACACTGTCGGAGGCTTCATTGCTCGCCGATCTGCTGCGCTCCGCCGACGCCTTCTACCAACAGGAATTGGCTTCGGCTACTGCCGGCTTCTCCGCCCAGGACGGAATACCTAGGGCCGCATTAGTTTCAGATGACCAACGGCAGCACGTCGACGTGGGCAGGACGTTCCGGGTCAACCCGATCCCCCAGCGGTACGGGCGCGTGGCCGACGACCGTGCGGCAGTTCTCCTCCTGTCGACCGTCGACGACTCGCACGACAGTGTTTTGCGCTGCGGCGAAACTCTGTCCGCAGTTCTGCTCGACGCCACCGCCGCCGGTATGGCGACGTGCACGGTCAGCCATGTCACCGAACTCTCCTCAGGCCGCGACGTTCTGGCGGCACTGGTGGGCAATCGGTCGATACCGCAGGTACTGGTGCGGGTAGGACGAGTCTCGATCCTGAAACCGCCGCCGCCGGCCACCCCACGCCGATCGGTCGATGATGTCGTCGAGATCCGCAGGGGCACAAGATGAACGTTCATGCCGGGAGCACGTGTGTCATTGTCGGCATCGACGGCTCCCCTTCCGCGGTCGACGCAGCACTGTGGGCCGTCGACGAAGCCGTGCTTTGCGACATCCCCCTGCGGCTGGTTTCAGTTATCGAACCCTCTGAGCGTGCCGCAGCTGATCCGCAGGACCAGGCCCGCCGGCTGGCCACGGCCGAACTGGCCGTCCGCTATGCGGTGGCAGCAGTGGAGTCCACCGAGCGGCCGGTCAAGATCGAGATCGAGATCCTGCACGGGGCCCCGGTACGCATGTTGCTTGAGGCTGCTCGGACCGCGACAACGCTCTGTGTGGGGGCGCGCGGGCTGCACCACGCGACGTGGGGACGGATCGGGTCGACCGCTGCGGCTCTGGCGGCCACGGCGCACTGCCCGGTGGCAGTTGTACGGGCACACCGCCCGCACAGCGCCGCGACGCGGGCAGTTGTCGCCGAGTTCACCGGTGACCCCGCCGGTACCGCCGTGGTCACCCGGGCACTCGAAGAGGCCCGTCGCCGCGGCACCGAGGTGCGCCTCATCGCACCTCCGCGGGTGTGCGCTCACATTCAGTCGCAGGGGTCGCGCCAGCTGTCGAAATGGTCGCGCGACTATCCCGACCTCGACGTGCGCCCGGTGTGCTGCAGTCATACGCTGGAGTACCTGCGCGCCCGAGCCGCATCGATACAACTGGTGGTGATCGGACGCGAACGCGCCGGCGGGGTCGGTGAGGTCGTCGGCGCGCCGGGCAATGCCGCCCTCCGCGACACCGATTGTTCAATACTGGTGGTGTGAATCGCACGAACATGCCCCCGTCGACATCTCGGCTCTGCGAGGTCGCCCCATGGTGAAGGTATTTCTGGTCGACGATCACGAGGTGGTCCGCCGGGGACTGATCGATCTTCTCGGCGCAGACCCCGACCTCGAGGTGGTCGGCGAAGCGGGGTCGGTTGCCGAAGCCCTGGCCCGAATACCCGCCACTCAACCTGAAGTCGCCGTCCTCGACGTCCGACTGCCCGACGGCAACGGCATCGAACTGTGCCGTGATCTGCTGTCCGAACTGCCCAACCTCCGGTGTCTGATGCTCACGTCCTTCACCTCCGATGAGGCGATGCTCGACGCGATCCTCGCCGGCGCCAGCGGTTATGTGGTCAAGGACATCAAGGGTATGGAGTTGGCGAAAGCGATCAAGGAGGTAGGTGCGGGTCGATCACTGCTGGACAATCGCGCTGCCGCCGCGCTGATGACGAAGTTGCGCAGTGATGGCGAGCGATCAGACCCGTTGTCCGAACTGACCGACCAGGAGCGCATCCTGCTCGATCTCCTTGGGGAGGGCCTGACCAACAAGCAGATCGCCGCACGGATGTTCCTTGCCGAGAAGACGGTCAAGAACTACGTGTCGCGGCTGTTGGCCAAGCTCGGCATGGAACGCCGAACCCAGGCTGCGGTGTTCGTATCCAAACTCGACCGGCACCGCCACTCCGACTGAAACGCGAGGCTCAGCCGATTGGCGCTCCGTCCAGCGCCGTCATGATCTCGGAGAGGTCCCGGCGCGGTGTCGACGGCAACGGGTCCGCGTTGACCGGCGCCCATCCGATGCGGAGCATGATCTGTGGATAGGCGTCGGCGCCGAAGACGTCGCTGCGGACCATCTCTCTCGTCTCGGCGACCTCGAGCGGTTCGGTTACAGGGCAGTTGGCCAGACCTTGGGCCGTCGCGGTCAGCATCACGACGCTGGCGGCCTCTCCGGCGCGCAGCTGCGACAGGCGATCGTCAGCCACTGTGCCCAAAGCCACCACCACCGAGTTCTCCTCGGTAGCGTCGACTCCGTCAGGCTGGGGCAACACCCCACCGGCAAATGAGCGCAGCGGAACCACACCTGTGCCGTTGGCGCCGGGAACACTGCGCGCGGGAACGCCGGCTGTCGAGGCGTAACGTCCGCTCCAGGTCGTCAGCTCCGCGAGATACTCGGGATCGGCGAGATGACGCGCAGCCGCCTCGGTTACCAGCTCTCTGAGGCCGTCCATGTCGTCGACGCGACGCAAAATGACACCCGCGCGGGCAGCACGGGCGCCCATCAGCGCGATATCCCCTCTGGGAACCGGCCATGAACTGTAATGACGACGGTCGGTGCGCCGGCGCGGAATCGCCGCAGCGAGCGTGACGTCGAGTTCGGCCGCCGGATACGGGTAGACCTCGAGCGCCGCGAGGTGATTGGGGTCAGCGGGGTTCGGCAGCCGGTGCAGCTTGGCCTGCCAGCCCAATGCGGCCAATGCCACCGCGCAATGGTTGAGTGCGGCACCACAACTCAACAGAAGGTCACGGCCGTCGGGGTCGATACGGGGCAACAACAGATCGGGCTTGGCGTAGAGGTGCAGACTGTGTTCGCCCACCCTCCATTGCCACGGCTGTGAGTTGTGCACCGACGGTGCCCGACCGGCCAACGCCAGCGCAGAGCGAAGTGTCTTGGCATCGGGGAAATGGGCACTCATGCCTCGTCCTCCCGTCGAAAGTCGTTCATCGCCTTTCAGGGTGCGCCGCATGTCGCGCCCGAACGAGAGCACAAAGACCTCTCCTGGCTACTCCAATTTCAACCAGACGGTGGCGTCGGGTGGGAGCACCTGCTCGACACCGGCCACCGAGGACAGCACCACCGTGGCGGAAGCGGGCAGCGCAACGCCGCAATCCCCGGTGTTGACCCAGCACTGGACACCGTCCCGCTCGAAGGCCGCAACATCGAGCGCGACGTCGAGCCAGCGGATCGCCCCGGCATCGCGCCACAACCTCGGACGAAGCTGCAGCGCACGTCGATACAGGTTCAGAGTGGAACCGGGGTCGCGGTCCTGTGCCTGCACGCTGTGTTCGGCCCAGTGCGGCGGCTGCGGTAGCCAAGTTACCGCGCCGCCATGGCTGGCGAATCCGTAGGGTATGTCAGTGTCGGTCCACGGCAACGGGATTCGACATCCGTCGCGACCAACATCGGTGAATCCGGACTGCACCCACGTCGGATCCTGGCGCAGCTCGTCGGGAAGGTCTTCGATCTCCTCGAGCGCCAGCTCCTCACCCTGGTAGACGTAGGCGGTGCCCGGCAACGCGAACTGGACCAGCGCCGCAGCGCGCGCGCGGCGTCGGCCGAGTTCGTGATCGGGGTCCTCGTCGGCCCAGCGCCCTCGCTCCCAGTCCGTTTCGATCAGGTGGACGGGCTGCGACCTGGCAAAACGCGTCACGGTTCGGGTCACGTCGTGATTGGACAGTACCCACGTCGGCGGTGCCCCTACCGATGCCGCGGCCTCGATGGCATCGTCGATGACGGCCCGGAGTACCTGCGCACGCCACGGAGTCCGCAGGAAGTCGAACTGGAAGGCGGTATGCAACTCGTCGGGCCGCAGGTAGCGGGCTAGTCGCGCATTGCCGTCGACCCACGCCTCGGCGATGAAGATGCGCTCAGGCGTGTAGCGGTCGGCCACCGCGCGCCACCCGCGATAGACGTCGTGAACGCCGTCCTGATCCCAGGCGGGGTGGCCCGCACGATCCTGGACCAGCGCCTGCGCCGAGGCCAGCGACTCGTCGGCGTCGGGTAATCCGGCCTGCTTGACCAGTCCATGAGCGACATCGATGCGAAATCCGTCGACTCCGCGGTCGAACCAGAAGGACAGGATGTCCTCGAATTCGGCGCGGACCTCCGGATGTTCCCAGTTGAGATCGGGCTGGCCGGGCGCAAACAGGTGCAGGTACCAGGAACCGTCGGCCACCCGCGTCCAGGCCGGGCCGCCGAACACGCTCTGCCAGTTGTTGGGCGGTTCGGCACCATCGGCGCCGCGCCCTGCCCGAAAGTGATAGCGCTGCCGGGCACCCGGTTGGTCAGCGAGCGCAGCACGGAACCACGCGTGCTGGTCGGAAGTGTGATTGGGCACGATGTCCAGCAGCACCCGGATACCGACTGCATGGGCGTCGGCGATCAGTTCCTGGGCCTCGGCCAGGCTGCCGTAGGCCGCGTCGATGTCGCGGTAGTCGGCAACGTCGTACCCGGCGTCGGCCATCGGCGACGGATACCACGGGTTGATCCACATGGCGTCGATGCCGAGGCCGGCCAGGTAGGGCAGGCGACTCCGCAAGCCGGCGATGTCACCGATGCCGTCCCCGTCTGCGTCGGCGAAGCTGCGGATGTAGACCTGGTAGACGACCGCGGTCTCCCACCACGACGGCTCTGCAGCGGGCACGACACTCCTCACCTTGCGCGAACTGTGAGCCACCAGCCTCGCGGGCTGCTCAGACTGTGTCAATTCGGTTATGCGCCCGCGCACCGCGGGCGTAATCACATGGCCACAAGCCTCTTTCATGGGGGTTCGATGCAGCGGTGATCGCGTCGTCTGCGGCCTCCGGTGCGGGCGGGGCTGGATGCGCAACGTGTCGGTCGGCACTGCTGCCCCACCGAACCTGTGAGGTGTGACACACTCTTCGGGTGCCGAATGTGCTGCTCGTAGCCCTCATCGGAGATACAAGTTCATAACGAGGATGAATTTCATAGACGAGGACGTGATGAGACGAAACCAGCTCGCCCACGGGCGAAGGCGTCGCGCAATCGCGCTGGCGAGTGCACCTCTGCTCGCAGCGACGTTGTTGTCCGGATGCGGCGGCCAGGGGGGCCCTCCGACGCTGACGTGGTACATCCTCCCCGACAACGGTGGCTCGGCCGCCCGTGCCCAGGAATGCGCGGACGCCTCTGACAGCGCTTATCAGGTACGCATCGAAGCGCTGCCGAGCACCGCGACAGCCCAGCGGGAACAGATGGTGCGGCGGCTGGCGGCCGGGGATTCCTCGATCGACGTGGTCAGCCTGGACGTGGTCTTCACCGCCGAGTTCGCCAACGCCGGCTTTCTGCGGCCCTACACCGCCGAGGAGAACCAGCGCCTGACTGCGGGGATGTTGCCTGCACCGGTCGAGACCGGAATGTGGGACAACCAGCTCTACGGGGTGCCCTACAAGTCCAACACCCAGTTGTTGTGGTACCGCAAGTCGCACGCCGCAGCTGCCGGCGTGGACCCGGCCAGCCCCACCTTCACCTGGGACGAGATGATCAAAGCCGCTGTGGCGCAGAACAAGAAGGTCGCCGTACAGGCACAGCGCTACGAGGGATACACGGTGTTGATCAACGCCCTGATGCTCTCAGGCGGCGGCGAGATGCTGCAGGACGTGGAAGCCGGCCGCGATGCCAGGCCCTCGATGGCGAGCCCAGCCGGTGACAAGGCAGCCGAGATCGTCGGCACACTGGCGCGCTCCAGCGCCGCGCCCACCGACATGTCGAATGCCTCCGAGGAGCAGGCACGTGCCAACTTCCAGTCCGGGCAGGGCATGTTCATGGTCAACTGGCCCTACGTCCTGGCCGCCGCGCGCAGCGCCGCCGAGGCGGGCACCCTGCCCCAGGAGGTTGTCGACGACATCGGATGGGCGCGCTACCCGAGGGTGGACCCGGACCGCCCGAGCGCCCCGCCGTTGGGCGGCGCCAACCTCGGTGTCGGGGCCTTCACCGAGCATCCGGAGGAGGCTGTCGCGTTCGTCGAGTGTGTCAACGACCTGCCCAAGGCCACCCAGTACATGCTCGACGAAGGTGAACCCTCGCCGTACGCGGCGTCCTACGACGACCCGACGTTACGAGCCGACTACGAGAACGCCGACCTGATCCGGGAGTCCATCGCCGAAGGCGGGCCCCGGCCGTTGTCACCGTTCTATACCGACATCTCGGGCGCGGTGCAGCAGACCTGGCATCCGCCGGCGTCGGTCAACGCCGAAACCCCGGAAAGGACAGATGAGTTCATGGCTGATGTGCTGTCGGGGAGGCGGCTGCTGTGACCACACTGCAAACCCCGCCGCTGCAGGAGGACCCGGGCAAGTCCGCTCTCACTGAGCGGGCCAGAGGAGAACGGCGCCTCGGCCTGTATCTGACCTTGCCCTCGTATGTGGTGATGCTGTTGGTCACCGCCTACCCGCTCGGCTACGCGTTGGTGCTGAGTCTGTACAACTACCGCCTCACCGATCCCGAGGGGCGCAGCTTCGTCGGGTTGAGCAACTACGGGGTCATCTTGACCGACCCGGTCTGGTGGAACGACTTCGTCACCACCCTGACAATCACCGTCGTCACGGTCGCGATCGAACTCGTCCTCGGGTTCTGGTTCGCGTTCGTGATGCTTCGTATTGTGCGGGGGCGCGGGCCGTTGCGAACGGCCATCCTCATCCCCTACGGCATCGTGACCGTCGTGTCGGCGTTCATCTGGCGCTACGCCTTCGCCATCGACTCCGGTTTCGTCAATCAGTGGCTCAACCTCACCGACTTCGACTGGTTCGGCGATCGCTGGTCGGCGATCTTCGTGATCTGCCTGTCCGAGATCTGGAAGACCACGCCGTTCATCTCCCTGCTGCTGTTGGCCGGGTTGGTTCAGGTTCCCGAGGACATGCAGGAAGCGGCCAAGGTCGACGGAGCCACTGCGTGGCAACGCTTGTGGAAGATCACGCTACCGAACATGAAGGCGGCGATCATGGTGGCGCTGCTGTTCCGCACCCTGGACGCATGGCGCATCTTCGACAACCCGTACGTGATGACCGCCGGCGCCAACAACACCGAGACGATCTCGTTCCTGGCCTACCGGCAGAACGTCACACTGGTCAATCTCGGTATGGGTTCTGCGGTCTCGGTGTTGTTGTTCCTCACCGTGGTGGTGATCGCGTGGATCTTCATCAAGGTCTTCAAGACCGACCTCTCGCAAGTCAGGGGTGACCAGTGACCAAGAACACGAAGTGGTGGACGATCGCCGGCATCGTCATCGTCATCTACAGCTTCGTACCGATGCTGTGGATGATCAGTCTGGCCTTCAAGCCCCCGTCAGACATCGTCTCCGGTAACCCGCAGTTCCTGCCGAGCACATTCACCCTGGACAACTTCGCGCAGATCTTCAGTCAGCCGTTGTTCACCCGGGCATTGATCAACTCGATCGGAATCGCGGTCATAGCGACCGTCATCTCGGTGATCATCGCGATGTTTGCCGCTTATGCGATTGCCCGCCTGGACTTTCCGGGCAAAAAGCTGCTGTTGTCGTTGGCGTTGGGAATCGCGATGTTCCCGCAGGCCGCTCTGGTCGGACCGCTGTTCGACATGTGGCGAGGTCTGGGGATCTACGACACTTGGCTGGGCCTGATCATCCCGTATCTGACGTTCGCGCTGCCTCTGTCGATCTGGACGATGTCGGCGTTCTTCCGTCAGATCCCCTGGGAGATGGAGCATGCCGCACAGGTGGACGGCGCCACCCAGTGGCAGGCGTTCCGCAAGGTGATCATTCCGCTCGCCGCGCCGGGCGTGTTCACCACCGCGATCTTGACCTTCTTCTTCTGCTGGAATGACTTCTTGTTCGCGATCTCGCTGACCTCGACCGACAGTGCCCGCACGGTGCCCGCGGCGCTGGCGTTCTTCCAGGGTGCGTCATATTTCGAATCGCCGGTGCCATACATCATGGCGGCGTCGGTGATCGTGACGATCCCCGTCGTCATCCTGGTTCTCATCTTCCAACGGCGCATCGTCGCCGGTCTGACCTCTGGAGCAGTGAAGGGATAACCCATGGCAGCAATCACGATGCGCAACATCGTCAAGAAGTACGGAGACGGCTTCCCGGCCGTCAACGACGTCAGTCTCGACATCGCCGACGGCGAGTTCATGATCCTGGTCGGCCCGTCAGGGTGCGGAAAGTCGACGTTGCTGCGGATGATCGTCGGACTGGAGGACATCACATCGGGTGACATGTTGATCGGTGACAAGCGGGTCAACGACAAGGCTCCCCGGGACCGCAACCTGTCGATGGTGTTCCAGAATTACGCGCTGTACCCACATTTGTCGGTATTCGAGAACATCGCGTTCCCGTTGCGGTTGGCGGGCAAGCTCTCCGACGAGGAGATCCGCAAGCGCGTCAGCGATGCGGCCAACACCCTGGAGCTCGGGGAACATCTGGACCGTAAACCGGCCAACCTGTCCGGCGGACAACGTCAACGAGTTGCGATGGGCCGCGCCATCGTCCGCGAGGCCGACGCATTCCTGTTCGACGAGCCACTGTCGAACCTCGACGCCAAGCTGCGCGGCCAGATGCGCACCGAGATCCTGCGGCTGCAGCGCAAGCTGGGGGTCACCACCGTCTACGTCACCCATGACCAGACCGAGGCGATGACCCTCGGAGATCGGGTTGCCGTCCTGAAAAAGGGCATTTTGCAACAAGTTGCGAGCCCGCGGGAACTCTACGACCAACCCGTCAACCTGTTCGTCGCGGGATTCATCGGGTCACCTCCGATGAACTTCGTTCCGGCGCGGGTCACCGGCGATCGGGTCGAGTTGCCCTTTGCCACCATTCCGCTTCGCGACGAGTGGCGCGCAGCTCTCGGCGAGGGCAAGGACGGGGCGGTCTACATCGCCGGAATTCGGCCCGGCGCCTTCGAAGACGCTGAATTCGTCGACGCCGCAAAGAGAGACCGCGGCGTCACGTTCGACGTTACCGTCGATGTCACCGAGTGGCTGGGCAACGAACAGTACGCTTTTGTGCCCTTCGAAGCCTCGGCCGACATCTCCGCTCAACTCGACCAACTTGCCAAGGATCTCGACAGCGAACAGCTGCGCACCCAGATCGTCGTCGAACTGGATCCGATGAGCAGGATCAGCGCCGGCGACACCGCGACGCTGTGGCTCGACGCCGAGCGTCTGCACCTCTTCGACCCGCAGACAGGTGAGAACCTGACGCGGGTTGCCGAATCGCGCGGACGTCACGCCGCCACGACCGGCTGAACGTACGGCGATGGCCGCTCCCGAGCTGCGGCTGCGGGCCCCACACCCCGGGCTGGTGGCACTGCCGTGGGAGCGGCCGTTGGCCGAGTGGGCCGAACCAGACGTCGCGGTGCGCGATCTGCCGGTAGGGCCGAGCCGACACCTGGTCAAGTTCGTCGAGTCCGACGAAGCGCTGTGGGCACTCAAGGAGCTTCCAGCCCGCATCGCCGCCCGCGAGTATGACGTGCTCAGTCGCCTGGAGGCGATCGGGCTCAACGCGGTGCGGCCGGCCGGGGTGGTCATCCAGCGCGAGTTCGACACGGCGATCCTGCTGACCCGCTACCTCGACTCGTCCTGGCAGTACCGGCGGTTGTTCATGCGGCTACCACCCGACGCTCCCAAGCATCGCGCCCGGCTCTTTGACGCGATGGCCACGCTGCTGGTGGAGCTGCACCGGCACGGCGTGTTCTGGGGCGACTGTTCGCTGGCCAACACCCTGTTCGTTCGCGACGGTCAAGTGCTGCAGGCGTTCCTGGTCGACGCAGAGACCAGCGAAGTCCATCCCAGCTTGTCGGAAGGCCAACGGCTTCAGGACATCGACATCACCGTGGAGAACGTGGCGGCTGGGCTGATGGATGTGGCGGCCAGTCTCGACAGGGAAGAACTGTCGCCGGCCTTCATCCAAGAAGCACTCGGACTGCGCGAACGTTACGAACAGCTCTGGGAGCTGCTGCACGCCAAACCGACGTTCGGGTTCTCCGACCGCTACCGGGTGGAGGGAACCATCCGCAAGCTCAACGATCTCGGTTTCGCCGTCGACGAGGTGTCGCTACAGCCGGTCTCCTCGGGCACCGACGAATTGCGTCTCCATGTTGCGGTGGGCGACCGCCGTTACCACGCCACCGAGTTGCGGCGGCTGGCCGGGCTCGACGTCGGTGAGGGTCAGGCGCGCATCCTGTTGGGTGATCTGCATGCCTATCGCGGCCAGCTCTCTCGCGAAGCGGGTTACGACGTCGACCTGCGCACAGCGGCTCAGCTGTGGATGATCGAGGTCGCGACACCGATGATGCACCGCGCCCACGAGGCGGTCGGTCGCACGGGATCACCGATCCAGGCATATTGCGATCTGCTCGAGGTGCGGTGGTTACTGTCCGAACAGGAGGGACACGACGTCGGCACGGAGCGCGCGCTGCAAGCGCTGACCCGCAAATCCGTTCCTGATGAATCGGCCGCTCAACTGCTGGTGGTGGAGATCCCAACCGAACCGTTCGCTGTCCTCAGCGAGGACGACGAGTAGCTCTATCTCCGCTTTTGCGGATAAGCTACCCTTTTCAGTCCGTACTTGCGGAGTATACGGAGGGTCATGGTTCCGGCGATCAGAATCAGAGACGCGGCATTGCTCTTGGGGGTCAGTGACGACACCGTGCGCCGGTGGATCGACAGTGGCACGCTGGCGGCTGCCAAGGACGAGTCGGGCCGAAAGGTCATCGCCGGCGATGTGTTGGCACACTTCGCGCGCGAGCACGCCGCGGCACCCCCAGATCCCCTCGGTGTCGGTAGCTCGGCGCGCAACCGCTTCGTCGGCCTTGTCACGAAGGTCACGGCGGACACCGTGATGAGCGAGGTCCAGCTTCAGTGCGGGCCCTTCACGGTGGTGTCTCTGATGAGCACTGAGTCGGTCAGCGCGCTCGGTCTGCAGCCCGGCGTCATCGCCGTGGCTGTTGTCAAGGCAACGACGGTGATCGTTGAGACAGCGCAGGGTGCTTCGTGAGATCGACTTCGCGATTGTGCGTAGGGATCGCGCTCGCCACGATGACCTCGGCCGGGTGTGCATCACCCGACGATCCTCAGAGCGACACGGTGACGGTGTTCGCCGCAGCGTCGCTCACAGCGACCTTCACCGAGCTGGGTAGGCAATTCGAGAATCGCAGTCCGGGAACGACGGTGATATTCAACTTCGGCGGATCCTCTGACCTGGTCGCCCAGCTCACCCAAGGCGCCCGTGCCGATGTCTTCGCCGCTGCAGACACCAGGAACATGCAGAAGGCCGTCGACGCCGGCCTGGTGGCCGGCACCCCCGTCGACTTCGCGACCAACACCCTGACCATCATCACCTCACCAGGAAACCCGAAGCGCATCAGTGGATTTGCCGATCTTGCCCAGCCAGGGACACGGGTGGTCGTGTGCGCGCCCCAGGTCCCCTGCGGGTCGGCTACCGAGAGAATCGAGCAGGCCACTGGCGTCACGCTCACCCCGGTCAGCGAGGAGTCCGCCGTCACCGACGTCCTGGGCAAAGTCACGTCGGGGCAGGCAGACGCCGGCCTGGTGTACGTCACCGATGCGCATTCGGCCGGTGACAGGGTCACCGAAGTTCCGTTCCCCGAATCCAGCACCGGAATCAACACCTATCCCATCGCCGTACTGACTCAAGCGTCCAACGGCGCCGGTGCGGAGAAGTTCCTCGACGTCGTCACCGGTGCGGATGGTCGAAGCGTCTTGAGCGCAGCAGGTTTCGCAGTTCCATGATCGTGCGCCGGGCAATCGGACCCGCCCCGGTGGGACTGCCGGCATGGATTTACCTCCCTGCCGCCGCAGCAGCGCTGTTCGTCATCCTGCCGCTGCTGGCGATCATGTCGCGGATCGATTGGCCGCAGTTCGTCCCGCTGGTCACCTCGGAATCCTCGAGGGCTGCGTTGCTGCTGAGCCTCAAGACCGCCTCGGCAAGCACTGCGATATGCGTCGTGCTGGGCGTGCCGATGGCGCTGGTACTGGCGCACAGTCGATTCCGTGTCGTTGCCGCGCTACGCCCGCTGATCTTGCTGCCCCTGGTGCTGCCTCCTGTCGTCGGCGGCATCGCGCTACTGTACACGTTCGGCCGGCAGGGACTACTCGGGCGCGAACTGGAATTGCTCGGCATCTCGATCGCCTTCACGACGGCCGCGGTGGTGCTCGCGCAGTCCTTCGTCTCACTACCGTTCCTGGTGGTCAGCCTCGAGGGTGCGCTGCGCTCTGCCGGATCCCACTATGAGCAGATTGCTGCCACCCTCGGGGCTCGCCCGACGACTGTCCTGCGAACGGTGACGCTGCCGCTGGTGTTACCTGGGCTGGTCTCCGGGGCCGTGCTGGCCTTCGCGCGCTCGCTCGGCGAATTCGGTGCGACGCTGACGTTCGCCGGCTCCCTGCAGGGCGTCACCCGGACACTGCCGCTGGAGATCTACCTGCAGCGCGAGACCGATCCCGACGCCGCGGTGGCGCTGTCGGTCCTGCTCATCGCGGTCGCGGTGATTGTGGTGATCGCTGCCGGCGGCCGGCGGTTACGAGGTGCGTTGTGAGCGGTCTGCAGGTGCGGGCACAGGTGGCAGACCGCGGCCTCGACGTGGACGTAACGCTCGACGACGGTGAGGTGCTTGCCGTGCTCGGCCCCAACGGGGCCGGCAAGTCCACTTTGTTGCAGGTGATTTCGGGGTTGGTTCGTCCGGACTTGGGCCGTGTGACGCTGGGTTCGGAGGTACTCACCGACACCGAAACGGCCACGTTCGTTCCGGTTCATGCTCGCGGTGTGGCGATGCTGTCCCAGCGGCCGCTGTTGTTCCCGCATATGAATGTGCTCTCCAACGTCGCCTACGGACCGCGATGCGCCCGACAGTCACGAGCGACCGCGCGCGCAACGGCCCGACGCTGGCTCGAGGCCGTCGACGCCGCCGACCTGGCCCACCGCCGACCGGCACAGCTCTCCGGCGGACAGGCCCAACGGGTCGCCCTCGCCCGCGCTCTGGCCACCGAACCGAGGGTGCTGCTGCTCGACGAACCGCTGGCCGCGCTCGATGTGTCTGTGGCACCGCCGTTGCGGCGGTTGTTGCGCACGGTCTTACGCGATGGCCGCCGCACTACGGTTCTGGTCACCCATGATCTCGTCGATGCACTGGCCATCGCAGATACGGCGATCGTCATAGACGGCGGCAATGTTGTCGAGAGTGGCTCGGTACGAAGGGTTTTGACGGTCCCGCGTAGCGATTTCGCCGCGCGGATGGCCGGGGTGAATCTGATACCGGGCACGGTGAGCGGGCCGGGGGTGATCAGGACGGCCAGGGGTGCCGCCCTCAGCGGAACCGGAGATGTCGAGACCGGGGCGCCGGCAGTGGCTTTGTTTCGGCCGAGCGCGGTGGCGGTTCATCTCGATCTACCGCACGGCAGCCCGCGCAATGTCTTCGCCGTCACGATCGCCGAGATGGATGTCCACGGATCGGTGGTACGGATCCGCGGCGAGGAACAACCCGACGGTGGCACCGGGCTGGCGGCCGACATCACGCCCGCAGCCGCTGCTGATCTCGACCTGCAGCCGGGTAAGGCGGTCTACTTCGCGGTGAAATCCCAAGAGGTCGAGCTGCACCGCACCGACCCGTATCAGCCGGGGTCGGACTCTTGGCCGGTCTGACGGCCCAGTGTCAAGGCGACGCCAGCCAGGGACGGTCCCACTGGTCCAGCGCAGCCACCTCGCTCAAGGGCTTCCGCCGCACGGCGCGGTGCCCACCACGGGGCCATCCGAGGGTCAGCAGTGTCGCGATCTTCCAGTCCTCCGGTATGCCGACCAGCTCGCGCAGTTGGGCGTCGCAGGAATCCTGCCAGAGTGTGATGGCCGCACCCAGGCCCTGCGCGCGCGCCGCCAGCAGGAAGTTCTGTACTGCCGGAAAGATCGAACCGCCCTGTTGGAGTTCGGTTGTCCCGCGCTGCGGTTGGACACAGAACAGCACCATCGCCGGTGCGTGGCCGCCGATTCGCATATGCTCTGCCATCGTTCGTATGGTGCGCGATTTCGGATCATCGTCGGTCTCGGCAGGGTCGGACAGCCGGTAGAAATCCTTCATCACCTCCCAGGTCCGGTGCGCCGCCGAGGTGATCACGCAGCGCAGTTCCGGTGCGTTGAGCACGATGAATCTCCACGGCTGCTGGTTGCCGCCCGAGGGCGCCCACGTCGCCGCTTGAAGACACCTGTGCAGCACCTCGTCGGGGACCGGTTCGTCACGATAGCGACGCACCGCGGTAGCCGAGCTCATAACGGTCCACAGGTCATCCGAGACCGGCGGAACCGTTCCCTTGCTCACGCGTCCACCGACCGCGGCAGCACTCCCTGCCATCGCCCGCCCCGCATCGGGCCGGTGATCACCGGTAGATCGAGTGTGGACAGCAGACCGGGCTCCGCGGCCACCACGGCCGGAATGGCGTTCAGCTCGCGCATGACGGTCGCATAGGTCAACCCCCGCAGATTGCTTCCGCGGCCGTGCATCTCGATGTCCACCGTGTAGGTCGGCATGCCCTCGACGATGACCCGGTAGCCGCCGTGCGGCGAAGGGTGGCGGGGCCAGTCCGGCGCGGACTGCTCCCCCATCCGGGTGAAGTGCTCGAGGATGACGCGCTCTTCGCCGTCGACGACTCCGGCCAGCCGGAACCGCATTGCTCCCATCGTGCCCTTCTCGACCCAACCCGACGCCACCTCGTAGCGTTCGGTCGCCAGCCACGGTTCGATATCGGTATCGACCCGATCCAGGGGCAGTCCCAGACCGTCGGCTACCAGGTGGACCACCGGCGCCCACAGAGCGGCCAGGCGCTGTCGGTCCAGCAGGGGTGCGGGGTGGTCGGGCGGATGTCCGAAGCCCATGAAATCGAACATGATCTCGGGCTGGTTGATGCCGCCGTAGTCGAGGATCTCCTGTGTCGTGACGGTGTCGACCCAGCTGCTGAAGCCCGACATGACCAACGGGATGACATCGTTGGCCCAGCCCGGGTCCACACCGCTGTTGAACAGGCTGGTGCCTCCCGCCCGGCATGCATCCTCAAGCAGCCTGACGGTCTCGGTGTCTGCGGCCGGCGGATAACACAACGGGACCAGTGACGTGCAAACCACGTTCTTGCCGGCACGCAGACAACGCGCGACATCCACTGCAGCCTCGTGATAGCGATAGTCCCCGGAAGCGAAGAACGCGACGACGTCGGCGTCGACGGCCAGCGCCGCGTCGACGTCTCGGGTGGCGATCACACCGGTGTGCGGCATCCCGCACAGCTCACCGGCGTCTTTTCCGTCCTTGGTTTCGGAGTGCACGATGACGCCAGCGAGTTCGAGACCGGGATGCGCGATGACGGCCCGCAGTGCGCCGACTCCGACCTGTCCCGGACCCCAGAGGATCACGCGGTGCTGGGGATCATCGACCACTGGGCACCGCCGTCTTGCGGGTGTAGACGTTTGGGGGTTGGTCACGGTGGTTGACGGCGTCCCAGGTTTCCAGGGCTGCGGAGTGCATGCGGCGGGGTCCTTTCATCGGCCCCTGAGAATATATCCTCTCATTTGAGGAGAGTCACGTTTCCGACAGCCGTCGGGAACTACGACGTCACCAGCTAACCCGTCATCTTTTTGGCCCGGCGGGTCGATGTCGACCGTGGCGCGGCGGTTTTCGCCGCGGCTCTGGGCTTGACCTCGACGGGCGGGCTGACCGCCTGTTTGCACCAAGCCCACAACTGATCCTCGGTCAACTCCGCACCCTTGGCCCCCAGATGGAAAACCCCGATCTGGGCAAGCGCAGTCAGCGTCGAGTTCAGGAGCGTGGTCAGCTGAGCCGGAGTGAGATCCTTGCGCACCAATCCGGCGCGTGAGCATGAGGTGAGGATCTTCGTCAACAGCTTCTGATGTGGTTCCCAAATCTTCGCGAAATCGGCCGGTCGCTCGATCTCCAGGCTGAGGTTGTAGATCGTCATGACCCGGCCGCCGACCGTCTCGGAGGACTCGGCGCGCGACAGGAAGCCTCGACAGAAGGCTTCGAGTTGTTCCATCGGGCCCTCGGCCGCGGCGACCTCGTGTCGGATACTCTCGGTGAACTGGCTGGTGACGTTCTCATAGAGCGCCAACAGCAATTCTTCCTTGCCGGCGAAGTGCTGATAGAAGGCACGCAGGCTCAGGTTGGACCGGTCGATGAGGTTCTGGATGGTGAAGTCGGCGCGTCCCGATTCCTCGATCAATTCCAGTGCAGTGGCCAGGAACCGGGAGCTGCGCGCGAGAGCCCGTGCTCTCGCCGCGCTGAGCCGACGCTCGATGGTGCGCTGCTGCCAGGTACCGGGCATCTCCAACTCGGCGTCGACAATCTCGAGTTCCTCGCCGGAGCCGGCGGGCGCGTCGCTCTTCTTCTTCATGATGATCCGAGAATACGCGATTCGGAGGGAAGAACCGGGACTACCTACACGAGCATGTTGGATCTACTACCCGAACCTCTGGATCACCGCAACCGCGCACGATAGCGTGGGTCGCTATGCCCTCGCCCAGCCTCAGTGAGCTTCTGGTGCCCGCCACCACCGCCCTTGTCACACAGGAGTGCCAAGGTGGTGTGATCGGTGAACAAGCCGGGTTGCCGTTGCTCGCCGATGAAGCGCGCCGAGAGGCGATCCCCAACATCGCGTCTCTTGTCACCGCGGCACGGGCCGCCGGCATCACCGTGGTGCACTGTCTGATCCAGCGCCGCGCCGACGGACGCGGTTCGAACACTAACGCCAGGCTGTTCGCAGCGGGCAAGTCCATGCCCGTTGATCTGACGCCCGGTAGCCAGGGAGCGTCGGTTCTCCCAGAGCTCGGCGGCGACCCATCAGATCTGGTGCTGACCCGTACCCACGGGGTGGGGCCGATGACCGGCACCGACCTCGACGCCGTCCTGCGTAACATCGGCATCAACACTATTGTGGGGGTTGGCGTTTCGGTTAACATCGCGATCACGAACTTCGTCATGGACGCCGTCAACCGCAGTTATCAGTTCGTGCTGCCCCGCGATGCGGTGGCCGGGTACCCACGCGACTACGCCGAGTCGGTGATCGACAACACCTTGGCGCTGCTGGCCACCGTCACGACGACCCGCGACGTGCTCGCAACGTGGGCCGGGCGCTGATCGTTTCGGCCTGCCGTGAATATCTGTCGATGAGCTCGGACTTGTACAGTTTGCCGGCGTCGGTGCGAGGCAGGCGCGCCTCGAAGGCCAGCCGTCGCGGGCGCTTGTGCCGCGCGAGCCGATCCGCGGTCCAAGCCAACAGTTCGGCTGAGATCGCGTCGTCGGCCAAAACACCGTCGGTGAGTTCGACGGCCGCCATCACCACCTGCCCGAGATCCTCGTCGGGCACCCCGAAGACCGCGACGTCGGCCACCAGTGGATGGCTGACCAAGACGTTCTCGATCTCCTGCGGATAGATGTTCACGCCACCGGAGATGATCATGTTGTGTCGCCGGTCGGTGAGATACAGATATCCGTCGTCGTCGAGGTAGCCCACATCGCCGACGGTCACCCAGCCCTGCACCGAGCGTGCGGCTGCGGTCTTTTCGACGTCATTGAGATACTCGAACGGATAGCCGCCCTCGAAGTAGATGTCACCGACCTCGCCCGGCGGTAACTCGGTGCCGTCGTCAGAGAGGATGTGGGGTCTACCGAGAATCGGTCTTCCCACCGAACCTGGATGCTCGAGCCATTCCTCGGCACGGATCAGTGAGATCCCCGCTCCTTCCGAGGACCCGTAATACTCGTCGATGATCGGTCCCCACCATTCGATCATCTGCTGCTTGATGGTGGGGGGACACGGCGCGGCGGCGTGGATCACCCGCTGCAGACTGGACAGGTCGAAGCTGTTCTTCACCGCATCGGGGAGCCTCAGCATGCGCACGAACATGGTCGGCACGAACTGGGCGTGGGTGACCCGATGGCGCTGGATGCATTCCAGGGCGTGCCGGGCTTCGAAACGCTCCATCATCACCGTCGTAGCACCGATTGCCTGGGCTGACATCGTCCACATCGCGGGCGCCGTGTGATAGGTCGGTGCGGGGCTGAGGTAAACCGAGTCAGCTTGCACTCCGAGCGCTCCGAACACCGGCGTGGGCAACGTCGGGCGACCGCTGTCTCCGAGCGCAAGTGGTCGGCGAATCCCCTTGGGACGTCCGGTACTGCCGGCTGAGTACTGCAGCAGCTGGCCCTCGAAGTCATCGGGCGTGAACTCGGTGGGCTCCGCTGCCACGCAGTCCGGGTACCGCCGCCAGCCATCCAGGTCGCCATCGGCGAGCAGCGCGATCGCAGGGAGCCCACTGCGCAGATGGCTGGTCATCTGCGCACACAGATCACGCAACGCGCCTGAACCGATGACCGCCTTGGCTCGGCAATCGTCGACGACATAGGCGGCTTCGGAGCCGGTCAAGTGGATGTTGACCAGGGTGAAGTACGCTCCGCACCGGCGTGCCGCCCACATCGCCGGGTGAATGTGCTCGTTGTTCTGCATGAGAATCGCGATGGTGTCACCGGCCACGACACCGGCCCGACGCAGATAGTGCGCAAGCCTGTTGGCATTCTCATGCAAGGTCCGGAACGAGACGCTCTTTCCGGACGGATACAGGATCAAAGCGGCGTTCTCCGCTGTCACATGGTCACCAAGATCCACGAGCCCGCCCCTGTTCTCCCGGTCGATGACGGCCTAGGCCGATGCAATGTGTTTGAACTACGGGGTGATCCGCCTCGCCGATGGCGGCCGGGATACGGATCTGGACTGAGTGGCCTTCGACCCTTCGGCCGGTGGCGCCACCGCCTGTCGACACCAGGCCCAGAGCTGGTCCTCGCTCAGATTGACGCCTTTGGCACCCAGCGAGAACACCCCGATCTGGGCGAGCGCAGTCAGCGTCGAGTTCAACAGAGTGGTCAGCTGACCCGGCGACAGGTCAGTCCGGACCAACCCCTCCCGCGCACAAGCAGTGAGTATCTTGGTCAGCAACTTCTGGTGCGGTTCCCAGATCTTGGCGAAGTACTCGGGCCGCTCGATCTCCAGGCCGAGGTGGTAGATCGTCATCACCCGCCCGCCGATCGCTTCGGAGGATTCGGCCCGGGACAGGAATCCTCGGCAGAACGCCTCCAGCTGTCCCATCGGCCCATCTGCGGCGGCCACCTCCTGGCGGATGCTCTCGATGAACTGGCTGGTGACGTTCTCGAACAACGCCAAGAGCAGTTCGTCCTTGCCGGCGAAGTGCTGGTAGAACGCGCGCAGGCTGAGATTCGACCTGTCGATCAAGGTTTGGATGGTGAAGTCGGCCCGACCGGATTCCTCGACGAGCTCCAAAGCTGCACCGAGAAAACGTGAGCTGCGCGCAAGCGCACGTGCTCGCGCCGAGCTCAGCCGTCGCTCGATGGTGCGCTGTTGCCAAGGGGCAGGCACCTCCCCCGCGGCAGGCTCAATCGTCTCGAGCGCGCCGTCGCTGTCGCTGTCAGCTCTGCGTTTGACCACCATAATGCGGATGAGAATACGTGATCTCGTTGACGATGGATGGTCTACCCGAACACCAAAACCGTAGCCATCAGGCGTTGGGAGCCCCCGATGCGGTACCCTGGAAACAATCATTCTCGATTGTGTAAATCACCGTGTCGGTCACCGAGCTCGAAGGCCGTCGTCGAAGGGGTGCAGCGTTGAGCACAGACATTCTGATCGTTTCTCCGGACGACCATCTCGTGGAGCCAGCGGATTTGTGGACCAGTCGCCTGCCGCAGCGCTACCGCGACGTAGGGCCGCACATCGTCCGCCACCGCGGTCGGATGGACCCCACCGTGACCTCCGACGTCGCGTTCGTCGATGACGAGAACGGTCGCGACGCCGACATCTGGCACTACGAGGACTCGATCATCCCGATCCCGCTGATCAGCGCAGCCGCCGGTTACGAGATCGACGAACTGACCACCGACCCGATCACCTACGAGGAGATGCGGCCGGGCTGCTACCGCCCGGCCGACCGGCTCGCAGACATGGACATCGCCGGTATCGAAGCCTCCGCGTGTTTCCCCAACACCCTGGTGCGGTTCTGCGGCCAGCGATTCCTCTACGGCAAAGACAAGGACCTCGCCTTGCTCTGCGTTCAGGCCTACAACGACTTCCAGATCGACGAGTGGGGTGGCAGTTCCAACGGCCGATTGATCCCGCTGGGCATCATTCCGCTCTGGGATGTCGAGCTCGCCGCCCGGGAAGTGGAACGAGTAGCGGCCAAAGGCATGCCCGCCGTGTGCTTCTCCGAGCTTCCCGCCCGCCTGGACCTGCCGTCGATTCACAGCGGCTACTGGGACCCGTTCTTTGCCGCCTGCGAACGCCATGATGTGGGCATCATGCTGCACATCGGATCGAGCTCGTCACTGACCAAATCGTCCCCAGACTCCCCCCATGTGGTGACCAGCGCACTGATGGCGGTCAACTGCACCATTGCCCTGGTGGACTGGCTGTTCTCTGCCAAGCTCAAGCAGTTCCCCAAGCTCAAGATTGCGTTCGCCGAAGCACAGGCCGGATGGATCCCCTACTACCTGCAGCGCGTCGACGAAGTCTGGGAAGACCGGCGGGCCTGGGGCGGCATCCACCCGCTGCTCACCGAGCCGCCCAGCACCCAGGTGCCGGGCCGCATCTGGTTCTCCACCTTCGGTGATCCGGTTGCTTTCCGCATCCTCGACCTCGTCGGCGAGGACCAATTGATGTTCGAGACCGATTACCCACACAATGACACCAACTGGCCGCACAGCACCGACGTGGCCAACAAGGCCACCGAAGGCCTCGATGAAGAAACCAAGCGGAAAGTGCTGTCCACCAACGCCAAGAACTTCTTCGGCCTGAGCTGAACCCGATCGCGGCTCAAACTCGCGACAACGCAGACTGGCCGGCGGCCGAGAGGAAAGACATGACCGACTACCGGTTCCTGAAGTGGCAGACATTTGACGACGGCCGCATCGTGCGCATCTCGTTGAATCGACCAGATCAGCGCAACGCACAGAATCGCGGCATGCTGGTCGAACTCGACGAAGCCTTCGGCGCCGCGGAGGCCGATGACAGAGTCCGCGTGGTCATCCTTGCCGGCGAAGGCAAGATGTTCTCGTCCGGCCACGACATCGGATCCAAGCAGGCGATCAAAGAGTACATGCCGGGCCCCGACCAGCACCCCACCACGTTGATCAACGGAGGAAGCCGCGAAGGTGCGGAGAAGTGCTTCTTGCAAGAATGGCACTACTTCTTTCAAAACACCTTGCGGTGGCGCAATCTGCGCAAGATCACCATTGCCCAGGTGCACGGCGATGTGTTCTCGGCGGGACTGATGTTGATGTGGGCATGCGACCTCATCGTGGGTAGCGACGACGTCCGGTTCGCCGACGTGGTCGGCACCCGACTGGGCATGTGTGGCATGGAGTATTTCGGGCATCCGTGGGAATTCGGACCTCGCAAGGCCAAGGAACTGATGTTGACCGGCGACGCCATCGACATCCACGAGGCGCACCGACTCGGGATGGTCAGCAAGGTGTTCGGCCGCGATGAGTTGGCAGACCGCACACTGGAAATGGCGCGCAGAATCGCCGAGGTACCCACCATGGCGGCGTTGTTGATCAAGGAATCGGTCAACCAGACCCAAGACAACATGGGCTTCTATACGTCTCTGCAGGCGTGTTTCACATTGCATCAGCTCAACCACGCACACTGGGCGCAGGTGCGCGAGGATGGCCGCCCGACGGCAGGCCCGGAGAACGGCGTTCCGGACTGGCGCGACGCGCCTCCGGTGGTACTGGCAGTGAAGGACCAGGTCCGAGCACAATCGTGACAGGCGCAGAGTCGCTCGATCTTCCCGAGCCGCAGCGTATGCCGGTCACAATCCCGGGACATCTGTTCGGGGACCTGCCGTTCTACGATGTCATCGAGACCCCGGAAACCGTCATCGTCGACCTGCACAACCGGCCGGACCTGGCCAATGTCCGCGGAGCACTACAGGGTGGCCTGGTCGCGACACTGATCGACATCGCGGCGGGCCGGCTCGCACTTGCCGTAGCCGATCTCGGTGCCGGCGTCGGCACCGCGGACATGACCATCCACTACCTGGCGCCGATTCTCAAGGGTCCGGCGCGCGCGGTGGCGTCACTGGTCAGAAAGGGCCGCCGCGCCGTCGTGGTGGCCGTGGACGTCTTCGACGTGGGCGGTGACCGCCTGGCCGCCCGCGCAACACTGAGCTTTGCGATATTGCTGCCACGCGGCGATCAGGCCGTGACGGCTCCATAACGAGCATCGGCAACGCGGTCGAGGGCGACGTTGGATTCACCGAAGACCAATGCCCATCCGCGAACTCGTCGGTAATACAGCTGAATGTCGCCCTCCATCCCAAACCCGTAACCGCCGTGGATGTGCAGGCTGCGACGCGTCGCGTCCCGGGCGGTCTCGTAGGCGAAAGCGAATGCCATCGCGGCGAGTTCGGTGACCCGGTCCGGTTCGTCGTCGAATGCGCACGCAGCCTCCAGGGCAAGCAGGCGCGCCCCGTCGGCAGCGGTCGCACTGTCGGCCAGCGGATGCGACACCGCCTGAAAAGCACCAATCGGGGTTCCGAACGCATGGCGCTGTTTGGCGTATTCCACGGCTATCTCGACAGCTTTGGCGGCCGCACCGGCGAGAGCTGACGCGGTCAGCGTGAGCCACAGATCAAGGGCGTCGCAATAGTATCGTTCGGCTTGCTCGCCCTCGCCGAGAACGACGGCGTCAGCCCCGATGGTCAGGTCGGCCAGCGGTAACGATCCCAGGTTGGCCACCTGTCGTACCCCTCCGACGACTGGAACCGCAACCAGCCTCTGGTCGACGAACGCGACGACCGTATCGGCGACTGCGGCCGCGGGAACCATCGGCAGTGCCGCGCCGGCGCCGGTGCGCGGCGCGAATGTGACGAGGCGCTCACCTGCCAACGCGGAACTCAGCAACTCGGTGGCACCCGAGGCCGCGAGCGCGCGCGCTGCTACCTGAGTCTCGATGACCGGTGCCGATGCCACCGAACGCCCGAACTGTTCGGCCATCAGCGCGAGGTCTGCGACCGTGGCACCCCAACCACCGTCGGCTTCGGCCACAGCCATCTCGATGACGCCGGTGTCGCGCAATGCCCGCCACAGCTCAGGGTCAAATCCCAAAGGTTCGGCGGCGCGCACACGTTCCGAAGATGATTCCCGCGCGTAGAGCGCGGCAAACGACTCGACAAGCTGTTTCTGCTCGTCGGAAAGGCTCAGGTCCACGACTTCCGTCCCGTCGCAAGCGGATATGATTATTCTCAGAATTGAGATTATCATTATCGAGGACCCGTGCGATATTGCGCCAAGCCACCCCTGCACAGATCGGGACACGCCATGCATTTCCAGCTCGACCCCGCTACCCAGGCCTACGGCGAGGAGGTCGCGGCTCACCTCACGCAAGCGTTGACGCCAGATCTCGAGGAGCAGATCTACCGCAGCGGTGTCGCGCACGATGACGACTTCGCCAGAGGCCTCGTCGAAAAGCATTACTTTGCCCCGAACTGGCCGGAGGACTTCGGCGGACAGAGCCGCAACGAATGGGACGCCCAGGTACTCAAAGAGCAGATGATGCGCTTCGACGCACCTGTCTATCTCTCCGAGACCAGCCGCATGGTCGCATCGATCATCCGCGAGATCGGCACGCCGGAGCTCAAAGAGCGAATCCTGGCCGGCGCGTTGCGCGGTGACATCACCATCGCCTTGGGATTCACCGAGCCCGAATGCGGATCCGACGTCGCCGCAGCCGCCACCAGGGCTGTCCGCGACGGCGACGAGTGGGTCATCAATGGTTCGAAGATGTTCACCACCAACGGCCATATCGCCGACTACATCTTCCTGCTGGCCCGCACCAATGTGGACAAACCCAAGCACAAGGGCCTGACGATGTTTCTGGTTCCCTGCGCGACCAAAGGCTTCGAGGCCCAGGCCGTATGGACACTGTCCGGTGAACGGACCAACATCACCTTCTACAGCGACGTGCGCATCGGTGACCAGTGGCGCATCGGTGAGGTCGACGGCGGCTGGCAGGTGCTCGGGCTGTCGCTGCAGGACGAGCACGCCTCTGGGTGGGGACCGCACCTGGGTCGCCTACTGCACCACGCCGAACGGTGGGCGACGACCACGTCGACAGCCCCCGACGGCAGACCCCGCATCGAAGATCCCGAGGTGCGGCGACGCATCTCGCGGGTCGCAATGGAACACGAGGTGTCAAAGCTGTTGCAGCGGCGTTGCGTCTGGATGGTTGAGCAAGGACGAGTGCCCGTCGCCGAAGGTCCCATGTCGAAGGTCTACAGCACCGAGGCGCTCGAGCGCGCCAGCCAGGACATCGTCGAATTGGTGGGCCCCGACGCGCTGCGTAGCTACCTGGAGCCGACCGCGCCGGAACGAGGACGCTTCGACCACACGATGCGGTTCGCGCTGGGCACCACGATCTACGCCGGAACCAGCGAGGTACAGCGCACGATCATCGCGCAGCGCGGTCTGGGCCTGCCCCGGGGATAGCCCGGGGGGCCGCGGCTACAGCGCCTGCCAGTCCGGTGTGCGCTTCTCCAGGAATGCTCGTGGCCCTTCGATGGCGTCCTTGGTCAGCGCGACCTTCATCCGGTAATTCTCGGCGAGCAGCTCGGCTTCGTAGATGGGCAGGGTGAGACCCTTGCGCACCGCCATCCGCGAACCCCGGACAG
The DNA here is from genome assembly GCF_025263265.1 of Mycobacterium sp. SMC-4. Taxonomy (NCBI): domain Bacteria; kingdom Bacillati; phylum Actinomycetota; class Actinomycetes; order Mycobacteriales; family Mycobacteriaceae; genus Mycobacterium; species Mycobacterium sp. SMC-4. The sequence continues at coordinate 2,328,608 of NZ_CP079869.1, read as the reverse complement.
CCAGTGGCGCATTGGAGTTGATCACCTCAGCGACCTGCCACGCACGCTCCATCAGCGTGTCGTGCGGTACCACCTCGGTGAAGACACCCAGGTCATAGCAACGTTGCGCATCCAGACGCTCATGTTTGCCCATCAGCACCAGACGCATGGCCACCGGCAACGGCAGGATCCGGGCCAGCCGAACGGCCTCGCGGCCCGAGGTCACCCCGATGCTGACGTGCGGATCCATCAGTGTCGCGCGCTCCGACGCGATGGTGATATCAGCGGTGGTGACCAGGTCCATCCCGGCGCCGCAGGCGATGCCGTTGACCGCGCAGATGATCGGCTTGGTCATCTGCAGCCACGGCGGCGTGGCCTCTTGGGGCGCATCCCACTGCCGCATCGAGCTCAGTATCGGCTCACCCTGGTTGTCGATGCCGGCCGCATTTTCCATATCGTGATCGGCGGCCTTGTTCACGTCGGCTCCGACACACAGCGCGCGACCTGCTCCGGTGATGATCACGGTCCAAATCTGCTGCGAGCGTTCAATTTCAGCATAAACCTCGGCCAGCTCCGCGATCATTTCATCGTTGATCGCGTTGAGGACCTCGGGACGATTCAATGTCACGCACGCGGTATGCTGGCGGACCTCGAAGTCGATGGTGTCGAAGGTTGTCACGTGCTCAGGCTCCTCTACCCGTAGCCACCGCGGTCGGCCGCATGCCCAGGATGCTCTCGAAACGTTCGCAGTAGCGCGGCCACACATCGGGATTGAGCAACCGCGGCGGCATCCGCCCATCGAAGATGGTCTGCCACTGGTCTGCGGTGGCGATGGCAATGTCGCGCGCTGCTTCGACGGTGATGCCCGCGGTATGCGGTGTGGCAACCACGTTGCCCAGTTGCAGCAGCGGGTTGTCCTGCCGGGGCGGTTCTTCATGGAAGACGTCCAACCCGGCGCCGGCGATGCTGCCACTGACAAGTGCATCCAGCAGCGCCCGTTCATCGTGTACGGGCCCGCGCGCGGTGGTGATGAAAAAGGCAGTTGGCTTCATCGCGGCGAATTCTGCCTGGCCGATCAACCCCTCGGTCTCACTGGTGAGCGGACAGGTCACCTGGACGAAATCGGACCGCTGCAGCAATTGTGTCAGTGACACCGACTCCACGCCGCGCACCTGCGCCGTGATGTCGTCGAGGTAGGGGTCGAAGACCAGCACCTCCATGTCGAAAGGTGCGCAGAGTTCGACGAGCCTGCCGCCGATGGCGCCGAGCCCGACCACCCCGAGGGTCTTTCCGTGTAGTTGACTGCCCCGTAGCGTCAACCGGTCACCGATAGGTCCGGCGCGCAGCGTCCGGTCGGCCACCGTGATTTTCTTGGCCAGGTCCAGCATGAAGCCCAGCGCGTGCTCGGCCACCGCTTCGGCGCCCGGACCCGAGTTGTTGCACACCGCTATTCCGGCCCGGGTGCACGCATCGACGTCGATGACGTCGTATCCCGCTCCGGCCGAACACACCGCCAACAAGTTCTCACAGCGCCGCACCAGGGCTGCGTCGGCCAACCACTGCGTGCCGTCGTCGCAGCCCGCGACATCGGTCCGGGTCGCCACCTGGTATCCGTGCGCCGATTCCAGCGCCGCCCAGCCCTGTTCTGCCGGTGCCGTGAGGTCGAGCTTGACCACGTCGACATCGGCCAGTTCAAGCACGTCACCGGCAACTGGATCGGTCCAGCGTTCGAAGACCAGGCGGGGACGTCGCGCCGCGCTCACGACTTCGGCTTGGGCTTGGCCTGCGCGGCCTTGAACATCTCGGCCAAAGTGGCGTCGACGTTCTTGTAATCGTTGCGGGCGATCGCGCCGTCCCGGCCCTCGACGACGTCATAACCCAGGCGCAGATCCTTGTTTTCCATGTGGAAGTACTCACGACCGAGGGGCAGGCGCCGGTCCTGGCGCGGCACTTCCATCCATGCGCGCAGGAAGCAGCGTGCCTTCTTCGGGTCGTTGCTGCTGACGAAATCCGACCGCGAGTGGCACATCGCGAAGTTGTTGGCGACCGCAGCTTCCCCCGACTCAAGTCGGAACTCAACCTGCTGCTCGACCAGGATGTTGCGGAGGAACTCGATGGCCTCGTCCTGCTTGGGCGTGAATTCACGACCGAGGGTCTTCATCGCCGGCAGGATGCTGCTGTAGGTGAAGTTGATGCAGATCCGGCCGTCGACCTGGGAGAAGACGGGCACGTCGTAGGGTGTCACGTCGGGCTGGTCGTCGGGCTGTTCGCTGCGCCGGTGGTGCGGGAACCCCTGGTAGAGCACATCAAGCAGATCGGGACGCTCGGCGAGGATGCGATTGTGTGCTGCCGGACCACTGGCGAACTGGCTCTCGCCACCGCTCAACGCCGGGTACACGCACAGCAGCGAAAGGATGTCGGCCGCGTCATTGTGCATCGCGAGTTCCGCGCTGGACTTGGTGCCGCGGGCGGGCTGAACTCCGTTGGGCAGGATCTCCTCCTGCACCCGCACCAGGCGGTGACCGAACGAGTTGTTGGACACCGGGTAGCCGAGATGCCAGCAGAACGCCCAGTAGATCCGCTCCAGGTCCTCGATCGAGTGCTGCTCGACCGGAAAACCGCGCACACAGGCCAGGCCCTTGCCGAACATCAGGTCCTGATACAACCGAGCGAGATCGTCGTCGAGATCGGGATGATGCACGTCGTCGGCGGTGATGTCATCGCGGTCCTTGTCGGCCGTCCTGGCCAGGATCGACTCCAGCGCTGCGACGTTGCGGGAGGACAGATCGAAACAGAAGTCCTCCTTGCTGGTGAAGTCGGCGCCGGTCCACGCCATCGAGTCGGTGACTTGTTCGGTGAAGATCGCGGTGGGCATCCGTCCTCCTGTGTGTTGGCACGGTTTCAGTTTCTTCTCATGGTCATCGGCGACGTCACCCGCCGAGGGCACGAAGCGCTTGTGCGCGCATCGTGGCCGCTTCGGACATCATCCCTATGTCAGTACCGGCCGAGATGAATCGCAAACCGAGGTCCACGAAGCCTTTCAGCAGGTCAAGGGATTTGATCCCGGCCACTCCGAGCGCCACGCCGTGGTTTCGACAGGCCGCTGCAATGCACTTTACCGCATTATGGAAATGTTCATTCTCGTAGTCGCCGTGAATGCCCATCTCGGCAGTCAGGTCGCTCGGACCGACCAAGACCATATCCACTCCCACGACTGCGGCAATGGCGTCGATGTCGGCCACTGCCGCCGTGGATTCGACCATCACGGCGACGACCGTGCGACTGTCTAGAACCGCCGTCAGCTCATCGGGTGGACGCTGCGCGTATCCACTCAGTGCGTTCGGCCCCGATATCGATCGCCGGCCTGCCGGAGGAAACCTGGCGGCGGCAACCACAGCGCGCGCCTCGTCAACTGAATCCACATGGGGCACAATGACTCCGCTGGCGCCGACATCCAGCGCCCGGGCGATGAAACCGGGATCCTGGGAAGGCACCCGCACCAATCCGGCAATGCCGGCACCCAGCGCGCTCGAACACAGCATCCCGGCTGTCTCCAGTGATGTCGCGGTGTGCTCCAGGTCGACGTAGACAGCGTCATATCCGCAGGCCGCAGCGATAGCAGGCACATCCGGTGTCCGCGAGTTCAGTAGCGCCAGGCACAGCACCATCTCGTCACCACGCAACGAGTCCCGCAAGGATGCCTGCATGGGCTCCACGCTAGTCGACCGAGAACACTCATTCCATCTATTGGTAAACGTCGTTATCGGTGTGTTTAACATGAGGTATGCCAGGGAGCCGTGTTGCGATCGTGGGGGCCGGACTGTCGGACTGCGGCAGAGTGCCCGACAAGACCGCCATGGCCCTGATGGCGCAGGCATCCCGGCGCGCCGTCGCCGATGCCGGACTCACCAAGGACGACATCGAAGGCTTCGGCGGTCACGGCACGCTGCTGCCTCCGGTGGAGGTCAGCGAATACCTGGGGATACGGCCGGTCTGGGTTGACGCGACCAACACCGGCGGCTCGTCATGGGAGGTGATGGCGCGGCACGCCGCAGCGGCGATCTCCAACGGTGAGATCGATGTTGCCCTGCTCACCTATGGTTCCACCGCGCGCTCGGACGTCAAGCGTCGGCAGCGTGGTTCTGTCGCCGCGTTGAGCACCGGTGGTGCGATGCAGTACGAAGCGCCCTACGGTGCCACGCTGATCGCCAAGTACGCCATGGCGGCGCGGCGCCACATGATCGAGTACGGCACCACAGTCGACCAGCTCGCCGAGGTTGCCGTGGCCGCTCATGAATGGGCTGCGTTGAACGAGAACGCCTTCGACCGGGATCGCCTGACCGTCGCCGATGTCGCGGCCGCACCGATGGTTGCCGATCCGTTCACGACCAAGCACGTGTGTCTGCGCACAGACGGGGGCGGGGCCGTCGTTCTGGCCAGCGAACGGGTGGCCCGGGACTGCGCCAAAGAACCCGTTTGGATCCTGGGTGCCGCCGACGCCACCTCACACGTCAGCATGAGCGAGTGGGGTGACTTCACCACGTCGGCTGCCGCGATCTCCGGACCCCGGGCCTTCGCCGAAGCGGGAGTGCATCCTGCTGACATCGATGTGTGCCAGCTCTACGATTCGTTCACCGCCACTGTGCTGCTCACCGTCGAGGATCTGGGTTTCTGTGCCAAAGGTGAAGGTGGGAAATTCATCGAGTCCGGAGCGCTGCGTCCCGGTGGCGCGTTGCCGACCAACACCGACGGCGGCGGCCTCGCCTCGTGCCACCCCGGAATGCGGGGCATGTTCTTGATGGTCGAGGCGGTCCGTCAGCTGCGCGGCGAGTGCGAGCAGCGGCAGGTGCCAGAGGCCCGGCTGGCGTGTGTCCACGCGATGGGTGGCTTCTTCACCCACAGCGCGACGATGATCCTCGGGAGGGACTCATGACTGCCCCAGACCGGCCGACGACCGACATTGACAGCCAGGACTGGTGGGCGGCGATCCAGGACCGCGCGCTGTACGTCAACGAATGCGGCTCCTGCGGCGCAAAGTCTTTGTACGCCCGACCGTTCTGTCCTGTCTGCTGGAGCGAGGATGTCTCGCTTCGTCAGGCCAGTGGCCGGGCGTGGCTTTATACGTGGAGCGTCGTGCACCAGAACGCCGCACCGTTCGCCGACCGGGTCCCCTACGTCGTCGCGATGGTGGACCTGGCCGAAGGACCCCGGGTGATGACTGCCATCCAGAACTGCAGTCCGGACAACCTGCGTGCGGGAATGGAACTCGACATCGCTTTCCGAGAGGCTGAGGAGGACGGGTTCGTGATCCCGGTCTTCGAGCCCGCTGCCCGCTGAGTCGCCCGCTGCTGGTCTAGTGGGCGGCACGCACGCGGTCCGCTACCACGCGGTGCAGACCGACTGACCGCTCGGCCAGCTTGTTCCGTTCCACTTTTCCGTTCGCGTTCAACGGCAGGGACTGCTCCCAGAACACCAGTTCCTCGGGGAGTTTGTACTTCGGCAGTCCCGCCGTGACGAGCGCCGAGGACAGTTCTGCCAACGTCAGGTCGGCCCCCTCGTCGAGGACGAGCGCCACCGCCAACCGCTCGCCCGTGGTCTCGTCGGCGACCGAGTAGGCGGCGCACTCACGAACGCCGCGAATCCGCAGGACGGCCTCGTCCACCTCGGCAGCCGGGATCTTCAGGCCGTTGCGGATCACGATGTCCTTGATGCGCCCGACGATGCGAACCCGCCCGTCATCGAGGTCGGCGACGTCACCGGTGCGGAACCATTCACCGTCGAAGGCCTGTGCGTCGTCATCGGCGTCGGTGTACCCGAGGAAAGTGTGCGGGCCCCGGATACAGCACTCGGTGGGCTCCATCGTCGACCCGACCCGAACCTCGACGTCAGCCAGCGGCGCGCCGTCGTCAGCATGGCGCAGTTCGCTGGGCTCGGTGCGCACCCCGGACGTGCTGATCGGCACTTCCGAAGAGCCGTAGGCTCGCATCACCACGATGCCGAAGTCCGCTTCGACCCGCTCGACGATGCGGCGGTCGAGTTGGGTGCCGCCGAGGTACACCGCCCGCAGCGGGACGACCTTCTCGCGCGCCACCACCTCATCGAGGAGCCTGTCGAGAAGTCGATCAGGACCGCCGTACCAGGTGGCACCCGAATCGAGGAGGAAATCGCAGGTTGCGGCAGGGTCCCAGCGGTCTTCGAGTACCACCGGTATCGCGAGCATCGGCCCGATGAAGAGGGCTTGAAGAACGCCGGTCACCGACGCGAGCGGACTGATCAAGAAGATGCTGTCGTGGGCACCGAGTCCCGCCGCGGCGATGTAGTTGATCGACGCCTTGGTCAAGGTGCTGATCGAATGCACCACTCCCTTGGGTCGTGACGTTGTTCCGGAGGTGTACAAGACGAAGGACGGCTCGTCGGCGGCTCGTGTGGAGCGCAGCGGATCCGCGCGCACCGCCATGGCGCCGGCGGCCGGAACGGCGACAAACGTGCAGTCGTCGGGCAAGTCCGCGACGAAGGGGTCCCCTGACCGCCCGATCACGTGCCGCGCGCCACTGCGCGTCAGCACATCCTGAACAGCTGCGATCCCCGCACTGCGTGCCACCAGCAGGACGACCGCGTCGACGCGCAGAGCCGCATGAATGGCCACCACCGAATCGACGTCGTTACCCGCGACGATGACGACCGGACTGCCCGACGTCGCACCGGCCTCGACAAGTGCGTGACCGGCGAGGTCGACCAGCGCGTCAAGTTCGGCATACGAGAGCGTCCGAGTCCTGTGTTGCAGTGCTGCGCGGTCCGGATACCGCTTGGCTGTGAATCGAATGGCATCGGCGGGATCCCCCGACCAGAAGCCAGCTCTGCGATACCGTTCCCGCAGCACCTCCGCCCTGCACGTGGCCGGTGCGAGCAGCTCTGTCGGGCCCGACATAGAATTCCTCCGATGCAAATGCTGATTCTCTTGGCTGTAAATGTAACCTCTCAGCCATGCAGCGACTCACATTCGAAGACCAGGTAGCGATTGTCACCGGTGCGGGGGGTGGGCTCGGCCGGTGCCATGCCCTGGAACTGGCTCGAAGAGGTGCCCGGGTGGTTGTCAACGACCTGGGCAGCTCGGTAGACGGCAGCGGTGCCTCAGCGTCTGCCGCGCAAACCGTCGTCGATGAGATCACTGCAGCCGGCGGCATCGCCATCGCCAATGTCGACTCGGTGGCCACCGAAGCGGGTGGAGCGGCCATCGTCGAGACGGCCATGGAGGCGTTCGGCCGGGTGGACATACTGGTCAACAATGCCGGCATCCTGCGCGACGCCGCTTTCAAGAACATGACCGCCGACCAGGTCGACGCGGTGATCGCCGTCCATCTGACCGGGGCCTTCAACGTCACTCGTGCCGTCTGGCCGGTGATGCGCGAACAGAACTACGGTCGTATCGTGCAAACAAGCTCAGGAACTGGGCTTTTCGGGAACTTCGGGCAGACCAACTACGGCGCCGCGAAAATGGGCCTGATCGGGATGATGCACGTGCTGTCGATCGAGGGCGCTCGCAACAACATCGCCGTGAATGCCATCGCGCCGATTGCGCGGACCCGCATGACCGAGGACATCATGGGCGAAGCCGGCAAGGCCATGGACCCGGAGCTGGTCACCCCGGTGGTCGTTTACCTCGCGCACCGTAGTTGCGACCGCACAGCGCATATCTACTCGGTTGGAGCGGGCAAGGTGTCACGGGTGTTCATCGGCGTGACCAGGGGCATCGAAGACCGCGAGCTCACCGCAGAAGCCGTGGCCGAGAACATCGACCGCATCGACGACTCCGAGTCCTTCACGATTCGCGGCGGACCTGCCCAGGCCTGACCCTCAGCGGCCCTGGAAGCGCGGCTCCCGCCGCTCGGCGAACGACTGCAGCCCCTCCTTCAGATCCGAGGTGTGCGATACCACCTCGGCTGCCCACGCCTCTTGCTCGAACGCGCGGTCGCGTCCGGACTCGGACGACACCGTAAGCAGGCGTTTGGTCAACGACAACATGACCGTGGGACCGGCCGCCAGCCGAGCAGCCAGGGCTGCCGCCACGCTATCGGTCTCCCCCAGCGGCGCAACTCGATTGGCGATTCCCAGCCGTTCGCAGGTGAGGGCATCGACGGGTTCGCCCAGCATCAGCAGCTCCGTGGCCTTGCGTAACCCCACGATCCGCGTCAGCAGGTGCACAGCTCCGGAATCGGGCAGGATTCCGCGATGGACGAACGCCTGCACCAGGCGCGCCTCGGTCGACATCACCACCAGGTCACACGCGAGCACCAGGCTGGAACCCGCACCGACCGCCGCGCCCTTGACCGCGGCGACAACCGGCTTGTCGCAGTCCAGTACGGAACTGACCAACCGCTGCCAGCCGTCCTGGAGCATGCGGGCGATATCGCCGGGGCCCCGCTGCGGAGGGGACGCGCCGGGGGCGTGCGGCGCCAAACCGGCACCGGCACAGAAGTGCCGATCACCCGAGGCGCTCAGCAGCACCGCCCGAACTGCGCGATTCTCGTGGGCATGCCGAAAGGCCTCAGTGAGGACATCACGTGCGTTGGGCGACAACGAATTACCAACATCGGGCCGATCGATGGTGATTGTCTGCACGCCGTCATCACCGACGGCCACGACGATTCCCGGGTCCTCTTGATTCATCTCGCTGCACCCTCCGCCTCGGCCGCGTTAACGGCGTTTCCGTTTATCGGGTATCTTAATTTCCACCTTGGTCCGGCAACGTGGCGGGCCACCCGGAGGAGGCAGTGGATGGCGGGCTCCCTGGCAGAAAAAGGCCAGATCACCGATGAGGGACTGGCCAGACTGCGGGCCACGATCGGCATCTCCGTCCCGCACACCCAGCCGCCGCACTACTTCCGTCCCAACGAGGATGCGTTCCGCCATGTCGCCGAAAGCTACGGTGACGCCAACCCACTGTGGTGTGACCCGCAGTACGCCGCCACATCCGTCTGGGGCGGGCCGGTGGCACCGCCCGCGCTGGTCGGGGGCGACACCCTGATCGGCGAAGACGAGGTAAGCGAACTCTCCGACGATGACCGCGCTCTGACCAAAGGCGACCCCCTGCGTGGCGTGCACGCCTTCTACGCCTCGTCGTCGCGGGAATGGTGGGCGCCACTACGTGCCGGCCACCGTGTGTTCCGGCGCAACGCGCTGGTCGCCGCGCTCGACAAAACCAGCGAGTTCGCCGAGCGTGCCGTGCACGAGTGGTCCGCCCAGGTTTTCCGCGATGACCAGGGCACCCTGCTCGGCGGGCAGTACCGCAACATGATCCGGACCGAACGCAGCAAGGCGCGGGGAAAGAAGAAGTACGAGGCAGTCGACCTGAAAGTGTGGACGCCCGAGGAGATCGCCGACCTCGACGACCGGTACGCGCGCGAAGTGCGGCGGGGCGCAGAGCCACGATGGTGGGAAGACGTCGACGAGGGCGATTCTGTCGGACCGTTGACCAAAGGGCCGCTGACCGTCACCGACATGGTGTGTTGGCACGTCGGGATGGGCACCGGCATGTACGGGGTTCGCCCGCTTCGGCTGGCGTGGCGCAACCGGCAACGCATACCTCGTTTCTATACACCCAACGAGCACGGTGTGCCCGATGTTCAGCAGCGTGTGCACTGGGAACCCGACGCAGCCCGCAATGCCGGCAACCCGACCACCTTCGATTACGGCCGCATGCGCGAGACATGGCTCATTCATCTGTGCACCGACTGGATGGGCGACGATGCCTGGTTGTGGAAGCTGGAGTGCGAGTTCCGGCTGTTCAACTATGTGGGCGACCTGCACACCATCACCGCGACGGTGGTGCGTAAGTATCTCGCCGACGGCAACCGGCCGGCGGTCGATCTCGAGGTCGCCGCGACCAACCACCGCAATCAGGTCACCGCTCCCGGGCGGGCCACCATCCTGCTGCCCAGCAGAGAGCACGGCCCGGTCCGGCTACCCGATCCGCCCGGTGGCGCCACCAACCTCACCGACCTGCTCGCGGCGGTGTCGGCTCGATTCTCCGAGCGCTGATCACCATGTCATATCCGAGTGTGCCCGGGCTGCGCGCCGAACATCGAGGTCCCGTACTGGAACTCACGTTGGATCGGGCCGACCGTCGTAACGCCGTCAACGACGTCATGCTCGACGCGATGATCGAGCACCTCGCTGCGGCCGGTATCGACGAATCCGTGCGGGTCATCCGGATACAGGCCGACGGCCCGGACTTCTGCGCCGGCTCGGATCTGGTGGCCAACAATGCCAAATCCGAGCGCAAGCCCCGAGTGGGGAGCACGCAGCGCCGCCTGCCCAACAAGGCCAACCGACTGATCCCACTGATGCTTGAGACGCAGGTACCCATTGTCGCGGTGGTTCGCGGTTGGGCAGCCGGTCTGGGTTTTCATTTCGCGATGGCCGCCGACTTCTGCATCGCAGCTGAGGACGCGCGTTTCTGGGAGCCGTTCATGGCTCGCGGTTTCACCCCGGACAGTGGCGCCGCGTGGCTGCTCCCCCGTCTCATCGGCATGGTGCGCACCCGCCAACTGCTGATGTTGGGCCAGGAGATCTCCGGGGCCACCGCCGCGCAGTGGGGCATCATCCACGGCGCCCACCCCGGTGACGAACTCGATGCCGCCGCCGAACGGCTCGAGACCGCACTGGCCAACGCGCCGACGGTTGCGCTGGGCCTGACCAAGTGGCTGTTGCACAGCGGCCATGGGCTCGACCTGGATCGCCACCTGCACAACGAAGCGATGGCGCTTGAGCTGTCCAGCCGCAGCGACGACTTCAAGGAGGGGCTGGCGGCCTTCCGGGACAAGCGCGACGCACGATTCCAGGGCCGTTGACGAGGATTCATGACACAGCTGGCAATTGACGAATCCACCAGCACCGCCGACGCGGTCGCCGCGGTCGAGCACTGGGTACACACCGAAGTCCCAGAGGCCTGGCGTACGGCGTCGGCCGCGGGCCCCAGCGCCCTGCGGTCGGTGCGCAGCCCCACCGAATACCGGCAGTGGTACCCGGTATTCGCCGCTTCAGGACTGGTCGTGCCGACCTGGCTTCCTGAGCACGGTGGTCTGGGAGTCGGCAACGAGACAGCACGCGCCATCGAGGCAGTGCTGGCTCCGCTGAGATTGACCCGGCTGAACCCGCTGGGGCTCAACAATGCCGCCGCCGCACTGTTCAGCCACGGCAACGAGGAACAGCGCCTGAGGTTTCTTCCACCGATCGTGCGTAACGAAGAGAAATGGTGCCAACTGTTCAGTGAGCCCGGCGCCGGCTCGGATCTCGCATCATTGGCGGCCAAAGCGATTCGTGACGGTGACGACTGGGTGATCACCGGCCAGAAGGTCTGGACCACCTGGGCCGACGAGGCCGACTACGCCATCCTGCTGGCCCGCACCGACCCGAATCAGCCCAAGCACCGGGGCATCACCTATTTTCTGCTCGATATGCACCAGCCCGGTGTACAAGTGCGGCCGCTGCGTCAGATCACCGGCGAGGCGGAGTTCAACGAGGTGTTCCTCGACGGAGCGCGGGTTCCCGACGCGCATCGAGTCGGTGAGGTCAACGACGGTTGGCGGGTGAGCGCTTCGACATTGTCCAGTGAGCGCCAGATGGTATCCGGCTCGGGTTCGGGCGGCATGGGGCGGCTCGGGGGATCGAGCGCGGAGCGACTGATCACGCTGGCGCAGGAGACCGGACGCTGGAGTGATCCGACGGTCCGCAACAAGGTGATGCATCTGTGGGCCCAGGAGAAGATCCGCGGCTGGACCAACGCGCGAGTGCGCGCCGCGCTGTCGGCCGGGCAGTCTCCCGGTGCCGCGTCGTCGATCGGCAAAGTGCATCAGGCGACGTTGAATCAGCAGACTCAGAACCTGATGGTGGACCTGCTCGGTACCGCGGCACTGGCATGGGAACCGACCGAGGACACAGACCACCTGCCGCGGGAAGTGCAGGGCTGGATGCGCAGCCTGGCCAACAGCACCGAGGGCGGTACCACCGACATCAACAAGAACATCCTCGGCGAGCGCGTTTTGGGTCTGCCCAAGGAGCCCGACCCGTGGAAGGGCAAGCCCTGGAAAGACATTCCGCGCTCATGACCGCCTACCAGCGCCTGATCGTGGAGGTGGCCGACGGTGTCGGTTGGCTCACCCTCGACAGACCCCAGGCCGGCAACGCATTCGACGCGATGATGCTCGATGAACTGGAACGGGCATGGGCCGAGCTGGATGCCGACCCCGATGTCCGGGTCATCGTGAACACCGCGACCGGGAAATCCTTTTGTACCGGCATGGACGTCGTCCAGGTGGCGCGGGACAAGGAGGCGATGCGCAAGCACTCGCGCCGCACCCGTGACGCCGAGCTGAAGATCTCCTCATGGCACTGCGATGTCTGGAAACCCGTCATCGCCGCGGTCAACGGTGTGTGCGCCGGCGGTGGCTTGCACCTGGTGGCCGACGCAGACATCGTCATCGCGGCGGACAGTGCATCCTTCGTGGATCCGCACGTGTCGGTCGGTCAGGCAGTCGCCTACGAGGCGATCACCCTGCTGCGCAAGTCCCCCATGGAAGCGATCACCCGAATGGCGCTGTGCGGTAGAGGTGAACGCATCTCCGCCCAGCGTGCTTATGAACTCGGGATAGTCTCGGCAGTGGTGGCCGACGGCGATCTGCGCAGTGCGGCAGCGACGCTGGCGACCGCTGTCGCCGCCAACTCTCCGACCGCCATGCGCGCCACCAAGAAAGCGCTGTGGCGTTCGTTGGAGGTCGGGTTGTCCGCGGCCAGGCGGGAGGCCGCAGACGAGATCTGGCGGCTGCGTGATCACCCCGATCACTCCGAGGGCGCGCGTGCGTGGCGGGCAAAGCGCACACCGCAATGGCAGAAGTGTATGGAGGTGCCGTGACCTATCAGAGGCTCATCGTCGAGCGCCGTGGTTCGGTCGGATGGATCATCAACAACCGCCCCGACCGCCTCAATGCCTATGACGTCGTCATGCGTGCGGAGTTCCCGAAGGCCTGGGCCGAGCTCGATGCCGACCCCGCGGTGCGGGTCATCGTGCATACCGGCAACGGGCGGGCTTTCCAGGTGGGTGCCGACGTCGACGAACTCGACGGAGAGGCGGTACTGCAATTCCAGGAGACCATGCGAACGCTGGACCTCAAGCTCACCGCCTGGCACTGCAACGTGGGTAAACCTGTCATCACCGCGGTCAACGGTGTGTGTGCGGGAGGGGGCTTGCATTGGGTCGCCGACGCCGACATCGTGCTGGCCTCCTCGAACGCCACGTTTGTCGACCCGCATGTTTCGATCGGCCAGGTGAGCGCCCTGGAGACCATCGCGCTGATGCGCAAGATGCCCGCCGAGGCCGTGCTGCGGATGGCGCTCGTCGGCAGCCACGAGCGGCTGAGCGCTCAACGCGCCTACGAACTGGGCATGATCAGCCAGGTCGTCGACCCCCCCGAACGACTGCAGGAGGTCGCTCAGAAGTTGGCCGAGAAGATCGCCCGCAACTCGCCGGCTGCCATGCGGGCTACCAAGCGCGCGCTGTGGGGGGCGCTGGAACACGGACTGACCGACGCCTGCCGCGAGGGGGCCAAGCACCTCACCTCGATGTGGGGACACCCGGACCAAGACGAGGGCCCACGGGCGTTCGCCGATAAGCGCACTCCGGCCTGGAAGCCGCTGGAGGCCGGCTCGTGAACCTCACCCATCTGCTCGGCGGCCTGCCCGATGTTGCCGTCCACTCCCTCGACGCCGATGTCGGGCGCGACGAACTGAGCGCCAGCGCCGAAGCGCTGGGGGTGACGCTGGCCGAGAGTGGACTTCAGACTGGGCAGGTCGTCGCCGCCATGTTGCCCAACGATGCCACCACCGTCGCCGCGTTGTTCGGCACGTGGCGCGCGGGCGGTGTCTACACCCCGCTCAATCCGCGCGCAGCCGACGCCGAGTTGACCGCACAGCTGGAGACCCTGCGGCCCGTCGCGATCGTCACCACACCCGCATTGGCACAGCGGTTCTCGTCGTGCGAACTCCCGATGATCACCGGAGAAGACCTGCAGTGGCAGAGTCGGATCGGCACCCGAGCCCAGGACGACCCCAGACAGTACGACGAGGATGTCGCACTGCTGCAGTTCACCTCTGGTACGACCGGCGCGCCAAAGCCTGTGCCGTTGCGTCACGCCACCGTACTCGACCTGATCGACCGCCTGCTCGCGAAGCTTCGAGGGGCCGGCTCCGGCACCAAGGCCAAGCAGCGAGCACCGATGCCGAATTTGGTGCCGCTCTCGTTGTCGTTGTGGGCGGGTATTTACCAGATCCTGTTCGCCTTCCGGGCCGGATCGGGAGTCGTACTGATGGACCGGTTCTCGCCCGCCGATTTCGCCGCCTTGGTGGCACGCCACCAGCTGCGCTCGACGGTGTTGCCACCGGCCGCGCTGACCATGGTCCTGCACGACGACACCGTCACCGACCTTTCGCCGTTGCGGATCGTGCGGTCCATCACGGCCCCACTGTCCCCTGTACAGGCCGGCAGATTCCGGGACAAATTTGGTGTCCTGGTTTTGAATTCTTATGGCCAGACCGAACTCGGCGGCGAAGTCGTCGGTTGGTCGGCTGCCGATGCACGTGAGTGGGGCGAGGCGAAGTTGGGTTCGGTCGGGCGCCCGCTGCCCGGGATCGACGTGTCGATCGCCGACGACGAGGTGATGGTGCGAACACCCACCACCGCGGCGCGCAAGATTGACCCCGCTTTCCTCGACCGCCTCACCGACGACGGGTGGTTCCGCACCGGCGATCTGGGCTGGTTCGACGAGGACGGCTTCCTGTGGCTCGACGGCAGGGTCTCGGACATGATCAACCGGGGTGGCCTCAAAGTCTTCCCCGGTACCGTCGAGGACGTCCTGCTGTCTGCCGAGGGCGTCCGAGAAGCCGCGGTGGTCGGCATACCCGACGAGCGCTTGGGCGAGGTGCCGTGGGCGTTCGTCGCACGAACCGATGATTCGGTCGACGAGAGCGACCTCATCGCGTGGTGCCGGGATCGCCTGACGCCCTACCGGGTCCCGGCGCGGGTGGTTTTCGTCGACCGGCTTCCCCGCAACGACGTGGGCAAGGTGGTCAAGCGGGACTTGGTGGCGCGGGCCGAGGTGTGATCGCCGAGTCAGTCGGGGGTGGCTCCTGGCCAGCGCGCTCGAAACAGCGACCAAGGATCTGCGTAGCCGGGAGCCGAATCGCGATACGGCGTACGCCGCGCGAGCACCTTTCGCGCGATGGGGGCGACGGCAGCCAGCAGGTACCGCCAACCCCCGACGCTGCCTCTGATCTCCTCGAGGACTTGCGGCCAGGAGTGATTCTGGAATCCAAGCACCTCCTGTGCACGCCGGGTGTCCATCCAGTCGCAGACGAACCAACCGAAGTCGTCGTCGGGATTCCCCGGCCTGCCTTCCGGGTACACACCGGCCAGGCCCATCGCCGCCACCAGGGCCGGGCCCATCTCCCCCTGTAGGCGTCGATGGGAGTCATCCCCGCCGATCAACAGAATCTCGCCCGTCTCTTCGGCGGTAGCAGCGGTGGCGAATGCCGTTGCGACATCGCGAACATCGACGGTCGTGATTCTGCCATCCACCGGCAGCGCCCATTCCAGAAACAAGGTGTCGGCGTTGAGCGGCAACGACCGCAGATTCGAGCTGACCACCGCCCCGAGTCGCAGCACCAACCACGGTAACGACGACTCCTGGACGATCTTCTCCGCTGCCAACTTCATCGATCCGTACGAATCGACTGGTTTGACCGGTGATTCGACCGTCAACACGCCCGCCCGATGCGGGTTACGGGAGCCGTAGACTGCCACACTCGAGGCTTGGATGAACCGCGGAGGGCTCGGCAATCTCTCGGCAGCAGCCACCAACGCTTCGGTGGCACCGATATTGACCCGCCGTGCGAGATCGGCTCGTTCGTAGCACACCGGCGGGATGACTGCAGCGAGGTGCACGATCGCCGACGGCGCGGAATCTTCCACCAACCTGTCGACCTGGTCGGGATCGGTGAGATCAGCCCACCGAACGGTGACGCCGCCGCAGAGCCGACGTGCCGCGCGTTCATTCTCGGGGGTTCTCAGATCGGATGCGACGACATCGTGGCCGAGTCGGCTCAGCTGTTCGATCGTTTGTTTGCCCACCAGACCGAACGCGCCGGTCACCAAAACCAATGCCAAAGTAATCGTCTCCGTAAATCGGTATTCTCAGCACTGAGAGGCTATATTAACCCTCTGGATCCACACGTCGAGCCCGCCGAGGCCACGGGTGCACAGCCGGAGTCGGAGGTGGTCGACGTTTCCACGATCGAGATGGCGGTGGTCGGATCCGGCGGCTTCGCCGATGCGCTTGCGTCGAAACTCGGGACTGCCGTTCAGGCGTTCGACAGTCCGCTGCCCACCGGCCTTGACGGCGTCGTCGTCGTGTTCGACGAACCAACCGAAACTGTCTTTGCCGATGTCGATGAACCGCTATGGCACCGTCTCGCCCACGAGCCGGTGCGACGCACGATGTCAACGTTGCGGTCCGCCTGGTCCGCCCTGAGAGCGAGTGGCGGGCGAATCGTCGTCGTGCTACCGACGCTGGGCTTGCCGGGGTCTGCCCATCTGGTGCCCTACACCACCGCTGTCGAGGGCATTCGCGCGATGACGAAGTCTGCTGCCCGCCAGTGGTCGGGGCACGGCGTGACCGCCAACATGGTCGCGGTTCCGCTCCACCTGATTGCCCCGTCGCTGGATTCGCTGGCCGCCCACCTCACTGCGCCGGCGGTGGAGAACCCCGCCACACTTCTCGACGACGTTGCCCAGACGACGACGTTTCTCTTACGTCGAGATATCGACCATCTGGTGGGCCAGACGCTTGTCGTCGACGGTGGATCGGTGATGTTGCCGTGATGCTCGACGAGCACACCGTACTGGTGACCGGGTCAGGCGCCGGCGTGGGTCTCGGCATCGCGCGCGCGCTGGCATCCGACGGCGCACACGTCGTGCTGGCAACCCGACATGACAACGGGGCTGCTGCTGCAGGCGAAATCCGCGACCGAGGACTCCGCGCGAGCTGGGCCCGATGCGACGTCGCCGAGCTGGAGTCGGTTCGCGCCGCTGTCGCCGAGGCGGTGGCGACGACGGGCAGGCTCGACGCCGTCGTGCACAACGCCACGAGCAACGCCTCGAGTCAACCCCACCAGCTCGCCGACGTCGACGACTCAGTGTGGGCGCAGCACTGGTCGGTGTCGTTGGACGGTGCGTTTCACTGTGCGCGTGCAGCTTTCGAACCGCTGCGGTCACGCGGGGGATCTTTGTTGGTGATGACCTCTGCCGCAGGCATGGAGGGCAGCGCCACGTTGCCCCTCTACGCGACCATGAAAGGCGCGTTGCGCGGTTTCGCCAAGAGCCTGGCCCGCGAGTGGGCACTCCACGGCGTCACGGTCAACGTGGTCTCACCGTTGGCGTATTCGCCGGCGATGACCGCCGCGATCGAGGCAGAGCCCGCCATGGAGGCGCGTCTGGCGCGGCGAGTCCCGCTTGGTCGAATCGGTGACCCCGAGGATGACATCGGCGCCGCCGTGAGTTTTCTCGTCGGCCCGAGGGCCCGTTACATCACGGGTCAGACCCTCGGGGTCGACGGCGGTCACTTCACGAGCTTGTAGCAGCGCGATGGAATTCGGCTTGGTTCTCCCCCACTCCGGACCCGCATCATCTCCGGCCTTCATCAAAGAGTTCGCACAAGCCGCCGAAAGACAAGGATTCGCCGCCCTCTGGGCGGTCGACCACCTGGTGCTGCCACGACGGGTGCAGTCGCCCTACGTGCTGGGCCGCGCCCCGGTGCAGGTGGCCGACGATTGGCTCGCTGAGCACCTTTCGCCCAACTTCGAGATGGTCACGACTCTGGCCTGGGTGGCGGCCCACACGACGTCGATCGGACTCGGCACGTCGGTGTCCGTCCTGCCGATCCGCCACCCCATCGCCAATGCGCGTCAGCTTGCCACCCTTGACGCGCTGTCCGAGGGCCGCCTCACCTACGGCGTGGGGATCGGCTGGATGCGAGAGGAAGCCGACGCCATGGGGCTGCCCTGGGAACGCCGCGCTGCGCGCAGCGAGGAGCACGTCGCCGTCCTGCGCGCCCTCTGGGAGGGTGACCAGCCGTTCGTGGAGTTCCACGGGAAGTTCGTCGATTTCAACGAGATGGATCGGCGTCCACAGCCGACCCGCCGAACGATTCCCATTCTCGTCGGGGGTCACTCTCCAGCCGCGTTGCAGCGCGCGGTGCGGATCGGCGACGGCTGGATCGCGGCGCCGATGCCGCCCGAACGGCTTGCCGCACTGGTGGCCGAACTGCGCCGCTACGCAGCCGAGGCAGGCCGAACACGGGACGGTTTCCGCATTGTTGCGGCAACCGCCGTCGAGAGCGCATCGGCATTCAAGACCGTGCAGGCCTCCTACCGGGATATCGGCGTCGACCACCTTCAGCTACTGCTTCCCACCTCCGAATCGCGGCAGACGATGAAGCTGATCGGCGACCTCGGCCTGAACCTCCCCTAGGTTGTCGTTCGAGAATTAATCTTCTCGCTATACGGTAATGTGGTTACCGCGAGGCGGCGACGAGGTAGGAGGAACGGAAAGTGGACAACGACCAGCTCGAAGTGTGGGATGCCGACAACCACATGTACGAGACGATCGATGCGTACACCCGGTACCTCCCCGAGAAATACTCTGATGCGTTGCAGTTCGTCGATATCAAGGGCCGCAAGAAGCTGCAGATCCTCGGAGTGGTCACCGAGTGCATCCCGAACCCGACATACGAGGTCATTCCGACACCGGGAGCGTGGGCTGACTACTACCGGGGCATCAATCCCGAGGGGAAGACGCTGCGCGAACTCGCCGAACCCATCCGGTGTCCCGACGAGTACCGGCGACCGGACCTGCGGCTGGCGTTGATGGACCGTCAGGGCGTCGACGGAACGGTCATGTTCCCCACCACCGCGGGAATGTTGGAGGAGCGGACGAAGTCGGACACCGAGCTCACCCATGCCGTCACCCATGCCTTCAATCGGTGGCTGCTGGAGGACTGGACATTCAACTATCAGAACCGGATCTTTCCGGTGCCGGCCATCTCGCTGAACGATCCGGCACTCGGTGTCAAGGAGCTGGAATGGTGTTTGGATAACGGAGCCCGCACGGTGTTGATTCGTCCCGCGCCGGTGCCGCGCGAGGACGGCACCTCCCGTTCACCGGCACTGCCCGAGTTCGACGACTTCTGGCGCTTGGTCGAGTCCGCCGGCATCGCGGTCCAGATGCACAACTCCGACGCCGGCTACGACCGTTATGTCGACGACTGGGAAAACCCGAGCGAATTCCAGGGTTTCCAACTGACCACGTTGCGCGGCTTCATCTACGAGGAGAGTCGACACATCTTCGATACTCTTGCTGCGTTCATCGCGCACAAAGTGTTCGAGCGTTTCCCCGGCCTGCGGATCGGTGTGGTCGAGAATGGCGGCTCGTGGGCACCACGGCTGCTCGACGCATTCGACCGGGTGTATCGGAAGAAGCCCAAAGATTTCGCCGAGCATCCTGCCGACGTGTTCCGCCGCCACGTCTGGGTCAACCCCTTCCATGAGGAAGACATGTCGCATCTCATCGATGTTCTGGGGGCCGACCGGGTGATGTTCGGGTCCGACTTCCCGCACCCTGAGGGGCTCGCCGAGCCCAAAGATTTCTTGAGGGAGTTGGCCGCGTTGCCGACCGAGACGACGGCACGGGTGATGGGCACGAACCTCAAGGAACTGCTCGCAGTGTGACCGATTCGCGTTGTCGCGACCGGCTCAGGCCCGGGTGAATACGTGGGTGGCGGCGGTGATCAACTTCTGGGCTGAACCATCGTCGTAGACAAGCGTTCTCGCGGCGATCGTGCTGGATTGACCACCTACCACTTCGGTGACAAAGCGGAACGGCCCCGCCTTGCCTCGGGCCAGGAACATCACGTGCGAAGAGATCCCCGTGACGGCAGCTGATCCGATCCTGTTGATCACCCCCTGGCGGGCTGCTGTTTCGGTCATGACGAACTGCGGTCCGACGTGCAGCGCGGCATCCGGTGAGGCGATCTCTGTGGACAGTTCGGGCAACATCCAGGTCAGGTCATCGACCTGGTGTCCACCGAAAACCTGCCAGAGCGGGGGCAGATCGGGCGAGTCGACCACCTCGATCGGCTCGACCTCCATTTTCTGCAGCCCGTCGGGCGGAACCCCGATGGTGACACCCTGCCCCTCGGTGATGGCCAGAACCCGAGTAGGTTCATCGGCATCGACGATCAGGGAACGGCTGTAAGCCATCCGCTGTCCGCGCTTGAGATCTTCGGTGCGCACCTCGAACCGTGACACATCCACACCGCGGTCGATCACCTGACAGGAATGCACCACCGGGTTCGGCACCGCCTCGAGATCACTTATCAGCCCGCCCTCCGGTGAGGCAATGCCGTAAACGCCGAGCAGGATCGCACCGGTTCCGTCACGCATGTCCTGCCGAATTGTGACGGTGTCATCGACCGGCCCCACATTCATCGACGCGTGGTTACGGCCGATGTAGCGGTAACTGAGCAGACCACCCCACCGACGTTGCAGTTCGGCGGCATAGGCGGCCGGGTCGGAGCCGAGGTCGCGGATGTCCAGAATCATGACCGGTATTACTTCCCCGGGCCCTGCGGAAACTTCAGCAGTGACCCCGCATCTACCCGTATCTGCTGGCCGGTGATGTATCGACTCTCGTCGCTGGCCAGAAAAACCGCCAGGTGCGCCATGTCCTCGGGCTCCACGTACGGGATCGGCATGGCTTGGAAGTAGGTGAACGCCAACTCGGCGTCCTCCCTGGTGGGCTTTCGGCCCTCGGCCGCGACATCGGGGCGGAAAACCCCGTAGATACCGTCGTTGTGCAACAGATGGGTATTGCAGTTCGTCGGATGCATGACGTTGACCCTGATGAATCGCGGTGCCAGGTGAACCGCCATCTGCTCGGCGTACTCGATGAGAGTTCTTTTACTCCAGGCATATCCGGCTCCACCGGGTCCCATCTCCGGACTGTCGGCGTTTCCCGGCATCATCCCTGCGGTCGACCCGGTGATCACGATCGATGACCCGTCGGCCAGCCTGGGAACCGTAACTGCAACGGTGTTCATGACACCCACCAGGTCAACATCGGTGGCATCGATGAACTGCATGGCATCCGGCGAACCCATGGCCATCGGCAGGATTCCGGCATTTGCCACCACGATGTCGAGACCACCCAGGTCGACCAGCGCTTCGTCGAGCGCGTCGCGCAGCGCGGCCCGGTCGCGCACATCGGCCACCCGCGCCACCACTCGGCGTCCGATATCCTTGACGCGCCTTTCGGTTTCGGCCAGATCGTCCTGGGTCGCCAGCGGGTACGGATTCGACGCGATGTCGGCACAGATGTCGACGGCGATGATATCGGCGCCCTCCCGCGCCATGGCCAGCGCGTGGGCGCGCCCCTGACCACGCGCTGCACCGGTGATGAACGCGACCTTGCCCTCAAGTCGAGCGGCCATTGATACCCTCCTGGTCAGCTGGATTGAAACGTCGTTCGCAGCGCGGCTTTCAGCACTTTCCCCGTCGAGTTGCGCGGTAACGCGTCGACCAGTTCGAGCCGCTCGGGAGCTTTGTGTCTGCTCAGTCCCTGCGCACGGCAGTGCTCTCCGAGCGATTCCAGCGAGACCTCAGTGCCGGATCGGCTCACCACCACAGCACAGACCCGTTCACCGGTCCGCGCATCGGGGACTCCGATCACGGCGACATCGGCGACGCCAGGATGGGAGGCCAGCACGTTCTCGATCTCAAGCGCGGAAATGTTCTCCGCGTTGCGGATGATGGCATCCTTGATCCGGCCGGTGACGAACACGTTACCCGCGGTGTCGACACGGCCCTGGTCGCCGGTGCGAAACCAGCCGTCGGAATCGAACGCTCCAACGTCCAGCGAGCTGTCGACGTATCCCAGGAAGCATTGCGGTCCTCGGAGTCTGAGCTCGCCCTCCTCACCCGGTCTGACCTCACGGCCATTGTCGTCGACGACCCGCAGGCTCACCCCGGGCACCGTTCTGCCCACCGTCCGGTCGATCAGATCAGGGTGACCGCAGGGCGGCTGGGCCGTCGCGACCGGGAACTCGGTGAGACCCCATGAGTTCGCGACACCGTCGACAGAGAAGACTTCCCGCACTTCACGGCTCAGCTCGGCGGTGACCGGGGCGCCGCCGCCGACGCAACCGCGCAGCGCCGGGTACAGCGGCTGCCGACCGTGCCGGCGCTGGGCGGCGAGGAACGCGACAAAGAACGGAGTTGCCGAACCGAGCAGTGTCGGTCGGTGCTTGGCCAGCGCGGTGGGGGTGGCATCAGGATCGAAGGTGTCGAACAGCACCAGTCGCATCCCGGTGACCAGCGCAGCGGCCAACATGGCCGCGCCGCCGATATGGGTCACCGGAAAGGCGATCGGGTTGACATCGCCGCTGGTGGCCCCGACGATCGCGACCACCCCAGCAGATCCCGCGATCACCGACTGATCGCTGTGACGCACGCCCTTGGGTGCCGCCGTCGTGCCCGAGGAGTAGTAGACCCACCGTGCGGTGGTGGCATCCGACGGTGGCGGGGCAAGTGCTGAGCGGTCACCGACGGGCAAGGTCAACTCCGGTCCGGCCGGCGTGTCCTGGTCGACGACCATGATCGACATCGGCCGCTCATCGGCCAGACAGCGAGCCGCAGCGGCGTGGTCGTATCCGCGCCAGACTCCCGAGGTGACGAACACATCAGTCTCGAATTGCGCGGTGGCGAAGCGGACTTCGCTGTCCCGCCAGATCGGCAAGATCGGGTTCTGGGTCGCGCCCAGACGAGCGAGCGCCGACATCAGAACCATGGCCTCCAGCCTGGTCGGCAGCTGCCACGACACCCGCGACCCCACGCCGACCCCATCGGCGGCGAGCGCCGCGGCTGTGTCCAGAGCGGCCTCACGCAGCTGGCTGCAGCTCAAGCTGCGTCCGTGATCGTCTGCCAGTATCACGCGGTGGGGGTGAGCGCGCGCCGCGTCGTCTACCAGCTGCCAGAAGGTCACGGTGGACCCGGGCTCAATCATCGGGTCGGCAGCCCGAGCCGGCGCTTGGCCAGAATGTTGCGCATCATCTCCGAGCTGCCGCCGGAGACCGTGTACGCGCGTGACCACAACCAGCACTCCCGCAATCGCTGTTTGGCCGCCGATACTTCGGTATCCGCAGGGTCGGTGGTGATCGCCGCTGCGGCCAGCTCGGCCCCGTAGGCGGCCACCGTGTGATAGGTCTCGGCGAAGCTGAGCTTCGCGATGGATCCGTCGCCGACCTGCTCGGCACCGGCGGTCATGCGCTCCACGTGGTCGTCGATGAATGCTTTGGCCACTTCGACCTCGACCGCCAGCCGTGCGACATCCTGACGGACATCCTCACGCTGGGCGGTGGGCCGCCCGCCCATCGTCGTCCCGCCGAGGACCGTCAGCAGATCGTCGACGAGCAACTCCAGAAGGATCACGTTACCGCCGATCCCGAACCGTTCGAAGTCCAGACCGGTCATGATGATCGACCATCCCTGCCCCTCCGCGCCGATCATCGCATCGGCCGATACGGGCACGCCAGTCATGAAGACCTCGTTGACCTCGATGGCGTCACCGATGGTGCGGATCGGGCGCACTTCGACGCCCGGGGCGGACAGCGGGACGGCGAACACCGAAAGACCATGGTGGCGTTTGGAGGCGGGATCGGTGCGGATGAGCGCCAAACCCATATCAGCCCAGTGCCCGTCGGTGATCCAGGTCTTCTGGCCGTCGATCACCCAGCCTCCGTCATCCTGCCGGACGCCGCGACTGCGGACCCCTGCGATGTCACTACCGGCGTCAGGTTCACTGAGCAGCTGACACCACACGTGCTCGCTGCGCCGGATGGGCGGCAGCATGGCCTGCTTCTGCTCCTCGGACCCGAAGTGCAGCAACACATGCGCGGCGAGGTTGACCTGGTCGACCGGACGCGGCGCCCGGGCTCGCAGGATCTCTTCGCTGACGATGCGGTCGTGCATGGGGTGGTGGTCTGCGCGCCCGCCATGTTCGACAGGCCAATCGGCACCGATGAACCCGGCCTCGAAGAGACCGGCGAACCAGCTACGCAGCAAGCGCTCCTGCTCGGCGTCCACCGGGGCACGGTGGCCCTCGCGTGCCACGATCGGCGGTGCGTGCTCGGCGATGAAGGCTCTGACGTCTTGGCGGAATTGGCTCAATTGGCCATCGCTGGGCCGCACGTACTCTGCACTCACCATCCGGCCGCCTCTGCAAGATGTGCGCGGGTGGATCGGGCGGTGCCGAGCAACTGAGCATTGGTGAACACCCGCCGAAGTTCATTGTGCAGCGGGTATTCCCAGGTGAACCCGATGCCCCCGGACAACTGCATGCACTCGTCGATGGCCGCGGTGGCCCCGCCGGCCACGAAGGCGTGCGCAACAGCGGCCGCCTTGGCCGTCTCCGCGCCTGCGCCGGCCGCCGCTGTGCGCGCCGCCTTCATGACTGCCGCGCGGGCCTTGACCTCGAAGACCAAGATTTCGACCAAGCGGTGCTGGACCGCCTGGAAGCTCGCGATGGGTGCACCGAAGGCTGTGCGATCTCTGAGGTACTCGGTCAGGCGGGCGAACGTCGTGGACACCGTTCCCACTGAGTCGGCGCTGAGCAGCAGCCGCGACAACGCCAGCAGCAGGTCGGCGCGCTCCGGAGATCCGATGGTCGTAGACACCAACTCTGCGGTGTCTATCCGCCACACCGGCCGAGCGACATCGAGCAGATCGTCGTCGGCGCGGCCTTGCTGCCCTTCGCCGAGTTCGGCCAATTCAACCCCGCCGGGACCCAGCGTGATCAGAAGATCCGCGCGTTCGCCCCGGATCACGCGCGCGACGCTGCCGGCAACCGCGACACCGGCCACCACACTGCCCGCCATCAACGGACCCAACCAACGTTCGCGCGTTGTCTCGGGCGCGGTGTCCAGCGCGGCGGCTGCCACCGTGACCCCAAGCCAGGCCGACCTGTCGCCGGAACGCCCGAGTTCCTCGGCGACCACCGCCGCCTCTACCGGCCGCCACCCGGCGCCACCGGAGGCTTCTTCGACGAGCAGACTCGTCCAGTCCATCGCAGCCAGGTCGTCGACGGTGTCCTTGTCCCCGCGGCCGGACAGGAAGTCACGTGCCGACTCCCGGACGAGGTCCAGATCGACAGCGAGCTCGTCTTCTGTGACCACCGGTGGTCAGCCTCGGCGCAGCAGCTGGTTGGCGTTGTCGCGCATGATCCGCTTCTTGGCGGCATCGTCGAGCGGGTCGAGGAGCTTGACGAAGTCTGCAGGCTCGGCCAGCCCCTCGGCGTGTGGGAAATCGGACCCCATCAGCAAGCACTCGTCGTAACCGAGCCTGCCGACGATCGCGGGGATATCGTCCTCGGGGTACGGGACGACTCCGACATGGCGACGGAAGATCTCCGAGGGCCGTTCGGTCAGTTTCCCCCCGATCCATGGACCGTTGCGGCCCATCCCGCGGCTCTTGTCCATGTGGATGACGAACTGGGGCACCCACTCGGCTCCGTGCTCGGCGACCAAGACGTTCAATCCGGGAAAGCGGCCGAAAAGGTTGTCGAAGATCAGGGCCGACAAGGTGTCCTCGATCGGCCGTTGACCGTAGATGTTCATCCATTGCCAGGCCGACATGTGCCATGCCGCCGGATCGGGGTTGTGTCCCCAGGCCGGTGAGATCGCGGTGAAGTACCAGTAGGGCTGGATGTGGAAGACCAACGTGCAACCGGCCTCCTGCAGCCGGGCATAGATCGGATCGAAGTAGGGGTCACCCGGTGAGCGGCCGTGGGCGGGACCGGTCGGCAGCAGCACCATACGAGCTCCCTGCTCGATGATCGCCTCGGTTTCGGCGATGGCCAGGTCGAGATCCCGCAGCGACAACAGCGCGGTCGCGTAGATCTTGTCCTGGTAGTCGAATCCCCACGTGTCATCGAACCACCGGTTGAACGACCGCAAGTTCGCGTAGAGGGCTTCGGTGTCGTCGACGTAATGCTCTGCCGCCAGAGCCATTCCGGCCGGAAAGATGACCGCGCGTTCGACGTTCTGCTCGGCCATGACCCGCAGCCTGGGTTCGCGCTCCAGGTACTCGGGCTGCATCGGCTGCGGCTCGTAGGTCTCGTCGGGATTTCCCGACCCCATCTGCTTGAGCATCTCCTTCAGCGAGCCCGGCCGGTAGGCGAGGTCGAAGCCCAACCCGGCCTCGCTGTTGAAGGTGGCCACCCGATGACCGGCGAGGATCACCTCTTTGCCGTCGACGCCACGCACCGGGGCGATGGCACGATCGTGAAATTCCTTAGGCAGGTATCGAGTGAATGCGTCACGCGTCTCGTAGCAGTGTGTGTCGCAGTCGAAGATCCCGTAGTCGAGTTTCACTGTCACGCCTCGGCCCCTTTCGGCGAGAATCAATATTCTCTCTAACTGCAAAACATACTATCCTCGACCGGGAATGCCTATCCCGGGTTGGGACGGCGTCGGGAAACAGGAGGCAACGTGCCCAGGAGCGAGCTCGACGAACTCCGTGAGGCGGTCCGCGATTTCCTCGGCAAAGCATCACCGAGCCAGACGGTGCGTGAAGTCATGTCGACCGAATCCGGTTTTGACGATGCGGTATGGCAACAGATGGCCACCGAGCTCGGCCTGCACGGCATCGCGGTGCCCGAGGAGTGGGGCGGGGCGGGAGCCGGGATGCCCGAACTGGCCGTCGTATTTGAGGAAATGGGGGCCGCGCTGTTGTGTGCACCCTTCTTCTCCACCGTCGCGTTGGCGACCAGCGCCCTGCTGTTCAGTGCGGACCAGACGGCGATCGGCGACTACGTGCCCGCTTTCGTCGACGGCTCGGTCAGGGCGACACTGATCCTCAACAGCCACCTCGACGCCTGGGACCCGCGGACGGTCACGCTGACGGCCCGCCGAGTCGACGGCGGTTACCGCATATCCGGCTTGGCACCCATGGTGCTCGACGGTCACACGGCCGACATCATCCTGTTGGCGGCGAATACCGAGGTCGGACCGTCGCTGTTTGCCGTTTCATCCGAGGCGACGGGAATGCGCCGCCGGCCGCTGGCCGGGCTGGACCGCACCAGAAAGTTTGCGCACCTGGACTTCGAGGATGTCCCGGCCAGGCTGATCGGCGCTGAGGGAGATGCCGATGCCGCGCTGCAGCGCACATCGGACATCGCTGCACTGGCATTGGCCGCAGAACAACTCGGTGCCGCACAGCGGTGTCTGGACATGGCGGTCGACTACGCCAGAAGTCGTATCCAGTTCGGGCGGGCGATCGGCAGTTTTCAGGCTGTGAAGCATCGATGTACCGACATGCTGATCTCGGTCGAGGGCGCGCGTTCGGCAGTCACGCATGCTGCCGAGGTCGCAGACGGCGAGGAACTGGCAACGGCGGTCTCGGTGGCCAAAATGGCGTGTTCGGAAGCATTCCTCCAGGTCGCCGTCGACAACTTGCGTGTCCACGGAGGTATCGGCTTCACCTGGGAACACGATGGCCATCTGTACATTCGCCGCGCGAAATCCTCGGAACTGATGCTGGGAAGCCCCGACTTCCATGCAGAACGCCTCGCCGCTCTCGTCACCGCCTGAAAGGACATCTGTTGAGCCCCTCGTATTCCCTTGAACTACCCACCCATCGTGTCGAGGCCGAAGCGGAGTTCGTCTCCGCCGCGGCCATCGCCGAGATCGCTTGCGCGGCGGAATCGAGCGGGTATGCCGCAGTGCACGTCACCGACCATCCGGCCCCGGACGCCAAATGGCTCGACCACGGTGGCCACCACGCTCTGGACCCTTTCGTCGCGCTGTCGTTCGCCGCCGCCGCGACGTCACGTGTGCGTCTGTTGACCAATGTCTACATCGCGGCCTACCGCAACCCGTTCCTCGGCGCCAAATCGATTCAGAGCTTGCAGGTACTTTCCGGCGGCCGGTTGATCGTCGGGACCGCGGCCGGTTATCTGAAGCCCGAATTCAGAGCTCTGGGAATCGATTTCGACAACCGGGGCGCTCTTCTGGATGAGGCGCTCGACGTTCTCGACAAGGCGCTCTCGGGGCAGGACGTGGCCTACGAAGGGACCACCTTCGCTGCTCGAGGGGTGCGCCTGCGGCCGATTCCCGAGCGGCCCCCGGTGTGGGTCGGCGGAAACAGCAAAGCTGCAGTGCGACGAGCGGTGACCCGAGGACAAGGGTGGGCCCCGTTCAACACCTTCGGATACGCGACGGCGTCACGGACGGCTGAGATCTCCACACTGGAGGATCTGGAGTCCGCCATCGACTGGGCGAAGTCCTACGCGGCCGAGATCGGCCGCACGAGCCCGCTGGAAATCTGCTTCTCCGCGGGCAATCTGCTCGATTCCAGCCGTTCGGTCGACGAACGTCACGCAACCATCGAACGGCTCTGCAAAGCCGGCGTCACCTGGCTTCCCATCGCGCCCGCCGGCGCCACTCGCGCCGAGGTGATCGACGAGGCTGCACAATTCGCCAAAGAATTCATCGCGTCCTGAATGGTTACCCAGCCATCAGGCTCTCGTCTGCGAACCCGTCGACGCTGATCTTGCGATGAGCGAACAACCACGCATCCTCCACGGGCACCAGCACATCGCGATACCGGCCCCAGTGGTCGAGTCCGATGTCGGTGTGAACAGCGAAGTAGCTGCTCACTTCGATCCGATCCGCGGCGACCGAGCCGAACCGCACGCTGGACACGTGATGGCGGACGTGGCTCGCCGTCCGGCGGCCGGTATCGCGTGGCGTACTCAACGCCGCGCCGAGGCCGGCCTCGATGGCCGCCGGGCCGGTCAGCGGCTGCGTTGCGCCGGCGAACTCCAGTACCCCGTCGCGTGCGAAACATGCGGCGAGCGCGCGCAAATCGAACCGATCGGTCGCCGCCGTGTAGTCCGCCAGCGTTTGACGAACCAACTCCCTGGCGACGATCTCCCACATCTGCATACGCACGATCATGCCGCAACCCACTGCACGTTCGACAGTAAGACACCTGCATCGCAGGCGCGTGTGGATGTTCGCACGACGAAGTGATAACGTCGTTCTCACTAACCGTAAATGCTGATATTCGCTGCTCCGAGGAGGAATCAGCCCCATGGCCACCCGCTCGCTCCCCTACCCGGTTTTCGACATCGACAACCACATGTACGAAACCACGGATGCGTTGACGAAGTTCCTTCCTCGGCAGCACCGAGGCAAGGTCGGCTACGTCGAGGTCAACGGACGCCCCAAGCTGGTCGTCAAGGACCACATCAGCCATATGATCCCGAACCCGACGTTCGAGCGGGTCGCACGGCCGGGTAGCGCCGAGGACTATTTCTTGGGTAACAACCCCGAGGGCCTCAACTTCCGTGAGTTCATCGGTGAGCCCATGGAGGTCATTCCCGCCTTCCAGAGCCCGGCACCTCGCCTGGAGTTGATGGATGAACTGGGAATCGATCGCTGCGTCATGTATCCGACGTTGGCAAGCCTCATCGAGGAACGCACCACCGATGACGTGGTCCTCACTCACGCCATCATCCACGCGCTCAACGAGTGGATGCACGAGCACTGGACGTTCAATTACGAGGACCGGATCTTCGCGACCCCGGTGATCTGCCTACCGTTGGTCGACGAGGCCATCAAGGAGTTCCACTGGTGCCTGGAGCGCGGAATGAAGACCTTCCTGGTCCGGCCCGCGCCGGTGCCCAGCCGCTTCGGTGGGTCGCGGTCGATGGGTCTGCCGGAATTCGACCCGTTCTGGCAGGCAGTGGTCGACGCCGACATCCCGGTGACCTTCCACGCGGCGGACAGCGGATACCAGAAGCACCTGATGGAGTGGGAGGGCGGAGACGAGTATTTGTCGTTCAAGCCCAGTGCACTGCGCGAGGTGGTGATGGGTTTCCGGGCGATGGAGGACACCTTGGCGGCGTTGATCTGCCACGGCGCGCTTTCCCGCTTCCCCGACCTCAAAGTCCTTGTGGTCGAAAATGGTAGCGGCTGGGTGAGAAACCTGCTGCGGCTGTTGGACAAGGCCTACCGCACGATGCCGAAGGAATTCGACGAGCACCCCGTCGAGGTGTTCAAACGCAACGTGTACATCCACCCATTCCTCGAGGACGACATCAAGGGAATCATCGAGATCATGGGCGAGGATCACGTGATGTTCGGGTCCGACTTCCCCCACCCGGAGGGTATCGGCGACCCGTTGAGCTTCGTCGACCGGCTCGAGGGTGTTTCGGACTCAGCCAAGGCGAAGATCATGGGCGGCAACGCCATGGAGGCCCTGGGCATCAAGGTTCCGGTATGACGAACACGTCTGTGTCACCACGGACCTTCGACGGGATCGCCGGCTTCGAAGCCCATGTCGGAGAACACCTTGGCTACAGCGATTGGCGGCAGGTCACACAGAAGGAAATCGACCTGTTTGCCGAGGCGACCGGGG
The DNA here is from genome assembly GCF_025263265.1 of Mycobacterium sp. SMC-4. Classification (NCBI taxonomy): domain Bacteria; kingdom Bacillati; phylum Actinomycetota; class Actinomycetes; order Mycobacteriales; family Mycobacteriaceae; genus Mycobacterium; species Mycobacterium sp. SMC-4. The sequence goes on along the minus strand of NZ_CP079869.1, from coordinate 2,298,050 downwards.
ATCATCAGTGGATTCACGTTGACCCGGAGCGGGCCGCGTCGGGTCCGTACGGCAAGACCATTGCCCACGGCTATCTCACTCTGTCGCTGGTTCCGCTCCTGGTCAAGCAGATCTACCAGGTCACCGGCCTGTCCATGCAGGTCAACTACGGTGTGGACAAGCTTCGTTTCCCGGCGCCGGTTCCGGTCGACTCGCGCATCCGCGCCGGTGCCGAGCTGGTCAAGATCGAACGCAACGACCAGGGTGGCCGGGCCACCGTTCGGGTCACGGTCGAGGTCGAGGGATCCGATCGGCCTGCATGCGTCGTCGACACGATCGCGGCGATGGTCGACGCCTGAGGCCCTCGTTCAGACTGGCGGTCGGCGCAATGTGGCTCGGGCGAGGCCACCGGGTGACGCGTCAGCCTGCGCAAGCGTGCGGCCCTCGGCAGACCAGATCGCCGAACAACCGGCCGTCCTGACATAACCGCCACCAGTGGCGCCGGCGAAACTGCTCATGACCACCGGCGCGCGGCACGCAAGGGCAATGCTGCGACCTCGGCGCCGCTGCTCAGACAGCTCTCGTTCATGGTGGACGACTCCGCAGACATAGACATCCACGTTCATCGCAGCGGTGCCCTGGATGTGAACCTCCGTGCCGGTATCCCGACATATCGCCATACCGACCCGCCAGCCGTCCACTGCGATGACACCCGGCCCGCCTCCGGCATCAAAATATCGGCTTTCATCGGTGCTCAGAAAAGTCTTGCGGTAGACCACGGTTGCCCGTGCGCCGTCAATTCGCACCATCGCAATGAATCGACGACCAGAGCCCTGTATCGGCGCGCCAACCAGAGCAATCGAATCCACCGCGGCGCAGCCGCGGAACAGTTCACCAATCACGGCACCGTCGAGGTCGATCGGTAAGGCATCTGCGGCATAGCCGGTGAGGGACAACTCGGGGAACACCACCAGGCGTGCCTTTGCCTGCACGATCGACGTCACATGCGAGGCGGCGTTCCCGAGCAGATCGCCGTCGACGATTCGCGGCTGTGCTGCCGCCACCACCAGATTCGAGTGCATCGCGACATTCTCTCCGGTCCACCGTCAGCGAATGGGATCGACGGCAACGATGCTCTCGGACACTCAGGCGTTGAGCAGCTTCTCGCCGATAACCTGTCGGGATCGCAACGATTCGATGTCGTCGGCTGAGAGGCCCTGTGCGGTCAGCACCTCGACGTTGTGTTGACCTAACGTCGGTGGCGCGCTGCGGTGATGGTGGGTCGGCCCGGTACTGAACTGAAAAGGCCAGCCCGGGTAGCGCAGGCGGCCGGAGACGGGATGCTCGAGCTCCTGGTAGTAGCCGCGCGCGGCGAGCTGCTCGACGTCGTACATGCGGTCAGCCGTCAGCAGGCGCCCCGCCGGAACTCCCCGGCTACCGAGTTGTTCCACCGCGACGTCCGGGTCCTGCGTCGCACACCATGCGGACAGAACGGCATCGAAATCGTCGTGATGGACCAGGCGGGCGTCGGCCGTGGCGAATCGTGGATCGGCAAGCAAGTCAGCCCTCCCGATGACCTCGACCACCGCGCGCCAGTCGCTGTCGTCCCGCACACTGACCGCAACCCACTCGCTTTCTCCCTGCGCGGCGTAAACACCTTGGGCAAAGCGTCGATCGCGGTTGCCCTCGCGCGCTCGGGTAGCACCGGTCAGCGAATGCTCGATGACGGGCTCGGCAGTCACAGCTGCGCCGACCTCGATCTGAGCGACCTCGATCAATTGTCCCTCACCCGTGCGAGACCGGTGATGCATTGCCGCCAGCAGTGCGACCGCAGCGTGCACGCCGGCAATGGGGTCGGCGGGCCCCTGCAGGTTGCACGGCGGGCCGTCGTCGTAGCCCGTCACCGCCGACATTCCGGAGAGCTGTTCGATGTTCAACGCCCAGCCGACGTAGTCGCGCCACGGGCCTTCCAGCCCGAACCCGGGCATCCGCACCATCAGGACATCTGGATTCAGCTGTGTCAGCGAGGGATAGTCCAGGCCGAAGTGCTCCACGACCCGCGGCGAGAAATTCTCGACGACCACGTCGGCTTCGGTGGCCAGCCTCATGGCAAGCTCGCGCCCTTCCGGCGACGACAGATCCAATGTGAGGTCACGCTTGTTGAGATTGGTCCCCTGCCACAACGGTCCCTGCTCGTACCAGTCATCGCCCTGGCGCAACAGCGCACCGGAGAACCGGTGCGCATCGGGCCGCTGGATCGACTCGATCTTGATGACATCGGCGCCGAATGCCCCCAGGTAGCAGGTGAGGTATGCACCGGCCCAGAAGGTGCTCAGGTCGAACACCTTCACACCGGCGAACGGTAGTGCGGCGTCGTCGACCGTGTCGGCTGCTGCCGAAGCGGTGCGGGCCGGCCACGCCTGGGCCGGCGCACCGCCCAAGTGTGGCGCCGGGGACGGAGGCACCGCAGCCGGTGTCGTCGACAACCGAAACGGCGGCCCAGGCCGAAGGAATCCTTTTGTCGCTGAGCATGATTGACCTGATTCGAGGAAGAAACCGCGCTCGGCGTACTGGGGACATTGCGAGATGGTGGCGCCGTCGGTCACCGGAGCGGCTGGGATCCGCATCGCCTGGCAGACGTCGACGATCTCGGCAACGGTCATCGAATCCAGCCAGGGCTGAACCTTGGTGAAGAACTCGTCACGCTCTGGCCCACCGAGCATGATCGCGAGTTGGTGTTCTTCGAACTCCGACAGCCCCACCATTGCACACACGTCGAGCCAATGCTGGCCAGTCAGGCAGTTGATGCCGACCCAGCCGTCCGAGGCCCGGACGATACCGAGCATCGGACCGGCTTTGGTGTTCGTCGGCAGCCCCATGTTCTTGAGCTTCTCGGCCAGCATCATCGGATACGGCAGTGTCGACAGCAACGACTCGAACATCGAGACGTCAACTTCGACGATGCCGCCGGCGGCGCCGGCGATACGCATCGCGGTCAGTGCACCCAGAGCTGCGTAGGCTCCGCCGATGTACTCCGGGATCCGGGCCCCGGCCTGCACCGGCGCCCTGCCGAATTCGCGCTCGCTGACCCACCCCGAAACCGCCTGCATGGTCAGCGGAGTCATCACCTGGTCACGCAGAGGTCCAGACTGACCGAAATCGGAGATCCGAACCACCACCAACCCAGGATTGATCCGCTGCAGGCTGTCGGTCGCGAGCAGTTCAGCCCACTCCTGCGGCGCACCCGGACCCAGATTCTCGACGAGGAGGTCGGCGCCGGCGATCAGCTCCCGAGCCAGCACCGCGCCCTCTTCAGTCGCGAGATCGACTGTGGCACCATGCTTTCCCGCATTGAGATACTCGAATAATCCGCTGTGCGCTTCGGCGTCATCGCCGAGGGCCGGCCCCCACGAACGCATCGGGTCACCGCCGGGTCGTTCGATCTTGTACACCTGGGCACCGAGGTCAACGAGCAGCTTGGTCGAGTACGGCCCGGCAATGTCGATGCCGACCTCCACCACACGCAGTCCGGCCAGTGGCCCGGTCTGTGCTTGATGGTTCGCTCCGCTGCTCACGCGGGCACTCCGATCGCTTTGGGCTCCATATAGGCGCGCAGGCCCATGACCCCGCCTTCGCGTCCGATACCGCTCTGTTTGAATCCACCGAACGGGGCGTCCCCGGGAATGGTGCCGTTGATCGACACCTGTCCGGTTCTGAGCTTGCGCGCGATCGCCACTGCTCGGTCGACGTCGGTGGCCCACACGCCGCCCCCCAAGCCGTAGGCGGAGTTGTTGGCGATGGCGACCGCCTCGTCGTCGCCGTGATAGGGCAACACGGTCAACACCGGTCCGAACACTTCCTCCTGGGCGATCATTGCGTCCGCGCCGACATCGGTCAGAATCGTTGGCTGGAAAAAGAAGCCAGAACTGTGGTCTTTGGCCCGCTGGCCCCCGGTGGCTATCGTGGCGCCGTCACTGGCCGCGCGCGCGACCAGCGTTTCGACACGCTCGAGGTGCTCCGAGCTGATCAGTGGGCCCATGCTGACGTCGCTGTCCACCGGGTTCCCGACGACCACCTGGGCGGCCGCGTCGACGAGCCTCTCGACGACTTCGTCGTGTAGAGACGCCGGCAGCAGCAGGCGACTGTTGAGTATGCAGGCCTGGCCTGCGTGCAACGTGCACCCCTCGAACAGAATTCTCTGGATCAGTTCGTCGGTGACCTCGACGTCATCGGTCAAGATCGCCGGAGACTTGCCGCCACACTCCAGCAGTACACGCTTCATGGTGGTCGCGGCACCGGCCATCACCTCACGGCCTACCGCCGAGCTCCCGGTGAAACTGACCATGTCGACGCGCGGGTCCAAGGTCAGCAATCTGCTTGCCTCGACCCCCGTCGGCGTCACGACGTTCACCACCCCGGGCGGGATGTCGGTCTCTTCGTCGATGAGCTTGGCCAGCGCGAGCGCAGACAGCGGGGTCAACGGCGACGGCTTGAGGACCAGGGTGTTTCCGGCGGCGAGCGCGGCGCCGAGCTTCATCACGTTCAGCGTGTGGGGGAAGTTCCACGGTGTCAGCGCAGCCACGACTCCGAGTGGCTCGTAGCGCAGGTACGTCGTGCCCGCCGCGCCCCATGCGTCCATCGGCGCTTCGGCCGGCTCGGTCGCCAGTTCCGCCGAGTGGCCCACCATGAACGCGGGTCCTTCGACGTGGATCAGCCTTTCGTTTGCTGTACAGCCCCACTCCGCCTGGGCGAGGGCATAGACATCCTCGCTGCGCGCCAGCAGCGCATCGCTGAGCTGTTGCAGGCAGCGCCCCCGCTCGGCCGGGTCGAGATGAGGCCAAGGACCAGTGTCGAAGGCCTCCCGCGCTGCAGCCACTGCGAGTTCGACTCGGGCCTCTCCGGCATCCGGCGCCGAAGCGATGACCTCTTCGGTTGCCGGATTCAGTACGTCATAACGACCAGAGTCCGGCGCCAGCCACCGGCCTCCGATGTAGTGGCCGTACTCCTCGACGAGGGGGCTTGTCGTGACCATCGAACGCGTCGACCTCTCTGGCTGCGGTGGGCTGTCATGACGTCGGCAGGAAGTGGTGACCAACAAACAGCGGTGGCTGACTTCTCCTACATACAGTTCCCCTGTGTACACCGTCTGAGCTCCAGGCGTCAACAATCATGGCCCCTGAACACTGTGTTTTACAATTGACACCTGCACTCATGCTGATGTACACACTACTTGAGTCGGACATCTTGTGATTATCTGTCCGACAAGCGACTTGTTCAGAAAGGCCCCCTGTGCCCGTCACCACGGTTCCGCTGCACTCGCCCGACTTCTACGCGGGCGACCCCTACCCCGCCTTCCGGGAACTTCGCAACACCACACCGGTGGTGTGGAACGACGTGACAAACTTCTGGGCGCTGTTGAAGTACGAGGATGTCCGGTACGTCTCCAGTCACCCGCAGCTCTTCTCGTCGGCCAAGGGAATCACGATCCCCGACCCGGTGCTTCCCGAGCCGGTGCAAGAAGGCAATCTGATCTTCACCGACCCGCCCCGCCACCGCCAGTTGCGCAAGCTGATCAACGCCGGCTTCACCCGGCGGCAGGTGACTTTGCTAGAGCCCAAGATCAGGGAGATCGTCAAGGGAATCGTCGACGGGATTGACCCAACCCGCACGTATGAGTTCGCCGAAGAGATTGCCGCACCCCTGCCCACCCGGTTCATCGCCGAGATGCTCGGCGCGCCGCCGGAAGATTGGGAGCAGTTCCGGACCTGGTCGGACGCTGCCGTGGGGGGTGACGACCCGGAGATCGAACTGGATCCGCAGGTGGCGATGGGGGAACTGTTCGAGTACTTCATGAAACTCATCGAGGCCCGCCGGTCGGGAAAGGTGACCGGACAAGAGGACTTGCTGAGCATTCTCGCCGCGGCTGAAGTCGACGGCGAACGCCTCACCGACGAGGACCTGCTGAACTTCTCCTTCCTGCTTCTGGTGGCAGGCAATGAGACCACCCGCAATCTGATTGCCCTCGGAACCCTGGCGCTCATCGAGCACCCGGACCAGTTCGCCCTCCTCCGTTCCGACCCCTCACTGCTGACCTGCGCCGTCGAAGAGATGTTGCGGTACACCACCCCGGTGACCCACATGGCTCGGCGAGCGACGGCGGACGTCGAAATCCGCGGCCAGCAGATCAAGGCCGGGGACACCGTGGTGATGCTCTACGGCTCCGCCAACCGCGACGAAGAAATCTTCGGCCCCAACAGCGAGGAATTCGACATCACCCGCAACCCCAACCCCCACATCGCCTTCGGTGCAGGCGAACACGCATGTATGGGTGCCCAGCTGGCGCGGCTGGAGGCACGAGTGATGTTCGAGGTGCTGCTAGGCACCTATCCGACAATTGAACTCACCGGGGACGTCACCCGGCTACGCGCCACCATGGTGCCGGGCGTCAAACGCATGCCCGTTCGACTGGGAGCAGACCTCTGATGGACTTCGACTACACGCCCGAGCAAGAACAGCTCCGCAAGGATTACCGCGAGCGCCTCGAAGCCGTCATGACACCGGAGCGTCGCGCCGCCGTAGCCGGACTCGCGGAAGGCGGCGCCGCGGTCTCGGAATGCCGTCGAGCCCTCGGGGCGGCCGGTCTGCTCGGCGTGGCCTGGCCGGTCGAGTTCGGTGGCCACGGCCTCTCGGCATTGGAGCAGTACATCTTCGGCGAGGAAGCCCGCCGGGTGAACGCCCCTCTCCCGATGATCACCCTGAACACGGTGGGCCCCACCTTGATTCAGTTCGGTACGCAGGAACAGAAGGACACCTTCCTTCCGGCGATCCTCAGGGGTGAAGTTGATTTCGCCATCGGCTATTCCGAACCGGGTGCCGGGAGCGATCTCGCGTCGCTGCGGACGAGCGCTGCGCGCGACGGAGATCACTACGTGATCAACGGTGCCAAGATGTGGACCAGCGGTGCCGAGTTCGCCGACTACGTCTGGCTGGCAGCACGCACTGATCCGCACGCCAAGAAGCACAAGGGGATCACGATCTTCATCGTGCCGACGGACTCCCCCGGATTCTCCTTCAAGCCGCTGCACACCATGCCCGGAGTGACGACGTACTACACGTTTTACGACGACCTCAGGGTTCCCGCCAGCGCAATCGTGCTCGGCGAGAACGAAGGCTGGAAGCTGGTGACCAACCAGCTCAACCTGGAACGCGCAGCGTTGGGAAATCTCGGTGCGCTGGAACCCCTGCTGGAGAAGACTGTGCAGTGGGCTCGGGAGACCCCCCTCGACGGCGGCAGGGTGATCGACCAGCCGTGGGTCCAACAGGCGCTGGCCCGTGTGGAGGCACAGGTGGCCGCCTATCGGTTACTCAATCTGCGCGTCAACTCCAACATGGGCGCCGGCGCCATCGGTATGGCCGAGGCCTCAGCCTCCAAGGTATTCGGCACCGAACTCACCCAACGAGTCGCCCGTGAGCTACTCGACATCATGGGTCAGGCCGGAACAAGGAAGGGATCGGACGGACCACTCAAGGGTGAGTTGGAGACCGCCTACCGGCTGGCTGTCATCAACACCTTCGGCGGCGGTGCCAACGAAGTTCAACGCGACATCATCGCGATGGCGGGTCTCGGAATGCCGCGCGCACCCCGGGACATGCGAGCCAGCGCATCCTGAAAGGAAGGCCGACACAATGACAGAAACCGCGAAAGATGACATGCGGGAACGCCTCGACGCGCTGATCGGCAAGCCGATCTCATCCGGGCAGCCGGCCAAGGCTCCTGATCCGGTCAATACCGCGATGATCCGGCACTGGGCCTATGCGCTCAACGACCTGAATCCGGCTTATCTCGATCCGGAGTTCGCTTCCGCTTCCCGATACGGTGGTCTCGTTTCGCCTCCGGTGATGCTGCAGTCATGGACCATGGCGCCGCCCGCTCTCGAAGGCATTCACGAGCGCGGTGGTGTGCCGATCGTGATGAAGGGTGAGAATCCGCTGAAGTGCCTCACCGATGCCGGATACACCGGCACGATCGCCACCAATTCCGAATTCGAGATGGAACGCTATCCCCGAGTCGGCGACGAGATCACCGCCGAGACGGTCTTCGAGACCATCTCCGATGAGAAGAAGACGGCCATGGGTCACGGCTTCTTCGTCACCTGGATTACCACGTACCGGGACCAGAACGGCGAAGTCATCGGCCGTCAACGTTTCCGCACGCTGCGATTCAAGACAGGCGGGGCCTGATGGCCACCCGGCTGGCTCCGTCGATCAGCCCTGACACGGAGTTTTTCTGGTCGGGGCTGAAGGTGAAGGAGCTTCGTATCCAGCGGTGCACCGACTGCCAGACGCTACGCGTTCCCCCGCGCCCCATGTGTGGCAGGTGTCAGTCGCTGAACTGGGATTTCGTCGTCAGCACCGGGCGCGGCACGGTGTACAGCTTCGTGATGCCGCAATACCCGCCGTTGCCCTTCCTGGAGTACCCCTACGTCGTCGCGCTGATCGAACTCGACGAAGGCGTGCGGATCGTGTCTAACCTCTGCGACATCGCCCCCGAGGACATTGAGGTCGGGATGCCTGTGGAGGTCTTCTACGAGACCTTCGAAGCCCTGCCCAGCGGCGACGAGCTGGCGCTCCACCAGTTCAGGCCCGTACCCTAGTCGAAAGTATTCAGCGACAATGGATTTCACTTTTACCGACGAGCAGGAAACGGTAAGCAAGGTTGCCCGCCAATTGTTCGAGCACCGCGCCACACCCGAGCGTCTCACCGAACTCGAAGCCGGCGAGACCCGATACGACCCGGCGCTGTGGACCGAGCTGGCGAGCTCCGACCTGCTCGGCATCGCTCTGCCCGAATCGATCGGAGGCAGTGGTGGCGGATTCCTGGAACTCGGAGTACTGCTCAGCGAGGTCGGATGGAGCGTCGCACCGGTTCCGCTCTACGCCACGCTGGTGCTCGGCGCCGACACCATTGCCCGGCACGGTGACACCGGGATTCAGCAGCAGCTTCTCCCCGGTGTGATCGACGGCAGCATCATTCTCAGCGCTGCCTTGGCCGAACCGGGTAACTCCAACCCTGCCGCACCCCGCACCACGGCCCGACGCGATGGCGATGCCTGGCTTCTCGACGGTGTCAAGGAACTCGCACCCGCGGCACAGCTCGCCTCGGCACTCGTGGTGACTGCCACCGCGGAGGACGGCCCCGGCCTGTTCGTCGTCGACACACCCGCAGACGGCATCACCGTCGACCCGGTGCTCACGACCAACGGCGAGCCCTTCGCCGACGTCACACTGGCAGGTGCGTCAGCCCGGCGCCTCACCGAACACACCGACGGCGACATCGTCACTGCGCTGTACACCCGGGCCTTGGTAGGGCTCTGCGCGGTCCAGGTTGGCGTCACGGAGCGAGCATTGAAACTCGCCGCGTCCTACACCAGCGAGCGCGAGCAGTTCGGGAGACCGATCGGGTCCTTCCAAGCAGTGCAACAGCGGCTCGCCGATGCGTTCATCGACGTGCAGGCCATCCGGTGGACCACCTGGCATGCTGCCTGGCTGATCAGCGAAGGCCGAAACGCCGAGCGAGCAGCCAGCATCGCGAAGTTCTGGGCCGGGGAAGCCGGTGCACGCGTGGTCGCATCCGCACAACAAGTGCACGGCGGAATGGGCATCGATGTCACCTATCCCCTGCACCGTTATTTCCTGTGGGCCAAGCAGATCGAGCTCTCACTGGGATCACCGTCACAACATTTGGCCCGGCTGGGTGCCGGATATTCGGAAGGAATCAGCGAATGACCGCGACCATCGGCCGCACCACCACCTTGGCGTGGGACTCCATCTCCGTCGGCGACGACGTGACACCGATGGATGTCCCGGTCACCACCACGCTGATCGTCGCCGGAGCCATTGCCTCCCGCGACTACATGCCGGTCCACCATGATCGTGACTTCGCCAATTCGCAAGGCTCCAAGGACATCTTCCTGAACATCCTCACCACCAATGGCCTGTGTGTGAAGTTTCTGCATGACTGGGCCGGCCCGGAAGCCATGGTCAAGAAGCTCTCGATCCGCCTTGGCGTACCTGCCTATCCGAACGATCCGCTCCGGTTCGAAGGCAAGGTCACCGACAAGACTTCGACCGACAACGAAGGGCTGATCGAAGTGTCGTTCACCGGCACCAACAGCCTCGGCGCCCACGTCACCGGTACTGCGGTGCTCAGTTTGCTCGACGGCGCGGGCGCATGAGTCTCGGTGGCAAAGCCGCGCTGGCCGGCATCGGGCAGACCGAGTACTCCAAGGAGTCCGGTCGCACCGAGATGCAGCTGGCCTGCGAAGCGGTCAAGGCAGCGATTGCCGATGCCGGCTTGCGCCCCAGCGACATCGACGGGATGGTGACCTTCACCGTCGACGAGAACGAAGAGATCGAGGTGGCACGCAACGTCGGCATTCAGAATCTCTCGTTCTTCACCCGGGTACCGCACGGCGGAGGTGCTGCGGCCGGCACCGTCATGCAGGCAGCAATGGCGGTGGCAACGGGCGCCGCCGAAGCGGTGGTTTGTTACCGGGCCTTCAACGAACGATCCGGATTCCGATTCGGCGGCGCCGGCCGTCAGCCGGGCGTGACACCGCTGTGGATGGCGCCGTATGCACCGTTCGGGTTCATGACCCCGGCGGCGTGGGTTGCCCTGCACGCCCAGAGGTACATGACCGAGTACGGCGTCACCAACGCCGACTTCGGCAAGATCTCGGTCATCGACCGCAAGCATGCCGCGAACAACCCCGACGCCTGGTTCTACGGCAAACCGATCACCATCGAACAGCACCAGCAGTCGCGTTGGATCATCGAGCCCGTGCTGCGTCTGCTCGACTGCTGCCAGGAAAGTGACGGCGGCGTCGCGATGGTGGTGACGAGCGTCGAACGGGCTCGCGACCTACCCCATCCCCCAGCGGTGATCACCGCCGCGGCACAAGGTGCGGCCTACGACGGCGAGGTGATGACGAGCTACTACCGCGACGAGATCACCGGATTGCCCGAGATGGGCATCGTCGGCCACAAACTGTGGGGTGATTCTGGCCTGAAGCCCGACGACATCTCCACGGCTTTCCTCTATGACCACTTCACACCGTTTGTGTTCACCCAGCTCGAAGAGCTCGGCTTCTGCGGGCGGGGCGAAGCCAAGGACTTCGTGTCCGTCGAGGAACTTTCGCTGGGCGGCCGGATGCCGATCAACACCAACGGCGGCCTTCTGGGCGAGGCCTACATTCACGGGATGAACGGCATCACCGAAGGTGTTCGCCAGGTGCGCGGAACCTCCTACAACCAGGTCGACAACGTGGAGCATGTGCTGGTCACCTCGGGTACCGGCGTCCCGACGAGTGGGCTGATCCTGTCTCCGGACCGGTGACCAGCCCACCGGGGTCGTGACAGCACTATTGTCTGCACCAGACACATGCTGCGCCGACGCCCGGTGAGCAGAGAGGATTGAGGTCCTGGACATGACGCAGGCCACCGCCACGGACACCCGTGAGGCGATCATCGCCGCGGCTTTCGGCTGCTTCCGTACCCGAGGACTGCGCAGGACCACTGTCGTCGACATTGCACGCGCCGCCGATGTTTCGCGCAGCACGTTCTATGAGTATTTCCGTGACAAACCGACCATCGTCGAGGCCTGCGCTGAAGCCGCATCCCAGCGGTTCTACCGCAACATGGCCAAGGCCATCGACCGCGATGGCGGTAGCACGCTGGAGGACAAGCTCGTTCGAGCAGCCGTGTTCGTCACCCAGGCACGCCGGGTGGTCGAGCCCGAGGTGTACTTCGACGACGAGGAGGTCAACCTGATGTTGACCAAAAATGCCGCCTCGTTACTGCAGGAATGCACCGAGTTTCTCACTCCTTACGTGGCATCGGCCAGGATCACCGGCGAAGTTCGCAGCGATCTGGACGTCGCGGCGGCCGCAGAATGGTTCTCTCGCATGCTGTTCTCGCTCTTCACCACCCCTTCGCCGCGGGTAGACATGAAAGACGACTCCGCGGTCGCGGATTTTGTCCGCGCTTTCGTGGTCCAGGGATTCAGTGGTCCGCCCCGACGTAACTAGGTGCTGGCGACCAGCTGAATATAATCGTTCTCATTTGCGAAAATAACTATTATCATGGTCTGATGGCACCCCCAGCGTTGAACGAACATGGCCGGACACCACGCACCCGTGGGTACGGGCGGGGAACGCCATACCGTCTCTCGGTGCTGGCCACCGATGCGGCAGAAGTGGTGTCGGCCGCGGGCGGCCTGATCTACGACTCGGTGAGCACGGGCTGGCAGGTTGAGGTGCATCTGGAGCACAGCGGCGACACCCGCGCGCTGACAATTCTGGGCACGCGTAGTCATGATCTACCGAAAGTTGCCGACTACGAATCAGAGTGGCCCGACATCCTATTCTTGGCCGCCGCGTTGCTCGAGCGGCGACAACACGTCCGCCGGCTTGTCACCAGCCTCACGCGCCATCAGCGGACCGACGTTGCCGTCTGGGGCGCCAGCGCGTTGCCGCCCCAGCTTGGAATGTCTTCGAACTTCGACTACCGATTGAGCAATGCCGCAGTCGCTTTCAAGCGACAGGCCATGGCGGCGGCCGGATTGGCCGTCACCGGCGCCGGGGTCGAGACCTTTCGGTGTGGACAGCACCTGACGACTGCGGTGCCGCCTTTCGCGACGACAGCTTAACCGCGCAACTCAGCCGATCCGTCGCACCGGAACGCGCGAGTAGCCCGCGACGTTCGTCGTCGCCACCCGCTTCAAGGCGCCGCGATCCACCTCGAATTCCGGTAGCAGGTCCAGCAGCGCCCCGAGCGCGATGCGGCCCTCCATCCGAGCCAGTGCGGCTCCGAGACAGCTGTGCACGCCGTAGCCGAACGCCAGGTTGAATCCCATCTTGCGTTCCCGGTCGATGTCCAACCGGTCGGGTTCGGGAAATACCCGCTCGTCGCGAGTTGCAGCGCCGGTCACCAGAAGAACCGCCGCACCCTCGGGAATGGTCTGCCCGTGGTAGCTGACGTCTCGGGTGGCTGTTCGGACCTGATACTGCGAAGGCGCCTCGTAGCGCAGCAACTCCTCGATAGCAGCCGGGATTTTTGACCGGTCCGCCTTCAGCTTCTGCCATTGGTCCGGGAAGTCGGCGAACGCGACCATTGCATTGCCGATCAGCTTTGTCACCGTTTCGGCCCCGGCACCCCCGAGCATCGTGGCGAATCCCGTGATATCCACGTCGGTCAGCTTCTCCACCTGGCCATCGCGTTCGACCTCGGTCTCGATCAGGCGGCTGATCATGTCGTCGCGCGGCGCGGCTCGCCGTTGACGAACCAGGTCGTAGTAGTACAAGCCGGTCTTGACCGAGGCTTCGTATCCGGCTTTGGTCGTGGCGATCTCACCGGGGTGCCGTTCGATCAGCAGGTCCACCCAATGCCGGATCTGATCTCGATCCTCCTTGGGAACCCCGAGCATGGTCGTGATGATCTCGTTGGGAAACAGCGCAGAAAAATCCTCGACCACATCGAACGCGCTGGGATCAAGCGCATCAAGACGCTCGTAGATCTTCTCGCGCACCATGTCTTCGAGACCGGTGATCGCACGCGGAGTGAACACGGCGCTGACCAGCTTGCGCATCTTCTGATGCTCTGGAGGATCCATCGAGATGATGACCTTGGGCACCGGTATCGCGTCGTCATGCGCCTTCACCATGTCCAACGTGGCACCTTTGGCCGACGAGAACAGCTCGTGATCCTTGGTAGCCGGCGCGACATCCTCGTAGCGCGACAGTGCCCAGAAGTCCCACTTCTTGCTGTAGAAGATCGGTGCCTCGTTGCGCAGTCGACGGTAGGTGTCATACGCGCCGTTGAAGAAATCTGCCGAAAAAGGGTCGAAATCAACTGTGGTTTCGGAGGTTTCGATCGGCGTTGCGTTCACAAAATGGCTCCGCTTTCCTTGTACTTCTCGATCTCTTCCCATGCCAGACCGGCATCCATCAACACCTCTTCGGTGTGTTGCCCGTGCTCCGGCGCGCCTGGCGGTACCACGGCCTGCTCGTCGAACTGGACAGGGTTGGTCGGCAGGGCGTAAGGAACGCCGTTCATCGTGGCGGTCTGGGCGATGTAGCCGTTGGCCGTCACCGCCGGATCCGAGCACAGCTCGCCGGGTGTCTGAACGATGCCCCAGGCACCGGAGATCCCATCCAACGCCTGACGCCACTCGTCGAGGGTGCGCTGCGCAAAGGCCTGGTCGAGTAGCGCAATGAGCTCGACCCGGTTTGCGTAGCGCGGTGCCGGTTCGGCGAAGCGCACATCATCGATCAACTCGGAAAGGCCGATCGCACGCATGGTCTCCGCATAGAACTTGTCGAGTTGCAACATCATCAGCTGCACCCACCTGCCGTCTTTGGTTCGGTAGGTTCCGACCAGTGGATTGGGTGCATCCGCATGACCGTACTTGGGGATCGCGCCACCGCCGTGGATCTGACTCACAGCGACATCCGGGCTCAGATTCCAAGCGGCCAGGCCCAGCAGCGATACATCCACAACCGAGCCCTGCCCCGTCGTGGCCTTCTTGTAGAGCGCCGCTGCAATTCCACCAGCGATGGTCATCCCGCCGAGCAGATCTCCGAATGCCGGGCGAGAGCGAACCAGCTCGTCGGCCTCCTCGGTCAGCACCGTCGCGATTCCGCCACGCGCCCAATAGGAGACACCGTCATAGCCCGGTTTGTCGGCGTCTGGGCCCTGCGGGCCATGGCCAGAACCACGGACGTAGACGATGCTGGGGTTGACCGCCCTGATGTCGTCGACATCGATCCCCATCTTCTTGCGACGGCTGGGCAGGTAGCTGGTCAGAAACACATCACAGGACTTCGCCAGTTCGCGCACGACTTCTCGGCCGCCGGGGGTGCTCAGATCTACGCCGATCGACTTCTTTCCCCGGTTGGGGATCTCGATCATGTAGTTGACCGAACCACCGCCCTCGTCGACGATTCCCATCGTGACCAGTCCCCGTTGCGGGTCACCACCAACGCGCGGCTCGACCTTGATGACCTCCGCGCCCCACTCCGCCAGAACGGCTCCTGCCGACGGCACGAACGTCCATGCCGCGACTTCCAGCACGCGTACTCCGTTGAGCACTTTGTCGGTGGAAATGATGTCCTCCAGTCGTTGCGGTGGGTGGCTGCGCAACCGCGCCATTCGCGAGGCCGAGGCCAGCGATAACGGTGATTTCCATCTAAGAGAATGTCATCTACAGCCGGCTTTGTAAACCGGCGCGGACCCCGGCCGAAGCCCACGACCACCTCACGGCCGCGCGGAAAGCCGTCGCGGTTGATCGGGGTCGCCACCGGCCCAAAACGCTGACCACGAGGCCATTCGCGCAGGCATCGCCGCGTTGAGCTCGACGTCTGCCGGCCAGCGGATGAAGTCGGGCCCTGGGCGTTCCGTGACATCGACCGAGTACCAGGGATACTCCCGGCGGCGGACGAAAAACCACTCGCCGTCACGGCGCTCATAGACGTCGTCATAGCGCATGGTGATCACATACCATCCGTCACCTTCTTCGTGTTCGGCACGACAGTAGACCGACCCCGTCGCGTGATCGGCGTCGACGAAATCGAACTGATGGCCGCACACGAGATGGATGCTTCGGTAGAAGCGCCGCAGCACCCGGTCGTACCAGCGCTTCAGCGCCTCACGGCCGGCCCCGGCCGCACCTGCTTCAACATCGTCGACGAAGAGCCGCACCAGCGCATCGAGGTCACGTGCATCCAACGCCATCGCATAACGACTCGGAAGCTGGGCAAGGGCAAGTCCGGATTCGATCCGATCCAGCCGAGCAGTCAGACCGGTGGCGTCAGCAGAGCTCACACATCCATGATAAGGAAAATTCCAGACTGCGAGAACATAGATTCTCGATTTGGGTAGGGTCATCCTCATGCCGTTTCCCACCATCACCGCTACGGTTCCCGCGCTGGTGCGCTCGTCTGCTGCACGGTACGGGGACAGGCCGTTTCTCGTCGCGGACGGCCAAGTCATTTCCTATGCCGATCTTGACCGGCGGTCAGCACGGCTGGCGCTGAACTTGCTCGCGAAGGGCATTGGCAAGGGTGACCATGTGGGAATCTTGTTGCCCAACAGCGTCGACTGGGCGATCACCTGGTTCGCCGTGACCAGGATCGGGGCGGTCGCAGTCCCGCTCAATACGTTCTACAAGGCATCCGAGCTGGCCTGGACCACCCGCCATGCCGATCTGAGTGCGATCGTGGGGTGGCCGCGGTTCCGCAACCAGAACTTCGTCGACCTGATGGAACAGGCCTTTCCCGGTCTGGACGAGAATCGCCAGGCCGGTCAGATCGCGGTGAAGACGGCCCCCTACCTTCGGACTGTCGCGTTCCGGGGCGATGTCGACCGGCTCTGGGCGACCCGGATCTCCGATGACGAGATTCCCACGAGCGAGATCGACGAGGAATTCCTCGTCGCGGTCGAAACGTGTGTCACACCGGCCGACGACGCGATGATCATCTACACCTCGGGCAGCACCGGGGACCCCAAAGCTCCGGTGCACACGCACGGCGTTCTCGTGCGCCACACCCACAA
The DNA here is from genome assembly GCF_025263265.1 of Mycobacterium sp. SMC-4. NCBI lineage: Bacteria > Bacillati > Actinomycetota > Actinomycetes > Mycobacteriales > Mycobacteriaceae > Mycobacterium > Mycobacterium sp. SMC-4. The sequence continues at coordinate 2,281,463 of NZ_CP079869.1, read as the reverse complement.
TCTGACCTTCTCCTACGATGTCGCCCGCGACGATGTGATGTTCACGTCCATGCCGTTTTTCTGGGTCGGCGGTCTCATCACCGGACTGCACGCCGTCATCCACCACGGTGCGATGTTGGTGACTCAACCGGCGTTCGATGCGGGTGAGGCACTTGAGCTCATCGAGCGGCACAGGGCGACAATCACGTTGGGCTGGCCCCAACAAGGCAAATCACTGGCCGAGCACCCAGACTTCGGCAGTCGGGACACCAGTTCGGTGCGTCGCACCAGTATGCCGGCGATGGTGACGTCCGAGCGCCGGCCCCAGGGCCCCAACGCCCTGGGCATGACCGAGCTGTGCGGTAACCACATCGGCGTCGACCCGTACATCCCCCAGCCGCCCGAGCGCACCGAGACAGGCGGCTGGACGATCGACGGACTCGAGCATCTCATCGTCGACCCCGATACCGGCTCACCGGTTCCTGCGGGGACCTCCGGTGAGATCTGGGTCCGTGGGCACTCGTTGATGCAACGTCTCTACAAACGCGAGCGTGAGGATGTCTTCACTGCTGACGGTTACTACCGGACCGGCGACTGCGGGATTCGGTTCGACGACGGGTGGATCACCTTCACCGGCCGTCTTGGCGACCTGATCAAGACCAGCGGCGGCACCAACGTCACACCGTCCGAAGTCGAGCTCGCACTGTGTGATTGTGAGGGCGTACTGGAGGCGTACGTCGTCGGAGCAGTTGACGGCGACCACGGTACGGTGGTGACCGCAGCGGTGGTCCCGCGCGGCGGTGCCGAACTGGATCCGGAAGCGCTGCGTGCCGACCTGCGGGGTCGGCTGTCGGCCTACAAGGTGCCCAAGCACATCTGGATCACCGACAAGCAGCAACTCCCCTTCACTGCGACCGGCAAAGTCAAGAAATCAGACCTGGCCCAACAGTTGAACGCCCGACTCGCGGGAACCTAGATCGCGAATCCGACAACCCGGTCACGCTGAATCGATCTCCAGCAGCGTCAACGGTAGGCCGAACAGGGGCTCCAGTTTCACCTCGGTGATCGCACCATCATCACCATCGACGCGTTGGCGGAAGTCGGCCTTCGTGCCGTGGCGGCATGCTGTGCGTTCTGCAGCGTCGCAGTCAGGCACGCGGACCACCACCGAGAACAGCCCGTCGCCGTTGCGAGTCAAGAATTCAGACGCAGTTCCGGGACCTTCCGGCGCACCGGGAAGTGGCGATATCAGTTCAAATCCACGGTCCCAGTCGAGCCTGATCGCCAGTCCCAGGTCGTCGTGATCGAACGCGTCGAAGCGAAACCCGAGCGCGGTCAGATACTCCGCTGCCGGATCCAGTCGTTCGAGCGCGATTGCGAAGACGACATGGTGAAGCATCGGCAGTCGCTCGGTCATGGGCGCACTCTAGGCAGTACCTACAATCCTTATTTCCATTTTGAGCAAACTGTAATTCTCACACGGTAGTTTCTCGGTGTGGCACTCGAACAGTTCCAGCTCGACGGGCAGGTCGCGGTCGTCACCGGCGCAGGACGCGGCGTCGGCGAAGGAATCGCCAAAGTACTGGCCGAAGCGGGCGCGACCGTTGTCGGCACCGCACGAACCTCCGCTGAGGTCGAAGAAACCATAGAGGACATCATCGCCGCCGGGGGGACGGGTCTGGCCATCACAGCGGATGCCCTCGCCCGCCAAGACAGCGAGCGTGTCGTCCGAACAGTCATCGATGAGTTCGGGCGTATCGACATCCTGGTCAACAACGTGGGATTCGCGACCTACGGCCCGTTCTTGAGCCTCACCGACGATAACCTGCGCGAGACCTTCGACTATTGCGTCACCTCGGCGTTCATCATGAGCCAGCTCGTTGTACCGCACATGCTCGACCTCGGCCGAGGTTCGATCGTCAACATATCCTCCGGTGCGGCGCGATTCGGCATCCGAGGACTCCTGCCTTACTCAGTGGCCAAGGGAGGACTCGAAGCGCTGACCCGCGCCATGGCGCAGGAGCTCGCACCCAAGATCCGGGTGAATGCCATCGCTTTGGGCGCGTTCATGACTGCCGGACTGCAGACCAGCTTCGACCTGATGCCGGGTTCGGAGGACACCCTCAAGGAGCTCACCCCGCTGCACCGGATCGGTGACGTCGCCGATCTCGGCCGATTGACCTTGTATCTCTGCACTCGAGATTGTTACGCCACCAACTCGACATTCATCGTCGACGGGGGCTTGCAGGGCCCCAACACATCACTGCCGATCCCCGATCTCTGAGCCCGTCCGGGCGAAAGGAATATCCATGACGTCAAATCCCTTGCGTGTCGCTGTCATCTCCACCGGCTGGATCAGCAGCGTGGCGATACGCGCCATTGTCCGGCGGGCGCACCTGCACCTCGTCGGGGTGTGGGTGCACAGTCCAGAAAAGACCGGACGCGACGCCGGCGAGATCGTCGGGATCGGCCCGATCGGTGTCACGACCACCAACGACCTTGATGACATCATCGCACTCAAACCCGATTGCGTCCTCTACGGTGCGGCAAGTCCTGAGATGGACGCCGCAGCCGTGCGCGACTACGTCCGACTTCTCGAAGGTGGACTCAACGTCGTCACGACCAATACTCCAGGAATGATGTTCCCGGACAAATGGATTCCCGAGCTCGCCGACAAGGTGCGCGAGGCCGCCCTGCGCGCCGGTGTCACGATCTACACCTCGGGGATTGAGCCCGGCTTCGCCGGCGACCAGTTCGCGGTGCTGCTGACCACGTTGTCGAACACCATTCGCACCATCCGCGCCCAGGAGATCTTCGACTATTCGGCCTACCCGAACCGCGACCTGATGGTGACCGCGATGGGGTTCGGCGAGCCACTGGAGTTCACACCCCTGCTCGAGCTCGAAGGAGCACAGCAGTTTGCCTGGGGGCCACCGATCGGCCTGGTGGCGAGTGCTCTCGGTGTGCAGCTCGACCGCATCGACGAGAAGTACGAACGCGTGCTCACCCCGCGTGACCTGCACGTCGCCTGCGGCACGATCCCGGCGGGGACGGTCGGGGCAGTGCGGGCCGAGACCACCGGCGTCGTCAACGGACAACCGGTGATCACCATCGAGCACATCAATCGGATGGCACCCGACCTGGCACCCGAGTGGGCGACTGCTCCCAACGGGACCTATCGCCTGATCATCGAAGGTGAGCCCCACATGCAGTGCGACCTTCGGCTGGGAACCGAGGATACGGCCGAGTCGGCGAACGCCAACGCCATGGAGGCCACTGCCATGCGCGTCGTGAATGCGATTCCGTACGTCGTCGATGCCGCACCCGGTATCGCCACGTCGCTGGACCTTCCGATCACCGCGCCGCGCAACGCAGTGGACCTGCACTAAACGGTGAACATCGGGCCCCGCGGCGCACCGCGAACCTCGTTACCGCCGTCGATTGCAAAACTCTGACCGGTCATCCAGCCCGACTCGGGACCCGCCAGGAAACGCACCGCGGGCGCGATGTCGTCGGCGACCCCGAGGCGACCCAACGGAACCCGCTCGAGAAAGGCGGTCGTCAATTCTTCGAGGTGGATGTAACCCTGGGTCGTCGCAGCTTCGGTCAACCCGGGCCGCACCGCATTGACCCGGATGCCTCGCGGACCCAGTTCCGATGCGGCCACCCGAATCATCATCTCCAACGCGGCCTTTCCCGCCGAGTAGTGGCCGAGGCCCTCCATCGGGATCTTGGCCGATGTCGACGAGATGAACACGATGGAACCGCCGTCGGACATCAACGGCGCCGAGTAGCGAAGCGCCAGGAAATTCGATCGCAGATTGCCCATCACAAAGTTGGTGAACGTCTCGAGGCTCTGTTCGACCAGTGGGCCCGTCCCTCCGCCGGCGACGGTGCCCAGCACGATGTTCAGTCGCCCGTACATGGCGAATGCTGACCGCGCTGCCGCTTCGACAGTGGTCTCGTCCTCCGGGTCCCCCTTGTGTAGCGCAATGTCTGCAGAAGGGGTTGCCTCGAGGATGGCCTCGCGAGTCGCGTCAAGTCGCCGCTGGGAGCGGCCCAACAGATAGAGCGATGCTCCGTCAGCCGCCAGCAGCTTGGCGCTGGCCTGCGCCATAGCGGCGGAAGCACCCAGGATAAAGGCGGTCTGGCCATTCAAGGTTCCCACTCCCCGGACGCTACCCTGAAACAGAAATGATAATTCTCTTATTTGATGAGAAGTCCTGCCGGTGCGATAGGTTTCACCTGTGCCAGATATGACCGGCAAGGTTGCGTTGATCACCGGAGCGGCCCGCGGGCAGGGCCGCGCGCATGCCATTCGCCTCAGCGCCGACGGAGCCGACGTCATTCTCGTCGACGTCGCCGGGCCGCTGCCACCCTGCGTGCCCTACGATTCGGCGACTACTGAGGATCTCGCCGAGACAGTCGCGGAGGTGGAGGGTAATGGTCGGCGGGCGGTGACCGCCATCGTCGACATCCGTGACTACGACGGGCTCTGCGCAGGCGTGGACGCCGCCGTCGCCGAACTCGGCCGGCTCGACGTGATTGTGGCCAATGCCGGCATCTGTGTGCCCGCACCGTGGGATCAGGTGACCCCGCGGGACTTTCGCGACGTCATCGACGTGAACTTGGTGGGGACGTGGAACACCGTGATGGCCGGCGCGCAGCACATCATCGCCGGGGAACGTGGCGGCTCGATCATCCTGATCGGCTCAGCAGCCGGCGTGACGATGGAACCTTTCATGATCGCCTACACCGCGAGCAAACATGCCGTCACCGGCCTGGCCCGTGGGTTCGCCGCAGAGCTCGGGCGACACCACATTCGGGTCAACAGTCTGCACCCGGGTTCGGTAGCGACACCGATGGGAAGCGGTCAGATGGTCGACGCGATGATGGCCGCTGCTCAGACGAATCCCACTTTGCGCCAGGGATTTACCAGGCAGATGCTTCCCGACGCCATCACCATGCCCGAGGATGTCGCCAACGCGGTCGCTTGGCTGGCCTCCGACGAGTCACGATTCGTCACCGCCGCAGAGATCTGTGTCGACGTGGGTGTGACCCGGGGTTGACTCACGGGTTCAACACATGGCCGGTATCCCGCTGCTCGCGGATCCGCACGAACTCGCGGAAGCCGACACGCGGGTACTCCGGCACAGGCTGAACCCCCCACTGGTCTCGGGCGGTCTGCTGACCGGCCGCCTCCGGCGCCCCGCCAAACGGCGGTCCGCTGATCGGATAGGGATGCGTGCACTCCAGGGTGTCGTCGGAGAAGCGCACCTTCATCAGTTCACTGCAGATCTCGTTCAGCGACAACGTCGGCCATCCGTACCACACCGCCAGCGCCGGCACCGTCAACGCTCCCTCGATCACCAGGCCGAAGAGACAGACGAACAGTCCACGCTTCAACCACTTGTGCATGCGCGCGAAGGGTGGTGTGGTGCCCTCGGGTAGCTGTTCGGGCTTCACGTCGTCCGAAGGAATGTGCTCACTCATGTCGATCGTCCCCTAGTCGGTGAAGATTTCCCGGTTGACGGTGTGCAGGTAGGGAATCGCCAAAAACGGAGTGATGTAGAAGATGTTGTAGAGCCACCATCCGATCACCGGGAAGGCCACTCCGGCATAACGAACGTCGGCGTACATGGTCATGTTGAGGATGTATCCCAGCCAGACGATGACACCGAACCAACACGTCACGATCAGCCACTGGTGACCCCATCGCTTCATCTGCAAGAATGCGATCGCGGCCGCGATCCGCATCGGGAACACCACCAGGATGCAGACGATGACCCAGGCCTTCTCACCGGGTGCTCCCGCCCCACCGATCCACAGCTCGTTGTAATGCCAGAAATAGCCGCCGTCGATCAGGTTGCCCCATGCGGTGAAGATCGTCCGAGTGATCAACGCGTGATTGGCAAACACGTCCAGTCCCCACCCGATGCTGTTGATGGCGGCATCGAGGATGATGACGTAGCCGATCAGCGTCACCATCATGGGACGCACTGATAGTCCCGCATGTTGGGCTCTGCGCAGCAGGACCAGACCGCGACAGAACACCGGCAGCCCGAGCGGGCCGAGTACCAGAGTCCCCATCAAGATCGTGCCGACGATGAGCCACCGGTCGGCAGCACGTTGCGCGCGCCGGCTTTCGTCGTAGTGCTCGTCGAGGTCGCTTGGTCGAGCCGGATCGCCGCCGGCGGAGGGTCGTCGTTGGACCCACGAGGGCATCTTCACCACACGTCCTACCAATCCTTGACCATGTACATCTGCAATTGGATGAGGAACATCGTGATCAGCGCCCCGTAGACGAAGATCTGAAACACGATGAGTGCGCGGCGGCGGCGCCGGTCTTGTTCGTTCACAGTCACATTCGCCCTCCGGTCGGCGCCGTTGTCGGCTTGGGAAGAAGAGTTGCTGCAGCCACCTCGATCAGACCGGTGGATATCACCCCATCGCTGCTCAGTGGCGCGAGGATGCAGGCCTGCGCAGCGTCGGTCTCGTGCATACCCGCGGCGATCAGATGCCCGGCGGACACCAGGGAGCGAGTGGACGGCGGCTCGAAATGGAAAGCCGATTCCGCGTTGCGGATGCTTGCGGCACAGCCGACGAGCCGCTCGGCGACCTCACGTGCAACACCGGTCTCGGCCACGACCAGTTCGGCTTCACGGTCGGCGGGCAGATAGGTCATCGCCACCGTCACAAATCGTTGACGGAAGGAAGGCTTGAGGTCTTTCAGGCTGCTGCGATACCCCGGATTGTATGAGCACACCAGCATGAAGCCGGCAGGCGCCACCACGACCTCGCCGGTGCGGTCCAGATACAGCGTCCTGCGGTAGTCGGTCAATGAGTGCAAGACAGCCAACGAGTCATGACGCGCCTCGACCACCTCATCGAGGTAGCAGATCGACCCTTCGCGGACCGCCCTGGTCAGCGGGCCGTCCTGCCAGATCACGTCTCCGCCGGCCACAATGAAACGGCCGACCAGATCCGCACTGGTCAGATCGTCGTGACAGCTGATCGTCACGACCGGACGATCAAGTGTCGCTCCCATGTGCTCGACGAGCCGCGTCTTACCGCAGCCGGTCGGCCCCGTCAGCATCACCGGGAGCCGACGGCTGAACGCCGCGGCGAATGCCGTCTTCTCCCCGCCGACAGGACGATAGTCAGACAGTCTGACGGCTTCTCCGTTGCGTTCGGTCATGACATCACCAGCTCGCGATGAACAGCCGCCAAGGCCGCGGGAAGCTGTTCGATTCGCTGAATCCGGCGAGACCTCTTGGGACCGAACACTTCAGGCAGCGGGTCGACCCGGACGGGTCCGACACCGAGGTAGTAGATCACAACCCCCGCCTGCGCAGCCTCTTGCACAGCGTGCGCGGCATCTGCCCAAGCATAGCGGCCCTCATAGCCCTCATCGGACAACAAACCGTCCCCGACCACGATGAGCAGACGGCGCTGTGCCGACTGAGCCAGCAGTCTGCTCGTGAGGTGGCGCAAAGGTGCACCCAGCCGGGTGTAACCAGCCGTCGCCAGACCGGAGGCCCCCGGCGCGACGAAGCGGGTCTCGGAAAAATCCTTGAGACAACGGACATCCACCCGGTGCCGGGTGTTACCGGAGAAGGCAAAAACAGCGTGCCGTTCCCGCGCGGCCGTCATCGCTTGGGACAGAGCGTCCGCGCAGGCCAGTTCCAGTGCAAAGATCTTGCCCTGATGCACCCCCAGCGAGGAGCTGCCGTCGAGCAACAGGGCGGTGGTTACGTCCCGAGCGGTCGGCTGCAGATCCTGGAACAGGCGCGGCGCCGTGCAGTGGCCGGTGAGTTGATCGATGCAATGGGACACGTATGCGTCGACGTCGAGGTCCGCACCGTCCTCGAGGCGACGGCGAACGGTCCGAACGGTCCGCTGTTCGAAATACCTACGCAGATCGGGTGATGCAGCAGCTGAGCTCGGCCCGGTCCGGGGATAGGGCCGTTCAAGAACGGCAACATGGTCGGGCAGGAATTGCCGGCTCCACATATTCCACTCCGGGTAAGGCACGCCGGCACGCCGGTTCGCCCGAACCTCGGGATCGTCGTCCTCTGGCCGACTCGGTGGTGGCAGGTTCGAGTTCGGCGTACCGCCGTCACCACCGACGGGAGTTCCGACGTGCCGGTAGGGATCCCTGCGCCGCGAGCTCCAGGGCATACGCCCGCGAACTCGACGCGCCAAACCCCGACCGGGGGCGGCTGCCGCCGCGCCGACGGGCAGCGTGCCCAGCACCGGGCTGTTCACCACCGCAGCGTTTCGTCTTGCGAGTTCGATGGCCTCAGTCACCATGGCGCGCGCATCCTCATGTGGATCGCAGAACTCCATTTCCGGTATCGCCCGCGAGATCTCCTCCCGCAGCCCGGGCCACCGGCCGACTACCCAACCGAGCGCCACCTTGCCTTCCACGTGAACGAGCGCACGTTGCTGCTTGGGCGTCAGATCTCCGAGAGCACACGCGGCCAGCGCATCCTTGGTCGGCGAGCACTGCAGAGCAACGCCGAGGGTGAGGGTTCGCAGACCCCACGTCGCCGGTGTCGGAAACGGCACATCCACCCGGCCGCGAGCCGGATCACAGCTGAACTGGCGACGCTCACCACTGACCAGGCGCGCTGTCTGCCGCCGCCCCTCCGAAAGAGCCAGGGCAGCCAGCGCGCAGACGCGCTCGGTCGACAGCGCATCCAACGTTGGCTCCGATGTCAGTGCTCGCATCGGCAGCTCAGAATGTGCCGATATTGCCGAGCAACCAATACCAAAAGCCGATGATCGCAATCATCGCCCCCCACGCAAACGCCAGCCGAACGATCTCCGCGAGCACGATCAACTCCTCTCGGCCAGTCGGCTGGCCCGGAGAGAAGATAACATGTTCTCTCACATATGAGAATTATTGTTCTCTGTTGATCCTTGCTCCCCGACGTCGACGTTGCGCCGAAAGCGCTCCCAGTCACATCACCTGAAGAACGGACCCGGTTTCCCGGCCTCCTCGAGGTGGCCGTAGGGGTCGTACACTTTGACCGTCGGGTAAGGGTTCTGGTCGTAGGACGGTCGCGACAGCCCTGCCTCACGCAGTCCAGCCAGGATTGCCAACGGAATCCCGAACGAGATCAGACCGACTGCGGTGGCTACAAGCATCTGCCGAGTCAACGTCGTGGGCGACCGACCGCGGCGCACCGGCAACCAATGAGCGATCCGGTTGACGAGCACGAGTTCGCCCGCATCATCGCGGACACACATCACAGCAACCATGGCGAAGATGAAGGCGTCGTACACCGCCATTATCAGGGGGAAGTGCACGTGCCCGACGATCAGCACCGGACCGACCGCCTCCGTGTAGAAGAAGATCCCCGCACTCATCCAGGTGATCTGAATCAGCGCATTGATCGGGATCGCCAGCAGCCCCGCTCCGATGAACACCGCAAACAACCGGTGCTGCATCAACCATCGCGAACGGTGCATCAACGGGTGGATCAAGCGATCGTGCAACTGTAAGAATCCCAGACCGTTCAACAAGTAGTAGGCCGCATACCCGCCCAGGAACGACAGCGCCGGCTCGAGATTGGGCGAGATGTTGACGTACGGCCACGAGTGCGGGAAATGCAGCATTCGCGGGTCGAAAATGGCGAACGTCGCCCAGTTCGCCACCGGGTCCAAAGCGCCGGTGATCAGGCCGGCAAACGCGATGACGACCGCCCAGTGCGCCTTCCGGCGGCGCCATGACAGCCAGACCAGCAGACTGATGAGGCCGATCGCCATCGGTATCGCACTGAGACTGACAGCGAGTGGCCAGTTGTCGAAACCGAGGAATGGAGGGTACGGCCTGGGCCCCGGCTGCGGGTTGTACTTCTCTGGGTCGCCCTGCATGCCGGTCTGCATCATGGCAACCGTGACGACCGCGAAGAACAAATAGCACGCAATGAAGATCGCCCAACCGATTCGCACAGTCCACCGAGAGCCCGCCGGAGGCGGCGATGTCGAGTCGTGCGCATGACGAAGGCCACTCGTCATGTCAGTTGACCCGTTGCGTCCTGTGCACCGACCAACCCACTTCCTTCCCTGGATCGGCCTCAACGATCAAGCACCGACACGCCATAGAGAATAGTTGCTTTCTTTTGCGCAATCGATGCTTTCCCGTACGCCTCGTCAATCGACCTCAGTGGAGAACACAGATTCTCATATGTCAGTATGATTCCCGGAGCAAGGTTGTACCCAATGGGTTCAGTGCAACGCAGATGAGGAGGTGCAGCCTTGAGTCGGAGCAGGTCCCGCAATTTCGTGTTTGCCGTCGAGTTCGCGATCAGCACCCCCGACCGGGTATGGCCGGTCCTCCAGCGCCACCAGGAGAGCCTCGTCGATCTCGGCGCACGTTACGTGTACGCCTATGAGTCTGTGGTGGAGCCAGGCAAGGTACTTGTGATCATCGGGATCAGCACCGAGCAACCTCTGCTGAACTTGCTGCGATCGCCGTACTTCTTCGAGTGGTTCGACGCGGTGGGAGTCGAAGACCTTCCTGCCGTCTTCGCAGGCGAGACCGTCGAACGAATGGACATCGGTGAAGCACCCGAGCCCGGCAGCGAGATAGTCGTGGCTGCGGTGACACCCCTCGACGACATCGACGATTTCGTGGCCCAAGTTCGAGACTCTCGTGAAGAGTTTGCCAAGGCCGGGATCCGGCGGACAGTCGTATATCGCGCCTTCGACAGTTCACACGAAGTGATGTTCGTCCAGCAACTGGACAGTGCGGAAACCGCATTGCGGTGGATAGCGCGCTCCCCGACAGCCTCGGAATGGTTAGCAGCCGCGGGGATCGGGGTCTTTCCCCCTGTCTTCGTCGGTCGCTTCGTCAACGCAATGCGAATGTCCCAGCCCACCGGGATCGGACCACTCTGATGTATGTCTGCCTCTGCCTGGGAATCACGAGTGACACGGTTGCCAAGGCAGTCGACGGCGGGGCAAGCACCACCCGAGCAGTTGCCATCACCTGTGGCGCGGGATCCGAATGCGGGCGGTGTCGTCGTACCATCCGGATGATCATCGACTCCTCGCGTACGACCACGCCCACTACCGTAGAAGGGTACCGAGCATGACCGATCGCCATTCAAACATCGCGGGTGTCCGCATGCTCATCATCGGGGCATCATCAGGTATCGGACGCGCGTTGGCCGTGGTAGCACACTCCCGCGGGGCCAGAATCGCCCTCGCCGCCCGCCGAGTGGACATCCTCTCGTCGGTGGCACAGGAACTTGGCGGGACCGCTCACGAACTTGATGTCGCCGACCCCAAGGCCGTCGAGAAAGTCATCAGCGACGTGGCCGCGGACTTCGGCCAGATCGATGCCGTGGTCTTCACCAGTGCGGCAGTTCCGTTCGCCCTGATCGAAGACACCGACGTGACGACGTGGATGCACGCCTATGCGGTCAACGCTGTCGGGGCGTCGCATGTGTTGCGCGCCGCTCTCCCGCATCTCGCCGACGATGCGGTCGTACTGGTCGCGTCGAGCCACGATGTCGGACGCCCTCGCGCCGGCGTCGCGGCCTACCACGCGAGCAAGGCAGCCCTCGACGAGATCCTGCGGTCGTGGCGGGCCGAGCACCCCGAGCTCGCGGTCATCCGCGTCAGCGTCGGACCCACCGAAGACACCGAGATCCTGCGGGGAGCCGACCGGGATCTGCTGGCCGACCTGTATCGGTCGTGGGCCACCGAGGGCCAGATCCCGGCACGGATGTCGGCCGTCGACGATGTCGCCAACGCCATGCTCTCCCTCGTCGCGATGGCACGGGCGAACCCCTCGGTCGTCAGTGAGATCGTGCACCTGTCACCGCGGATGAGCAAGTCCTGGTGAACCTACGGCAACGGAAGGCTGCGTAAATGGATCTCGGACTCGGCGGCGCCACGGCAGTGGTCACCGGTGGCAGTAAGGGCATGGGACTGGCGATTGCCGAATGCCTTGCTGCCGAGGGCGCTTCGGTGGCCGTCATGGCGCGGGGCCAGGAGGCGCTCGACTCTGCAGCGGAGGTGATTCTTCGGGCCGGCGCGCCCGAGGTCCTGACCCTCGCAGTCGACATGGCGGACGCAGATTCCATCGCGGCCGGTTATCAGGCCGTGCAAGACAGCTGGGGCCGGCTCAACGTACTCGTCCACACGGTGGGGCCCCAAGCGGGCACTTTCGAAGAATTGAACGACGACGACTGGCATGCGGCCTTCAACCTCGGGACCATGTCGGCGGTGCGGTCGGTGCGGGCTGCCCTACCGATGCTGCGTGCCGCCGACTGGGCGCGGATCGTCACTCTTTCGGCGCACTCGATTCAGCGGCAGAGTCCACGCCTGGTGGCCTACACCGCAGCCAAGGCGGCACTGTCGAGCTTCACCAAGAATCTGTCGAAAAGCCTGGGGCACGAGGGCATCCTCGTCAACTGTGTCTGTCCCGGCACCATCGTGACGGCCAGCTTCACCGAGATCCTGCGGGACGCGCTGGCGACCGACGGCCTGGATTCGTCTGACCCCAACGACGTGATGACCTGGGTGGAACGCACCTTCGGGCACCCGTGCGACCTCGGCCGTGCCGGTCTACCGGAGGAGATCGCCTCCGCGGTGACCTATCTGGCATCACGGCGCAACGGCTACATCACCGGCGCCACGGTCAACGTCGACGGAGGTTCGGACTTCATCTGAGCCAGTAGCTCAGCCCTTCTTCGCCATCTGATCAGCTGCCGTTTCCGCCCACTGCGCCTTGTGCCGACCCATCGTCATCGCGCCGTTCCACCCGCCGTCAGTCCACAGCACGGTCCCGCCGACATAGCTGAGCCTCGGACTGCCCATACAGACCAACGGCCAGGCCTGCTCCTGGGCGGTCGAGTACCGACCGACCGGCCCGATCGCGTCGTCCACGGTTTCTTTACCCATCAGATCCTGGAATGCCGGCATCATCGCGGTCTCGGTCGGACCCGGGTTGATGCAGTTGATCCGGATGCCCTTGCCGGCGAGCTCCGGGTACCACCAGCCCACCCACGCGTCGATGATGTACTTCGAGTAGGCGTAACCGCTCCACGACCACTTCTTCTCGTTGGCAGTCAGCCAGTCGACCGCAGCGTCAAAGCCTTCGGTCTCCAGCAGCCCGGTGATCACCTTGATGTGGTCCTGCCACCCGAGGGCGGCCGATGAGGAGATCACGCTGATGGCCGATCCCTCGGACATCTTCGGCACCAGAAGTTCGGCCAGATGGCGCGCACCGACGAAATTCACCAGGATGGTGTCCCACTCGGAGAACGGTGGCCCGGGCAGTCCAGCGCAACTGAACAATCCGTCGATCGGCCCCTCGATCTCGGCGGCCACCTCTTCGATGGCGGCGCGGTCACGCAGGTCAATGGTCAGTGAATGTGCCACATCGACGGTGGTCGGCTTGATGTCCAGTGCGGTGACCTGCGCCCCCAGCTCGGTCAGGATGCGCGCGGTCGCCTCCCCCATGCCTGAGGCGGCACCCGTCACGACAACCGACTTCCCCGTGTACCCGAGCACGTCGTCCATGGCTTCGACCCTCCATCGCTGTGGGAAATCAATGTGTCAAATATCGAGAATTAACATTATCACTCGATCTAGACTCTCCGAAGTGGGCATCCAAACGCTTCGGGTCATCCAGTGGGCTACCGGGGCCGTCGGTACGGAAATGATCCGGACCATCATCGACCACCGGCCGGACATCGAGATCGTCGGCGCCAAAGTCTATTCCGACGCCAAGAGCGGCGTCGACATCGGCACGCTCGCAGGACGTCGACCCATCGGCGTCACAGCGACCACCGACACCGCGCACATTCTGCGGTTGGACGCCGATGTGGTGCTCTACGCGCCGTCGTTCACCGACCTCCACGACGTGTGCGCGCTGCTGGCCAGTGGCAAGAATGTGGCGACGGTGTCGTTTCTCTTCCATCCGGCACGAATTCCCAGCGCTGACCGGACGAAGCTCGCCCAAGCCTGCCGCGCAGGGAACAGCACGATCCACGGCAGCGGACTCAACCCCGGAAACCTTTCCGGAGTACTGCCGCTGGCACTGTCGGGGATGAGCCGCACCATCGACAAGTTCACTCTGCAGGAGCGTGCCGACTGGTCGCTCTGGGAAAGCACCGAGATCACCTTCGAAGGAATGTGGTTCGGCCGACCGACACAGGACATCACCCCGACAGCGAACGACTTCCTTGCCTTCAACACCCGTCTTTTCACCGAACAAACGTGGTTCATCGCAGACACCCTCAATGCCGCCATCGATGACGTGTCGGTGGCTGTCGAGGCGGTGCCGGCCACCCGGGATTCCGAGATTTTCGATCATGTACTGCGCGAAGGCACCACCGCCGGTCAACGGTGGAATTTCGTCGGCACCCGGAACGGAGAGCCACTGATCGAATTCGAGACGCTGTGGACGGTCGGCGGCGAGTACCCCGACCACTGGCCCATGCCCCAGGACGGTTGGACGCTGACGTTCGAGGGCGATCCCTCGATGCGGACGCACTTCTTCTGCCTGGCCAGCTTTGCCCGGCCCGCCTCCATCGAGGAGCATGTGCGAGCCGGACTGGTCGCCGTGGCGATGCAGGTGCTCAACGCCATTGAAGCGGTCTGCGCTGCACCGCCCGGCTTCGCGACGATGGCGGACCTACCGCTGATCCGGAGCTACACCGGATTCGGCGCTGAGCGCGCAACGCTACCCCGCTTCTGATCCCGTCGACCACCTACTGTCGGCGATTGGTCCAGTGCGGGGTGAATGCCGAGATGGTCGACAAGTCGTACAGTCCGGGCTCAGCGGAAATGACCGCGGGAATCGCGTTGATCGCGTGCATGGCCGTGGCAAGACAGCCCTGCTCGGCATGGTCTTGATCGTGCGAACCGATCACCAGGTGTAGCCGCATGTTCGGCGCGCCTTCGAAGCCCACCTCGTAGCCGATCTCCGCCGGCCAGTCCGGCGCGAGATCGTCGGCCATCCGGGTCAGATGTTCGACCGAGATCGTAGTTTCACCGCAGTCCACCACGACGCCGAACCGCATCGCGCCGACCGTCCCCGCGGGGATCTCACCGGCGGCCACGTTCAATGCGCGTGGTGTCGTCGCCACCTCACGGAACCCCTCGACACCATGGATCTGCAGTCCGAGCGCCTGCGCCAGAACCGTGGCGCTACCGATCCACGCACTCGCCGCATACTCCGGGTTGGTCAGCAGCGGCGTGGTGTCTTCGGGCGGATAGCCGAACCCCATGGCGTTGAAGATCAGGTCGTGACTGGCATACGTCGAGTAGTTCAGGACCTCCCGCACGCTGATGCGGCTGGTTCGTTCGGTCAGACGCGCGAGGACCGGTACCAGTGATTCGCCGAAGAAGCCGGGGTACAGACCTAGCCCGAGAAAAGAGGATCCCCCAGTGCGACAGGCTAATTCGATGGCGTCCGCCAAACCGGCGTCGAGGGAGCGCGGATGGATGAACCTGCTGCCGGTGGCCACCACGTTTTTACCCGACGCCAGCAGTTCACAGACGTCGCGGAAACAGCCCGGTGTATCGGTTTCCACCTTGCCCATGTAGAGCACCACGTCGGCGTCGGTGTTGATCACCTCGTCGCGGTTCGCACTGGTCAGCACGCCGGTGCCGGAGAGTCCGCACAGAGCACCCGCGTCGATACCCGACTTGGCGGGGTCGTACACGCGAACCCCGACGAGTTCCAGATCTTTTCTGCCGATGACGTGGCGCAGCGACATCATGCCGGTGACACCGGTGGCCCATTGGATAACGCGTGTCATGTTGTGGCCTCTCAATCCCACACCACGTCGAGACGTGATGGCGAGCGAAACATCGTGCCGGTGATGAACGGCCTCGGAGCCTCGGGGTCAAGGCGCAGGTTGGGCAACTCATCGAACAGCGCATTGAACATCTTCATGCTCTCCAGTCGCGCCAAGTGCATTCCGAGGCAGACGTGGGCACCGTGGGCGAAACCGATATGAGGTTTGCGTTCCCGGAATATGTCGAACTTCTCCGGTTCATCCCAGCGCGCCTCGTCGTGGTTGGCACTGCCGAGGCTGAGCATCATCGTCGAGCCCTTCGGCACCTGCACTCCGCCGATCTCGGTGTCGCAGGTGACTTCCCTCATGAAGTTCAACAGTGGTGTTTCCCAGCGGATCCCCTCTTCGATTGCCTGGGGTAACAGACTGCGGTCGTTTCGTACCGCGTCGAGCTGGTCGGGGTGAGTCAGTAGCGCGAACGCCAGGCTGGCCGTCGACCGTGCAGTGGTCTCCGCACCGGCGGGCAACAGGTTGCGCATGAATCCGTAGATCTGCTCGTCGGTCATCTTGACGCCGTTGACCTCGGCCGAGGCCAAGATGGACACCATGTCGTCCTTCGGTTCGGCACGCCGATCGGCCAGAATCCCCACGAAATACTCTTTGAGCTCGGCTGAGGCCTGCATTGCCCGATCCATGTCGGCGCGGAAACCGAGCAGGTCGATCGCGAGCCGATGGAACCACAGCACGTCGGATTGGGGCAGTCCCAGCAGGGCCGCGATCACCCGCACCGGGATCGGGTTGAATACGGTGTCGACGAGGTCGGCGCGCTTGGCGTCTTTGATCTTGGCGATCGTCGTGTCGACCAGGGGTCCCACCAGTTCGGTGTCCCAGCGCTTCATCGACGACCTCGCGAAGGCGAACTCGTGCAGCTTCCGGTAGATCGCGTGCTCGGGTTCCTGCATCTCCAGGATTGTGGGGCCCTGCAGGGGCCGGACGATGTCCTCATAGCACCGCGTGCTGAAGGTGACGTTGTCGGTGAAGATCGCCTTGACAGCGTCGAAGGAATACGCCGTGTAGGTCTGCGGTCCGCCGGCTGGATTGCCGGCCACGCCCATCTCCGGCCAACCGGGGTGTACACCCGCCCGTGCTCGCAGCTCTTTCAACAGTGGATAGGGTGACGCATCACCGTCGGCGCCCATACCCTCGTTGAATCTCGCCTGTGCGTCGCGGATGCCCTGTTCGAGCTCCTCGACGGTTGCCGGATCCATCACCTGACAGCTCCTCACTCGTCGTCGGTGACCAACATACATCCTGTCGGTTGAAACATCCATCATGTAGGTTGACCAGGTAACGACGAGTGTCAGGCGCGAAAGCGGAACCAGGAGTGATCGATTGGCTATTCGAGTCGCACAGTGGGCAACCGGAGCGGTGGGTCGTGCCGCGCTGCAGGAACTGATCGAGAATGATGATTTTCAGCTGGCCGGGGTGTTGGTCTACGACCCTGACAAGGCCGGACGCGACGCCGCAACGTTGTGCGGACTCCCTCTGCCCTCCGGCGTCGAGGCCACGGCATCAAAAGAGGACATCGTCGCTCTGCGGCCCGACGTGGTCATCCACGCGGCAAGCAAGGCACACGCAGTGGAAACCAACGCCGAGGACATCTGCCGGTTGCTTGCGGCCGGAATCAACGTGATATCCACGACCTCGTACAACCACCTGCCCACCTACGGCGCGGATACCGAAGAGGCGTTCGTCGACGCCTGCCGCGCGGGTGGATCACGCTTTCACGCCGCCGGAGAGAACCCTGGCTTCATGTTCGAACGGCTCGTGACGACCGTGACCGGCCTGAGCAAGAGAATCGATCGTATCGACCTGTACGAGGCGACCGACGTCTCCTCGGTGGACAGTAGGCCGATGCTTGTCGACCTGATGGGAATGGGCCGACCGCCCGAAGACGTGACGGTCGACTCACCGATCATCGGCAAGCTGGACATGGCCTATCGGCAGGCCCTCAATGCCACGGCCGACGTCCTGGGAATCAGCCTCTCTCACATCGAGATTGCCGTCGATGCCACCACGCTGCCACATGACATCGAAGTCAAGGCCGGCGTCATCGAGGCAGGAACCGTTGTTGGACAGCGGTTTTCCTGGGTAGGCCACTGGTCGGACCGACCGCTGCTGGCCATCCACGAGGAATGGGTGCTCACCCGCGACCTGCCACAGTGGGGCCTCAAGCCACTCAAGCGCGGCCAACGCGCACCGCTGATCCGCGCCGTCATCGCCGGCAATCCGAGCTTCGAGCTGCAACTCGACGTCGGAGGCGACGACGGACGGCCCACCGGTACACACGCACATCCGGGCCACATCATGATCGCCATGAGCGCTGTGCGCGCCATTCCCTATGTGCTCGCACAGCCCCCCGGCATCGTGACCGCCCCGGTCTTCGGAGCGATACAGCTACGTTGACTGCACGCCGACCGCCTGGGCGATGTGCTCGCTGGGTGCGGCGTGAAAGACATGCGCCGATCCGTCCCCCAGAATCCGGCGCGCGACGAGGTAATCCGACCCCAACCAGCCCTGGCGGATGTGTCGGCCGAACCTCAGGAACGTCCCCGGCGCTCCGCTGGCCGCCGGGATGAGCTTGACCTGCTCGATCCCGTCCTTGACTCCCTCGCCCGTCAGCGGCCGAGCCATCGACAACCCGCGCACGATCACGGTCGCCGCATCGTGGGCCAGCCCCGGCATCGAGTGACCCGGGCGACGGCCATACCGGGCCTCGAAGCGGTCCAGGAAAGCCTGACCGACGGTGTTGCGTTCGTCGTAACTGTCGAGCCCGATCCATCCGGACAGTTGACGCATCCATTCGGCATTGACGTGCGCAAGCTCGAACGCGGTGGTGGTGTACCTCGGCGGATCCCAGCCGGCCGCCGACAACGCGTCCGAGAAACCCCACAAGCCATGTCCGAATCCGACGTGCACAAGAGCATCGGGTTCGGCCTCGCGCAACGCCTGCACCACCGCCGCCTTGTCGGCTTCGACCTGTGGAATCGCCATGGCCGAGACAACAGTCAAACCAGCTGCGGTGTACGCCTTGGTGGCACCGGCCAGGTACTCCCGGCCGATCAACGACGACTCGTAGGCGATCACGATGCGGGAATGGCCGTCACCGATCATCACGGCGGCGAGCATCACCGGCTCCTCAGCCATCGATCCGTTGTTCAGGGCAAAACACCACTCTCCGAGTGCACCCTCTGACCCTGACAGGGTGATGATCGGCGCCTGCGCGGTGGCGTCGACGTGCGGGCGCAGAGGCACCACGTTGTCGGACACCCAGGGACCAAAGATCGCCAGGCACCCTTCCTCGACCAGCTCATCGAACGCCCGCTCGACCGCCTTGTAGGTACCGTTGGGCAGACCGACGACGCTGCGGTGCACGAGCTCCACCGGTCGATCTATCAGACCGGACGCGAGAGCTTCCTCCATCACCAGCGTGAGCGCCGCGACAGTGTCGTTGTCAGTGGTGCCCTGCGTCGGATAGTCGTTGAGCAGGCCCACTTTCAGGGGTGCCACCGACCCGTATGCGCGAACTTCGTTGTCAGCCATACTAGCAACATACAAGATGAATGTTGCTATGGTGTACCCCATGGCCAAGCGCGGCGGCACCGACGTCGAACGTCGAGCCCGGGGCGACCAGACCCGAAGAGACCTCATCGAGGCGGGCCGTTCGCTGTTCGTCGAATGCGGGTACTTCCACACCAGCATCGGAGATCTCGTCGTCGCGTCCGGGGTGGGTACGCACGGGGCTTTCTACCACCACTTCAAGGACAAAGCGGAACTCTTTCGGGCCGTGTTCGAAGAAGTCGAACGCGACCTCACGTTACGGTCGATTGCCGCGCCGCCGAAAGGCGCCGACGCATGGAAGCGGCTCACCCGTGGCCTGCATGACTTCCTCGAAGCCGCGCTCGAGCGCGAGGTGCAGCAGGTGATGCTCGTCGACGGTCCGGTGGTGCTCGGATGGGAGACACTGCGCGCAATACAGCAAGGCAACAGCATGGCCCTCATCGACGAGGTGGTCAGGGAGGCGATCGCCGACGGCGCCATCGACGATCAACCGGTCGGCGAACTGACCCATATGCTGGTCGCCGCCGTCGAGGAGGCCGCCCTCCTGGTGGCGCACGCGACCGACTTCGATGCCGCCCGCCGGCGAGCCGCCGCGATTCTGGACCGGATGCTGCTCAGCTTCGTTACGGAATCACCAAAAGCACTGCGAAAGTGAGTTTTCCATACCTGGGCCAAGGCCCGTACGAGCTATCGGACGCCATGCGTAAATGGCAATTTTCATTTTGAGCATACAGTTCCTCTTGAAATCCTGATAGGTTACTTCCCATCTCTGCACAAGGAGCCACATGCAGCCCGAAGACATGATCCTGGTCAGCGTTGACGACCATCTTGTCGAACCGCCCAACCTGTTCGAAGGAAGAGTCGCCGGCAAGTTCGCCGACGAAGCTCCGCGGGTGATCCGTCAGGACGACGGCTCCGAGGTGTGGACGTTCAACGGCGCCATCGTGCCCAACATCGGACTGAACGCCGTGGCCGGCCGTCCTCGCGAAGAGTACGGCGTCGAGCCCACCGCCTTCGACGAAATGCGCCCCGGCTGCTACGACATCCACGAGCGCGTCAAGGATATGAACGCCGGCGGCGTGCTCGGCTCCATGTGCTTCCCCTCCTTCCCCGGATTCGCCGGTCGCCTCTTTGCCACCCACAAGGACAAGGACCTCGCACTCGCGGTCACCCAGGCATACAACGACTGGCATATCGACGAGTGGTGCGGCACCTATCCGGGCAGGTTCCTACCGATGGGGCTGCCTGTGCTGTGGGACCCGCACCTGTGCGCAGCGGAAATCCGTCGAAATGCTGAAAAAGGCTGTCACTCACTGACGTTCACCGAGAATCCGGCCACATTGGGGTTCCCCAGCTTCCACGAGGAGTACTGGGACCCGATGTGGCGGGCACTCTCGGACACCGGTACGGTGCTGTCGGTTCATCTGGGCTCCTCGGGGAAGATCACGATGACTGCCGAGAATGCGCCCGTCGACGTGATGATCACTCTGCAGCCGATGAATGTCTGTTCGGCGGCAGCAGACCTCCTGTGGTCGCGCGTGATCAAGGAGTTCCCGGACGTCCGATTCGCGCTGTCCGAGGGCGGCACCGGGTGGATTCCCTACTTCATCGACCGACTCGACCGCACCTACGAGATGCACCGCCTGTGGACCGGTCAGGATTTCGGCGACAAATTGCCCAGCGAGATCTTCCGCGAACGCTTCATGACGTGTTTCATCGCCGACCCGATCGGCATCAAGCTGCGGCACGACATCGGCATCGACAACATCTCCTGGGAATGCGACTACCCGCATTCCGACTCTTCATGGCCCACAGCTGCCGAGGAGCTCGCCGAGGTGATGGCCGGAATGCCCGACGACGAGATCAACAAGATCACCTACGAGAACGCCTGCCGCTGGTATTCGTTTGACCCGTTCCAGCACCGTACTCGCGAACAATGCACCGTCGGGGCGCTGCGCACCGAGGCCGGCGACCATGACGTCAGCGTTCGAAGCTACGACCAGGGGCGCTTCGAGAAGGCTGTCGGTGTTTCCCTGGGCTCGATGGGAGCAAAACTCGATGTCTGACATCAACGGTCTGCGGATTGCCGTAGTCGGAGCCTCAGCGGGCCTGGGCCGGTGCATCGGGGTCGGACTGGCACAAAAGGGCGCGCGGGTGGCGCTGTTGGCGCGGCGGTACGACCGGCTGGTCGATGCCGCCAAAGAGGCAGGCAACGGCGCACTCGCCGTGGCCTGTGACGCCACCGACGGACAGATGTGCCAGACCGCCTTCGCCGAGGTGGCCGATGGCCTCGGCGGGCTGGACGCGCTGGTGTACACGACCGGCATGGGCGTGTTGGCACCGCTTTCCGATGTCACCGCCGAGCAGTGGTCACAGCTGTTCGCCACCAACGTCACCGGTGCTTCGCTGGTGACCGCAGCGGCCGCACCGCACCTGGCCCAGGTACAGGGCACGGCCATCTACCTGTCATCGTTGAGCGCTTCCTATACGACACCATGGCCCTTGTTGGGCGCCTACGCGGTCAGCAAGGCAGCGCTGGACAAACTCGTCGAAGCATGGCGGATCGAGCATCCCGAGATCGCGTTCACCCGGTTGGCTGTCGGCGACAGTTTCGGTGGCACAGGGGATTCTCAGACCGAGTTCAACAAGAACTGGGACCCGGAGGCCCTCGACAAAGCCATCCGGTTCTGGATGTCCAACGGTTACATGCAGGGCGGCTTGGTGGATGCTGATCACCTCACCGAGGTGGTGGAGTCAGTCATTCGTTGTGGCAAGAGCAGTTTCATTCCTTATCTCACACTGGCGCCCCGCGCCTCCGACTCGGTGAAAGAGCTTCGTAAATGGTGAACCATGAATCCCGGATGCTCGTCGACGGCAAGCTCGTCGAGTCCGAAACCGGCCGCCGGTTCGACAACGTCAACCCCGCTACCGAAGAAGTGCTCGGCTCGGTGGCCGACGGCACGCGCGCCGACATGGAACGCGCAGTGGCCGCGGCACGCAGCGCGTTCGACAACACCGACTGGTCCCGTAACGCTGCAGCCCGGGCAGCCGGGTTGCGCCAGCTACAGGCCGCACTCGAGGCTGAGAAAGAAGAACTCCGCACCGAGCTCGTCGCCGAAGTCGGATGCCCGGTGCTGAGCACCTACGGCCCGCAGCTGGATGTGCCGCTCAATGAGGCATTGACCTGGCCTGCCGACATGATCGACCAATTCGATTGGAAGCGCACGCTTCCCGACAAGGACGCCTTCGGTATGGGTACACCGGCGGCTCGCGAAGTGTGGAAAGAGCCGATCGGCGTCGTCGGCGTCATCGCACCGTGGAACTTCCCGTTCGAGATCATCCTGAACAAGATCGGTCCGATCCTGGCGATGGGCAACACCTGTGTGCTCAAGCCCGCCCCGGATACCCCGTGGAACGCCACTCGGATCGGTCGGATCATCGCCGAGCAGACGGATATCCCCCCAGGTGTCATCAACATTGTCCCGTCCTCGGATCACCTCGTCGGTGAGGTGCTGTCGACCTCTCCCCTGGTCGACATGGTCGCGTTCACCGGCTCGACCGCGACCGGGCGAAGAGTGATGAAGGCCGCCGCCGACACGGTGAAGCCGGTCTTCCTCGAACTCGGCGGGAAGTCGGTCTACCTGGTTCTCGAAGACGAGGGCGACCTGAAGGCCTCCGTGGCCGGAAGTGCGTTCATTTCCATGCATGCCGGCCAAGGGTGTGCCATGCCGACTCGACTCCTGGTGCCCAACTCCCGCTACGACGAGGCGGTCGAAATCGTCAAGGTGGCCATGGAGAAGAACAAGTACGGCGACCCCACCGATCCTTCCGTGCTGCAAGGACCGCAGGTGTCCAAGCGTCAACAGGAGCGGGTACTGGGCTACATCGAGAAAGGCAAGCAGGAAGGCGCCCGGCTGGTCACCGGGGGCAAGGTTCCAGCTCATCTGCCCAAGGGATATTTCGTCGAGCCGACCGTGTTCGCCGACGTCGACAACCGGATGACCATCGCTCAAGAGGAGATCTTCGGACCGGTGTTGTCGGTCATCGGGTTCAACGATGACGACGAGGCCGTGCGGATCGCCAACGATTCCATCTACGGGCTCTCCGGCGTCGTGTTCGCCAAGGATCTCGAGCGCGCCAAGAGTGTCGCCTCGCGCATCCGCACAGGCACTCTCGGCATCAACGGAGGTCTGTGGTACGGCGCCGACGCTCCGTTCGGTGGCTACAAGCAGTCAGGTATCGGCCGCCAATGCGGCATCGAGGGACTGGAGATCTTCACCCAGACCAAGACAGTCGGCTGGCCGGCGTCCTAAGCCAACGAAGGAGTTCGGATGAAATCCAGGGCAGCGGTACTGCGAGGTGTCGGGATCGATTGGGATGTCACCGATATCGACCTCGACCCACCGCACGCAGGTGAAGTGCTCGTCAAGATGGCTTACGCCGGAATCTGTCACTCCGATGAGCACTTCTTCACCGGTGACAGCGTGCCCAGCAAGGACATGGAAGAGCTCATGCGGGCGTCCGGCGTACCGGTGCCCGAGTGGTTCCCGATGCTCGGCGGACACGAGGGCTCCGGCATCGTCGAAGAGGTCGGGCCGGGAGTCACGGCACTCAAACCCGGTGACCACGTCGCGGTCTCGTTCTTCCCCGCGTGCGGGAGCTGCCGCTGGTGCGCCACCGGGCACACCTACCTCTGTGATGTCGGCGCGGACATCTACAGCAAGGACATGACGACCGACGGCACGCGGCGCCGCCACGTCAGCGGGCCCGACGGTGTCGAGGACCTGATGGCGATGATGCAGGTCGGGACCTTCTCCGAGTACGTGGTCGCGTCCGAACGTTCTCTGGTCAAGATTCACGACTGGATTCCGCTCGAAGCGGCGTCGCTGGTCTCCTGCGGCGTCACGACGGGTTTCGGCTCGGGATCAGTGGCGGCGGGAACCCAGCCCGGCGACACGGTGGTCGTCATCGGAGTCGGTGGTATCGGAATGAACGCCGTGCAGGGCGCCAGACTCGCGGGCGCCAAGCACATCGTCGCCGTCGACCCCAATGAGTTCAAGCGTGAGATCGCGCCGACGTTCGGCGCCACCCATACCGCTGTCGACGCCGGAAGTGCGGTGGAGCTGGTCAAGGAGCTCACCTGGGGTGTGATGGCCGATCGGGTGGTGCTGACTCCTGGCGTCGTGCCCCCGGACATGGTGTTCGTTGCCATGATGATGCTGCGCAAAGGCGGTACCTGTGTAGTGACCGGAATGGCCAAGATCAGCGACATGATGGTGCCGCTGGTCCTGCCGGACATGGTCAGCTCGTGCAAAACCCTCAAGGGTGTGCTCTACGGCGAGTTGAACCCGCGTGAGGCGATGCCCCGACTGCTCTCCATGTACGAGGCGGGCACCCTCAAACTGGATGAACTCGTCACGCGCAAATACAAACTCGACGACATCAACGAGGCGATGAAGGACTTGCGGGCCGGGAACAATATCCGCGGGGTCATCGCCTTCGAGTGAGTCGCGCCCACCCGGGTGCATATCGGGTGGCGCAGGTGGGTATCACCGCAGTCGTCACGATGGCGACTCGGGAGGTACTCGTGCAGGATTGTTCGGGCAGTGGGCGTCGGGTCGAGGAGGAGCCCAACGCAAGTGCGGCGACGTGCCCGGTCTGCGGTCGGGCGATCCCGGTAGACCCGCAGGAAACCGACGACGGCCTGGTTTTCGTCGCCGCGCCACACGAACGGGCCGTCGCCACCGGTTGAATCATGAGGCGCGCAGCGTGAACAGCGTGCCGACAACTGCGCCATCGCCCAGCAGGACACCCATCCGCTCGGATTGTCGTCGAGCCGCCTTCCACGCGTCGTCCTCGCCGTAGCGCGCGGCCATCTGCGCCTCGACTTCGTCGGCACGGCGCTCCCAGTCATCGGGTGAGGCACCGAGTTCGGCGGCGATCTGCTCCTCGAGGACAGTCAACCCCGCTCGGTCGAACAATCGGTGCAATGACTCCTCGGTCGGGAATTCGTTGCCCTCGGGTTGCTCGTCGGCGGTGATGTCGCGCGTGGCGATGAAGACCAGCAGACCGATGCCACCCCCAGGGCGCACCACCCGGCGCAATTCGGTCAGCAGCCCCAATTGGTCGGCCATGGTGCACAGCACACCCAGCGACCACGCCGCATCGATGACGCCGTCGGCGACGGGGAGCGCCGAGCCGGATCCCTGCACGACCGGGAAGCCGAACAGTCGTAGCGCAGCCCGACAGGCCCCGGCCTCGGGCTCGACGAGGACCGGGTGCACAGAACTGGTGTGCACCGCGTAGGCCGCCGGCCCGCCCACCCCGGCTCCGGCGTCGAGGAGGGTGGCGCCGGGGACGGCACCGACACCTGTGATCAGCCAGTCCAGCGCCTGCGGGCTACCGCTGCCCCGGCACGCTGCGGGCAGGTAGTAGTCGGCTCCCAGACGTGTGCAGACCTGAGCGGTCCACTCGGCGACGGTGTCGAACTCGGCCGACATCGCGTCGCTCATGCGCGGGCCCTGATCCGTGCGCCCACTTCGGCTTTGATCTCTGCGCCGCGCCTGCTGCCCGACGCCGTCGCCGAACCCGACAGGTTGACTCCGGCAATGCCGTCGATGCTCAAAAGGGCCTCGGCTTCGGCAGCGGCGGCTTCGATACCGGCTTCGGTCGGATCGGGCGCGGCGAGCACGTGCTCGACCACGCCGGGGTCGAGTTCGAGGCCTGGAAGTCCTTGCAGCACAGTGGCAGACACAGAGTCGGTGAAGACCGCCACTGCGGCCAGCACCGGGATGGTCAGGCCGGCGGCACGCGCGGCCGCCATGAACTGGGCAACGGCGGCCGGTGACGTGACATGGTTCAACACCGCGACGCGGGCGCCGGCGTGCTGCTTTTGCACCAGGCGCAGCGGCCGACGGTCCACCGGCGGGGCGGTCGGCGTCTCGGGGACCGCGGGGGTCAGCCCCAGGTCGTCGGCCATCTCCACCAGCCGCGGACCGTCCAGGTCGAAGGTCTGTGCCACGTCCGGGCGTACGTCATAACCGCGCCCGTCACCGGTGACGCACAACACGGTGTCCACCCCGAGGTAGGCCAGCCCACGCAACTCCTGTTCGAGCACCACCTGGTTGCGGTCACGACAGGACAACGAAATCCAGGGCAGCGCGCCGCTGTCCATGATCAACCGGCTCAGCAACGTCGGGGGGAAGTCTGGCCGGTTCTGATGCTCCCCGACCAGCACAGCGTCGCACGTCGGGGCCAGCCGGGAAGCCACCGAGCGGGCGTCGTCGGCGTCGAACGGCACGCAACTGAAGTCGGCGAGAATCAACGGCGGGCTCGGCAGCGGTTCCCGGTGCACCTGCGCCTGCGGCCACAGCACGATGTCGGGGAAGGCACACGGGCCAGGACGCATCTCGCACTGTCCGTCGGCGCGCACTCCGCCGCACGGACCGTAGTGCATCCGCTTCGGACAGTCGGGGTTCACACCTGCCTTCTTTCACCCCCTGGTCGAAAGGCAAACCTGCACCCCGTCAGCTGGCCTCGGCCTCGCTGCGTTCCTCGCGCAATCGGTCCTTGCTGCGTATCAGCCGCAGCAGCGTGACCAGCCCCAGGCCACCGATGAGGTTGCCGACCACGGTGTAGCCGAACCAAGACAACCAATCGAGGTAGCCGAATGGGGTGCCGCCGCTGAGCAGAGCGCCGAAGATCAGCAGGGAGTCCAGGATCGAGTGGAACAGTTGTAAGCCGGCCAACAGGAATGCGGCGCCCACTGCGGCGGCGATCTTGCCGGGAACCGAGTCGGTGCCGTGCTGCATGCGCGTCATCAAGGTGATGACCATGCCGCCCAGCACCGCCAGCGACATCGTCTCGGCACTGAGCGGGGCAGTCACGAAGTGCGTCGCCGATTCGATCGTCTGTTCCCGCAGCTTCGGGAATGCCGTGACGATCAGCCACATGATCAGCCAACCGCCGGCCAGGTTCGCCACCAGTGTGCCGCCCCAGAGTTTCAGCAGCTGCGCGACGCTGGCGCGCTTGGCAGCCACGGTGGTCACGGGAACCAGGAAACCCTCGGTGAAAAGTTCACTGCGTCCGAGCAGCAGGGCCAGAAAGCCGATGGAGAAAGCCAGGCCTGCCAGCAGGTGGTCGCCGGTCGCGTGCAGCACCGCCAGGTAGGCGAGCACCCCCACCGCGACCTCGGTGCCCCCGAAGAACCCGGTGACGAAGACCTCCCGCCAGCCACGGTGTAGCCGCTGGGTGCCCTCGTCGATGATCCGCTCGAATGCGGCCTCCAGCTCGTCTTCGATCGGGCTGTCGGAATGACCGAGGTCCCGCTGATTCGTGTCGCCCATACCAGGAGCCCTCCGGGTCGCCGAGTGGTGCGAGGACGCTGGTTACCCAGGCTGGGGGGATCTCCCACACAACGGTTCCGGCTCCACTGATTGATCGCCGATGGTGGCGCAGTCCTTGCCGCTTCGTTTGGCGTGATACATCAGCCGATCGGCGTGCCTCAAGAGGGCTTCCGCAGAACACCACCCCCGGGAGGTAACCGCACCCGCGCTCACCGACAGCTGGTCGTAGGCAGTCCCGTCGGTCAGCGTATACGGCCGACGGAGTTCGGCCCGGAGATGTTCGGCAAGCACACGCAACCCGGCGGAGTCGGACGACCCGGGACAGAGCACCACGAACTCGTCACCACCCAGCCGGGCGGCTGTATCGGACGGGCGGATGGCGACCTCGATCCGTCTGGCAACCTCGGTGAGCACCTGATCGCCTTCAGCGTGACCCCAGGTGTCGTTCACACCCTTGAACCCATCCATGTCGAGCGAGATCAGGCCCACGCCAACTGATTTGCCGCAGCGCGAATCGGACAGCGCGCCCTCGATCCGGTCACTGAGCAGAGCGCGGTTGGCCAGCCCCGTCAGCGGATCGTGGGACGCCAGATAGAGAAGTTCTGCCTCGACCCGCTTACGGCTGGTGACATCTTCGACAAGGCAGATCCCGTACGGATCCGAGCCGGGCGGGGCCACGAGGGAGGCCGACACCGCCCCCCAGACCTCGCTGCCGTCGGCGCGCCGGAACGCGGCTTCCCGCTCGAACGGCTGCCCGATGCTCAGCGCCAGAAGAGGATTCAAACCTTCTGTTGCAGAGACAGTTTCGCTGGCGCCGAGATCGCTGGTCGTCATCGTCAACATCTCGTCGATCGACCGACCGAGGAAGTCGGCCAACGCTTGGTTGCAGCGAGTGATGTGCCCCGGGCGCGGAGGGGCGATCGTAAACATGAACATGCCCATCGGGGCGGTGTCGAACGCGAGTCGGAACTGCTCTTCACTGGCCGCCAGCGCCTGCTCGGCAGCCTTGCGCTCGGTGATGTCGGTGGCCACCCCGATGAACCCCACACATGCGCCGTCCTCGCTGGTCATCTGCGAAATCGCGACACTGACCGCGACGTGGGAACCGTCGCGCCGGACGTAGGTCCACTCTCGGACCTCGGCCCTGTCGGCCGTGACATTGTGGACGAAGACATCGACGGGCCGAACGCCCATCTCCTCGGCCCGGGCGCACACCTCGGGATAGTAGTGGAAGTCGATGGACTTGCGGCCCATCACCTCTGCTGCCGTCCACCCCAGCAGCCGCTCCGCACCGTGGTTGAACACCGTGACACGGCCCCTCAAGTCGGTGCCGATGATGGCCTGCTCGGAAGCCGCCTTCAGCACTCCGGCGAACAGGTCGCGCGCCTCGCGCAGTTGCTGCGCGGTCCGGCGCTCGTCGGTCACGTCGCGGAAGGCCAGGACATTGAGCGCCGGCTGCCGCACGAGCGGGGCGTTCGTCAGTTCGACGATGCGGGAATCCCCGGCGCCGAGCACGATATCGCGGGGACCGCTGGGATTCGCCCCGGTCGGATCCTGCACCAGCGTTGTCGCGACGACATCGTCGACCAGACCCGATTCTGCCGCCTCGGCGTTCTGCAGAATCACCTCTCTGGTCGCATCGACGACCACGACACTGTCGTGGATGCTGTCCAGCACCGCGGTGAGCAGTTCAGAATCTTCGTCTGCCCTCTCGCGCGCCCGCCGCAGTTCTGCGATGAGACGCGCACGCGAGTCGCGATACAGCGACAAGGTCAGCACGATGAGCGTCAGACTGCCGACCATCGCCTGCGCCAGCATCGCTCGGTTTTGCACGTCGGGGACGATCAGGACGCCCCTGTTGGACAGGGTGGCGAAGATGATCCACACCCCGACGGCGGTGAGGAATACCGTGTTCAACGTCGTGCTGTACCGCAGCGAAAGCCAGATGACAGGTACCAGCGCCAGGAATGCCAGCGGCAGGCCGACGTTGAGCACCCAGAAGATCCAGAAGAAGACCGCGACAACCGCGACGCCGGCGACGACCAACTCGATCGCGGATACCACCGTGAACCTCGGCCGACGCCACGTGACTTCACGCAGCCGCAGCCAGATCGCCACCCCGAGAAGCGCCGTCGTGCCATTGCGAATCGCGAAGAGCGCGAATGTTTCCCACACCGGCGAGCGCACCACCACGACGAACCACGCGGTCGCCAGGACCGCAGCGCAACAGGTGCCGGCGGTCACCGCAGCCACCAGACGCGCCAAGTCAGCGGGATCCCGCAGGACCACCTCATTGTGTCGATGCGCCAGGAGCGCCACCGTCACCACGCTGAGCACCAGGTTGACGAGCACAAACCAAGCGCTCAGCGGTATCGCGGCGCCGGTCGCGATGTTCGCGGCGAAGGCGACCACGCCCAGCAGCAGCACGTGCGCCACCCGTTCGCGTGCACCACGTCGCCACACCGAGAGAATCCAGATGATGCCGACCGCCGCCGCCGGCCACACCAGTGAGACCTCTCCGCCGGCCAGCCGGGTGGCGCGGCCGGCGGCCACCGACAGCGAATAGACGACGGGGAAGACGACCAGCAGCACCGCCGAGCGCAAACCCCGATCCACCGCACCCCCACTTCCTGACGTAGTGCGCCATATCAGGATGCGGCTGCCGGCAGGGTTTTGGACATGTTCACCCAAAAGAGGTGACTTTAGGCCCATGCATGCGCAATCCCCGGTGATGCTGAGATTCGTTGCCGTTCACCGAATCGAACGTCACCGGCGAACCGCTGATCGAGGAACCGGGGTCTGGAGGTCGTTGATCGTGGTGGTCCCGGCTGGGTTCGAACCAGCGACCTTCCGCGTGTGAGGCGGACGCTCTCCCACTGAGCTACGAGACCGGATTCCGACGGGCCGGACGAGGCAGAAGACTAACACGCAAGCACTTCACAGCCAGAATCCGTTTCACTATTGTTCTCCCTCCCCGCCTCCCGACCAGCGGTTTCCCCGGTACCGTTACTGCATCGGAACGGACGGCTCGGCGCGACGCGGGCACTGGGGCCATGAGGGGGCAACATGCGGATGGTGACGGCCGTGACCGCGGTGGTGCTCGGCGGGGCGGCAGCGGTGGGTGCTCCGGTCGCCGGAGCCCAGGTCGCCGGATTCACCTCGCCGAGCGGCAACATCGGATGCATCCTCACCGACGACTCGGTGCGCTGCGACGTGGCCGCGCGCGATTGGGCGCCACCGCCGCGTCCGTCCACCTGTCCCGACTTCACCGACTTCGGCCAGGGCCTCATCGTGGGCCCCACCGGTCCCGCGAGCTTCGTCTGCGCCGGCGACACCGCGCTGGGCAGCGGGCCTGCGCTGCCCTACGGCCAATTTCATGCCGGCGGCGGGATGAGCTGCACCAGTGAACCGTCTGGCATGCGGTGCTCGAACTCCGAGGGCCACGGCTTCACCATCTCCCGGCAGGCTTACACCCTGTTCTGACCGGAGCACACTGCGGCAATCAAGGGATTTGTGTACGCCTGTGCACGTGGACTATCGTTCTGCTTCGCGACGGGCGACGATCTCGCCCGTGGCGCGCGGATGTAGCGCAGTTGGTAGCGCATCACCTTGCCAAGGTGAGGGTCGCGGGTTCGAATCCCGTCATCCGCTCGAAGGTGCAGTGGCATCAACCCCAGCGGTGGAGTGGCCGAGTGGTGAGGCAACGGCCTGCAAAGCCGTGCACACGGGTTCGATTCCCGTCTCCACCTCCGAGTAGTCCCGGCGCGATTAGCTCAGCGGGAGAGCGCTTCCCTGACACGGAAGAGGTCACTGGTTCAATCCCAGTATCGCGCACCATATCGCGCGCGTTCAGCCCGTCGACGGATCGGCCCCGGTTCGACTCCTCCTAGGCGTCTCGATTTTTCGAACATATGATCGATACGTGGGAATGCAGAAGATCGGCTACGGTGGCCAGCCGCTACCGCCGGTGTTCCGCCGGGTCGATCCCCCGACTCCGGTGCTCGTCGACTTGGTGGCACTGTTCTCCCGCCAACCCCACTGCAGCGGCCGCTACCACCCCAACGGACTGCGGCTGGACGCCGTCGTCGAAGGGCTGCTGACCGGGTGGGGCCGCGCCGAGCACGGCGGCTGGTGGGGCCTGGTGGCCTATCCGGTCAAACACGGCGGCCAGCAGCACACCGTCACCCACTGGGTCCCGGCATGGGTGCTCAAGACGACATAGCGAGCCGTCCTGTGATTCGCGTCGACGTCGCTTGACGGCCGTCAATTGGCAACGGCATGCTCACGCCGTGATCAGGATGACGGAGCAGCAGATCATCGAGGACCTGGCCCGCCGCCTGGCTGACGTACACACCCGGGTCGAACCGACCGAGGTGATCCGCGTGGTCATGGAGGCACACGCCCGCTTCGCCGACCGCCCCATCCGCGACTTCATCCCGCTGTTCGTCGAACGCAACGCCAAGGCCGAACTGCTCAAACTGCGTAGCTGAGTCTGTTGATCTGTTAATCCATTGCCCGACAGCGGGTTTCACTTTTCCCACCGAGCACTGCAGAGTCCCAGCGCCGCTGGCCGCCTGTACCCCAATTCGTTATCGGTTTTCCAGTGAAGATCTATGCGGCTATCAGCTGCCTCTCAGGTTCGGCCCATACTTTCGACATCACACAGCGATGTGTTGGACAACCCCCGATACGCTCGGCCCGCCACCAATCCCCCCCTGGGTGGCGGGTCGAGATCGTTTTCCGGGACCGAATCCCGCTTACCCTCATCGAGTAGCCGATAGTGTTCTCTGCACCGCACCGCGCCGAGATGAGGTGGACATGTTTCGTCAGCTGCTCGTAGCCAGCGCCGTCAGCGCTGCCGCCGCTTGCTGCGTCCCGACCGCCGCCGCCGAACCGGGACCGATGTACCCGGATAAGCCCGGCCGCTATGCCACCGACGTACCCGGGATGAACTACGACGCCCGACTCACCGCGCCGTGCACGAACATGGATCGGTACACCTTCGGCCGCGGGCCCGGCGGAGAAGCTCTGCAGTGCCGGTGGATCCCGAATCAGTGGCCGCCGGTCTACACCGGGTTCTGGCAGATCAGCTATGCCCTGCACGGCGTGCAGGACATCGGCAGTCCCTGCCCTGACCCACAGTCCGCCGCTCAGGCTCCGGACGGACGCCCGCTGATCTGCATGGGCGCGCAAGGTTGGCAGGCCGGGATCTTCAACCGCGAGGGATTCACTCCGCTCTAGCGGCGATCGGGGCCGCCGCCCGGCACGTCAGGAACTCCGCAGGGTTCGGCTGGGCTCTGTCCCGAACACCTGCTTGTAGGCACTGCTGAAACGTCCGGGATGGCTGAATCCACACCGGCCGGCGATCGATGTCACGGTGTCGCAGGCCGGGTCAGCCGTCTTCAACGCCTGATGAGCCCGTTCCAAGCGGACTCGCCGCAGGTATTCCAGCGGCGTGGTGTCCAGGTGCTCACGAAATGCGTATTGCAGGGCACGCGGAGTCACGTCACTGGCCGCCGCGATGTCGCGAATCGTGATGTCGTAGTGCGCGTTCTGCTGAATAAAATCCACTGCCAGGCGCAGCATCCGCGGACGCTGGTCTGGCAAACGGCCCTCTCCCCTCATGACATTGTCGAGTTCCCCGGTTTGCGAGAAACGAACATACGAGTGATGAATTCCACTCCCGTGCCACCATCAGTGCATGACCGACCGTATTGAAGTCAGCCGTGCGATCACCGCCTCGCCCTCTGAGATCTTCGCCGTGCTCAGCGACCCGCAGGGCCACGTCGCCATCGACGCGACCGGCATGCTTCAAGACGCCGACGGCGCGCCCGTGCGTGCGGTGGGCGATTCGTTCGTCGTCCATATGGACCGCGAAGCGCTCAACGACTTTCCCCTGGGCCGCTACGACGTCACCGTCCAGATCACCGAATTCGAGCAGGACCGCCTTCTGGCCTGGACCATCCTGGGGCAGGTCCGTCCGCAGATCGGGCATGTATACGGCTACCGCCTGCAACCCGAGGGCGACACTACGGTGGTGACCTCGTTCTACGACTGGACCGCCATCGACAAGCAATGGCGCGAGGCCGACATCTTCCCGGTGGTGTCCGAGGGAGCGCTACGCGCGACGCTCGGCATCCTCGATCGGACCGTGCGGCGCGGCTACCCCCGGTCGTCAACCTAGAGTTGACGTTGTCCTCGCGTCAACTTATGGTTGACGCATGACTGACGCTGCCAAGATCACCCATCCGGTCCGCCTCGACGACCTCATCGAGGTGATCACACAGGTCCACGACCAACCGCTCGATCAGTTGACCGATGCGGTCCTGGCCGCCGAGGCCCTCGGCGAGGTGGCCGACCATCTCATCGGCCACTTCGTCGACCAGGCCCGCCGCTCCGGCGCCTCGTGGACCGAGATCGGAAAATGCATGGGCGTCACCAAGCAGGCCGCCCAGAAGCGCTTCGTACCCAAGACACCCACCGACGCCGCCGCGATGGATCCCGCGGCCGGTTTCAGCCGATTCACCGACCGCGCCCGCAACGCCGTCATCGAAGCGCAGAACCAAGCCCACGCCGCCGGCAACCCGGAGATCTCACCCGCACACCTGGTACTCGGGCTGTTCGCCGACCCGACCGGACTGGCCGCCCGTCTGATCACCGGCCAGGGCGTCGACCTGGCCACCATCCGGCAGTCCGTCACCCTGCCCGCAGGTGTCGGCGAGGTACCTGCGCTCATCCCCTTCGACACGCGCGCGAAGAAGGCGTTGGAGTTGACATTCCGCCACGCACTGCGACTCGGCCACAACTACGTCGGCACCGAGCATCTGCTTCTGGCACTGCACGAGGAAGAGGACGACAACGGCGTCCTGCACACCCTCGGGATCGACATCACACGCTTCGAGCGTGAGCTGGTGGCCGCCCTCGCGTCGTTGACGCAGACCTGACCGAGGCTCTGCCGAAACCGCCGCTGCCCGGGTGTGCCGGTGTGCAATCATGTGCACCACGTCTAGGAGGGACACCGAATGCGCCGTTGGCTCATAGTGCTCGTCGCCGCCATCGCGGTACTCGGCGGCGTGCCGGCACCGCCGGCAACTGCGGCCGTGATCCCGATCGGACGCCTCGGCGAGCCGCTGCGCGTGGAGTACCAGGGATTGATTGCCGACGTGACGGTCAACCACATCGCGCCGTCCTCGGTACCGCCCGGATTCGGCTATCCCCCGCGCGCCCCGCGCTACCAGGTGTACCGCGCCGAGGTGACGATCACCCCGGTGCAGCTTCCCACGCCCTACGCGATGGCCATCACGTTCGCCTTCCGCGGCGTCACCCCGACCGGCGACGCCTACGAGCCCCGCAACAGCGACGCCCCCGACGCGCTGCAGTTCGGCATGCAAACCGCCCAGGTGGGTCACACCTTCACCGGCGGGGTCTGGTGGGACTGCTACCGCGACCTGGTGTCCAATGTCGTTCTGCTGGACCGCATCAGCGGCACCCGACTGGCGCAGTGGAACGTCGCCTGAGCAGTTGGCTGTCCTGATCGGCCCAGCGGACCCCAGGCGGGTCACCGAACTCGCCGAGCTCGCCGCGCGCACCTTCCCACTGGCCTGCCCGCCCTCGTCGCGACCCGAGGATGTCTCGGCGTTCATCGCCGAAAACCTCAGCGCCGCCCGGTTCTGCGACTATCTGCACGATCCTGACCGCACCGTGCTGACAGCCAGCCGGGACGGCTGCATGCTCGGATACGCCATGCTGATCCGCGCAGCGCCCGACGACCCTGACGTCGCCGCGGCGGTCACCGACCGCCCCGCCGTCGAACTATCCAAGATGTACGTCGCGTCTGCGGCACACGGCACAGGCACAGCCACGTCGCTGATGACCGCAACCCTGCGCCACGCCGAGCAGTCCGGTGCGGCGTGCCTGTGGCTGGGTGTCAACCAGAGAAACACACGGGCGCAACGCTTTTACAGCAAGCACGGCTTCACGGTCGCAGGCACCAAATCGTTTCGGCTGGGCGCCGCCCTTGAGCAGGACTACGTGATGCTGCGCCCGGTCTGACCGGCCGCGGTCAACGCGAGCAGACGCGAGGTGGCCCGCAGGTACTTCTTGCGGAAGCCGCCGGCGAGCATGTCTTCACTGAAGATGGTGTCGAGCTTGGCGCCCGACGCGATCACCGGAATTCCCGCGTCGTAGAGGCGGTCAGTCAGCGAAACCAGCCGCAACGCCACATTCTGATCGTCTATCGGGTGGACGCCAGTGAGGAAGACCTGCGAGACCTCCTCAATCAATGCCAGGTAGCGCGAGGGGTGCATGGTGGCCAGATGCGCACACAGGTCGTCGAAGTCATCGAGTGTCGCGCCGGGTACCGCGGCGGCCCGCTGCGCGACCTCACCGTCACTGAGCGGCTCGGGCGCCGGCGGCAACCCGCGGTGACGATAGTCGGGACCCTCGATGCGCACGGTGGTGAACATCGCGGCCAACGTGTTGATCTCACGCAGAAAGTCCTGTGCGGCGAACCGACCCTCGCCGAGTTGTTCCGGCAGCGTGTTGGAGGTCGCCGCCACCGACACACCCCGCTCGACAAGTGCCGACAGCAGCCGCGAGATCAGCGTCGTGTTGCCCGGGTCGTCGAGCTCGAACTCGTCGATACAGACCAGGACGTAATCGGCGAGCAGATCGATGCACTCGGTGAACCCGAACACCCCGGCCAGCTGGGTGAGTTCACCGAACGTCGCGAAGGCCTTCTGCCCGGAGACCGCGAAGTACGACGATGCGAGCAGGTGCGTCTTGCCCACTCCGAAACCGCCGTCGAGGTACACCCCGACACCAGGCAACACCGCACGCTTACCGAACAGCTTCTTCCTGCCGGCCCGGCGTTCCTCGGCCTGTTCGCAGAACCGTCGGCACGCCTGGACCGCCGCGTCCTGCGACGGCTCGGCGGGGTCGGGCCGGTACGACTCGAAACTGACCTCGGCGAACGTCGGTGGCGGCGTCAGCTGGGCTATCAGCCGTTCCGGGGTGACGCTGGGACGCCGATCGACGAGATGACCGACCTCGCTGGACCCGTGCATGCATGGCACCCTAACGGCGTGCTGTGATTCTGCGTATGGCCGGCGACGGGGACGGGACACAGTTCACACTGCTGGGCACGGACTCCACGCTCGATGAGCACGCGCTGGCAGCGCACTACGCCTACCCCGATGCCCTGCGGTCGTGTTGGGTGCGGGCCAACATGATCAGCTCGCTCGACGGCGGCGCCACCTCCGACGACGGCCGCTCCGGCGCCCTGGGTGCCGCCGGCGACCGCGCCGTGTTCGCCACGCTGCGCGAGCTGGCCGACGTCATCGTGGTCGGGGCGGGCACCGTACGCGTCGAGAACTACTCCGGAGTGCACTTCGATGCGTCGCGCCGCGCAACCCGCCAACTCCGCGGCCAGACCGAGGTCCCGCCGGTCGCCGTGTTGACCCGCACCGGTCGACTGGAACGGCGCTCGCGGCTGTTCACCCACACCGAGATCCCGCCCCTGGTCCTGACCAGCACCGAGGCCCTCGCCGATACTCGGGAACAGCTCGGCGACCTCGCCGAGGTCTTCGACGCCTCCGGGGACCGAGCAGACTCCGTGGACCTGCCGACCGCGCTGAGCCTGCTGGCTCGACGCGGTCTGCTGCGGGTGCTCACCGAAGGTGGCCCCGCCATCCTGGGCGCGTTCGTAGCCGTCGGCCTGCTCGACGAGCTGTGTCTCACTGTTGCCCCCGTGCTGGTCGGCGGACAGTCCCCCCGCATCGCCACCGGACCCGGGCAGGCCTCGACCGCGATGCAGCCACGCACCGTGCTGACCGACTCCGAGGGCTATCTGTACCTGCGCTACGGCCGCGCTGCAGAAGCCCAACCACCCGGTATGCGCTGAACCACCGAGGCTCAGCCGGTCAGTACTGTGGTCGGCATGCGTCGACTGCTTCGCGCCCACCGAGGTGCCGTGCTGGCCGTCGCTGTGTCGCTGGTGCTGGCCGGATGCTCACCCGGCCTGGCCGCCAACCCCCGCTACGCCACCGACTCCGGCGCCCGCCCGCAGGGCGTTGCGCCACCAAGCGACCAGCCGGACGGACCACCCGTCATCGAAGCACCCAAGAACGACCTGTCCTGGCGCGACTGCACCACCCGGGTCTTCACCTCGGCGGCCATCGACCCCGTCCCAGGGGTTCGGCTCGAATGCGCCAGCTACGACGCCGACCTTGACCCGATCAACGGGGCCACCGGATCGGTCAGCATCGGTGTGGTGCGCGCGATGTCGGCGCAGACGCCCGCCGACGCGGGTCCGCTGGTGATGACCACCGGATCGGACGTGCCGACCTCGGTCCAACTTCCGGCCTGGCTGGCACGCGCCGGCATCGATGTCCTTGCCAGCCGCCCGGTGGTCGCCGTGGACCGCCGCGGCATCGGGCTGTCCGGCGCGCTGGACTGCCGGGACATGTTCGACCGTCAGGAGATGTTCGAGCAAGCGCAGTTCCAAACCGGTGACGATCCGGTGGCCGCGCTCAGCGCGATCACCATGACCGCCACCACCAACTGCACCGATACCATCGCCCCCGGCGACTCGGCCTACGACAACGCCCACGCTGCCGAAGACATCGAACGTCTGCGCACCACCTGGGACGTACCTGCGCTGGCGTTGCTCGGCATCGGCAACGGCGCACAGGTCGCGCTGGCCTACGCCGGGTCACACCCCAACAAGGTCGCCCGGCTGGTGCTGGACTCCCCACTGCCGCTCGGCATCGCCGACGAAACCGCCACCGAACAGCGGGTCAGGGGACAGCAGGCGGCGCTGGACGCCTGGGCCGCCCAATGCGCGGCGACCAACTGCGTGCTGGGCGCCGACCCCAAAGCCGCGGTCGACGCCCTGCTGCGGGCGGCACGCGCCGGCAACGGTCCGGGTGGAGCGTCGGCTGCCGCGGTTGCCGACGCGATATCGACCGCGCTGGCCTTCCCGCGTGGCGGCCGGGTGGACTCGACCAATGAGCTGGCGCTGGCGATCGCCGACGCGCAGGCGGGCAACACCAACCGGCTCAACAACCTGATCAATCAGGCCGAGACCCTGCGCCAGAGCGACGGACAGTTCGTCAACGGATGCAGCGATGCCCTCAACCGGCCGACTCCAGACCGGGTCCGTGAACTGGTCGTCGCGTGGGGCAGGCAGTTTCCACAGTTCGGTGTCGTCGGTGCGCTCGACATGGTCAAGTGCCTGCACTGGCCCAGCGGTGCAGCGCCGAAGGAACCCGCCGGCCTGGAGATCCCGACGCTGCTCCTGGGCGTGCAGAACGACCCCGTCGTCGGCAACGAGGGTGTCGCCGCAGTCGCGGCCACCGCGATCAACGCGGGCTCCCCTAACCGCCGGGTGATCTGGCAGGGCATCGGCCACGGCGCCGTGGTGTACACCGACTGTGCGTTGCCACCGGTGCTGACCTACCTCGACAGCGGGCAGCTTCCCGAGACCGACACGTACTGCCCTGCATGACCGGCCGAGCTGACGCCTCGGTGTACGGTTCGCACGTGCGTGATCTTGTTATGTCCGCCTTCCGGCCCCGCACCTCGCCGCCCAGCACCGCATCGGTCCTGCGGTCGGTGCTGTGGCCACTGGCAATCCTGTCGATCATCCACCGCAGCTACGTGCTGGCCACCAACGGCTACATCACCGACGACTTCGCGCCCGTCTACCGCGCGGTGGTGAACTTCAAACGCGGTTGGGACATCTACAACGAGAACTTCAACCACGTCGACCCGCACTACCTCTACCCACCCGGCGGCACTCTGTTGATGGCGCCGTTCGGTTACCTGCCGGTGGATGCCTCGCGGTACTGGTTCATCTTCTTCAACACGCTTGCGATCGTGCTCGCTGCGTACTTCCTGCTGCGGCTGTTCAACTTCACCCTGGCCTCGGTGGCCGCGCCTGCCCTGCTGCTGGCCATGTTCTGCACCGAAAACGTCACCAACACCCTGGTGTTCGGCAACATCAACGGCCCCATACTGCTGTGCGAGGTGCTGTTCTTCCGCTGGCTACTCACCGGCCAGCGACGCCACGAATGGTGGGCAGGCGCCGCGATCGGAATGACCCTGGTGGTTAAACCGCTGCTGGCGCCACTGCTGTTGCTGCCCTTGCTTAACCGGCAGTGGCGCGCCCTGGTCACCGCGTTCGCCGTGCCCGCGGTGTTCAATGTGGTGGCCTGGCCGCTGATCAGCGACCCGATGAGCTTCGTGACGCGCACACTGCCCTACATCCTGTCGACCCGCGACTACTTCAACAGCTCGATCCTGGGCAACGGTGTCTACTACGGGCTGCCGATGTGGTTGATCATGACCCTGCGCGTCGGGTTCGCCGTGCTCGGTGCCATCGCGCTGTGGCTGCTCTACCGCTACTACCGCACCCGCGATCCGCTGTTCTGGATGCTGACGTCCTCCGGTGTGCTGCTGTTGACGTCGTGGCTGGTGCTCTCGCTGGGCCAGGGCTACTACTCGATGATGCTGTTCCCGTTCCTGATGACGGTCGTGCTGCCGAACTCGGTGATCCGCAGCTGGGTGGCGTGGCTGGCGATCTACGGGTTCACCACGATGGACAGGTGGCTGCTGTATCACTGGCCGACCACCGGTCGCGCGCTGGAGTACCTGAAGATCACCTACGGCTGGTCACTACTGGTCATCGTGGTGTTCACGGTCCTGCTGTTCCGCTACCTCGACGCCAAGTCCGACGGTCGCCTCGACGACGGCATCGATCCGCTGTGGCTGAAAGAGACATCGCAGCCGCGCGGACCGGCGACGAGTAGCCTGAATCCATGACAGCGACAGATCCCCAGCTGGTACTCAGCGACGATCAGTGGCGAGAACGGCTGACCCCCCAGGAGTTCGCGGTGCTGCGGCGGGCCGGCACCGAACGACCCTTCACCGGCGAGTACACCGACACCAAGACCACCGGCGTCTATCAGTGCCGCGCCTGCGGCGCCGAACTGTTCCGCAGCAGCGAGAAGTTCGAATCGCACTGCGGGTGGCCGTCGTTCTTCGACCCGGCCGACTCGGACGCAGTGGTACTGCGGCCCGACGATTCCATGGGGATGCGTCGGGTGGAGGTCTTGTGCGCCCACTGTCACAGCCACCTCGGTCACGTGTTCGAAGGCGAGGGTTACCCGACACCGACGGACAAGCGCTACTGCATCAACTCGATCTCGCTGCGCTTGGTGCCCACCGACGGATGAGCATCGGGCGGCTGTAGACCACCGCGTTTCTGCAGCTGCAACAGGTCCAGGACCGCCGGAGCCGGAAGCGGCGCGCTGAAATGGAAACCCTGCGCGATCACGCAGCCGTACTCCCTCAGCCGCGCCGCGGTTTCGGCGTTCTCCACACCTTCAGCCACCGGCGTCAGGCCCAGCGAGTGAGCCAACCCGATGACCGCGCGGGCGATTGCGGCCGACGCCGGATGGGTCAGAATCGGGGCGATGAACTCCCGGTCGAGCTTGACCTCGTCCACCGGAAACTCGCGCAGGTACCACAGCGCCGAGTAACCACTGCCGAAGTCGTCGATCGCCACCCGGATTCCCCTGGCGCGCAACGCCTCGAAGACTTTCCTGGTCCTGCCCAGATTGTCCAGCAGCAGATCCTCGGTGATCTCGATGGTCAGCCATTCTGGCGGTAAGCCGCGCTCGTCGAGCGCCCGGGTCAGCTGCTCGCACAGCTCGGGATCGGCGATCGCCGGGGCAAAGACGTTGATGGCCACCGGAACACCCACACCCATGGCGTGCCAGCGTGCGGCGTCGTCGAGCGCTGTGGACAGCACCACCGCGGTCAACGAGCGCATCAGGCCGTGCCGGCGTACGAGAGGAAGGAACTGATCGGGACCCAGCAGCCCACGCCGTGGATGCGGCCAGCGGATCAGCGCCTCCAACCCGACGATCTCGTAGCTGCTCAGGTCGAACTTGGGTTGATACACCACACTGAGCCCACCGTGCTCGATCGCGGAGCGAAGTTCGGCCAGCAGCTGCGCCGATCCCATGTCCTCGTCGCCACTGCCCTGCACCATCGGTTGTCCGGGCTGCATGCCCGGACTGTGTGCGACCAACCGGCCGGTCCGCGCGTGTTTGGCAACCTCCAGCGCCACCTCGGCGCGTTTGTGCAGTTCGTCGGCCGATGAACACCGGTGCCCGGCACCGGTGGTGGCCAGCCCGACACCGGGCCGCAATCGCAGTTCCTGGCCATCGATCAGAAACGGTCGATCAAAGGCCTCGATCAGGTCCTCGGCGGTATCACGGGACGCGTCAGCATCGCCCATCATGATCACCGCGAATTCATCTCCGCCGACCCGGGCCAGGGTGTCGCTGGCTCGCACAGTGCCGGCCAGCCGCTCAGCGACCCGGATCAAGACCATGTCTCCGGTGCGGTGGCCGAAATTCTCGTTGACCAACCGGAAGTCGTCGAGGTCGAGCACCACCACCGTGACGTCGAGCGCATGGCGCTCATGCAGCTGCATCGCGTGCACCAGTCGGTCGGAGAACAAGGTCCGGTTGGCCAGGCCGGTGAGCGGGTCACGCAGTGCTCGGTCCGCCACCTCGGCAAGCAGACGCCGGTTCTCCCCCAGCACCAGGAACTGCCGGATCAGCACCGCGACGACGATCACCGCGACCGCGATGAACACCGGGCCCAAGCCGCTCAGCAGCATCGGCGTGGCCAGCAGAGCCGACAGCGCCACCGCCAGATACGGGAGCCACACGGACAACCGCGGTGGCACCGACAACGCGTCCGTTGCGCTGCCGCCGGCCGGCGCAGACGTCACCAGTGCGGCCATTCCGATGCACAGAAAACCCCACGCCCACCCGATCCCGAGGATGTGGTATTCCCGGCCGCCGTCCAGTGCAGTGAGGTGCGTGAACGCAATGTCGGACAACGCGATCAGCACCAACCCGGTGGCCAACCACCCCAGGTGCGCGCGCTCGCCGACCGGCGCGCGCGCCAGCATCAGCACCGCGACGGTGATGAGCGCGATGTCGACGATCGGATAGGACAGCGCCATCGCCATACCCGCCGGGTTG
Source organism: Mycobacterium sp. SMC-4 (assembly GCF_025263265.1). Lineage (NCBI taxonomy): Bacteria > Bacillati > Actinomycetota > Actinomycetes > Mycobacteriales > Mycobacteriaceae > Mycobacterium > Mycobacterium sp. SMC-4. Next base: position 2,238,689 of record NZ_CP079869.1, on the reverse strand, counting down.
CCCGCACGGACCGAGTGCACGGTCTGTAACGCGGTCACCCACGCCAGGCCGAACAGTGCGGCGCTGACGATCATGCCGTCCAGCAGCAGCCGCACCTGCGTCGGCGGCGGCGCCGTCGACAACAGAAACACCAGACACAGCGCGGCGCCGCCCAAGAACGACACATAACCGACATCGGCCCATGACATCACCGGGTGTGTCCCCGTGGTGGCGTGCAGGTAGGCCACCCCCAGGCTGCCCAGACACCAACCCACCGCGCCGAAAGACATCGACCACCATGCACGTCGTTCCCTGCCACGCGCGCGGTGGGCCGCTGTGGCAGCGCAGATCGCAGCAAACAGCGAAATGACGGCGAGGCCGAGGTCGTCGACCAGGTCGTTGACGACCTGTCCACCCCAGTCGGACAGCAACCACAGCGAGTAGGCCGCGGTTGCGCCCACTGCGCCCGCAGCCACCCCCCGCCGGTTCGACATGGCGCGAGTGTAGCGATTGTCACCACTGCGCGATGGCAGATAAGGACCGACTTCAGAAATTTGCCGAAGGTCGACGGATCAGCCTAATTCACGGTGTTTTCGAAGTGGATTACATTTTATTGTCGAGGTCGCATATTTGCGCCGTTTGCAAGAATTTATCCCGCGGCCCACCGTCAGCAAAGCGCTACGGCAGCGCGGTCACCAGCTGCTCGACCGAGACCCGGGGTCCGGTGAAGAACGGCGTCTCCTCACGGACGTGACGGCGCGCGTCGGTGGCGCGCAAATCGCGCATCAGGTCCACAATCCGGTGCAGCTCCGGAGCCTCGAAGGCCAACAACCACTCGTAGTCGCCCAGCGCAAACGCCGGCACGGTGTTGGCCCGGACGTCCTTGTAACCTCGCGCGGCCATGCCGTGCTCGGCCAGCATCCGCCGGCGTTCCTCGTCGGGCAGCAGATACCAATCCAGAGACCGCACGAACGGATAGACACAGATGTAGGCGCCGGGGTCCTCCCCTGCGAGGAACGCCGGAATGTGGCTCTTGTTGAACTCGGCAGGCCGGTGCAGCGCCACGTTGCTCCACACCGGGGTGGACGCCCGTCCCAGCGTGGTGGTGCGGCGAAAGTTGGCGTAGGTGGACTGCAGCGCCTCCACGTTCTCGGCGTGCGTCCAGATCATGAAGTCGGCGTCGGCACGCAAGCCGGCGATGTCGTAAAGCCCGCGCACCACGACGCCTTTATCCTCCTGCTGCTTGAGGAATGTGGCCGTCTCGTCGGCCACCGCTGCGCGCGCGTCGTCGTCGCGATCCAATTCCCCCGGGGCCACGGAGAACACCGAGAACATCAGGTATCGGATGGTCGCGTTGAGTGCGTCGAAATCGAGCTTGGACATGGCCCTATCGTGCCACGCAGGCCAGTCATGCCGGCACCGCCGTCACAGGCCAGTCATGCCGGCACCGCCGTCACAGGCCAGTCATGCCGGCACCGCCGTCACAGGCCAGTCATGCCGGCACCGCCGTCAGTGCCGCACCTGCAGTCCGGCGACCGCCCGGGTTGCCGCGGCCACACAGGCCGGCACCCCGATGCCGTCGAGGTAGGCGCCGGCGACCGCCAGCGTCGCGGGCAGCCCGGCCCGGATCTCCGAGACCAGACCGGCGTGCCCGGGCCCGTACTGGGGCATCGCGTCGATCCAGCGCACCACCATGCTGTCCTGCGGCTCGATCGAGACACCGAACAGCGTCCGCAGATCCTCTACCGACCAGGTCAGCAGATCGTCGTCGCCGACACGTCGCGCGAGGTCGTCACCGAACCGACCGAACGACAGGCGCACCAGCTCCACGTTGCCGCGGACACCCCACTTGCGCGAGGACAGCGTGACGGCCTTGGCCCTCAGTCGGGTCTTGCCCGCCACCAACACCCCCGACTGTTCGGGCAGCGGCGTACCGCCGGGCAGTGCCAAGGCCACCACTGCTGAGGACGCCACCCGGATGCGCCGCGCCGCTGCGGCGCTGCGAGGCGCGAAATCGGCAACCAAATCAGGCAGCCGTGGCGCGGGAACGGCGAGCACCACCGCATCGGCAGGCCAGCGCACCCCCTCGTCGTCGACGAGCTCCCACCCCTGCCCGACGCGGTGCACGGCGCGCACCGCCACCTGTGCCCAGGTCGCTGCCGCTCGGCGCACCAGCTCGTCGAGCAGAACCTGGTAGCCACCGTCGACGGCACCGAACACCGAACCGGGCAATGGCGGTGGCAGCGCCGCAACGGCGGCCTCGGTCAGGCTGCGCGCACCCTGATCCAGTGCGGCGGCGACCGTCGGCGCGGCCGCGCGCAGACCGATCGTCGCGGCCGAGCCCGCGTACACGCCGGCCAGCAACGGATCCACCGACCGGATGACCACCTGCTCGCCGAACCGGTCGCCGACCAGCTCGGCGACCGTCGGGTCCGCACCTGCCTGCCACGACAACGGGCGCCGCGGCTCGGAGAGCATCCATTGGATCGTCGCATCGTCGACCAGACCGGTCAGCGCGTCCGGGCGCGACGGGATGCCGTTGACGGTGTCTCGGGGCAGCTGATGCAGCCGGTCCTCGCAGTAGATCAGCGGCCGCGCCCCGGTGGTGCTGATCTGTTTACCCGACAACCCCAGCTCGCCGAGCAGAGCGGGCACCTCCGGCCGGCGCGCCACGAACGCCTCTGCGCCGACGTCGAGGGCCTGACCGGCGATGCGCTCGGTGCGCAACACCCCGCCGAGGCGGTCAGCCGGGTCGAATACCGTGATCGAGGCGCTCGGACCTGCTGTCACCCGCAGCCGGTAAGCCGCGACCAGCCCGGAGATGCCGCCACCGACGACGCAATAAGAGCGACTCACAACTCGTGCACCAACGCCACGGTGTCGGTGATGATCCCGGGGTCGGTGGCCGGCAGCACGCCATGGCCGAGATTGAACACATGGCCGGCCGCACCGGCGTCAGTCGCTCGGCGGCCGTCCTCGACGACAGCACGCACCGCGCGCTGCACCACCGGCCACCCCGCCAGCAGCACCACCGGGTCGAGATTGCCCTGCAGGGCGGCGCCGCGCTGCACCCGCCCCGCAGCGTCGGTCAGCGACGTCCGCCAGTCCACCCCGACCACCGCGGGGGTGCCCAGACCGGCCACCGCCTCGGACATGGCACCGAGCAGTTCGGCAGTCCCCACCCCGAAATGTGTCATCGGCACGCCGTAACCGGCCAGCTCGGCGAACACCCGGGCGCTGTGCGGCAGCACCGAGGCGCGGTAGTCCACCAGCGACAGCGTCCCGGCCCAGGAGTCGAACACCTGGATCGCGTCGACACCGGCATCGAGCTGGGTCTTCAGGAACGCGATGGTGACGTCGGTCAGCGCGGTCATCAGCGCGTTCCAGAGCTCGGGGGCACCCAACATCATGGCCTTGGTGTGCTCGTGGTTACGGCTGGGACCGCCTTCGACGAGGTAGGAGGCCAACGTGAACGGCGCGCCGGCGAATCCGATCAGCGGCACGTCGCCCAGTGCGCCGGTCAGTCGGCTCACCGCGGTGGCCACCGGTTGCACCTGGTCGCGCTGCAGCTCGGTGATCGCGCCGACATCAGCTGCGGTGCGGATCGGGTGCTCGATCACCGGCCCGACGTCGGGCACGATGTCCAGCGCGATACCGGCGGCCCGCAGCGGCACCACGATGTCGGAGAACAGAATCGCCGCGTCGACGTGGTGCCGGCGCACCGGTTGCAGCGTGATCTCGGTGATCAGGTCGGCGTCGAAACAGGCCTGCATCATGGTGTTCTTGGCCCGCAATTCCCGGTATTCCGGCAGCGACCGTCCCGCTTGCCGCATCATCCACACCGGCACGCGGTGTGGCTTGCGGCCGGCGACGGCAGCCAGGTAGGGCGATTCGGGCAGCTCGCGGCGCGTATTCATCGGTGTCCATGCTGCCATGACCATCTCGGCGCGCCTGCGCCCCGCGGGGCAGAGATGCACTAGCGTCAGAGGCTGTGACCACCGCCGAACCGGCTCAATTCCGTGAAGCGGTGGCGGCGATGAATGCCACCACCGTGCGGCCGGAGATCGAGCTGGGCCCGATTCGTCCGCCTCAACGGCTCGCCCCGTTCAGTTACGCGCTGGGCGCCGAGGTCAAACACGCCGAGACCGCGATCATCCCGGAACGCTCGGAGGGCGACGCGTTCGGCCGCCTGATCCTGCTGCATGACCCCGAGGGCGCAGACGCCTGGGACGGCACGATGCGCCTGGTGGCCTACATCCAGGCCGACCTGGACTCCAGCGAGGCCGTCGACCCATTGCTTCCCGAGGTCGCCTGGAGCTGGCTGGTCGACGCCCTCGAACAGCAGGCCGAACACGTCACCGCGCTGGGCGGCACCGTCACCGCCACCACCTCGGTGCGTTACGGCGACATCTCCGGACCGCCGCGGGCACACCAGCTGGAACTGCGCGCCTCGTGGACGGCGACCACGCTCGACCTGGGCCCGCACGTCCAGGCATTCTGCGAGGTACTCGAGCACGCCGCCGGCCTGCCACCGACCGGGGTGACCGACTTGAACTCGCGCACCCGCGCCTGAAAACCATGACCGAGACCGAACCGTCGGGTTCCGCCATGGAAACCATGGAAACCCCCGCTGCGCCGACCGAGGACGCCGAGCCGCTGTTGGCACCCCGCGACGGGGTGCCTGACATCTCGGCAAGCCGCAGCGAAATAGCCTGTGCGGCAGACCTTCTCGCGTCGGGCCGGGGGCCGTTCGCCGTCGATGCCGAGCGTGCTTCGGGATTCCGGTACTCCAATCGTGCCTACCTGATCCAGATACGCCGCGAAGGCGCCGGCACGGTGCTGATCGACCCGGTCAGTCACGGCGGTGATTCGGTCGAGGTATTGGCGCCGGTGGCGGCGGTGTTGCAGACCGACGAGTGGGTGCTCCACGCCGCCGACCAGGACCTGCCGTGTCTGGCGGAAGTGGGGATCCGGCCCACCTCGCTGTATGACACCGAGCTGGCCGGCCGGCTGGCCAACTTCGATCGGGTCAATCTCGCCGCAATGGTGCAGCGGCTGCTGGGGTTGGCGCTGACCAAGGGCCACGGGGCGGCCGACTGGTCGAAGCGACCACTGCCCGACGACTGGTTGAATTACGCCGCGCTGGACGTCGAGGTACTCACAGAACTGCGCGATGCCATTGCCGCAGAACTCGAAGAGCAGGGCAAGACCGATTGGGCGCGACAGGAATTCGAGTTCCTGCGCACCTTCGAGGCTGCGCCTACCCGTCGGGATCGCTGGCGTCGCACCTCCGGAATTCACAAGGTGCGCGACCCCCGCGCGCTGGCCGCGGTGCGTGAACTGTGGACCACGCGGGATCAGATTGCCCGCCGCCGCGACATCGCACCCGGACGGATCCTTCCCGACAGCGCGATCATCAACGCGGCCACCACCGATCCCGACACCGTCGAAAAGCTCACCGCGTTACCCATCTTCGGCGGCGCCCGGCAGCGGCGCAGCGCCCAGGTGTGGCTCGATGCGCTGGCCCGGGCCCGGTCAGCCGACCCCCCGTCGACGCAGGAGCCCTCGAACGGACCCCCACCGGCGTCGAGATGGGCCCGGCGCAAGCCGGAGGCAGCGGTCCGCCTGGAGGCCGCCAAAGCCGGTTTGGCCGAACTGGCACAACAGGTCTCGGTCCCCGTGGAGAACCTGCTGGCCCCGGATGTGGTGCGCAGACTGTGCTGGGACTGGGTGCCGGCCGACGACAGCGAGGCAGCCGTCGAAGAATTCCTGCAGGCCTGCTCGGCGCGCCAGTGGCAGCGTGAGCTGACCGTGCCGGTGCTGGCCCGGGCGCTGGCCGGCGCGCAGCCGTGACCCGACCGATGAGCGGCTAGCGCCCGATCTCGTCTCTACGCTCAGCTGAGCAGTTCCGCCAGGAAAGGAGTCGAATCCGGCAGGGAAGCCAGCACTGTACCGCCGTGGTCCTGCTCCGGATACACCTGCAGCGTCACCTCCTGCCCGTCGGCGACCAGCCGATCGTTGAAGCGAAGCGTCAAGCTCGGTGGCACATCGCGGTCGCGCAACCCGACACCGAGGAAGAGCGGTCGGTCATAGCCGTCGGAGGGGATGCCCATGTACTCGTCGATGGCTTCCTCGGCCCCGGGAATCGAGGTGATCGGCGCGCTGAACAGACCCGGGACCGTCGCGTCCGACAATGCCGCCGAAAGTTCAGCCAGACAGAGCGTTTCGGCCTGGTCAGCAGCGGCCTGACCGGCCGGCGAGAGCACCCGGTCGAGGTTGAGGTCCGGACGCGCCTCGCGCAGGGCCGCGATGATGTAGGCCGCGTAGGCGTTGGCGACCGGGCCCAGCTCCGGCGGCACGGCCATATCAGGTCCGGCCTGCTTGACGAGGTCCTCGACCATCGCCGGTGTGCCGGTGGCGACCACACCTCGATAGTCCAGCCCGGAGTCGGCGCTGAAATCAGTGGCCCACCGCGCCGTGGAAACCGCGGCCGCGCCGCCCTGGGACTGGCCGACCACCGCCCATTCCGGCGACAGTGCCAAGTCCATCTGGTGGGCGGCAAGAACAGCATCGGTCACCCCGCGGGCGGTGGTGACGCTGTTGAGATAACTCATCAACCCAGGCGTCCCCAGACCGGCGTAGTCGCTGGCCACCACCACGTACCCCTGGTCGAGCCAGTGCGACAGATACTGGTCGTCACGGATGCTGCGGGGCCGCGCGGACGGTGTGCAATCGTCACCCAACCCCACCGTGCCGTGCGCCCACGCCACCACCGGCCGGCCCGTCGGCGGAGCAGTGGCCTTCGGGACGAACACCGCGGCCGTGCTGGTGGCGGGGCGGTCGTGTTGGTCGATGGTCGCGTACAGGATGCGGTACGCCGCGCCGGCTCCGGTGACCGACAGTTCGGGGTCCAGCGGCACCGTCTCGATCAGGTCTCCGGGCGCCGGGATGGGACCGGAGTAGTGCCGCGCGTCCAGTCCCGACCATTGCGGCACCGCTGCCGCGGCAGTGGCCGAGGTCCCGGCCAGGCTCGCCGCGATCAGCGCGATGATGACAAGAATCCTCACGGCGACAAGCGATCTCATGACTTACACCCTAGTCGCTCACTGCAGCGGGTCAGTCCAGGTGTTCGCTGACGGGACGGTCGGCGACGGTGGCACCCAGCGCGGCCACCCACCCGGTGATCTGGCGGGCGATGTTGCGCTCGGTCAGTCCGACCTCGCTCAACACCTCGCCGCGCGAGGCGTGGTCGAAGAATCTCTGCGGCAACGCCGCATCCCGGCAGGGCACATCCACCTCGGCCCGGCGCAGTGCCCCCGAGACCGCAGAACCGACGCCGCCCTGCACACCGTTGTCCTCGAGGGTGACCACCAACTTGTGGCGTGCCGCCATCGAGACGATCCCGTCGGGTACCGGCAGCACCCACCGTGGGTCGACCACGGTGACTCCGATGCCGTGTGGGCGCAACCGCTCGACGATGGCCAACGCCATCGCCGCGAACGGGCCGACCGCCACGATCAGCACATCCTCGCTGGAATCGCCGGCCGGGACCGCGAGCACGTCCATACCGTCGCGCCGCTCGAGCGCGGGAATGTCCTCGCCGACATCACCTTTCGGGAAGCGCAGCGCAGTGGGCCCGTCATCGACGTCGAGTGCCTCGGCCAACTCTTCGCGCAGTCGGGCACCGTCACGCGGGGCCGCGACGCGCATCCCGGGCACCACGTTGAGGATGGACAGGTCCCACATCCCGTTGTGGCTTGCCCCGTCCGGTCCGGTGATACCTGACCGGTCCAGCACCATCGTCACCGGCAGCCGGTGCAGCGCAACATCCATCATGACCTGGTCGAACGCCCGGTTGAGGAACGTCGAGTAGATCGCGACCACCGGGTGCATGCCGCCCATCGCCAGACCGGCCGCCGAGGTCAGTGCGTGCTGTTCGGCGATACCGACGTCGAAGAACCGATCCGGGAACCGGTCCCGGAAGGCACTCAGACCGGTCGGACCCGGCATCGCCGCAGTGATCGCCACCACGTCTCGACGCTTGGCGGCCAAGCGCACCAGGGTCTCGGAGAACCTCGACGTCCATCCCGGTCCCGGCACCGAGGTGGCCAGCCCGGTCTCTGGATCGATCACTCCGCAGGCATGCATCTGATCATCGACGTCGTTCTCCGCCGGCGCGTAGCCCATTCCTTTACGGGTCACCACGTGTACGACCACCGGGGCATTGAACGTACGGGCGTGCCGCAGTGCGCTTTCCACCGCGTGCTCGTCATGACCATCAATAGGGCCCACGTACTTCAATCCCAGGTCGGTGAACATCACCTGGGGGGACAGCGCGTCTTTGATACCGGCCTTGATGCTGTGCATGCACTGGTAACAGAACTCACCGATCACCGGCACCCCGCGCACGGCCTTGCGACCCTCTTCGAGCACACGCTCGTAGCCCGGCTGCAAGCGCAGCGCAGCCAGGTGCTCGGCAAAGCCGCCGATCGTCGGGGCGTAGCTGCGACCGTTGTCGTTGACGACGATGACCACCGGGCGCCGGGACGCGGCGATGTTGTTCAGGGCCTCCCAGCACATGCCGCCGGTGAGCGCACCGTCTCCGACGACGGCCACCACGTGGCGGTTGCGGTGACCACTGAGCTCGAATGCCTTGGCCAGCCCGTCGGCGTAGGACAGCGCCGAGCTGGCGTGGCTGGACTCCACCCAGTCGTGTTCGCTCTCCGCGCGCGATGGATAGCCCGACAGGCCGTCCTTCTTGCGCAGTGACTCAAAGTCCGGACACCGGCCGGTGAGCATCTTGTGCACGTACGCCTGGTGGCCGGTATCGAACAGGATCGGGTCGTAGGGTGAGTCGAAGACGCGATGCAGCGCCAGCGTCAACTCCACGACGCCCAGGTTGGGTCCCAGATGTCCACCCGTGGCCGCGACTTTATGGATCAGAAAGTCACGGATCTCGCGGGCCAACTCCTCCAGTTGAGCCTGCGAGAGGTGTTGCAGATCAGCGGGACCGCGGATCTGTTCAAGCATCCCGCCAGTCTACGCACGGCCGTGATGCTCAGTCCTGGCGAGTCTGGTACACGTCGGGCACTCCATCACGGTTGGCGTCACGTGTCTCGAGCTGCTGAATGCGCCGGTAGGAGGCGTTTCTGGAGAGTAGGAGCACCGATGCCGACCCTGCGGCTATCAGTGATCCGGCCAACACGCCGACCTTCACCAATTCGTCACGATCAGAGCCCAGGCCGTAGGCCAGCTCGCCGATGAGCAGCGACACCGTGAACCCGATCCCGGCCAGCATGGACACACCGAGGACGTCGACCCAGCGCAGCGAGCTGTCCAGTTTCGCCCGGGTGAGCGTGGCCAGTACCCGTGTGGTGGTCAGGATGCCGATGGGTTTGCCCAGCACCAGACCGGCGATGATGCCCAAGGCGATCGGGTCGGACAGCGATCGCGACAGACCGCTCACACCGCCGAGGCTCACCCCGGCGGCGAAGAACGCGAAGACCGGGATTGCCAGCCCCGCCGACAGCGGCCGCAGTCGGTGCTCGAAGTGCTCGGCCAGCCCGACGTCGTGGTGGCCGGCCCGGCGGGTGGCCGATCTACGTACCGGCACGGCGAAGCCGAGCAGCACCCCGGCCACGGTCGCGTGCACACCGGACTCGTGCATCAGCACCCAGGTGGCCAGACCGAGCGGCAGCAACACCCACCACGCCTGCACCCCGCGCTGCACGGCCACGATGAATGCGGCCAGCGGCAGCAGCGCAGCGGCCAGCGCCCACACTACGATCTCGTCGGTGTAGAACACCGCAATCACCACGATGGCCAGCAGGTCGTCCACCACGGCCAGAGTCAGCAGAAATGTGCGAAGCGCCGCCGGCAGGTGGGTGGAGATGACGGCAAGCACCGCCACCGCGAACGCGATGTCAGTGGCCGTCGGAATCGCCCACCCGCGCAACGCACCGTCCCCGACACGGGCCGTGACAGCGACGAAGATCACAGCCGGCACCACCATGCCGCCGACGGCAGCAGCGATCGGCAACGCCGCGCGCCGCGGATCCCGCAGATCCCCGGCGACGAACTCGCGCTTGAGTTCCAGTCCGACGACGAGGAAGAAGACCGCGAGTAACCCGTCGGCGGCCCAGTGGCCCAGCGACAGGTGCAGGTGCAGACCGAACGGCTCGCCACCGACCGTCAGGTCGCGCAGCGCGAAATAGCGCTCTGCCCACGGCGAGTTGGCCCACACCAGCGCGGCCGCGGCGGCCACCAGAAGGATGACGCCGCCCACGGTTTCCTTGCGCAGAATCGTGGTGACACGGCGGGTCTCTGCCCACGATCCCCGGCTGAACAGCCGTCGCGATGAAGAAGGGTTGACGGTCACGTGCTGCCTCGCGATATGTGGGTGCGATCGGATGGCGCCGTCCAACCTCCCCGGCACACCGGTGTTCAACCCTAAGGCATCCCAGCCGGTCCGCACTTCGAGATCATTCGCAGCTCAAGTCGCCGGCGCAATTTCCACGGTGGTGTACCGGCAATCGCGACGGCGGCCGCCGCTGGCGGTACTCATCGATATCGGAGCAGCATGTGCTCAGCCCTTCACGGCGAGGAACCGACGGAAGAGCAGCCACATGACGGTGAGGTTGTACACCAGACCGCCGAGGAGGTACGGCCACCACGTGCCGTGATCGGCAGCAACCCATAGCGCCTTGGCCGCCCAGTACGGTGGTAGGACGCCGAACGCCAGATGCCAGGCCGAGTCGATGAACCACGGTAGACACGGCAGGCCGGCGATCAACATGCCGAGCGCGCGGATCATGGCCAGTCCCTGGATCTTGTTGCCGGCGAAAGTGATGATCAGTAGCAGCGTCACGATGGCCGACAGTCCCGCGAGCAGACCGACGGGGATCATCGTCGGAATCAGGCCGACCGGCAATATGCCGCTGAACGCCGCGGTGGCCACGACGTAGACGGTGGTGATCAGCAGGACCGTCGCGGCGCGATACCCGAAAAATACGCTCAGTGGCACCGGTGTGACCCGCAACGCTGTCAGCGTGCCCGCATCCACCTCGTCAAGCACCAAAAAGGCGGCCAGCCCGCCCGCGATGATGATGCTGGTCAGCAGCAGGAATGCGGTGAGCACCAGAGGGTAATACGGGACCAGGTCGAACTCGTACCGGTCGGCGAGCATGCGGGTGAACAGCGGGACCAACACAGCCACGGCGGTGGTCCAGATGACCGGTGCGAGGACGAGCATGACCAGCAGCGGATCGCGGTAGGTGCCGCGAAGATCGTTGCGGCCGAATGCGATGAGTGCTCGGGTGTACACCGAACCGGAGGTCGCCATCACAGCGCCCCCGACCGGTCGACGACCAAACGGCGGAACAGCACCCGGGCCGCCAGGTACAGCGCGACCAGACACACGGCCGGATAGCCCAGCGCGTAGAGCAGCTGCCAACCGTGCGGTTCGAACTGTTCAAACGCGGTTCCGAACAGCTGCAACGGACCCAACGTGGGGACCAGGTAGAGCACCGGATGCGGCCACAGACCCGAGTAGTGCACGATCGGCGGCACCAACATGATCGCCAGCGGAATGGTCGCCGCCAGAAACCAATCGGTGACCGAGTCGAACGGCAACGAGGTGATGAAGCCGACCAGCAGCATCAGCAAGGTTCCAAGGACGACCCCAGCGAGCAACGGGCCCGGCCGATAGGCGACACCGTGCACGACGGTGACCACGACAATTGCGACGAACAGCGATATTGACAGCAATACAAGCAGTTTCGACCAAAGGTACTCACCGAACCGCAAGGGGGTGGTGACGATCGCGCCGATGGTGCGTTCCTGTTTCTCGAAGAACACGGTGCCGCCGACGAAGAAGAAGCCGATGATCGCGATGTCGCCGACCAACACGTAAGGTCCGGCGGCGGACCGCAGCCCCGCGGGCATCGGCAGCAGTACGGCCAGCCAGATCAGGCCGGAGAATACGCCGGCGTGCAGGAACTTCTGCCGCGCTTGCAGCGTCACCTCGACATGCAGCGCGCTTCGGAACCGGGTCATGCCAGCCGCCGTCCGGTGACCTCGACGAAGACATCGTCCAGACTCGCTTCGCGGCTGTGGATCGTTTCGATGTGACGCCGCCGCAGGATGTCGTGGAACGCGGGGTCGTCGGCGAGACCCTCCATCGGGAATTCGGCGCTGTCGAGCCGGTTGTCGCGGTCGCGGAACTCCACCCGGACGCGACGTCGGCTGCGTGCGATCTTCAGCTCGGACGGCGCGTCCAGCGCGACGATGCGTCCGTCGACGACGAAGGCCACCCGGTCACACAGTTCGTCGGCAGTCGACATGTCGTGGGTGGTGAGAAACACGGTGCGGCCCCGGTCCCGCAGATCGAGGACGATGTTCTTGACGTTGCGGGCGTTCACCGGGTCCAGACCCGACGTGGGCTCGTCGAGGAACAGCAACTCGGGATCATTGATCAGCGCACGCGCGAACGTCAGCCGCATCTGCATTCCCTTGGAATACTTGCCCACTCGGGTGTCGGCATACTCCCGCAGTCCCACTGCGTCGAGAAGTTCCATCGGGTCGCGGGTGGGTCCGTCGTACAGCGATGCGAAGAAGCGCAGGTTCTCCGCACCCGTGAGCTTCTGATAGTGATTCGGCAACTCGAAAGACACGCCGATCCGCTGGTAGTAGTCGGGTCCCCAGGCCAGTGGTTCCCTCCCCCAGACGTGCGCGCTCCCGCCGTGGCCGCTCAACAGGCCGATGAGCACCTTCTGGGTGGTGGACTTCCCAGCCCCGCTGGGGCCGAGAAATCCGAAGATCTCGCCGCGGCCGACGGCGAAGTCCATACCCCGTGCCGCCGATTCGTCAGCTTTCGGGTAGCGGTAGGTGAGGTCCCGGACCCGGATGATTTCGGTGTCCGAGGCGACGGGCGTCCTGTCGGTGTGCATCGGTGACCCTTCAACGCAGGTGTACACAATTTCCGACCAGACTTCCCGGAGCACCGTCATCAATGTACTGAACTTTCGCAAATTTCTGAATATATTAGATTGTGGTATGGCCGACTCCTCTGATCAGGGCAGCGCCTCCGCTGCCGAAGAACTCGCCTTGGTTCTCACCAACCACGGTCTCCAACGGATGATGGCCCGCGTCCTGGCCGCTCTGCTGTTCACCGAACAACCCACAATGACGATGGGCGAGCTGGCCGAGCAGCTCCAGGCGAGTGCAGGCGCGGTGTCCGGCGCGCTCAAGATGCTGACCTCCGTCGGACTGGTCGAGCGGGTGCCGGTGCCCACCAGCCGACGCGACCACTACCGACTGCGTGACGACGCGTGGGCGGTGCTCTACACGAACCAGAACGAGGTGATCGCGGCATTCCGCGAGGCCGCCGACGTTGGCGTCGCCGTCTCGGGACCGGACAGCGTCGCCGGTCGCCGGCTGGCCGAGATGCGCGAGTTCTACGACTTTCTCCTCGCTGAGATCCCCCCCGTACTGGATCGGTGGCGCGCCGAGCGGCACAGATCCTGAACTACGCTCTCGCCGTCGGCGGTCGATTCATGATCGGCTAGAGTTCGCTGCAGGTGCGCCGGGAAGTCTGGTCGGCAGTCCATTGCCGACCGAAAGGGCGTAGTGACGCCGACGTCCCGGGCCGACGCGCATGTCGCGTCGGCCGACCACGAGATCATCTACCTGCTCGCTCCCTGTGGCCACCCGAACTACGGCGACGAGTTCATCGTGCGCGCGTGGCTGCGCCACCTGGCCCGGGTCCGGCCGAGAGCCGAGGTCATCGTGGACTGCCACACTCCAGGGCAGGCCGCAGTGCTGCTGGCCGACGCACACCCCACCGTCACTTTCGTCGACACGATGTGGCGGATCTGCTTTCAGACCGCGGAGCTGCCGATCTCCGAGGCCGTCGCGGTCGCGTCCGCTGTGGTCAGCGATCCCGGCCGGATGCCCACCCTGGTCTCCGGCATCGAACTGCTCACCCGGGCCGACTCGGTGCATCTGGTCGGCGGGGGCTACATCAACGCAGTGTGGCCACATCACCTGGTGCTGGTGGCGACCGCGGCCGCCGTCGCCGAACGGTCCGGCGCCCGGCTCTTCGCGACCGGCCAAGGACTGATCCCGGTGGGCGGCCCGGAGCGACAGGCGCTGCTGATCGAAGCCGCGCAACGGTTCGACAAGTTCGACGTTCGCGACGACTCCTCATACGACGCTCTCGTCGAGCTTGGCGAGAGCCGGTCGCACACCGGCGACGACGCCTGGCTCGGCGTCAACGACCCCGACGTCTACGACCAAGCCAGTGAGGCCGTTCGCCGTGACGTCGTGTTGTGCCTGCAGAGCGACTTGATGGAGGACTTCGCGGGTGGCCGCGGCATCGACGGCCTGGTCGAGGTGGCGTCCGAACTGGTCAAAACCTGGCGGCTGGACGGCGCCGATGTGGCCTTCGTCGAGGGAATCCCAGGCGCTGACCGCGTCGTGTTCGACCGAATCGCCCACCTGCTGCCAGGAATCGAGTTCGTACCATTCAGCCACCTGTGGCGGGCCGGGCTACCCGCGCGCCCCGGCCAGACCTGGGTCACCACCCGCTTCCACCACCACCTGCTCGCCGCGGCGCGCGGGGCCAGCGGCATCGCGCTGGCCGGACGCACCGATTACTACCCGCTCAAACACCTCACCCTGGCACGGTGCGGCTCACGCTGGCTGGTTACCGGCTCCGGGGACCTGCCCGATGCGCCGGTGCGTGCCGGTGGATTCGCCTCGGAGACCGTCGAAGCGATGGCACGTCGAAAGTGTGCGCTGGCCGACGAGCTCTATCCGCGGCGGCCGCGCGGGCTGCGGCGGGTCGTGCGGGCGTTGCGCGCCGCCAGTCCCGGATAGCTCAGCTTCTCGTCGGACCAGCGCGCCGCCGCGGCGTGCCCAGCGAGCAACTTGAGGTAGAACACCGGGCCGAACCACCGCGCGGAGGGGAACGGCTCCAGCGCGGCGTCCACCACCACCCCGCCGACGGTCAGTGCCCACCCCAATGCGCGGCGGCGGGACCGGAATCGGCGAATCAGCACCGTGGCACCGATCAGATAGCCGTACCGCAGCAGGGCGTGTCCCCAGCCCCGGCGCGACGCGCCGTCGATCCAAGCCAGCGCCAGGGGCTGGACATGAGCGAGAGCGAACCGCACGTGGTCGGTGTCGGTCTGGCCGGGCCGCTCGTACCAGCGCGCGCACGCGACCGTGTTGTTCGCCCAGGCGCCACCCCAGAGGTCCACTGCTGTAATCACCAGCAGCACCGCCCGCACCGAGCTCAGATGCCGGCTGCGGGCACGCTGCCATGCCGCGACACCGCCGAGCCCGGCCCATGTCAACGTGGTGACCGTATCGGCCGTGGTGGCCTCCGGGCCGACAAACTCCAGCCACCCCCGACGCAGCGGGCCCAGCCCGGTCATCGGCGCCGCGTTCGGGTCAGCGCAGCGATGCACTCGACATGGTGGGTGAGCGGAAACGAGTCGAACACCCGCAGCGACTCGACCTCGTAGCCGGACGCCCGGTACAGCCCAATGTCGCGCGCGAACGATGCTGCCTCACAACCGATATGGATGACTCGGGGGACACCGGAAGCCGCCAGCAACTCGATTACGTCGCGACCCGCCCCGGTGCGCGGCGGGTCCAGCACCGCGACGTCGGCGCGACGACTCTGCGCGCCCAGCGCCCGGCGCACAGAATCGTTGACCACGGTGACCCAGCCCAGATCGGCGAGCGCGCTGCGCGCTGACCGAGAGGCGCCGCGCGACGTGTCGACGGTGATCACCTGCCCGCCTTCCCCCACCGCCTGCGCCAGACCCGCAGCGAAGATACCCGCGCCGCCATAAAGGTCCCAGGCCGTCATCCCCGGCGCCAACCCTGCCCACTCGACCACCAGACTGCAGTACAGATCGGGCGCGTCGCGGTGGGCCTGCCAGAACGCGGTGACCGGGATCCGCCAGGTGCGCCCGGCGACCCGCTGCACGGCTTCGTATCCGCCTTCGACCACTGCGGTCTTGCGACCGCCGCGCCGGCCCGCGGTCACCACGTGGCGCACCCCATCGTCGTCCACGGCGACATGCACAGCCGCCCCGGGTAGCCAACGCGTATCACCGAGGCCGGCAAGCATGCCGGCGGGCAGTTGCGCGCACTCGAGGCGATGCACCAGATCGGCGCTGTGATAACGGTGGAACCCCGCGCGACCGTCGGCCGAGGTGGCCAGCCGCACTCGGGTGCGCCACCCGGTCGCAGCGCCCGCACCGACGGGTTCAGCGCGTGCATCAGCCTCGTCTCGCCAGTGGTAATCGCCGAGGCGGACAAGTTGATTGGCGACCACAGACCCCTTGATCCGGCGCGCGGCCGACGGTTCGACGAACGAAAGGTCGCAGCATCCGGCCTGATCGGCACCGGATATCGGGCAGATCGGGTCGACTCGTCCGGGGGCCGCGTCGAGCACCTCGACCACCTCGGCGTTCCAGTACGCGGATCGCTTATCGGTGATCCGAACACGAACGGTCTCCCCCGGCAACGCGTATCGCACGAACACCACCCGCCCGTCGTGGCGGGCCACACAACTGCCGCCGTTGGCGGCAGCCCCGGTGTGCACCACCAGTTCGTCGGCCGCGGTGTCGTCACTCAATCCAGGAACCCCCTGCGCGCGTCACCCGGGGCCGACTGCGGAGCCAGCTTCTTCAGCCGTTCCGAGGATGACAGCTGCCACGGCACCGAGGTCACCATCACGTTGGGCTCGAACAGCAGTCGGCCCTTCAGCCGTAACGCGCTCTGATTGTGCAGCACCTGTTCCCACCAGTGGCCGACGACGTACTCAGGGATGAACACAGTGACCACGGTGCGTGGCGAATCCTTGCCGAGCCGCTTGACGTAATCGAGCACCGGCCGGGTGATTTCGCGGTAGGGCGACGCGATCACCTTCAACGGCACACTGATGTCGCTGTTCTCCCACTTGTGCACCAGCTCTCGGGTTTCGGCGTCGTCGACGCTGACGGTGATGGCCTCGAGGGTGTCCGGACGAGTCGCACGGGCATAAGCCAATGCCCGCAGCGTGGGCAGGTGGACGTTGGATACCAACACCACGGCGTGGTTGCGGCTGGGAAGCACGATGTCCTCGGCCTCCTCGGCGCGGAATTCGAGCTCGCGGCTGACCGCGGCGTAGTGCCGGTGGATCAGCTTCATGATCCCGAACAACGCGGCCATCGCCAGGATCGCGATCCATGCACCGGTCATGAACTTCGTCACGATCACGATGACCAGGACGCTCCCGGTGCAGATCAGTCCGACGGTGTTGATGGCCCGGGAGCGCATCATCCGGCGCCGCATCTCGGTGTCGGTTTCGGTGCGCAGCAGTCGGGTCCAATGCCGGACCATGCCGATCTGGCTCATCGTGAACGACACGAACACCCCGACGATGTAGAGCTGGATCAGCGCGGTGACCTCGGCCTGAAACGCCACGACGAACGCGATCGCCCCGAAGGCGAGAAACAGGATGCCGTTGGAGAAGGCCAACCGGTCACCGCGGGTGTGGAGCTGACGCGGCAGGAAGCGATCCTGGGCCAGGATCGACCCGAGCACCGGGAAGCCGTTGAACGCGGTGTTGGCTGCCAACACCAGGATCAGCGCCGTGACACCGGCGATCAGGTACAGCCCGAGCGGAAAACCATGGAAGACGGTGTCGGCGAGCTGCGCGATGAGCGTCTTCTGGTGGTAGTCGGCCGGCGCACCGACGAGTTGTTCGTGCGGGCGCTCGGCGATCTGCACGCCGACGGCCCTGGCCAACAGAATGATTCCCATGAACACCGTGACCGCGATGACGCCGAGCAGCAGCAGTGTGGTGGCAGCGTTACGGGACTTCGGCTTACGAAATGCCGGCACCCCGTTGCTGATCGCCTCCACACCGGTCAGCGCGGCGCTGCCGGAGGAAAACGCCCGGGCCACCAGGAAGATCAGGGCGAGACCCACCACGTCGCCGTGTTCGGCATGCATCTCGAAACCGGCCGACTCCGCACGCAGCGGTGTGCCCAGCACGTAGATCTGAAAGAAGCCCCAGCCCAACATGATCACCATGCCGGCCATGAAGGCGTAGGTGGGGATCGCGAAGGCAGTTCCGGATTCCCGGACACCGCGCATGTTCACTGCGGCCAGGAGCAGGATCGCTGTGACGGCGAACAACACCTTGTGCTCGTTGATGAACGGAACGGCCGAGCCGATGTTCGACATCGCCGAGGACATCGACACCGCGACGGTCAGCACATAGTCCACCAGCAGCGCACTGGCGACGGTCAGCCCGGCGGTCGGACCGAGGTTGGTACTGACGACCTCGTAGTCGCCGCCCCCGGACGGGTAGGCGTGCACGTTCTGCCGATAGCTCGCGATCACGATCAGCATGACCACCGCGACGGCCAGACCGATCCACGGAGCCATCGAGTACGCAGCCAGACCGGCCAGCGACAGCACCAGGAAGATCTCCTCCGGGGCGTAGGCCGTCGACGACAGCGCATCGGAGGCGAAGACCGGCAGGGCGACGCGCTTGGGCAGCAACGTGTGCGACAGCCGGTCGCTGCGGAATGGCCTGCCGAGGACGAGCCGACGCGCAACGGTCGAAAGCTTGGACACGAGTGCCAAGGGTAAGCCTGCCCGCCCGGTAACGCCGCAAAGCTGTAGCGTTCATCCGAGCACAGGTATCAGCAGTTCGCCAGCGCCGGACCGGCGCGGCCGGAAGGACACGACGGGTGCGCGTAGTGGTGATGGGATGTGGCCGCGTCGGCGCGTCCCTGGCAGACAGCCTGACCAGGATCGGCCATGACGTCGCGGTGATCGATCGCGACAGTACGGCCTTCCACCGGCTCTCCCCCGAGTTCCCCGGAGAACGGGTGCTGGGCATGGGCTTCGACCGCGACGTCCTGGTGCGCGCCGGCATCGAACACGCCGCTGCCTTTGCGGCCGTGTCCTCGGGCGACAACTCGAACATCATCTCCGCTCGGGTGGCGCGCGAGACGTTCGGCGTGCAGCGCGTGGTGGCGCGCATCTACGACGCCAAACGCGCCGCGGTCTACGAGCGCCTGGGCATCCCCACCGTGGCCACCGTGCCGTGGACCACCGACCGGCTGCTCAACGTGCTGCTCCGCGAGACTGAGACCACCAAATGGCGCGACCCCAGCGGCAACGTCGGAGTGACCGAGCTGGCGCTGCACGAAGGGTGGATGGGCAGGCGCATCACCGATCTGGAGGCCGCGACGTCGGGCCGGGTGGCGTTCTTGATCCGATTCGGTGCGGGACTGCTGCCCGACGCCAAGACCGTCGTGCAATCCGGCGACCAGGTGTACATGGCTGCCGTCTCCGGGCACATCGCCGAGGCGCTGGCCATCGCTGCTCTGCCGCCCAACGAGGACTCGGAGGGCTGAGGGTCAGTGAAGGTCGCCATCGCCGGAGCAGGAGCCGTCGGACGGTCCATCGCCCGCGAGCTCGTCGACGGGCACGATGTCACGTTGTTGGAGCGCAACCCCGAACACATCGACGTCACCGCCATTCCCGCCGCACACTGGCGCCTGGGTGATGCGTGCGAGCTCAGTCTGCTGGAGTCGGTCAAGCTCGAGGAGTTCGACGTGGTGATCGCGGCCACCGGCGACGACAAGGCCAACGTCGTGCTCAGCCTGCTGTCCAAGACCGAGTTCGCGGTGCCGCGCGTGGTCGCCAGGGTCAACGATCCCCGCAATGAGTGGCTTTTCGACGAAGCCTGGGGTGTCGATGTCGCGGTCTCGACCCCGCGGATGCTCGCCTCGCTGGTCGAGGAAGCGGTCTCGGTCGGTGATCTGGTGCGGCTCATGGAGTTCCGCAAGGGACAGGCCAACCTGGTCGAAATCACCCTGCCCGACGACACCCCGTGGGGCGGCAAGCCGGTCAAACGGCTGGACCTGCCTCGCGACGCAGCGCTGGTCACCATCCTGCGCGGCGCACGCGTCATCGTTCCCGAGGCTGACGAACCGCTCGAAGGCGGAGATGAGCTGCTGTTCGTGGCGGTGGCTGAGGTCGAGAATCAGTTGCGCGAGCAACTGCGGCGCCCACCCGGCCGCTGAAAGCTCAGTCCTGCTCCCTGACCACTTCGCCGGCGGGGTCGTCGGCGTGGGCCCGATGGTTTCGGACCGCGCGCTGCGCCGATCGAATGGCCAGATAGGTCACCAGTGCCGCCACCGCGGTCAGCGGCCAACCCATCCCGATGCGGGCCACACCCAGCCATCCCGTCTGGTCGGCATCGTAGAGGTGGCGCTGCACCACGAACCGAGATGCGAACACCAACACCCACACCAACGTCGCCAGATCGAACGCCCGCACCGCGGCGCCCACGTCACGCCAGTCGCGATCGGCAGAACTGACCCAGCCCCAGATGTAGCCCACGACAGGGCGGCGGATCATCACCGAGACGGCGAACACAACCGCCCAGAACAGCGACGTCCAGATCCCGAGCAGAAAATAGCCCTTGGACGCACCCACCAGGTAGGCGATGAGCGCGCTGATCCCGACGGCGAAGAAACCGGAGATGGCCGGCTGCGCCGACTCCCGCCGGGCCAGCCGCCAGATCAGGATCACGGTGGCCACGCTCAGCGCAGCGAAAATCGCCGGCATCAGGCCGAACGCCGAGGAGACCGGCACGAACACGACAACGGGCAACGACGAGTAGATCAGGCCGCTGATGCCGCCCATCTGCTCGAGAACCGCCGCGCCTCGCGACGGTGAGCTCTGCGTGCCCGACTCAGTGTCCGGTTCGCTCACTTCTGGATCTCGTAGTGCGGGTTGTAGATCGCCTTGGCGCCGTTGTCGAGTTTGCCCACCCGACCGTGCACCTTCAGCGTCCTTCCCGATTCGATACCCGGGATGCGCCGCTGGCCCAGCCAGACCAGCATGACCGAGTCGGTGCCGTCGAATAGTTCGGCTTTCACTCCGCCCGCGCAGCTCTTGCCGTTGCACTCCACGCTGCGCAGGGTGCCGATCATCGTCACTTCCTGGCCGCGCTGGCAGTCGATCGCCTTGTGCGCGCCGGTATTGGCGACATCTTCGGACAACTCCTCGACGTCGAGTTGTTCCGGGTCCTCGGTCAACCGGCGGGTGAGCCGTCGCAGGTAACCCTCGGCCGTGGCCATGGCTTCTCCTGACCTTCTGTCAATCCTTTGTGGGGGATTACCCCGACGACCGCCACGGTAGACCTCTTGGTAGCCAGATGCTAACTACGAGGGGGTCGACACACCGCGGTTCAGCCGACCGGGCACCATCGACAGGCATGTCGGTCGACCTCCGCGGCGTCACCATCGTCCTGCTGCCCGGAACCGGATCCGACGAGGAATTCGTCGCTCGGGCTTTTTCGGCACCACTGCGGGGCATCGGCGCGGTGGTGGTGACGCCGCCACCGCAACCCGACCGGCTCATCGCTGGGTACCGCGACGCGCTGGCGGGGGCGGCACACAGGGGTCCGATCGCCGTCGGCGGGGTGTCCATCGGCGGCGCGGTCGCGCTGGCCTGGGCGCTTGCACACCCTGAGCAGACGGTGGCGGTGCTGGCAGCGCTGCCGGCCTGGTCGGGCGAACCCACCACCGCTGCGGCCGCGCAGGCGGCCCGCTATTCGGCCCGAGCGCTGCGGCGCGACGGACTCACGGCAACCACGGCACAGATGCGAGCATCCAGTCCGCGCTGGCTGGCCGACGAGCTCACCCGCTCCTGGGCCGCGCAGTGGCCGGCGCTGCCCGCGGCGATGGACGAGGCGGCCGGTTACACCGCGCCCTGCCTCACCGACCTGAGGCGACTCCGGGCGCCGTTGGCGGTGGTGTCTGCCGTCGACGACGCCGTTCACCCGCTCAAGGTGGGGGTCGAATGGGCCGCCGCGGCGCCACGCGCGGCACTTCGCACCGTCACGCTGGATCAGATCGGCGCCGATCCGGCCGTGCTGGGCAGGCAGTGCCTGGCGGCGTTGGCCGATACCGACGCGTCGGATTCGGGCTAGCCTCAGCCGCCCATGCTGGTGCGCAGCTGCTGCATCGCCGATCCCATCGCGCCCTGGCGCGCCGCCGGCTGTGGTGACTGTTGCTGCTCTGGCGGCGGAACGGGCTGACCCGAGGCCTGCGCCTGCTGCGCGGCGGCCTGCTCCTGGGCCGCGGCCAGCTGGGCGGCCATCGGCTCGGGCAACTGCACGGCCAGCGGAGTGCGCACCGGCAACGGGGTGTCACCGCGGCGGACCACGGTATCGGCCAGTGCGTTTCGTGCCTGCTCACACAGTGCGTTGATGCGGTCGGCCGGACCGTTGACCACGCAGCGGACCATCCAGCGGTAACCGTCGACCCCGATGAAGCGCACGACCGCCGCGCCCTCGCCCGCGGTTCCGACGACTTCGCGCCCCCATGGGCCGTCCTCGATGCTGACCCGCGACACGTCCTTGCGCAACGACTCAGCCAGCTCGGCAGCCACCTCGCGCCACAGGCCGGCCGACTTGGGTGCCGCGTACGCCGCGATGGTGAACCGTCCGTTCGGCGTGACCACCCAGATCGCGCTCGGCACGCCGGTTTCGTTGATCTCGACCTGGACCTGACCACCTTCGGGCATCGGGATCAGCACCGACCCTAGATCCAGCCGGGCCACCTCGGCCACTGCCGGATCATCGAAGTCGTCGATGTCGAACGGGCCCTCGAGCTCTTCGTCGACCTCGCCGTGCTGCGCCGGCGCGCTGTCGTCCTCGTCCTTGCGGTGTCGTCTCAATGCCATATCAGTCCTCGCTCCTCACAAGCTCGCGTGTCCCCCCGATGACCCGTGGCCACCCTCGCCGCGAGCGGTTGCGGTCAAACCCGCCTCGTCGAACGATGTCACCTCGACCAACTCGGGCAGTTCCACGCGCTGCACCAGCAGTTGGGCGATGCGATCCCCGCGCCGGATCGCGATCGGCGTGGCCGGGTCCAGGTTGATCAACGACACCTTGACCTCGCCGCGATAGCCAGCGTCGATGGTGCCCGGACTGTTCACGATCGAAAGACCCACCCGCGCAGCCAATCCAGAACGCGGATGGACC
Source organism: Mycobacterium sp. SMC-4 (assembly GCF_025263265.1). NCBI lineage: Bacteria > Bacillati > Actinomycetota > Actinomycetes > Mycobacteriales > Mycobacteriaceae > Mycobacterium > Mycobacterium sp. SMC-4. Next base: position 2,215,636 of record NZ_CP079869.1, on the reverse strand, counting down.
AGCCCGACCATGCCGACCGGAATTGCCACCGCGATCCCGGTCGAGACCAGCGCCCGCGCGCCGGGGGCAAGCTCGACGTCCTCGGCGCTGAAGAGATCGACCCCGGCATCGCCGTCGTGTGCGCGGCTGGGCAGCGGCAACCCGCGATCCAGTCGCACTACCGCCAGAGAGGTGGACACGACGTCAAAGACTACTCTTGGCCGGGTGTCCGACACGCGCGCCACGACGCAAATGGTTCGCTACCGGGAGCGGCTGTGGGTTCCCTGGTGGTGGTGGCCGCCGGCGATGGGCGTGGCCGCGGTGATCGCTGTGGTGTTCCAACGGGGCCTGCCCGGGTTGCCGGACTGGGTGCCGTTCGCCACGCTGCTGGTGGTTGCCGGCGTCATCCTGACCTGGCTGGGCCGCCTTGAGGTGCGCGTCGTGGAATCCGCCGGACAGACGCAGCTGTGGGTCGGCGGAGCGCACCTGCCGACCGACGTGATGGCGCGTACCGCCGAAGTGCCGAAGACGGCCAAATCCGCTGCGCTGGGGCGACAACTGGACCCCGCAGCCTACGTCGTCCACCGCGCATGGGTGGGCCCGATGGTCCTGGTGGTACTCGACGACCCGGATGACCCAACCCCGTATTGGCTGGTCAGCACCAAGCATCCGGACAAAGTGCTGGCCGCGTTGCAGAAGTAGCGGCGCGGCGGTCAGGCCGCGCAGTCCGAGCAGATCATCATGCCGTTCTTCTCACTGGCCAGTCGGCTGCGGTGGTGGACCAGGAAACAGCTCGAACAGGTGAACTCGTCGGCCTGTTTGGGAATCACCCGTACCGACAGTTCTTCGCCGGAGAGATCGGCGCCGGGCAGCTCGAAAGATTCAGCGGTTTCAGACTCGTCGACGTCAACGACAGCCGACTGAGCTTCGTTGCGCCGCGCCTTCAGTTCCTCGAGTGAGTCCTCGGAAACGTCGTCGGTCTCGGTGCGCCTTGGGGCGTCGTAATCAGTAGCCATCCTCGTCCCCTCTTGGAAGCTCACGTGAAGCTCGTTGCAGCGTTGCTTTGTACCAGCGTCGAACGCATTCCCCAAACGATTCGTGCCCGGAATACCACCTAGACTAATGTGAGATACATCACAATTTCCCGGGTACGAACGTTCACGCCGGTCGGGGCGCTGAGCCGCGACCTCTAGAGTGCTCAGCGTGGTCGCGCAAATCACCGGCGGAACGGCGTTCGACAAACACGGGCGGCCGTTTCGTCGCCGCAACCTGGTGCCCGGTGCGGTGATGTTCGCAGCCTTGGCGGTCATCACCCTGCTGGTGTGGGTGATCGCGCTGTCCCGGCCGGCCGACGTGCACGAAGCGGCGGCCTGCAATCCACCGCCGGCCCCGTCCGACCCGAACGCCGCCATGCCCGTGCTGGAGCCGGTATCACGGGCCGCGATGACCGAGGTGATGCCCGCCAAGCTGGCCGACACCAGGATTCGGGTGCTCAACGCCAGCGGCCAGGGTGGCCAAGCTGCCGAAGTCGCCGGAGCGCTGCGCGACCTCGGGTTCGCCGACCCGGAGGCCAGTAACGACACCGTCTACGCCACCACGCGACTGCAATGCCAGGGCCAGATCCGATTCGGGCCGTCCGGGCAGGCCGCCGCGGCCGCGGTCTGGCTGGTGGCTCCGTGCACCGAGCTCTACCAGGACCAACGCAGCGACGACTCCGTCGATCTGGCGATCGGCACCGACTTCGACGAGCTGACTCGCAGTGACGACATCGACGCCGTGCTGGCCAGCCTGGTACCCGATGCCACCCAGCCCGCCGATCCGTCGCTACTCAGCAGGATCCACACCGGCTCGTGCTGAAGTCCTCGATCAGGGGGCCTCGGTAGCGCCACATCGCAGCAGCAGGTCGTCGAACGCGGCGCTGATTCCCGGGCCCGCGGCGACCACCATGCCCACACCGCTGCGGCGAGTCGGCAGCCGTACGTGCGCACCGGCCTCCGCGGCAATCAATGCGCCGGCCGCCCAATCCCAGAGTTGCACGCCATCCTCGTAGTAGCCGTCCAGCCGTCCTGCGGCCACCATGCACAGATCCAGTGCGCACGAGCCGATCCTGCGCAGATCTCGCACCTGCGGCAGCAGCCGCGCGACGACCTCTCCCTGACCCTGGCGGCGCGACCGCTCATATGAGAAGCCGGTGCCGATCAAGGCGGTCGACAGATCATCGGACCCGCTGCACGACAACGCTTGGCTCACCCCGCCTCGGCGAACGTGGGCGCCACATCCCCGAGCGGCTGAGTAGAGCGCTGCGCCGGCCACATCGGCGACCGCACCGGCGACCGAAACCCCGTGGCGCTGGACTCCGACCGACACCGCGAAGGCCGGGATGCCGTACAGGAAGTTGACCGTCCCATCGATCGGGTCCAGCACCCAGGTGAGCTCGCCGTCGCCGGAGCCGCCCGGCCCACCCTCCTCCTCGCCGAGGATGCGCTCACCGGGCCGTAGCTCGCCGATGCGGGTGCGCAACAGCCGTTCGGTCTCGGTGTCGACGATGGTCACCGGATCGGTGGGGGTGCTCTTCGTCCGTACCGCCGCGTCGCCGTCCGAGGATCCCGACCCCGCACTGTCACCGAAGACCTCCTGGCGGCAAAGCACCACGAATTCGGCTGCCTCGGTGGCCAACTGCTCGGCCACATCGCGAAGCAGCTGCGGATCGGACTGTGCAGGGGTCATGACACCATCGCAGCACACCGGCGCCGGTGCTGCGACGGCCGCCGTCTGCGGTGCCGAGCCGATAGGGTGACGAGCACTCGGATATCTGCAGAGGAGCTTGCATGGGCGCCACAGGGCCGGCACCGCGCCACGGGTTCGGGATCGACGTCGGTGGCAGCGGGGTCAAGGGCGGGATCGTCGACCTCGACACCGGATCACTGATCGGTGACCGCTTCAAGCTGTTGACGCCGCAGCCGGCCACCCCCGAGGCGGTGGCCATCACCATCGCAGAGGTGGTCGCGCACTTCGGCTGGGACGGACCGCTAGGTGTGACCTATCCCGGTGTGGTGGCCGACGGGATCGTGCGCACCGCGGCCAACGTCGACCCGACATGGATCGGTCGCAACGCTGCACAGGTAATCGGCGATGCACTGCCCGGCCACCGCGTGACGGTGCTCAACGACGCCGACGCCGCCGGGCTGGCCGAGGAGAGGTACGGCGCCGGCCGCGGCCACACCGGCGTCATCGTGCTACTGACATTCGGCACCGGAATCGGCTCGGCGGTGATCCACAACGGTGCCCTGCTGCCCAACACCGAGTTCGGCCACCTCGAGGTGGGCGGAAAGGAAGCCGAGCACCGGGCCGCCAGCTCGGTCAAGGAAGCCAAAGGCTGGTCTTACGAGCGCTGGACCAAGGAAGTCACCAAAGTGCTGGTGGCCATCGAGAACGCGATCTGGCCGGATCTGTTCATCGCCGGCGGCGGCATCAGCCGCAAGGCCGACAAATGGATCCCGCTGCTGCAGAACCGTACGCCGGTGGTTCCCGCGGCGCTGCTCAACAGCGCGGGCATCGTCGGCGCCGCGATGGCCGCCGAGATAGATGTCACCGCTACTGCGTAGTAACCCAGGAATTCTGTCCGGTGACGGGTGCGAGGCGGCGCGTCGATTTCCCCGCCGGGCACGGAGGGCCCCGCACTGTCGTTACAATGGTCACTGGCGACCGCCCAGCCCACACCGCGGCGGAGCATCCCGACTTTGAGATCACGCCGACATCGACATAGCCGACCCAATTTCGGTGGCGCACGACTGCGCGCCGAGACCGCACGACCGAGAGGGTGTACGTGGCAGCGACAAAGGCAAGCCCGGCAACCGAGGAGCCGGTGAAGCGCACCGCCACCAAGACACCAGCGAAGAAGGCTGCCGCGGCCAAGACAGCCAACGGCTCGGCTCCGGCCAAGAAGGCCGCCAAGAGCGCACCGGCCAAGGCCGCCAAATCACGTGCAGCCAAGTCTGCCGACGCACCGGCGCCCCGAAGCCGCGCGAAGAAGGCCACCGCCGCCAGTCCCGAGGTCGCTGACGACGACCTCGCCGGTGGAGCAGCCGAGGACCTCGAAGTCGAGCCAGGCGAGGAACTCGACGTCGAGGAGGCCGACATCGATCTGGCTGACATCGACGTCGAAGACGCCGCTGACGGCGTTGATGGCGCCACCGCCGACGAAGAACCGGCCGAGGCCGGCGCCGCTACTGCCAAGGGCGATGCGGCAGCCAAGGCCGACGATGCCGACGACGATATCGACGAACCCTCCGACAAGGACAAGGCGTCGGGCGATTTCGTCTGGGACGAAGAAGAATCCGAAGCCCTGCGACAGGCCCGCAAGGATGCCGAGCTCACCGCGTCAGCCGATTCGGTCCGCGCCTACCTCAAGCAGATCGGCAAGGTCGCCCTGCTCAACGCCGAGGAGGAGGTCGAGCTCGCCAAGCGCATCGAGGCCGGCCTGTACGCCACCCAGTTGATGGCCGAGCACGCCGAGAAGGGCGAGAAGCTACCCGCCGCGCAGCGCCGCGACATGATGTGGATCTGCCGCGACGGCGACCGCGCCAAAAACCACCTGCTCGAAGCCAACCTGCGGCTGGTGGTGTCGCTGGCCAAGCGCTACACCGGCCGCGGCATGGCATTCCTGGACCTCATCCAAGAGGGCAACCTGGGCTTGATCCGCGCCGTCGAGAAGTTCGACTACACCAAGGGTTACAAGTTCTCTACCTACGCGACCTGGTGGATCCGCCAGGCCATCACCCGTGCGATGGCCGACCAGGCCCGCACCATCCGTATCCCGGTGCACATGGTGGAGGTCATCAACAAGCTGGGACGCATCCAGCGTGAGCTGCTGCAGGACCTGGGTCGCGAGCCCACGCCCGAGGAGCTCGCCAAGGAGATGGACATCACTCCGGAGAAGGTGCTGGAGATCCAGCAGTATGCGCGCGAGCCCATCTCGCTGGATCAGACCATCGGCGACGAGGGCGACAGCCAGCTCGGCGACTTCATCGAGGACAGCGAAGCTGTGGTGGCTGTCGACGCGGTGTCCTTCACGCTGCTGCAAGATCAGCTGCAGTCGGTGCTGGAAACCCTGTCCGAGCGCGAGGCCGGTGTGGTGCGGCTGCGGTTCGGTCTTACCGACGGCCAGCCGCGCACTCTCGACGAGATCGGGCAGGTCTACGGCGTCACGCGTGAACGCATCCGCCAGATCGAATCGAAGACCATGAGCAAGCTGCGCCATCCGAGCCGCTCACAGGTGTTGCGGGACTACCTGGACTAGGTGTCGCGTGGCTGCGTGACCGAGGTCGTTCCCACAGGCTGACCCTTACGGCGGCTCACTGCCGACGGATCACCTCGTGTTGGCCGATCGGGCTCCGTTGCCACTGCCGCCCGATCCGCCCTCGCCGCCACTGCCGCCGCGGCTTCCGGTCGGTCCGCTGCCCTTGGCGCCCGACAGCCCGGACGAACCCAGGGCACCGTCACCGGACGGGCCACCGTCGCCGCCGCGGCCGCCGACGCCACCGCGCCCGCCGCCGCCGATGGCACCGTCATCGCCGGCTACGCCGGATTTGCCCTGTTCGCTTCCCGAACCGCCGCGGCCACCAGTGCCGCCGGCGCCCCCGTCGCCGCCGGCACCGCCGGTGCCGCCACGTCCGCCGTTACCGCCGGCCCCGGCTTCCACCGGTCCCGCGTTCGGACCGGAGACATCACTGCCGCCTCGACCGCCGTTGCCGCCGTCACCACCCGCAGCACCGTTGCCGCCAGTGCCGCCGGCGCCCCCGACACCACCGTTACCGCCGTCGCCGGTGAGTTGACCGCTGCGCCCTCCTGCTCCCCCGTTGCCTCCCGGGGTTCCGGTCAAGCCCGCCGCTCCGACACCGCCGTCGCCGCCATCGCCCCCGACTCCACCGAAACCGAGGCCCTGACCGATCTTTACGTCACCACCGGCACCGCCATGACCGCCGCGCGCCCCGATACCTCCGGTGCCGCCGGCGCCACCTTCGTTGCCGAACACTCCGGCGCCCGGGCTGGTGTCCTGGGCCAGTCCGGCGTTCCCGCCGTCACCGCCCGCGCCGTAACCCGCGCCGTTGCCACCGGCGCCGCCGGCCCCGCCGATGGTCCATGTGTGGCGCGGGCTGAACAGTGAGGTCGTGCCCTGACCTTGACCACCTTTGCCGCCGGCCTGGTCGGTACCGGAGCGACCGTCGGCCCCGCGTCCGCCATCGCGTCCGCGCAAGATGTCGTCGGTGACCCGATTGCTGTACGGCAGGCCGGTCACGCCGAGGTAGTTCGGATTGCCGGTGGCAGCTTGTCCGCGGCCGGGAAAATTCACCCCGTCGAAGCCCGCTCCACCTGCCCCGCCGTTGCCGCCGTTGCCGCCGTTGCCGTGCAGCCGACCGGCAGCCCCGCCGGCGCCGCCGTTGCCGCCGGCGATCCCGACCGTTCCGTCTGCGCCGTGCCCGCCGTCGCCGCCGTCACCGGTCGTCGCGAACAGCCCGACGCTGCCCCCATTGCCGCCGTTTTGTCCCGGGTAATAGCCGTCGCCCCCGTGGCCGCCGTTACCGCCAAACAATCCCCCGTTGCCACCGTTGCCACCCCGCGCACCGTTTCCGCCGTTGCCGAACAGCAGACCGCCATTACCGCCTTTGCAGGCGGCGCCCTGACAGTCCTGCGCAGCATCGAGTCCGTCGCCGATCAGCCAGCCACCGGGGCCCACCATCGGACGCAGACCCAGGGCCGCATAGGTGAGCCCGCTGGGAGCTTCCTTGCCGCCGCTACTGCGAGAACTCGTCGATTCCCACCACCAGAAACCCCTCTGAGCAGTAGATTCAGGCTCCAGTGCAGATTCTGTCGACGCCAGTGCAATGTCGAGTGCGGCAACCTCGGTCGGGGCCGCATCCATTCCGAACAGCAACCCCACACCGATCACCGTCGCGCCACCGGTGCCGGCCAGAAGCCATTGCCTGGTTGCCCGCCTGTAGTTTGCCCACCCCGTGTACGGCCCAAGCGTCATGTGCGGTCATCCCCTCCACTGAGCACCATCGCTTGCTGGAATCTAACATGGCAAATTGTCTGGACCGTAAATGACGTGCCCGGATCAGCGAATTGGCGAGCCGGCGCGGAGCCGCCGGCAGGTCAGCGCTTGCGCTCGCGCACCTTGTAGGTCGAGGGCCAGGATTCCCGAGTCTCATCGCCGACCAGGGGCACGCCCTTGCTACCGATCCGGACGTCGTAGGCCTCCTTGCCGGCGCCCGCCTCGCGGTTGGCGTGCTCGGTGGCCAGGTAGATCAATTGGTCGATCTCAGCCTCGGCAAAAGCCACGAACGTCGTCTTGCGCACGATCTCCTCGGCCGGGGGCACCATGCGGTCGGGCAGCACGCGGCTCAGCAGTGCGGCGATTCCGAGCAGCGTGAACGGCACCACCCAGTAGAAAACGAACGACGTCGGCGTGCGGGTGTCGAGGAGGGTGGCGTCGCCCTGGAGGATCGGCGGAATGGCCGATGAGACCGTCATGCCCGCGAAGGCAGCGATCCAGATCCACGTCAGGACCGCGGTGATTTTGGCGAATACCTCGCTTTCGACGATCTCCTTGGGCTGCCCACTGGCCGCGAACTCACGGATGAACGGCTTGCCGACCAGTGCGCCGACCAGAGCCGCCAAGAAGATCCCGGCACTGCTCAGCGGTTGCAACCACCGCTCGAGGAACGACTGACTGCCCACGAACGTCAGGATCGACAGCAGAAGAAACGTTGCCACTGCACCGATTTCGAGGGTGCGCCCAGGCGAGTGCCGAACTTGTGCGACCACCAGAACCGCGACCGCCGCGGCGAGCGCGATCAGTACGGCCGTACCGAACGGCACGTTGCCTACCAGAACCCAGTAGATGATCCACGGCGCAAAACCAGCGAGTATGCCCATGGTTGGGGAGTGTATTAAGTCACGCAGCGGGCCTGACGGTGCCCTACGTCACCCGGGGCGCAGCGGTCGTGGCGGGAACAGCCCGTCCGGACCGGGCCGATAGGCAGTGATGTGAATCACAGCGGCCAGCGGCAGTTCTCCGTACAAATGCGGGAACACCATTCCTGCAGGGTCAGTGGGCGCCCCCGGTTCCCACCGCACAGGAGAGGTGAGCCGTGCCGGATCTATGTGCAGCAGGGTCAGGTCCGTGCGGCCGGCGTAGAGCCGATTGGCGGGCAGATGGACCTGCCCGGGCGTCGAGAGATGCACGAAACCCACCTCGGCCAACGATTCCGGTTGATAGGCACCCTGTGCGCGCGCACGGGCCCAGTCCCCGGCTGTACAGAGATGGACCAGCACCTCGGCGTGGGCGCCTGGATCCATACCGCCACCCCTTGACTGTCGCAATTCGGCTGTTGGTGAAACACGACACACCTGTAAACCCCCGGGGAACAAGGCCAGAACCCCAAGCGTCTGACAGAGTAAGAGATACGTCGCTACACCCTATGGAGGTGCCATGACCGCAACGCTCACCAGTCCCCGATTGACCAAGGCTGATCGCTGCGATCGTTGCGGCGCCGCTGCCCGGGTGCGCGCCAAGCTGCCGTCGGGTGCGGAGCTGCTGTTCTGCCAGCACCACGCCAACGAGCACGAAGCCAAGCTGATCGCGATGGCCGCCGTACTCGAGGTGAGCCCGGTGGAGGCATAGCCACAAATCAGCCATGCTGGTCTGGTCATGGGTGACCAGTCAGCAGGACCGGCCAAGCGGCCGTCCCCGTCGCCTCATCATTTTCGGCGCCTGTCGGTGCGCACGCTCTCGAAAAGCTGGGACGATTCCATCTTTTCGGAGTCGGCTCAGGCTGCATTCTGGTGCGCATTGTCATTGCCGCCGTTGCTACTCGGGATGCTCGGCAGCCTGGCCTACATCGCGCCACTGTTCGGACCGGACACGTTGCCGGCGATCGAAAACCAGCTGATCAATCTGTCCGACCGCTTCTTCTCCCCCAGCGTGGTGGTCGAGATCATCGAGCCGACCGTGCGCGACATCGTGCAGGGTGCGCGCGGTGAGGTGGTCTCTATCGGGTTCGTCATCTCGTTGTGGGCGGGCTCATCGGCGATCTCGGCCTTCGTCGACTCGATCACCGAGGCCCACGACCAGACCGCATTGCGCCACCCGGTCCGGCAACGCTTCTTCGCGCTGGGCCTCTACGTCGTGATGCTGGTGGGTGCGATCATCACCGCTCCGTTCCTGGCGCTGGGACCGCGCAAGATCGCCGAGTTCCTGCCGGACAGCTGGGACCGGGCGCTGCACCTCGGTTACTACCCTGTGCTTTTTTTCGGTCTGCTGATCGCGGTGAACCTGCTCTACCGGGTCTCCCTGCCCAAACCGCTGCCGTCTCATCGGCTGCTCGCGGGCTCGGTGCTGGCCACCGTCGTCTTTCTGATCGCCACCTGGGGGCTGCGGTTCTATCTGACCTGGATCACCAGCACCGGCTACACCTACGGTGCATTGGCCACACCGATCGCGTTCCTGCTGTTCGCCTTTTTCCTCGGTTTCGCGATCATGTTCGGCGCCGAACTCAACGCTGCGATCCAGGAGGAATGGCCGGCCCCGGACACCCACACCAGCCAGCTGCGGACCTGGCTGGAGCGCCGCAGCACGTCGGCGACCGCGCCCGACGGCCGGGCCGGTGGCGCCGAGGCGCCACCCGATCGAACTACTTCTTGAGCTGCTCGAAGATCCGCTTGCAGTCCGGGCACACCGGCGAACCGGGCTTGGCCGAGCGAGTCACCGGAAACACTTCGCCGCACAGTGCCACGACGTGAGTCCCCATCACCGCACTCTCGGCGATCTTGTCCTTCTTGACGTAGTGGAAGAACTTGGGAGTGTCACTGTCGGTCCCGTCGTCGACGCGTTCGTCGGTGTCGGTGCGCTCGATCGTCTGGGTTTCCATGGGCCCATTGTGCCCGGCCACCGATCGGTAAGAAATCGGAAGGGTTCGCACGACCGCATATGTGCAACAGTGGAGGTATGACATCGCGACCCGGTCAGCGTCACGCGTGCGCGAACGCGAACTGAACTTCGACGACGACGGACGCCCGGTACTCATCACCCGGGCGGCACCCGCCTACGAAGAGCAGCACCGCCAGCGGGTACGGAAGTACCTGATGCTGATGTCTTTTCGCATCCCCTCTCTGATCCTGGCCGCGGCCGCCTACGCCATCTGGCACAACGGGTTGATCTCGCTGGCGATCATCGTGGTCGCGCTCCCGTTGCCGTGGATGGCCGTCCTGATCGCCAACGACCGGCCCCCACGCACCGCTGAGGAACCCCGCCGCTACGAGTCCGCACGGCGCATCCCGCTGTTTCCCACCGCCGAGCAACCCGCGATCTACGCCAGCCCCACGGTCGATGCGCCGCAATCAGGCGCGAAGGAATTTCGCGACGACCGTCCGAGCTGAGCAGGATCGCTGCCCATTCTCAGCACATTCTCAGGTCGGGGCGGAAAAACCGCAGATCAGAACGTGTGAATGCCACTGAACGCGGGAACTCAATGCGCGTCTGGGGCGTTATAGCTCACGAATGTTCCACCCGATCAGGAGGCCGTCATGGCAAATGCCACCACCAGCCGCGTTGACCAAGACCTGGACGCTCAGAGCCCAGCCGCAGACCTGGTGCGGGTGTACCTGAACGGAATCGGCAAGACCGCGTTGCTCACGGCCGCCGACGAGGTCGAATTGGCCAAGCGGATCGAGGCGGGGCTGTATGCCCGACACCTGCTCGACACGCGGAAGCGTTTGGGTGAGAACCGCAAACGCGACCTGGCCGCCATCGTCCGCGACGGCGAGGCCGCGCGTCGGCACCTACTGGAAGCCAACCTGCGCCTGGTGGTGTCGCTGGCCAAGCGCTACACCGGTCGAGGCATGCCGCTGCTCGACCTCATCCAGGAGGGCAACCTCGGCCTGATCAGGGCCATGGAGAAGTTCGACTACGCCAAGGGATTCAAGTTCTCCACCTACGCCACCTGGTGGATCCGTCAGGCCATCACCCGCGGCATGGCCGATCAGAGCCGCACCATCCGGCTTCCGGTCCATCTGGTCGAACAGGTCAACAAGCTGGCACGCATCAAACGCGAGATGCACCAGAACCTGGGCCGCGAGGCCACCGACGAGGAACTGGCCGAGGAATCAGGCATCCCGGTGGAGAAGATCAACGATCTGCTTGAGCACAGCCGCGACCCGGTGAGCCTGGACATGCCGGTCGGCAGTGATGAAGAAGCCCCGCTGGGCGATTTCATCGAGGACGCCGAGGCCATGTCGGCGGAGAACGCGGTGATTTCGGAGTTGCTGCATACCGACATCCGCTACGTGCTGGCCACGCTCGACGAGCGCGAGCAGCAGGTGATCCGGTTGCGGTTCGGCCTGGACGACGGACAACCGCGGACCCTCGACCAGATCGGCAAGTTGTTCGGGCTCTCGCGCGAGCGCGTACGGCAGATCGAGCGTGAGGTCATGGGAAAGCTGCGCAACGGTGAGCGCGCTGACCGGCTGCGGTCCTACGCCAGCTGACAACCCAGCTGACAACAGAGCTCACGAGGGGTCCACCGAGCCGGTGGACCCCTCGTCCTGTCAGCGGTGTGGCACGCGTCGCGACACGGAGCACGCAGTTCAGGCCCACGAAACGGTAGACTCGCCGGAGACGGAGGGTGTGCCATGAATGATCTAGTCGATACCACCGAGATGTACCTGCGCACGATTTACGACCTCGAAGAGGAGGGCGTTATCCCACTCCGTGCGCGCATCGCGGAACGTCTCGAACAGAGCGGCCCCACCGTCAGCCAGACCGTGTCGCGCATGGAACGCGACGGCCTGTTGCATGTCGCCGGGGACCGTCACCTCGAGCTGACCGACAAGGGGCGTGCCCTGGCGGTGGCCGTGATGCGCAAGCATCGACTGGCCGAACGTCTGCTGGTCGACGTGATCGGACTGCCCTGGGAAGAGGTTCACGCCGAGGCATGCCGCTGGGAGCACGTGATGAGCGTCGACGTGGAGCGGCGCTTGGTGCAGGTCCTCGACAACCCCACCACCTCTCCGTTCGGCAACCCCATCCCCGGCCTGTCCGAGTTGGGCATCGGCAACCAACTGACCGACGGGGCATACAACCTGGTTCGCCTGACCGAACTGCCGGCCGGCATGCCGGTCGCGGTGGTCGTGCGCCAGCTGACCGAGCACGTCCAGGGCGACGCCGACCTCATCGCCCGACTCAAAGACGCCGGAGTGGTGCCCAACGCCCGTGTCACGGTGGAACTCACTGACCACGGCGGCGTGATGATCGTCATTCCCGGCCACGAGCAGGTCGAGTTGCCTCACGACATGGCCCACGCCGTCAAGGTCGAGAAGGTCTGAGCCCTTCACCCTGCCCGGCGACCGAACACACGTCGCGGCGGTAACTGAACGCCCAACTGCCGGGCCAACCGATAGCCGGTCCGTGCAAGGTCGCGAATCTGCTCCGGTCGCATGCCGGACTGCAGCGCGGTGTCCAGCATGCCCGCCATCGTGTGCTCCGGTTGGCATCTCAGCGCCGCGTCCAACGCGATACCCGCCAGCGGCCCGTCGCCTCGTGCATACGCCGAAAATGCAAGGAGAACAAGGGCTTCCACCCGCCACGGGGCAGGTAGCCGGCGGGCCAGGTCGGCCCACAACGCTTCGGCGACACCGGCTTTGTCGCCGACGGCCAGGGCGTAGAGCGTGTCCCGTACCCGTGGATCGGTGATCGACCAGGCCAGCCGTGCCGAGTCGGCATCGTCGAGTGCCAGCCCCTGGGCAACCTGCCCGGCGCTGGTCACCGCGTGCTCGATGTCGGCGCGCGCCTGCACCGCCGGGCGCTGCGGGTCAATTGCTCCGGTCGCGACGATGACCTCGCTCAACGCAGCGCTACGCGCCGGGTCTGCGACCGCGACCACGTCGACCAGCTCGGAGCGGCGGGCATACAGCCTTCTGCCGTCGAGCACGGCGGCCGCAGCCACCGGCGATGCACTGGGATCCTCGACGAGACCAGTGCTGCCGCAGCCGTCCGCGCAGTGCCAACGGACACCGGCCGCCACCCGCTCGACAACGTGCACCGCGTAGAGGTGCACGTCGCGCAGCTCCAGCTCGGCGCCCAGCAGGTGCGCGACCTCTCGGTGGTCGTCGGCGCACATCCGACAGCCGGCACCGACGTCGTCGACAAGCACGCCGATCGCAATCTCCGCCCCGGAGGTCGCGGCCAGCTCGGCCAGTCGGGGCAACGAGCCGACCAGCTCGTCGTCGAGATCGGCACGCAGGACGGCCCCCATCTCGCCGTCGGCGGCGGTGATCAGCACCAGTGAGCGTTCCGGGACGAAGCCGAGCACCGCGGGTAGCGCAGCGATCAGAACACCGGGATGGTCGAGCGGGAAGTCGAAGTGTGCGGAAGTGGTCATGGGGCAAACTTCCCAACGCACTCTGACGGTACGACGACGTCGGCTCTACGGTGACCGACAACTGTGGATGAACGTGACTCTGGGGATAACTCGGGGCGCGGCGCGCTTCGTCGGATCCGCGGCCCTCATGTCGTTTCCGCACCGCAGTCGCAGGGTAGCCACACTGGCACCGTCTCGGGAATTCCGGACCCACGCGTGTACGTTCGACCAACAAGACGTCTGGCGGACACCTGCGAGACACTGATAGCGACAAACCAGGGACGGCAAAGCCGTCACACCACAGCGGGCGAGGAGGCGAGAACCATGGATGACCACGGCGATGATCCAGGTCAGCACTATCAGCCTGAGCACACCGGCATGTACGAACTGGAGTTCCCGTCCCCGCAACTCATCGCAGCTGATGGCCGCGGCCCGGTGCTGATCCACGCGCTGGAGGGCTTCTCCGATGCCGGTAGCGCCATCAAGTTGGCCGCCCAGCACCTGAAGAACACCCTCAACACCGAGCTTGTCGCCTCATTCGCCATCGATGACCTGCTCGACTACCGGTCCCGTCGACCCGTCATGACGTTCAAGACCGACCATTTCACCGGCTACGACGAGCCGGAACTGAATCTTTATGCGCTCCACGACAGCGTCGGCACACCGTTTCTGTTGCTGGCCGGACTGGAGCCGGATCTTCGCTGGGAGCGCTTCATCACAGCGGTCCGACTGCTCGCCGAGCGCCTGGGTGTGCGCCGGGTCATCGGACTGGGATCCATTCCGATGGCCGTTCCCCATACCCGACCGATCACGCTGACCGCGCATTCCAACGACAAAGAGCTCATCGCCGACCACCAGCCGTGGGTCGGCGAGGTGCAGGTCCCCGGCAGCGTCTCCAACCTGCTGGAATTCAGAATGGCCCAGCATGGACACGAGGTCGTCGGCTACACCGTTCACGTGCCGCATTACCTGGCTCAGACCGACTACCCCGCCGCCGCGGAGAGTCTGATCGCCGAGGTCGCCCGATCGGCGTCGCTGCAGATCCCGACCGACGCGTTGGCCCGCTCGGCGGCCGAGCTCTACGAGAAGATCAATGAGCAGGTCGCCAACAGCCCCGAAGTGGCTCAAGTGGTGGACGCGCTGGAGCGTCAGTACGATGCCTTCGTTGCTGCGCAGGAGAACCGTTCCCTTCTGGCCCGCGACGAAGACCTGCCCAGCGGGGAGGAACTCGGCGCTGAGTTCGAGCGGTTCCTCGCCCAGCAGGCCGGCAAGAAAGACCGCAAGGACGGGGAGAATCCCACCGACTCTCCCTGACCGACGACGAGGGTGGTGGGCGACGTGACCGCGACGAGCCACGAGACGCGATGACCGGGCGCACACCGCACCTCCGGCCGGTGCGGGAGCTGACCCCGACACTGCAGTTCCGCACGATCCACGGCTACCGCCGAGCGTTTCGCATCGCCGGGTCAGGTCCGGCGATCTTGCTGATTCACGGCATCGGCGACAACTCCACGACGTGGAGCACCGTGCAGAGCGCACTGGCCCAACGTTTCACCGTGATCGCGCCTGATCTGCTGGGCCACGGACAGTCCGACAAGCCGCGGGCCGACTACTCGGTGGCCGCGTACGCCAACGGGATGCGCGATCTGCTCACCGTGCTGGATATCGACAGCGTGACTGTGGTGGGTCATTCCCTGGGTGGTGGTGTCGCCATGCAGTTCGCGTACCAGTTCCCGCAGTTGGTCGAACGGCTGATTCTGGTCGGTGCCGGCGGTGTCACCAAGGACGTCAACTTTGCGCTGCGCGCTGCCTCGTTACCGATGGGCAGCGAGGCACTGGCGCTGTTGCGGCTACCCCTGGTGCTTCCGGCACTTCAGCTGCTGGGGCGGGTGAGCGGCGCCGCATTCGGGTCCACCGGGTTGGGTCGCGACATCCCAAACATGTTGCGGATTCTGGCCGACCTGCCCGAGCCCACCGCGTCATCGGCTTTCGCCCGCACGCTGCGAGCAGTGGTGGACTGGCGGGGGCAGGTCGTGACGATGCTGGACCGCTGCTATCTGACCAGCTCCGTTCCCGTGCAACTGGTCTGGGGCCGCTGCGATTCGGTGATTCCCGTCGCGCACGCCGAGCTTGCGCACGCGGCGATGCCCGGATCCCGGCTGGAGATCTTCGACAGCTCGGGGCACTTTCCGTTCCACGACGACCCGGACCGTTTCGTCGAGGTGGTGCAGAGTTTCATCGATTCCACCGCTCCGGCGGTCTACGACCAGGAATACCTGCGTGAGCTTCTTCGCGCCGGGATCAGCGAGGCAGCGATCACCGGACCCGTCGACACTCGGGTCGCGGTGCTCGGCGCGTTGGATGCCGACGAACGCAGCGCAACCTGACCTGACCTGACATTCGGCGACGTACCATCGGCGCATGGCCATCGATGTGACGGTCCTGCGGGTATTCACCGACCGGGACGGCAACTTCGGTAATCCACTCGGCGTGGTCGACTCCGACACCGTGGACGCCGCCGACCGTCAGCGGATCGCCAGGCAATTGGGTTACAGCGAAACGATATTCGTCACTCTTCCGGTCGAGCACGCCCATTCCGCGCAGGCGCGCATCTACACCCCGACCGCTGAGTTGCCGTTCGCGGGTCATCCCACCGTAGGGGCATCATGGTGGTTGAAGAGCCGCGGTACGCCGATCAAGACGCTGCAGGTACCTGCCGGCGTCGTGCAGGTCACCTATCACGGCGAGCTGACCGCGGTCAATGCGCGTGCGGCGTGGGCGCCGGACTTCGTCATTCATGACATCGGCACCCCCGAGGCATTGATGGGGGCTGACCCGGACGAATACGGCGACGATGTCGCACACTATCTGTGGACGTGGGCCGACGAGACTCAGAACAGCATCCGCTCCCGGATGTTCGCCCCACACCTGGGAGTCCCCGAGGACGAGGCCACGGGCGCCGCCGCGGTGCGGATCACCGAATACCTCAGCCGCGACCTGACCATCGTGCAAGGGCAGGGATCGGTGATTCACACCACCTGGAGCCCCGACGGCTGGGTGCAGGTCGCGGGCCAGGTCGTCAACGACGGGACGCGCCAGATCGACTGACCGGTGATCGGATGGTCTACGTCGGAGCCGAGACTTCGCGGTGGGCGCGCAGCGCCTGAATCTCACGCTCGAAGTCCTCTGCTGAGGAAAAAGAACGGTAAACCGAGGCAAACCGCAGATAGGCCACCTCGTCGAGGTCACGCAACGGCCCCAGAATCGCCAAACCGACTTCGTGACTAGGTACCTCCGGTGAGCCGGTGGCGCGGACCGCATCCTCGACCTGTTGGGCGAGCAGGTTGAGTGCATCGTCGTCGACCTGACGCCCCTGACAGGCTCGCCGGACACCCGTGATGACCTTTTCGCGGCTGAACGGTTCGGTCACCCCGCTGCGTTTGACGACGGCAAGTACCGCGGTCTCGACAGTCGTGAACCGCCTGCCGCACTCCGGACATGCTCGGCGGCGACGAATCGCCTGTCCTTCGTCGGTCTCTCGGGAGTCGACCACGCGGGAATCAGGATGGCGGCAGAAAGGACAGTGCATCCACGCTCCTTCGCCGGTTCGACAGATCACCGCTTCAAACGGTTTCGAGCCTACCCGGGCGACGCTACGACGACCTGACGGCAGACCGATCGACCGATGCCCTTGCATGGCCGCGATCAGGCAACCGGGGCGATCAGCGTCTGCCCGGCATTGACAGCGACCGTCTGGAGTTGGTTCAACTCGCGAATCTTGGCGACAACGTCGGCCACCGGCGCTTCGGGCGCGACCCGACGCGCCACATGCTGCAGCGACTCACCGGCCTGGACCTGCACTACTGCCAATCGGGCCGGAACTGCGGGCTCGACGCCGACAACCCCGCCGGCCTGGGCGACCAGCCCCAACCACACCGTGATCGCCGCGGCGATCAATGCCAGCGCGACGGTGGTGGCCGGCGTAATGGGCCGGCGTCGGTGCGGCGCCCGAGACACGGCCACGGCCGATCCGCGGTAAGGGACCGGAACCACCCGTGGGCGGGGCGAACCTGATGGGCCCCGGGCGCCGGGAACCCGTGTCGGACGTGCCGAACGGTGGTGCGGCCTGCGCCGGCGGGCCTCGGGGCCGGCAGAACCGGAGGCAGGCGCACCAGCAGCGCCCCGCGTGCCGGCGACGCCATGAGTACCAGTGATATCCACGGTGGCCTCGCGTGAGTAGATGAGTGTCATGTCGTCCGCCTTTCGGTTGTCGATCCCAGTCCCAGATTCGCTACTGTGTTCGAACCATAGTCGATCACATGTTCGATTAGTAGAACGTGTGATCGAACTGTTGTAGACGGTATCGCCACCCACCGACAAAGCCGTTCCCGCAGATCGGGCCCGATGCATGTGACACGCGGTCGAACACATGTTTGATCAACTGTGGATCGTGGACTACATTCAGGCCATGAGCGACGACAGCAGCGACAGCACCGCCGACTCCACCTCGACTCCCCCAACAGCCGGACACCGTGACCGCGGCGTCGGCCTGACCGAGCGTCAGCGCACCATCCTCGAGGTCATCCGCACGTCGGTGACCACCCGCGGATATCCGCCCAGCATCCGCGAGATCGGCGATGCCGTGGGTCTGACGTCGACCTCCTCGGTGGCCCATCAGCTGCGCACGCTGGAGCGCAAGGGCTACCTACGGCGCGACCCCAACCGTCCGCGAGCTGTCGACGTGCGCGGTCTCGATGAGGCGGCTGCGGCCAGCGCGCCGGCTACCGAGGTCGCCGGCTCCGATGTGCTGCCCGAACCTACTTTTGTGCCGGTGCTCGGCCGCATCGCGGCCGGCGGCCCCATTCTGGCCGAGGAGGCCGTCGAAGACGTCTTCCCGCTCCCCCGCGAATTGGTCGGCGAGGGGTCGCTGTTCCTGCTCAAAGTTGTCGGCGACTCGATGGTGGACGCCGCGATCTGCGACGGCGACTGGGTGGTCGTCCGTCAGCAGAACGTCGCCGACAACGGCGACATCGTCGCGGCCATGATCGACGGCGAGGCCACCGTGAAGACCTTCAAACGCACGCGCGGCCAGGTGTGGCTGATGCCGCACAACCCGGCATTCGACCCGATTCCCGGCAACGATGCGGCGATTCTGGGCAAGGTGGTGACGGTCATCCGCAAGATCTGAAACGTCTGACGGGGTCGCGGAACTCGCGCTACGCGCCCCGAACGAATCCGTTGGTGATCGCCATTTCCTCACTGGCGAACCACAATTCGGCGGGCGCCTCGGGATAGTCGACATCATCGGGGGTCCAGTAGAGACCCGAGCGGGTGTCGGCTTTGACCGGGTAGCCATCGGGCATTTGACCTGGATCATCGAGCGGCATGTGCACCGCTGTGCCGCCCGGACGCGGCTCGTCATCGTCGATACGAGCATGTCGGCCGGTGTCGGTCATGGTGTCTCGTTCGAAGAGGGAGCCGGAGACCTGCTCGGCGACCACCAGCGGCTCTCTGTCGGCCTCGACGATGGGTTCCTCGTGGCCGTCGACCTCGGTGAGCGTCGGAATCCGGGTGGGTGCGGTATCGACGGCGTCGGGGTCCTCCTCTTCCTCGAGATCCGTCACGTCAACATCGACAGCGTCGGATTCCTCGACGTCGACCGGTTCCGAGGGGACCCCCCAGAAGCTCAGTGGCGTCGGTTCGACATCCTCGGAAATCGCTGAGGCCGTCGCCGGCTCGGGCGGTGTGGCCGCCGATACCGCAGTCAATCCTTCGCGTGCGTAGCGGTCCCCGAACAACTCGTCCTCACCGTCTGCGGGAGCGGCGAATCCAGCACCGTCCGCGGGAGCGGCGAATCCAGCACCGTCCGCGGGAGCGGCGAATCCAGCACCGCTCGACGACGGGTCGGCGTAGGGCGAGGGATTCTCGTACTCCGAACTACGAGGGTGTTCGAACTCGTCGTAACCGGAACCGTCGTCATACCCGGAACCGTCGTCATACCCGGAGTCGTCAGCGAACGGGTCCGCACCGCGGGCCCTGTTGCGCATGATCAGGAATCCGACCACGCCGAGCAACCCGAGCAACGCCACGATCGCCAGTAACCACCAGGGTGACCATTTCAGGCCGGTGCCCTCATCGGCCTGCGGCGCGGCCTGCGGGGAGCCGGGGGCGCCGGGCGGGGCCTGATCAGGGACCTCAAGGCCGGCCAGCGCGGCAGTAAGGTTGCCCGGTTCGGCAGTGAATCGCTGATTGGCCGTGTCGTAGGAGATCGCGCCGTTGCTGAACCGTTGGCTGATCACGTTGCCGCTCTGGGACTGGTCGGCCACCGGCGCGCCGAGCTCGCCGGTCGCGCCGTCGAGTCTGTCCCACGCGGCCTTCATCGCACCCCGTACGATCACCGCCCCGTGGTCGGGGGTCCAGAAGATCACCGGGTTGTCCTCGGCGGCGAAGGTGGTCATTCGGCTCGCCGGCACTCCCCCGTCGACTTCGCTGGTGGCGGGGAAGCCCAGGTCGCCCTCGGGGCCACCTACACTCTCGTACTTGTCAAGCACCTGCCCGGTGACCACATTGGCACCGGTCTGCGGGCTGTAGAAAATTTTGCCGCCGGCGAAATCCTGGCCCAGACCGTCATCGCCGATCGGGTAGGGCTCACCTTCGGCGGCGCCCAGCGGACCCAGCGGACCGCCTGCAGCGCGGCGCGCGGCGTTGATCGCCGAGACCGGATCGTCGGGAACCGACAGATCAGCGAGCTGGTCGGCCAGCTCGGGCGGCACCGTGGTGAATGTCTCGGTACTCGAGTCGTAGGACAACTCGCCACCGGTGAACCGCTGCCGCACCACCGAGCCGTTGTAGGTTTCTTCCTCGGCGGGCACGCCGAGGACGCCCGACGATCCACCGAGCCGGTCCCAGGCCGCATTGATGGGGCCACGGACCACCCGAGCGCCGGTTGCCGGCGTCCAGAAGATGACCGGGTTGTCGGCGGCGCTGAACGTGCTGTTGCGGCTTTCCGGGGCCCGGCCAGGGCCTTCGTCGATCTCCGGGAACCCGAGGTCGCTGTCGGCGGGTCCGCCGAGTGACTCGTACTTCTCCAGGATCGCGCCCTGCATGAAGCGCGCACCGGTGGACGGCGTGAAGAACATCTTGCCCGCCGCGAAGTTCTGCGCAAATCCGTCGCCGACGGGGTAGACCTCGCCGGAGCGCGGACCCAGTGGACCGGCGTCACCGCCGGTGGCCTCCCACGCCGCGGTGATCGCACCACTGGCTTCGACCTCGGGTTGTGCGGTGGCAATGGGCGCCAGCAGGAACGCCGTGGCGATTCCCAGCAGGCCGATGGTCAGACGACCGGCCACACGTTGGCGCAGCTTCGGCTGCCGGATCATTCATCCTCCCCGCGGTCGGCGACTCGGTCCTGCGAAGTTACCGCGTCCGTTCACTCTGCTTGAGAGGGACTCGATAACCAAGGACCCGCGCCGATTCACCGAAAGAATATGTAATGGTCACCCGACCGTGGCCTGCGCGTGTCCTCGTACACTCCGCGCCATGCCCACGCCCCGAACCAGCCTGACCCACTGGGGCGCCTTCACCGCCACCGTCGCCGACGGCGATATCGCCGCGGTCGCGCCGTGGCGCGGAGACGCCGACCCGTCCCCGGCGTTGGGGAATCTGCCCGGATCGGTGCGTCATCCTGCCCGCGTCCGCACTCCTGCGGTGCGTCGGGGCTGGCTCGACCACGGTCCGGGCCCGAGTACCCGCCGCGGCGCCGACGAGTTCGTCGCGGTGTCCTGGGACGAGCTGGTGGAGTTGCTGGCCGGTGAGCTGCGCCGGATCATCGACGATCACGGCAACGAAGCCATCTTCGGCGGCTCCTACGGCTGGTCGAGCGCAGGACGGTTTCATCATGCGCAGAGCCAGGTGCATCGCTTCCTGAACTGCCTGGGCGGATACACCTTCTCTCGGCACTCTTACAGCCTGGGTGCCACCGGTGTGATCATGCCGCGCGTGGTGGGCACGCATGACGAACTGTTCAAGCGCTCGACGCAGTGGGACGTGATCGTCGAGCACACCGAGCTGATGGTGTGCTTCGGCGGCGTGGCCCTGAAGAACACCGGCGTCAACCACGGCGGCACCACCGCCCATCCGGCCCGCGAGGCGCTGGAGCGCTTCTCCGCCCGCGGGGGCCGAGTGGTCTCGGTGTCGCCGCTGCGCGACGATTTCAGCGGTCCGTGTCGATGGTGGCCGGTGGTGCCCGGCACCGACGTCGCGGTCATGCTCGGCCTGGCCTATGTGTTGGCGACCGAGTCGCTGGTCGATCGGAAGTTTCTGGATACCCACACCACCGGGTACCAGATCTTCGAGCGGTATCTGCTCGGAGCCGCTGACGGCGTGCCGAAAACACCGAAATGGGCTGCAGAGATCAGTGGTCTCGACGCGGCCGAGATCGTCGACTTGGCCCGGCAGATGGCCACGGCGCGCACGCTGATCACGGTGAGCTGGTCTCTGCAGCGCACCCGCTTCGGCGAGCAGGCGCCATGGATGGGTCTGACACTGGCGGCCATGCTGGGTCAGGTCGGTCTGCCCGGCGGTGGTTTCGGTCACGGCTACGGCTCGATGAACGAGCCCGGGCTGGCGCCGCTGCGGTGTGGGCTGCCGCGGCTGCCGCAAGGCGTCAATCCGGTGAAGACGTTCATTCCGGTCGCGGCGATCAGCGACATGCTGCTGCACCCCGGTCGGTCATTCGAGTACAACGGTGCACGGTTGACCTACCCCGACATCAGGTTGGTGTACTGGGCAGGCGGCAACCCTTTTCACCATCATCAGAACATCCCGCGCCTGCGCCGCGCTTTCAGCCGCCCCGACACCGTGGTGGTGCACGACCCGTACTGGACCGCGACGGCCCGACACGCCGACATCGTGGTCCCCTCGACCACCTTTCTCGAGCGCGACGACCTCTCCGGATCGCGCAACGACCCGGTGCTGATGGCAATGCCGAAGCTGACGCAGCCGTACGCCCAGTCACGCGACGACTACGACACCTTCGCCGCCCTGGCAAGCGCGCTCGGTGCGGGTGAGATGTTCACCGAAGGTCGCACCTCGGCGCAGTGGCTGGCGCACCTGTACCAAACCTGGTCACAGACACTGGATTTCGATGTGCCCACGTTCGAGGATTTCTGGACGGCCGGACATCTGCGACTACCCACCGAACCCGGGTTGACGCTGCTGGCCGACTTTCGCCGCGATCCGCAGAAGCATCGTCTGGACACACCGAGCGGGCGGATCGAAATCTTCTCCTCAGACATCGACCGGTTGGGCTACCCCGACTGCGCCGGACATCCGACATGGTTCGAGCCGACCGAATGGCTCGGCGACCCGATGGCGACCCGGCACCCGCTGCATCTGCTGGCCAACCAACCGGCCTCCCGTCTGCACAGTCAGCTCGACGCGGGTGCGACCAGCCGGCGATCGAAAGTCGCCGGCCGCGAACCGATCCGAATGAATCCGGTCGACGCCGCAGCTCGCGGACTGGCCGACGGTGACGTGGTCCGGGTGTTCAACGATCGCGGCGCGTGCCTGGCCGGGCTGGTGACCGACGACGCCGTGCGTCCTCGGGTTGTCCAGCTGGCCACCGGCGCCTGGTTCGATCCACTGGACCCGACCGATCCGGACACGATGTGTGTGCACGGAAACCCGAACATGCTCACCGACGACGTGGGCACCTCATCGCTGGCGCAGGGTTGTAGTGGCGCTCATGCACTGGTGCAGGTCGAGAAGTTCACCGCCGACCCGCCACCGGTGCGGGCACATCAACCTCCGGTGGTGGTGGCGCGCTGAGCCGGACGTCGGGGCCTGCGCCTGCGCGGACGTCCCGACTGGCTGGCCGGACGCCCCGACTGGTTCGCCGGACGGCGATGCTCGACCGTCCGGGCTACCGGTTGCGGTGCGCGCCGGGGTGCGATCTCGCCAACGAGTTCCTGAACTTCGGCAGACTCGGCATCGACATCTTGGGGACGCACGGTGATGCCCGCGCGCTTGAGCAACTGCTGGGTGTCGCGACGCTGTTCAGGCAGCACCACGGTGACGACGTCTCCGTCGCTGCCCGCGCGCGCGGTGCGGCCCGAGCGGTGCAGGTAGGCCTTGTGCTCCATCGGCGGGTCGACGTGGACGACCAACTCGACACCGTCAACGTGCACTCCGCGGGCCGCGATGTCGGTGGCCACCAGAACCCGCGCCGAGCCGTCGGCGAAGGCCGCCAGATTGCGTTCCCGGGCGGGCTGAGAAAGGTTGCCGTGCAGATCAACTGACGGAACGCCGGCTTCGGTGAGCTGCTTGGCCAGTTTGCGCGCTTGATGTTTGGTGCGCATGAACAGGATTCGTCGCCCGGTGCCGGACGCCAGCCGGTGCACCAGCGCCTTCTTCTCCTGCGCTCCTCCGACGTGGAACACGTGGTGGGTCATCTGCACGGGTGCTTCGTCGACCTCGTCGACCGAGTGCAGCACGGGGTCGTGTAGGAACCGCCGGACCAGCTTGTCGACTCCGTTGTCCAATGTTGCCGAGAACAGCAGGCGCTGGCCGTCTGCGGGTGTCGCTGCCAGGATTCGGGTCACGCCGGGCAAGAAGCCGAGGTCGGCCATGTGATCGGCCTCGTCGAGCACCGTCACCGCGACGGCGTCGAGGCTGATCACCTTCTGGCGCATCAAATCTTCGAGACGTCCGGGGCAGGCCACCACGATGTCGACACCGGACCGCAGCGCGGCCACCTGGCGATTCTGGGAGACCCCGCCGTAGATGGTGGTGACCCGCAAGCCACACGCCTGTGCCAACGGCTCCAGGGTGGCCGTGATCTGGGTGGCCAGCTCGCGGGTGGGCGCGAGCACCAGACCCGATGGGCGGGCGGTTTGGCGGCGACGGCCGGTCAGCGCGGCCGCAAGGGGCAAGGCGAACGCGAAAGTCTTACCGCTTCCGGTCTTTCCGCGGCCCAGCACGTCGCGGCCGGCCAGTGCGTCAGGCAGGGTTGCGGTCTGGATCGGAAATGGCTCGGTGATGCCGCGCGCGGTCAGCGCCGCCACCAAGGTCGCGGGCACGCCGAGATCGGCAAAGGACGATGTGGTCATGGTGAATCTCTCTAGTCAGGGCCGTTTCGGGCGATGTGTGCCCGAGCAGCCGCGACGAAGAGTCCAGCGGTGATGCGCACACAGTGGCGTTGTCCACGAGAGTGGACGGTGCCGTAGTCGATGGTCATGGTCGGCCTCGTGATGCGGGCTCTTGTCGAGTTCTCCGCAGCCGACGCTCACCCATGCTAGCCCAGTCAGACCGGACCGGCACATTCGGGCTGGTCAATGTGTGGCGAAGACACTCAATCCAGCGGCCAACGCCACCGGCACCCGGGCTTTGATGCGGGTGCCCTGCTCGGTGTGCTCGGTGGCATCGATGCGTCCGTCGGCGTGTACCCGCGCCACCAGATCCCCGCGGTCATACGGGATAGTGACGTCGACGGCGGTGTCGGTGGGCTCTATCAGTTCGGCCATCCGTGACCGCAACCGCTGCAGACCTTCTCCGGTGTGCGCCGAGACGAAGACCGCACCCGGCAACGCACGCCGCAGGTGTGCCAGCGTCAGCTCGTCGGAAGCATCGATCTTGTTGACCACCAACAACTCCGGCGGCGAAGCGATGCCGTATTCGGCGACGACCTCATTGACCACTTGGCGCACAGCATTGATCTGGGCCAGTGGATTGGCATCGGAGCCGTCGACGACGTGCACCAGCAGGTCGGCGTCGACGACTTCCTCCAACGTCGACCGGAACGCCTCGACCAGCTGGGTGGGCAAGTGACGCACGAAGCCAACCGTGTCGGTCAGTACGAACGGCCTTCCGTCGTCGAATTCCCCGCGCCGCGTTGTGGGTTCGAGCGTCGCGAACAATGCGTTCTCGACCAGGACGCCGGCTCCGGTGAGAGCATTGAGCAGACTGGACTTGCCGGCGTTGGTGTAGCCGACGATGGCCACCGACGGGACATCGCTGCGCCGACGCCCGCTGCGTTGGGTGTCGCGGATCTTCTTCATGTCCTTGATCTCGCGGCGCAGCTTGGCCATCCGCTCACGGATGCGGCGGCGGTCGGTCTCGATCTTGGTCTCACCGGGCCCGCGGGTCCCCACGCCGCCTCCGGCTCCACCGGCTCGGCCACCGGCCTGGCGGGACATGGACTCACCCCACCCGCGCAGTCGCGGCAACATGTATTCCATCTGCGCCAGCGAGACCTGGGCCTTGCCTTCCCGGCTGGTGGCGTGCTGGGCGAAGATGTCGAGGATCAGCGCGGTGCGGTCGATCACCTTGACCTTGACCACCTTCTCCAGCGCGTTGAGCTGAGCAGGGCTGAGCTCGCCGTCACAGATCACGGTGTCGGCGCCCGACGCCAGCACCACCTCGCGCAGCTCGACAGCCTTCCCGGACCCGATGTAGGTGGCCGGATCGGGCTTGTCGCGACGTTGGATGACGCCTTCGAGCACTTCTGAGCCCGCAGTCTCGGCCAGCGCGGCAAGCTCTGCCAGGCTGGCGTCGGCATCGGCAGCGGTGCCGTCTGTCCACACACCGACCAGCACCACCCGTTCGAGGCGCAGCTGGCGGTACTCGACCTCGGAGATGTCGGCCAACTCGGTGGACAACCCGGCGACACGGCGTAGTGCGGTCCGGTCATCGAGGGCCAGTTCACCGGCGCTCGGGGTCTCGCGGGATTCGGGATATGTCATAGGCGAATAGAGATTCGCACGGAGATCACTTTTCATGCACCTCAATTAACGTGCCGGTCGCGCCGGCAGTTCCTTCACGAGCGGGACGGTCGCGCACCGTGCGTCCTCCACCATTGCTGTGCGAGTTCTCCCTGGGCCACCAATTCCGAGGGACCCCGCAGGAAACTGCTGGCCTCGGTCACAGTGACCTGCACCTCCCCGCCGGGAACGAGTACCCGCAAATGACCGGTTTGAGCCTGGACGTGGGCGAGCGCGGCCACCGCTGCGGCGACGGTGCCGGTTCCGCACGAACGCGTCTCGCCCACCCCCCGCTCGTGCACCCGCATCGACACCCTTGACTGAGCCGGGGCGGTCAGAATCTCGATGTTGACCCCGTCCGGGAACTGCTCACGGTCGAACTGCACCGCAGCGCCGACGTCGAGGGCGGCCAAATCCTGGGCGGTCAGCGTCGGGTCGACGCATGCCAGGTGGGGATTGCCGACGTCGATGGCAAGGCCCGCGAAGCGTCGCCCGCCCACCACGGCGAACCCGGAGCCGACGGTGTTGGCCTTACCCATCTCGACGGTCACGTCGGCGGCCAAGCCGTCGGCTTGGTGCAGCACGACCGGGCGGGGCCCGGCCAGCGACCCCACGACGAACTCGCGGCGCGGCTCCAGGCCACTGGTGAACAGGTAGTGCGCGAACACCCGCACCCCGTTGCCGCACATCTGCGCGATGGACCCGTCGGCATTGCGATAGTCCATGAACCAGTCGTCCTCGGCGACCCCTTCGGGCAGCCGGTCGAAGACTCCGGCGGCCAGCGCGGCCCCGGCGGTGGTCACCCGCAGCACACCATCGGCGCCCAATCCGCGCCTACGGTCACACAGTGCGGTCACCGCCGACGGGGCCAGGTCCAGCGCGCACGCGAGGTCGGGCAGTACGACGAAGTCGTTCTGCGTACCGTGCCCCTTGGCGAACCTCATCTGGTCAGGATACGTCGCTCCAGCGCCTTACCGCGGCGTCGGCAAGTCGCTGCGATCCCCCGGTTACCCCGGCGTCGAGCCAGGTGACGCGGGGGTCGCGCCGGAACCAGGACCGCTGCCGTCGCACGTAGCGGCGGGTGCCCACGAACGTCGGTTCGCGGGCACCGCTGCCGTCACCGCCCGCGTCGAGGTCTGCGATCACCTGTGCGTAGCCCAACGCACGGGCCGCAGTGACACCGTCGCGCAGTCCCCGACGCAGCAACGCGAGCACCTCCTCGACCAGCCCTTCGGCGAACATGGTGTCGGTGCGCCGGGCCAACCGCTGGTCGAGAACCTCTGTCGGCCAATCCAATCCGATGATGACGGCGCCCCACCTGGGTGAACCGATCCGAGGGGCCGACGCGGCGAACGGTTGGCCGGTCAACTCCACCACTTCCAGCGCGCGCACGATGCGCCGGCCGTCGGTCGGCAGGATCGAGGCGGCTGCGGCCGGATCGACCAGGTGGAGTTCGCGGTGCAGTTCGGCGACGCCGACCTCGGCCAGCCGCGCTTCCCACCGGGCCCGGACGGCCGGGTCGGTGGCCGGAAAGGCCCAGTCGTCGAGCAGCGATTGGACGTAGAGCATGGAGCCGCCCACCACGATCGGCAATGCGCCACGGGCCAGAATGTCCTCGACGTCGGCAGCTGCGGCCTGCTGATAGCGGGCCACGCTGGCCGTCTCGGTGACGTCGAGCACGTCGAGCTGATGATGCGGCACGCCGCGCCGCTGGTCGAAGGCCAACTTCGCGGTGCCGATGTCCATGCCCCGGTACAGCTGCATGGCGTCGGCGTTGACGACCTCGACCGGGACGGCGACACGCTCGGCGACGGCCAGCGCCAGCTCGGACTTGCCGGTCCCGGTCGGACCCAGAATGACCAGCGGTCGCAGTGTCATGGCGTCCAGACGCCGACGAAGTAGCCGACCCCGTACGGTGCGCCGCGGTAGAACTCGACCGCCGTACCCGGGCCGCTCTCGGCCAGTCCGGCCAGCGCCTGGTAGGCCGCGCGGCCGACGATCGACGACGGCAGCCCCAACAGCGCCGTCGGGTCACCTGCGGCCAGCGCGTCGTCCAACGCGGCCTGCACCGGCACCGAGTCGGGGTCGTGGCCCCCGGGTGCGCCCGCGCTGAGTGTGGCGGCCCCGTCGGCGACCACCAGGACCCCTATCGGTTCCGCGTTGTGGTCGAGGTCGGCGCGCAGATCCTGGCCCCGTCGGCGCGCTGCGTCGGTGTGTTCATCGCTGCTGAGCACCTGCACCTCGACCTCCCCGCCGGGCTCGGCGAGCCCCCGCAACCACCCGGCGATGAGCGCGCACAGCGGCAGCGCTGTCGGTGTCGCACTCATCGCTGCAGGCGACAGTGCGACGGGCAGGTCCACGCCGTAGCCGGCGAACGTGCCGCGTGACCCAGGGGCGAAGACCCCGTCTGCCTCGCCTACGCCGACGGCGACCCAGCGCCGGCCCAGCGAAGCCGCGGCCGCGGTCGCCGCGGCACGCAGATCGGCGGTCTCGGTAGCGGCGGCGCCGGCCAGTTCGGGGACCATCACCGGTGCCGAGGGGACGATCGCGATGGCGCTGAGCACGCCACCAGTTAACCGCAGCCGATCAGGCCGACTGGTGGGTGGCGGCCTCCCCACGGGCCAGTGCCGTCGTGGCCACGATCATCACAGCGACGGCGACAACCAGCCAGAACCACCCTGCCTCGCCGGGGCGCAGCGTCTCGCCCAGCACCACGACGCCCAGGGCGCACGCCACGATCGGCTCGGCGATGGTCATCGCCGGCAGCGATGCGGTCAGCGCCCCGGCCCGAAATGCCGCTTGCTGCAGCACAGTGCCGCTGACCGCCGCCACCACCCACGCATAGAGCTCGGGTGTGCTCACCAGCATCACCAGACCCTCCCAGCTGGTGACGTCGAGCCGGTGCACGACCGTCTTGGTCAGGACCGCGAAAACACCCCACAGCGAACCGGCCGCCACCGCCAGCAGAACTGCACGCAGCGCCCCCGTGCATACCCGCGCGCCCACCAGACACAGCGCCAGCAGCGGGCCCAGCACCGCAGCCACAGCCAGCCATGCTTCTCCCGAGGCGCGTGTCTGACCTGCGGTCGGGTTGCCGACGGTCACCACGACGATCACCGCCGCGGCCAGCAGCGCCGCCCACATCCACTCAAAGCGCGACACCCGCCGCTCGGCCAGCCGGGCGTGGATCGGCAGGGCGAACAGCAGCGAGGTGACCAGCAGCGCCTGCACCAGCAGCACCGATCCCAGCCCCAGCGCGGCGGCCTGTAGCGCGAACCCGGCAGCACCCACCGCGCTGCCCAGCCACCAGCGCCGATCTCGCAGCAGGTGGGCGAACAGCGCGACGTGGCCGACCGGCTCGTCGGTGACCTGCTGGGCCGACCGCTGATGGATGACGTCGCCGACCGCAATGAAGAACGCGGCTGCCAGCGCGAGCAACACGGCAATATCCGCCTTGGCCATCGGCCTCCTCCCGGTTCTGGCACCGAAGCCTAGAGAGCAGGCATCCCCAAGCCGTGGGCGCAGCGCCGGACGACCTGTTTCAATAGCGGACGAACAGCTGTAAGGGCGCCGCGCTGCGCGGCACGTGCGCGAGACCGCGCGAAAGGGCACGAGGTGACGGATATGACGACCACCGAACCGGGCGGAGCACGCCAGGCCAACGAGCAGGGCGAGGGGCCTGCCGACGGGCACGAGAAGGTATCCGCACAGGAGTCGTCGACGACTCCGGCACCGACGCCGCCGCCCAAACCCCGTCCGGGTAGGCCCGTCCCCCGGCCCGCCGCCCCGGCCAAGGCACCCGTTGTCACGGTGCCGACCAGCGACCCGCATCGCTTCGGACGCGTCGACCCCGACGGCACGGTGTGGCTGATCACCTCTTCGGGTGAGCGCACCATCGGGTCATGGCAGGCCGGTGACCCCGAGGCCGCGTTCGCCCACTTCGGCCGCCGCTTCGACGACCTGCACACCGAAGTGGTGCTGCTGGAACGGCGGTTGGCTTCCGGGGTCGGCGACGCCCGCAAGATCCGGTCTGCAGCGACCACCCTGGCTGAGAGCCTGCCGGAGGCACACGTGCTCGGCGACGTGGATTCGCTGGCCGCACGATTGGCCGGCATCGTCGAGCAAGCCGACCACGCCACCGTCGAAGAGAAGGCTCGACGCGAGGAGCAACGGGCCAGCCAGACCGCACGCAAAGAGGCCCTGGCCGCTGAGGCCGAGGAGTTGGCCGCCAACTCCACGCAGTGGAAGGCAGCCGGCGACCGGCTGCGCGCCATCCTCGACGAGTGGAAGACGATCACCGGGCTGGACCGTAAGACCGACGACGCGTTGTGGAAGCGCTACTCGGCGGCCCGGGACACCTTCAATCGGCGGCGCGGGTCGCATTTCGCCGAGCTCGACCGCGAGCGTGCGGGCGCAAAACAGGCCAAGGAGGCATTGTGCGGGCGCGCCGAGGAACTGTGCGACTCCACCGATTGGGGTCCCACCTCGGCATTGTTCCGGGACCTGCTCACCGAATGGAAGGCTGCGGGGCGGGCCGCCAAAGACGTCGATGACGCCCTGTGGCAGCGGTTCAAGGCCGCCCAGGACAAGTTCTTCTCCGCCCGCAACGCGGTGTCCGCGCAACGCGACGCGGAGTTCCGCGCCAACGCCGAGGCCAAGGAGGCGCTGCTGGTCGAGGCCGAGAAGATCGACACGTCGGACCTGGAGGCTGCGCGCGCCGCGCTGCGGACCATCGGCGAGAAGTGGGACGCGATCGGCAAGGTGCCTCGGGAGCGCGCGTCGGAATTGGAGCGCCGGATGCGCGCGGTCGAGAAGAAGATCCGCGACGCCCCGACCGGCGGCGTGGACCCGGAGGCGCAGGCACGAGCCGACCAGTTCCGGCAGCGGGCCGAACAGTTCGAGGCCCAAGCCGCCAAGGCCGAAGCGGCAGGCCGCACCAAGGACGCCGAGAAGGCGCGCGCCAGCGCCGAACAGTGGCGGCAGTGGGCCGAGGCCGCCGTCGAAGCGCTGGGCAAGCGGCGCAGCTGATCCACCGGTGAGTCACATCGCCGTGTGCGTGCCGGTGGGAACCGGCCATGTGAATCCGACGCTCGGGGTGGCCGCCGAACTGGTGGCCCGGGGTCACCGGGTCACCTATGCGGCCACCGAGGCGCACGCCGCGCCCATCGCCGATGTGGGTGCGGGTCTGGTCAGCTATACCACCACCCTGACGGCGGGTTCCGGTCCGCCGCAGTTCACTGCGCGTGACTTTCACCGTGCCGCCGACGCTGCTCTGGTCGAGTGTGAAAGCGTGCTGCCGCAGGTGCTTTCGCAGTTCCGTGGCCATGAGCCGGACGTGGTGCTCTACGACGCGACGATGGCATGGTGGGGCCGACTGGCGGCCGCACACTGGGAGGCGCGGTCAGTCGCGTGCTCACCGAACCTGGTCGGCAACCGGCACTGGTCGATGAACAAGTACGTGAAGGTCAGCCCGGTGAACCCGGGACTGTTGCGGGTGTTGTGGAAAGCCCATCGGCTGGCTCGGCGACATGGACTGACCGTTCTGAACCTGCTGCAGTCGGCCGGCGCGGACGCGCACCTGGTCTTTCTGCCGCGCGCGTTCCAGTACGCCGGGGACACCTTCGGTCCGCCGTACGCGTTTGTCGGCCCCTGCTTGACACCGCGACCCTCCGAGGGCAGCTGGCAGCCGCCGCCGGGCCGCGACGTGGTGCTCATCGCGCTGGGCACCGCCTACCACGACCGGACGGAGTTCTTCCGCGCGTGCCTGACCGCCTTCGCCGACACGCCCTGGCACGCGGTGCTGGCCGTCGGTGACCGGGTCGACCCGACCGCACTGGGGCCCGGTGCGCCCAACGTGGAGCTTCACCGGTCGGTGCCTCAGCTTGAGGTGCTGCGGCATGCCGCGGCGTTCGTCAGCCATGCCGGCATGGGCAGCACGATGGAGGCAGTCGCGCACGAAGTGCCAATCGTCGCGGTGCCGCAGATGACCGAACAGCAGGCCAACGCCGATCGCATCGCCGAACTGCGGCTGGGGGTGCGGTTGTCACCGTCGGCGGTTGATCCCACTCGGCTGCGTTCGGCGGTGCGCGACGTCATCTCCGACGCCCGCGTCGCGGAGGCGCTGCGGGCGATGCGCACCGACATCGATGCGGCGGGGGGTGCGGCCGCCGCGGCCGACATCGTCGACGAGATCGCTTGCGGCCGGCCGCGCGACTAACCCGATTGGTCGGAGTCGGGGCGACGATCCTGTCCGAGATCCAGCAGTCCCTTGCCCTGGTTCTCCCTGGCCAGCCGCCGGCGCTCCTCCTCGGCGGCCATCTGCAGCGCCGTGCGCGTCCACACCACCCGCGCCCAGTGGAAGGTCAACACGATCACAGCCAGCCAGCCGAGAACCAGACCGATGCCCGGGCCCGGATACGGTTCGGCCACCGTCTGACGTGACCACACCGCGAGCATCCCGATCACACAAGCCACGGCGGATCCGGCCAGCGCGACCCAGGCAATCGCCCATCGACGGGTCAGCAGCGCGAGGGTGGAGAATCCGACGGAGAACACCACGGCCAGCACGGTGAACACCCGCGACGGCAGTGCCACGGCTTCGCCCTCGGCCACGTCGGTGTAGGCGAGTACGTCAAAACCCCTCGCCGCCCCGGTGTGCGGCAGCAGCAGCGACACCAGGACGAGGAAGACCAGCACCGCGACCACCAGCGCCCGGGCCCCGGCGTCGAACTCTCCGGCGACCCGCCGCTCCACGTCGTCGATGTCGCTTCGGTAGGAGTCGAACCCCTCGGGCTGGTTCGGGGAGCTCATCGTGCACATCCGTTCGTTGTCGCGGCCGGTACCGGAACGCCGATACCGGGCATGCCGAGGCCTACACCCGTTCGCGGGCGCTGCCCGGCGGCGTGCGCGTCACCGGCACGCGTGCGGCGATGACGCACGACGCCGGCGTCGGCGATCAGGTGATGCGGGGCGGCGCCGGTGACCGTGGTGGTGACGACATCGCCGGGGCGAATGTCGTCTCGCAGGAGTCCGGGCGCGAAGTGCACCAGCCGACCGTCGCGGGCCCGACCGGACAGGCGAGCGGTACTGGAGTCTTTGCGACCTTCGCCGGTGGCGACCAGCACCTCCACGGTCCGACCCACCTGAGCTGCGTTCTGCTCCGCCGAGATCTGTTCCTGTAACGCGATCAACCGCTGATACCGTTCGGAAACAACGGCTTTGGGAATCTGATCATCGAACTCCGCAGCCGGGGTGCCGGGCCGCTTGGAGTATTGGAAAGTGAAGGCACTGGCGAATCGCGATTCCGCCACCACGTCAAGGGTGGCCTGGAAGTCGGCTTCGGTCTCGCCCGGGAACCCGACGATCAGGTCGGTGGTGATGGCCGCGTGCGGGATGGCCGCGCGCACCCGTTCGATGATGCCCAGGTAGCGCTCGGCGCGGTAGGAGCGCCGCATTGCACGCAGCACGCGGTCCGAACCCGACTGCAGCGGCATGTGCAGGGTCGGACACACGTTGGGCGTCTCTGCCATCGCCTCGATCACGTCGTCGGTGAATTCCGCCGGGTGCGGCGAGGTGAACCGGACCCGCTCGAGTCCGTCGATGTCACCGCAGGAGCGCAGCAACTTGGCGAACGCACCGCGATCGCGGGGCTGCTGCGGGTCACCGAACGAGACGCCGTAAGCGTTGACATTCTGGCCCAACAAGGTGATCTCCAACACCCCCTGGTCGACCAGCGACCGAACCTCGGACAGCACATCGCGGGGGTTGCGATCCACCTCCTTGCCCCGCAGCGAGGGGACGATGCAGAACGTGCAGCTGTTGTTGCACCCCACCGAAATGGAAACCCACGCCGCATAGGAGGATTCGCGGCTGGCCGGCAGCGCTGACGGGAATTCGCGTAACGCTTCTACGATTTCGACCTGCGCCACCCGGTTGTGCCGGGCCCGTTCGAGCAGCGCGGGCAACGATCCGATGTTGTGGGTGCCGAAGACCACGTCGACCCACGGCGCCTTGTTCAGTACCGCATCACGGTCCTTCTGGGCCAGGCACCCACCGACGGCGATCTGCATCTGTGGATCACGCGCTTTCCGCGGTGCGAGATGGCTGAGGTTGCCGTAGAGCTTGTTGTCGGCGTTCTCGCGCACCGCACAGGTGTTGAGCACCACGATGTCGGCGTCCTCGCCGTCCTCGGCGCGCTGGTAACCGGCCTCTTCGAGCAGGCCCGCGAGCCGCTCGGAGTCGTGCACGTTCATCTGGCAGCCGTAGGTCCGGACCTGAAAGGTGCGCACGCTCCGCGGTTGCGCGGGTGTCCGCGCCACCGCGCTCACCTGCTGCGTCACCATGGAAGTCACCGCCCCATGGTACGGCCGCGCGCGGTCGGCCCAACCGGCCGGTGCACGCGTCAATCGTCAATCACCGACTTGCACCGCGAGGTGGGCGATCCGTGGGTAAGGTCAGCACCCATGCAGACGCCTTCGGCTGTGCCGATGATCTCTATGAAGGCGGTCAACAAGCATTTCGGTGCACTGCACGTACTCCAAGACATCGACCTCGAGGTGGGCAAGGGTCAGGTCGTCGTGGTGATCGGTCCGTCGGGTTCAGGCAAGTCCACGCTGTGCCGGGCCATCAACCGTCTCGAGACCATCGACTCGGGCACCATCGCGATCGACGGTGAGGTACTTCCCGAGGAGGGGCGCAAACTGGCGCAACTCCGCTCCGATGTCGGCATGGTCTTTCAGTCCTTCAATTTGTTCGCTCACAAGACGATCGTCGAGAACGTCATGTTGGGCCCGATGAAGGTGCGGGGCACCGCGAAGACGC
Source organism: Mycobacterium sp. SMC-4 (assembly GCF_025263265.1). NCBI lineage: Bacteria > Bacillati > Actinomycetota > Actinomycetes > Mycobacteriales > Mycobacteriaceae > Mycobacterium > Mycobacterium sp. SMC-4. Next base: position 2,180,661 of record NZ_CP079869.1, on the reverse strand, counting down.
AGGCGCGCGAGAAGGCCATGGCGTTGCTCGAACGGGTGGGTGTGGCCAACCAGGCCGACAAGTATCCCGCTCAACTCTCCGGCGGGCAGCAGCAGCGGGTGGCCATCGCGCGCGCGCTGGCGATGAACCCGAAGGTGATGCTCTTCGACGAACCGACCAGCGCGCTGGACCCGGAGATGATCAACGAGGTCCTCTCGGTGATGTCGGCGCTGGCCACCGAGGGCATGACGATGCTCGTCGTCACCCACGAGATGGGGTTCGCACGACGGGCGGCCGACCGGGTGGTGTTCATGTCCGACGGCGCGATCGTCGAGGACGCCGAGCCCGCCGAGTTCTTCGACAATCCGAAGTCCGACCGGGCCAAGGACTTCCTCGGCAAGATTCTCCATCACTGACACCCGAAAGGAACGTTGTCATGTCCCCGAAGTCGTTCTCCAGGCGTGTGGTCGCCGCTCTCGCACTGACCCTCACCCTGCCGCTGATCGCAACCGCCTGTGGTGACGGCGGCGGCGGCGGTGGTGGCGGGGACAACATCGTGATCGGCACCAAGTTCGATCAACCGGGGCTCGGCATGAGAAACCCCGACGGCTCGATGAGCGGCTTCGACGTCGACGTAGCCACCTACATCGCCGGCGAGCTGGGCTACGCACCCGACCAGATCGAGTGGAAGGAAGCGCCGTCGGCGCAGCGCGAGAACCTGATCCAGAACGGTCAGGTCGACTTCATCGCCGCAACGTACTCGATCACCGACGCGCGCAAGGAAAGAGTCTCTTTCGCCGGGCCTTACCTGGTCACCGGGCAGAGTCTGTTGGTGCGCACCGACAACGAGGACATCACCGGGGCGGCATCGCTGGAGAACAACAAGGTGCTGTGCTCGGTGTCGGGATCGACACCGGCGCAGAAAATCAAGGATGAGTACCCCGGGGTGCAGCTGCAGCAGTACGACACCTACTCGGCCTGCATCGAGGCGCTGAAGAACGGTGCGGTGGATGCGGTGACCACCGACGAGGTCATCCTGGCCGGTTACGCCGCGCAGAGCCCCGGAGCGTTCAAGATCGTCGGTGAGCCGTTCTCCGAGGAGCGCTACGGCGTCGGCTTGAAGAAGGACGATGACGAGATGCGAACCAAGATCAACGATGCCATCGTGAAGATGGAGGAAAGCGGCGCCTGGAAAGAGGCGTTCGACAAGAACCTGGGCCCGGCGGGTATCACTGCCCCGACGCCGCCACAGCCCGACAACTAGCGGGTCAGGTCCCCGGAGCCGCCCGTGGAGGTCTTCACCGAGTACCGCGAGCAGATCTTCGCCGCGTTCGCCACCACGATCCAGTTGACGGTGTACTCGGCTATCGGTGCACTCGTGCTGGGCACCGCGCTGGCCGCGATGCGGCTGGCGCCCGTGCCGATGCTGAACTGGTTGGGAACCTCCTACGTCAACGTCGTGCGTAACACCCCGTTGACGCTGATCATCCTGTTCTGCTCGTTCGGGCTGGCCCAGACCATGGGCATCACCCTGGCCGATCGGCAATCGCCGACGTTCATCGCCGACAGCAGTTTCCGGTTGGCGGTGCTCGGGTTCACCATCTACACCGCGGCCTTCGTCTGCGAGACGGTGCGCTCCGGGGTCAACACCGTGCCGTTGGGCCAGGCCGAGGCCGCCCGCGCGCTCGGCCTGACGTTCAGCCAGAACCTGCGAATCATTCTGCTGCCACAGGCTTTTCGTGCCGTGCTGATCCCGTTGGGCTCGGTGCTGATCGCGTTGACGAAGAACACCACGATCGCCTCGGCGATCGGTGTGGCCGAGGCGGCGCTGCTGATGAAGGAGATGATCGAGAACACCGCGGCGGTGATGGTGGTCGGTGGCATCTTCGCCCTGGGCTTCGTCATTCTGACGCTTCCGATGGGGCTGTTGTTCGGATGGCTGGGCCGCAGGCTGGCGGTGGCCAGATGACGGGAGCCTCGGTTCTGTTCGATGCCCCCGGGCCGCGCGCGCGGGTACGCAACCACGTCGTCTCGGCGGTCACCGCGGTGGTGGTCATCGCGGTGGCGTGGCTGGTGTACAGCCGGCTGGAGGCCAACGGCCAGTTGACTGCCGAGAAATGGCAGCCCTTCCTGACCGCGGACCTGTGGCGCACCTACGTGTTGCCCGGCGTCCGGGGCACGCTGACCGCGGCGGCGATCTCGATCGTCGCGGCGCTGGTGCTGGGGTTCGTGATGGGAGTGGGCCGGCTTTCGACACACACCCCGATCCGTTGGTTCTGCGCGGTCTTCGTGGAGTTCTTCCGTGCGGTCCCAGTGCTGATCATGATGATCTTCGCCTACTTCCTGTTCGCTTTCTACGACGTCTTTCCGTCCAGGCACCTGGCACTGGCCGCAGTCATCACGGGGCTGACGTTGTACAACGGCGCGGTGATCGCCGAGATCGTCCGCGCCGGGGTGCATGCGCTGCCGAAGGGACAGTTCGAAGCCGCATCGGCGCTGGGTCTGACGTGGGGCCAGACGATGCGTACCGTGCTGCTGCCGCAGGCCATCACCTCGATGCTGCCGGTGTTGATTTCGCAGCTGGTGGTGGTGCTCAAAGACACCGCGCTGGGATACCAGATCACGTTCGTCGAGATGGTGCGACAGGGCACGGTGGTGGGCTCGTCCTACGGCAACTACATCCCCGCCCTGATCGTCATCGCCGTGTTGATGATCACGGTGAACTTTGCGTTGTCATGGTTTGCGACTTGGCTGGAACGGCGGTTACGCCGTTCCCGCCGGGGGCCCGCACCGATGGAACCCGAGCCGCTCGAACTACAGGGCGACCGCAGCCGGGGCGTCTGAGCCGAGGCACAATGACCGACCGAACGGTGGCCATCGACCTGTTGACCGAATCGGTGCTGCGTGACGTCATCGACCTGATGGTGCGCTTCATCGAAGGGTGCGGCGCCGTCGTCATCATGATCGGCGCGGTCGTGGCGATCGCGAAGTTCGCGGTGGCCTTGGTGCGTCGCGACATCGCAGCATTTTCGTCGGTGCGTCTGACTCTGGGCCGGTTCCTGGTTCTGGGCCTGGAGTTCCAGCTGGCCGCCGATGTGCTGCGCACCGCGATCTCGCCCTCGTTCGAGGAGATCGGCAAGCTTGCGGCGATCGCCGCGATCCGGACCCTGCTGAACTACTTCCTCAACCGCGAGATCGCCCAGGAACAACGCGAGATCGAGGCCATGCGCAATCCCCACCCGGCCGGTCCGCCAGCAGCGTGAACGTCCTCGTCGCAGCGTCGTGGGGGTTGGCCGCGGCGGCGATCGTGATCGGCTTTTTCGCGCTGGCAACATTTCGCCAACCGCTGCTGGCATTGCGGGTGATGCTTGAGCTGTTCATCGCCGCAGGACTGCTGAGGTTGAGCGTCGACGCGTCCTGGACCGCGATCACCGGAACCGTCGTCGTGATCGCGCTGCGGCGCGTCATCACCCGGAGCCTGACTGTGGACCTCACGCCGGCCCGGCCCGCACCCTAGATGTGCCGGCGCTCTCGTTCGCCGGCCAGTTCCACGGTGACGACGTCGACGGCCATCGACTGAGGATATCCGCGGCGGGCCAGCATGCCGACCAGGCGGCGGATCACTTTGGTGTCGTCATCGTCGGCAAGTTTCTCGCGTCGCAACTTGTCGCGCACCAACTGTTCGGCGCGGGCACGTTCCGCTCCGGCATCGATCCCGGCCAATGCGCCGTTGATCACCTCGTCGTCGACACCCTTCTGGCGCAACTCAGCTGCCAGGGCGCGCTTGCCTTTTCCGGCGTGGGCACGCCGCGAGCGCACCCACTGCTCGGCGAAGTCCTCGTCGTCGATCAAGCCGACCTCGGCCAGACGGTCGATGACCCGCGCGCTGATGTCGGCGGAAAAGCCTCGCTTCTCCAGTTGCGCGTTCAACTCCGCCCGTGTGCGGGCCCGAGCGGTGAGCAGGCGCAGGCACACAGCCCGCGCCTGCTCGGCACGCCTGACGGGGTCGGGCGAGGACTCCGCGGAATCAGAAGTCGACGGGTGCGGGAAGGACATCATCGTCGGTCACGACAGCACCGATACCGAGCTTCTCCTTGATCTTCTTCTCGATCTCGTTGGCCACGTCAGCGTTCTCCAGCAGGAACTTCCGCGCGTTCTCCTTGCCTTGGCCCAGCTGCTCTCCGTCATAGGTGAACCAGGATCCGGACTTGCGGATGAAACCGTGCTCGACTCCCATGTCGATGAGTGAACCCTCGCGGCTGATGCCATGGCCGTACAGAATGTCGAATTCGGCCTGCTTGAACGGTGGAGACACCTTGTTCTTGACGACCTTGACCCTGGTGCGGTTACCGACTGCATCGGTGCCGTCCTTGAGCGTCTCGATCCGGCGTACGTCCATCCGGACCGAGGCGTAGAATTTCAACGCCTTACCGCCGGTGGTGGTTTCGGGCGAGTTGTGCACCATGACACCGTCGACGAAGTAGTTATGGTTGCCCTCGACCTCGATGTCGAAACGGTTCATCGACTGGGTGTGCGGCTTGACGTGAACATCAAGCACCCGAGCCGGCACCAGCCGCTGACTGGGCTCCACGAACTGTGGAGCCACCACACCCTGGCCGCGGAAGCGTGGGAGCAGTTTGTGGTCCATCGACCGAGCCATGTACGGGGCCACGAGTTCCTGGAACTTCGCCGATGCCGCGGTCGAGAAGACCAGCACCGACTTCCCCGCCACCCCCGCGGACCGCAACCGCACATCGAGGCCGTGGGTGTCGCGCAGGTAGTCGCACAGTCGGGTGCGCGAGCCCGCGCTCATCGCCTCGACGCAAATCTCGATACGTCCACTGCCGCCCTGGGTGCGATGCTGGAGCCCTTTGGACCGCACGCTGAATCCACCGTCGTCCATGTACCAGACAGCCAGTGCCAGCGGGGTCAGCGCTTTGAGGTATTCCTCGGAAAGGAACTTCTTGCCGTCGCCAAGATAGACCGCACGGCGCAGTTCGCCGAGTTCAGGCAACGGAGTGAAGTCCGCAAACCGCGAACCCTTGTCGTTTTCCCGAATGGTGTGCTTGATGTTGCCCAGCAGGTCGACCTTCCATTGCAGATAATCGGCCTGCTTGGCGCCGTGCCCCATCCGGAAGCGAACCCCATTGCGGTCCCGCAGGTTCGGTGACAGGTTGCCGTCACCCATCAGTGAGCCGAGAATCACCTGGAACTGCTGGTCACTGAGCAGCTGTGGCTCGGACACCATCACACGGTCACCGGGGATGATGTCGCCGGCTTCGGTCCAGCCGGCTGGGGTCCGGATGAGGTGGTTCGGTGTGGCCGCGAACTGGGACTTGCCATTACCACCGGACTTAGCGACGGTGAACTGCAGGAACTGTTCGGCTGGGCCATTGTTGAACCAATTGACCACTTTGCGCGGCACGATTTGATCGGCAACCGGGTCGTAAGACATCACTTCGACATCCATCTTCTGGTTGACGATTTTGCCGATCTTCTCTGTGGTCCCGTCGGCCAGCTGAACCCGGGTGCTGTAGGAGAAGCACCCGAACATCACCCCGATCTTCTCGCGCAGCTGGTTGATGAAGATTGCCGTCGTCCCCGAATTGTTCAGCGCGCCGGTCATCTTGCGCAGCGCCTGACTCATCAGGCGGGCCTGCAGACCGACATGGCTGTCGCCCATCTCCCCCTCGATCTCGGCGCGCGGTACCAGCGCGGCCACCGAGTCGATGACCAGGATGTCCAGCGCGCCGGAACGGATCAGCATGTCGGCGATCTCGAGAGCCTGCTCTCCGGTGTCGGGCTGGGAGACCAGCAGCGCATCGGTGTCCACGCCGAGCTTCTTGGCGTACTCGGGATCCAACGCGTGCTCGGCGTCGATGAAAGCGGCGATGCCGCCGGCGGCCTGCGCGTTGGCGACGGCGTGCAGCGCCACGGTGGTCTTACCGGAGGATTCCGGACCGTAGATCTCGACGACACGGCCGCGAGGTAGACCACCGATGCCGAGCGCGACATCGAGGGCGATCGAGCCGGTGGGGATCACCGAAATCGGCGGACGCACGTCCTCGCCGAGCCGCATCACCGAGCCCTTGCCGAAATTCTTGTCGATCTGAGCGAGTGCCAGTTCCAGGGCCTTCTCGCGATCAGGGGCTTGCTGCGCCATGGTGATACCTCTCCGGTAGTCGTTTGTTGACCGGTTCTCGGTCGGTTGGCCGTGACGCTATGTGAGGCCACCGACAAGTCGCTGGGGTCGAACTCCCCCCACAGTAGACGAACAGGTGTTCGATACAAGTGGACACGCCGACGGGCTAGTTTTCTGACATGACTCGGCACGACATCCGCATCCCGGCCCACGGCGAGCAGATCGCGGTCTACCTGTACCGCCCGCCGGTGAGCGACCGCGCAGTGCCGTGCGTGGTGATGGCACACGGCTTCACCGGCACCCGCGACGACGGGCTGCCCGAATACGCCGAGACGTTCTGCCGGGCCGGGTACGCCGTCGCGTTGTTCGACTACCGGTACTTCGGCGCGTCCAGTGGCCAGCCGCGCCAATTGCTCGACATCGCCGAGCAGCGACGGGACTACCACACGGTGATCGAGTGGGCCCGCCGGCAGGACGGAATCGACCCCGACCGGATCGTGGTGTGGGGTTCGTCGTTCAGCGGCGGGCACGTCCTGGCCGTCGCGGCCGAGGATCGTCGGATCGCTGCGGTCATCGCGCAGGCGCCGTTCACCGATGCCCTCGCCAGCCTGCGCGAGGTGCCGTTGAGCAACACTCCCCGCATCCTGCTGGCCGCCGCGCGTGACCAGGTCGGGGCATGGCGTGGACAGCCGCCCCGCACCGTGGCCGCGGTCGGGGCTCCCGGCACCCTGGCCGCGATGACCTCACCGGACGCCAAGACCGGGTTCGAAGCGATTCTCGGACCGGATTCCCTGTGGCGCAACGAATTCGCCGCCCGATTGATGTTCCGATTCGCCTTCTACCGACCTGGCCGCAGGGCTGCCGACCTGCCCATGCCGGTGCTGCTGTGCGTGTGCGACGACGATGTGGTCACCCCGCCGGGGCCGACGATCGCCGCAGCTCACCGAGCGCCGCGCGGGGAACTGCGTCGCTACCCGTACGGCCATTTCGACATCTATCACGACCCGCAGGTCAGGGCCGACCAGCTGGAGTTTCTCCAACGCGTCGTGGCGCTCTAGTCACCACAGGTCACGAGGCACCTCGAAGTCTGCACACAGCGCGCGCCACACCCGGCGGGGCTCGACACCGTCTTCGATCGCCTGGGCCGCCGTCCGCCCGCCCAGATCACTGAGCACGTGGTCGACCAGCATCGACGACGCTCGCACTGCGCCGAACTGGCCCTGCACCAGTTCGTGGAACTCCGTCAGACGCACACGCCAAACCTACGCCCGGGCCCGCACCGCGTCATGGCACACCCGTACCGGATCGGCGACGTCGGCCACCGTGGCCCCGGCCCTGCGCGCGGCGGCGCGATACCCGGGCGAGCCGAGCACCTCGCCCACCGCCTCGACCAGAGCGTCGGCGCTCAATGGCCGGATCAATCGAGCGCTACCTTGGCGCACAACCCGATTGGCGATCTCCCACTGGTCACCGCCGCCGGGCACCACCACCATCGGCACGCCGGCCAGCAGCGCCTTGGCCACCGTGCCGTGACCACCGCCGCAGATCAGCACATCCGCGCGGGCCAGCAGTTCGTCTTGCCGACCCAGGCCGACCGTCGCCCACGGCGGCACGTCCCCGTCCGGGCCGTCCAGACGTGAGACCACGACCCGCGAGCCGGCCGGCAGCACCTGGCCGGGCACCAGGGTCTGCAACGCCAGCTCGGCGAGTCCGTCGGCGCCGGTCGACGCGGTCGACGGTGCCACCACCACGACCGGGCCGTCCCCGGCCGGCAACTCCAGAACCGTGGTCGTCGGCTCGAAATGCAGCGGTCCGACCACCACGGCTTCGGACGGCCAGTCCGGTCGAGGCACCTCCAGAGCGGGCAACGTGGCGATCAGTCGGCGCACCGGACCCGGATCGTGTACCGGCAGACCGATCTGCGACCGGGCCTGCGCGCGCTGACGTAGGCCGGTGCGCCAGGACCGCGCGCTCAGGCCCCGCAGCACCGCATCGCGCACGCGTCCCCGCATCCCGGTGCCCGGCGCCAGTCCGCTGCCCACCGGCGGCAGCCCTTTCGACGGCCGGTACAGCGGATGGGTGTTCAATTCGGCCCAGGGCAGATCGAGCAACTCGGCCGCCAGCCCACCGCAGACCGTGATCGAGTCCGAGACGACGAGATCGGGACGCAGCTCGGCGATGCGGTCCCGGTTGAGCACCGCCATCCGGGCGGCCCGCTGATGAATCTTGGCGCCGGCGTCGCCGTCGTCGTCGAACGCCGTCGGATCCAGCCCGGCGAGCTTCACGGCGGACAGGCCGTGATCGCGGGCCGGCTCGAGCCAGCGGGCCCCGGTCAACAAGGTCGGCACGTCACCGGCGGCTGCCAGCCGCAGGCACAACGCGATCGCCGGAAATGCGTGCCCGGGGTCGGGACCGGCCACGACCGCAACGCGCATGCGGGCTACCCTGCCACAGCGTCCGCCACTAGGCTCACGCGATATGACCGACCAGGCCCCGACTCCGCCCTCGCCGGCAGCACCCGTGGTGTCCCCGGCGGTGCCCGGTACCGCCGACAACACCGAAACCGTCGAGAGATTCCTGTTCGCGCTGGCCGACTCCGACCTCGACCTGTTCGAGTCGTTGGCCGCACCCGACCTGGTGTGGCAAAACGTCGGCCTGCCCTCGATCCGCGGACGCGGCCGCATCATGAAACTGCTGCGCCGGTCCGAGACACGGATGGGATTCGCGGTGAAGTTCCACCACATCGCCGCCGAAGGTGACACGGTGCTCACCGAGCGGACCGATGCGATCATCGTCGGGCCGCTACGGCTGCAGTTCTGGGTGTGCGGCCGATTCGAGGTGCGGGAGGGCCAAATCGTGCTGTGGCGGGACTACTTCGACTTCCTCGACATCATGGTCAAGGCCCCGCTGCGCGCGCTGGCTGCGACCGTGATGCCCTCGCTTCGACCCACCTTCTGAGCGCGGCCTAAGCGCGACTACGCGCCCCGGAGCCGACCCAGCTCGTCGAAGGCCTGCGCCCAGCCGCTGAGCCGGTCGGTGGCCGTGGTCAGTTGCTCACGGTAGCGGCGCTGCGACATCGGCGAGCTCGACAGCGCACCGGAGTTCGTCGCGGACACCAATTGTGCGGCGGCAGAAACCATCTCGCTGTACTGACGGGCGCCGCGATCGAGCTGCGCGGTGAACGCGGCAATGGTCGGGGCCAGATGCGGACGTGACTGTGGGGCTGTTTTGACGGTTCGCTCCATCGAAGCGACCTCTGCTGCGGTGGCGGCCATCGTCGCCGCGGTCTGCTCGGCCGCTACCCGGATCTCGGCGAGTTCCTCGGCAGGCAGCATCCGTCCTCGTTCCAGCACCCCCAGCAGCGAATACAGTCCCCGCTCGGAGTTGACCAGCGAAGTCATCGGCCCGCGGGCCGCCGACCCCCACGGCGGCAGTCGCCGCGCGGTGTTTGTCCGGGGCGGCGGCAGCGGCTCACCGCGCAGCCACCGGTAGCGCAACAGGGTCAACGTGGCCAAGAACGCCGCGCCCACGGCAATCGGGGTCGGGATGAACAGCGCCCACACCGGAGTGCTCCAGGCCGCCAGCAGCGCCGTGACACCGATCCAGAACACCGACGACAGCGCGAAGAACACCCCCAGCCGCAACGCCCAGCGCCGCTTGCGCAGCAGCTTGGCGCGCGGATCCGCAGCGGCATTGAGCTTGTCTGCCAGCAGCCCTGACCATTCCGCCGCGGTGTCGATCCCGCGTTGGGTCAACGAGCGCTCCGGATGCCTTTTGCCGGCGTGTGTAGCCACTGATCGGTCCTGTGCAGGTTATTGCGACAACGGATTTTCCGGTGTCGGATTCTGATTGGCTGCCGGCGCGGACGGGGTGGCCGGTGCCTGACCGGGTGTGGCAGTGCCGCCGGCAGGCAGTTGCTCACCGCGCATCGACGCCCGAATCTGCTCAAGCCGGGAATGCCCGGCCATCTGCACGCTGGCCTGCTGGACCTCCATCATCCGGCCCTGCACCGAATTCTGGGCCAACTCGGCAGAACCCATCGCGTTGGCGTAACGACGCTCGATCTTGTCGCGGATCTCGTCGAGGCTCGGGGTGTTGCCCGGTGCAGCGATCTCGGTCATCGACCGCAGCGACGCGCTGACCTGCTCCTGCATCTTGGCCTGTTCGAGTTGGCTGAGCAGCTTGGTGCGCTCGGCGATCTTCTGCTGCAACACCATAGCGTTCTGCTCGACGGCCTTCTTTGCCTGTGAGGCCGCCTGAAGCGCCTGGTCGTGCAGGGACTTGAGGTCCTCGACGCTCTGCTCACCGGTGACCAGCTGCGCGGCAAACGCCTCGGCTGCGTTGGTGTATTCGGTGGCCTTGTTGGCGTCCCCGGCGGCAACGGCCTGATCGGCCAGGGTCAGCGCCTGGCGGACGTTGGCCTGCAACTTCTCGATATCGGCGAGCTGACGGTTCAGCCTCATCTCCAGCTGACGCTGGTTACCGATCACCTGCGCCGCCTGCTGGGTCAAGGCCTGATGCTGGCGCTGCGCTTCTTCGATGGCCTGCTGGATCTGCACCTTCGGGTCGGCGTATTCGTCGACCTTGGAGCTGAACAGCGCCATGAGGTACTTCCACGCCTTGACGAACGGATTGGCCATGAGTTCATTCCGCCTTCGTATGTCGAACTGTCAGCTGGGCTGAGCACGTGCAATGACCCCAACTTATCTGTTCCGCACAGATCACCGCACCCCTGCCGGTCGTAGGCCGCGAGGGTCAGGCCACCGCCATCGACACGACGTGCGGGATGACCACCTTGGTGGCGGCGTCGATCCTGGCCGTGCCGGGGTCCTGATGGGTCAGGGCGGTGCGTGATTCCGCGAGCGCCATGTCGTCACCGGCCTCGGTCAGCACCCGCGACAGCGGAACCTGCAGCGCACCGCAGATCGCGCCGAGCAGCTCGCTGGAGGCTTCCTTGCGGCCACGCTCCACCTCGGACAGATAACCGAGGCTGACCCGCGCGGTGTCGGACACCTCGCGCAGCGTGCGCCCCTGCTCGACTCGGGCGCGCCGCAGCACGTCGCCGATCACCTCGCGCAGCAATGCAGACATCGCGCACTCCTTGTCTGTGGTCTGGCTTGGGCATTCTCAGTGCCTCAAGAAGCCCAACGCGCGACCGCGCGGTGATGGTTCCCGATCCGCATCAGTGTTCTGCGAGCGTCGCGCTCAGCAAGCGGACCGCCGCCCGCACGGCCGCCACCCGAATGTCCCACCGGCTGCCGTGCAACTGCACCTGCTCGACGGTGGTGTCGACCGGGCCTGCCACGCCGAGGAACACCGTGCCGACGGCCTGCCCGCCGTGCGGTTCGGGGCCGGCGACCCCGGTCAGTCCCACTCCCCAGGTTGCGCCGCAACGCTGCATCGCGCCGACGGCCAGGGCCCGTGCGGTCGGCTCGGCAACCGGCCCCACCTCGTCGAGCAGCTGTGTGGCGACACCGGCCAGCACTTCCTTGGTCTCAACGGTGTAGGTCACCAGGCCGCCGCGCAGTACGGCGCTGGCACCGGGAACACCGGCCAGCGTGGCCGCGAGCAGTCCCGCGGTCAGCGATTCAGCGGTCGCGACGGTCTGCCGGCGAACCGTCAGATCGGCCACCAGCGCCCGAACATCGTCAGTGACCAGCGGATCGTCCACGCGCATCCCGCCACGCCGAGACGAAGTAGTCCACACCGGTGAGCACCGTCAGCACCACCGCGATCGCCATGATCACCCAGGCACCGGTCAACCACGCTCCGCCCAGCGGTAAGACGAACAGCCCGATCGCCACGGCTTGAACCAGGGTCTTGAGCTTTCCGCCCCGGCTGGCCGGGATGACCCCGCGCCGCAGCACCACGAAGCGCAGCGCGGTCACCCCGAGCTCGCGGACCAGGATCACCACGGTCACCCACCAGGGCAGGTCCCCCAGCACCGAGAGGCCGATCAGCGCTGCGCCGATGAGCGCCTTGTCGGCCAGCGGATCGGCCAAGGTGCCGAACTCGGTGACCATGCCGTAGCTGCGCGCCAAGGCGCCGTCGAGGTGGTCGGTGATCACCGCCGTGACGAACACCACGAATGCGGTTACCCGCCAGAAGGTTTCATGACCGTCCCCGGCGAACAACGCCAACAGGAATACCGGGACGAGCACGAACCGCACACCGGTCAGCGCATTGGCCAGGTTCGCGACACGAGCGCGCGGGACCACAGGATCGGTATGTGGTTGGCCCGGCACCGACACAGAATACTGGTTGCCGGTACCGATACCCTTCGGTGTGTGAGCGCAGCTGGGGAGCCGCCGGCGATCGGCGTCGTGGTGCGGCGCGCCCGCACCTCCGATGTCCCGTCCATCAAGGCGCTCGTCGACATCTACGCCGGCAAGATTCTGCTGGAGAAAAACCTGGTGACGCTGTACGAGTCGGTCCAGGAGTTCTGGGTCGCCGAGGATGGTGACGAGGTGATCGGTTGCGGCGCGCTGCACGTGCTGTGGTCTGACCTCGGTGAGGTGCGCACCGTCGCGGTGCACCCGAAGGCCCGCGGCCGCGGTGTGGGGCATGCGATCGTCGAACAGCTGCTGGCGGTGGCCAAGGAACTGCACCTGCGGCGCATCTTCGTGCTGACCTTCGAGGTGGACTTCTTCAGTCGCCACGGCTTCGCCGAGATCGACGGCACACCCGTCACCGCCGAGGTGTACGAGGAGATGTGCCGGTCCTACGACACCGGTGTCGCGGAGTTCCTCGACCTGTCCTACGTCAAGCCGAACATCCTGGGCAACACCCGGATGCTGCTGACGCTCTGACCGCGCCGCCGGGCGGGCGGATCTCAGAAGTCCGGATCGTCGTCTGACGTGCCGGAGGCATCGCTACCACCGCGGATCAGCGCCAGCGTGCCGGCCAGATCGTCGGGCTTGACCAGTACCTCGCGCGCCTTCGATCCTTCTGAGGGCCCGACGATCCCGCGGGTCTCCATCAGGTCCATCAGTCGGCCGGCCTTGGCGAACCCGACGCGCAGCTTGCGCTGCAGCATCGACGTCGAACCGAACTGACTGGACACCACCAGCTCCACGGCCTGCAGGAAGACATCCATGTCGTCGCCGATGTCGGGGTCGACGTCCTTGCGCTCGCCGGCCTTGACCGCGGTGACACCCTCGACGAACTCGGGCTCGGCCTGGTCCTTGGTGGCGTTGACGACCCCTTGGATCTCCTCGTCGGTGATGAACGCACCCTGCAGGCGGATCGGCTTGCCCGCGCCCATCGGCAGGAACAACCCGTCGCCCATCCCGATCAGCTTCTCGGCACCGGGCTGGTCGAGGATGACGCGGCTGTCGGTCAGCGACGACGTCGCGAACGCCAGCCGCGAGGGCACGTTGGTTTTGATCAAACCGGTCACCACGTCGACCGATGGCCGCTGCGTGGCCAGCACCAGGTGGATGCCCGCCGCACGGGCTTTCTGGGTGATGCGCACGATCGCGTCTTCGACATCCCGCGGAGCGGTCATCATCAGGTCGGCGAGCTCGTCGACGATCGCCAGGATGTAGGGATAGGGCTTGTACTCGCGCTGGCTGCCCAGCGGAGCGGTGATTTCGCCGCTGCGAACCTTTTCGTTGAACACATCGATGTGACGCACCCGCGAGGCCTGCATGTCCTGGTAGCGCTGCTCCATCTCCTCGACCAGCCAGGCCAGCGCGGCAGCGGCCTTCTTCGGCTCGGTGATGATGGGGGTGATCAGGTGCGGGATGCCCTCGTAAGGGGTCAGCTCCACCATCTTGGGGTCGATCAGGATCATCCTGACCTCCTCGGGGGTGGCCCGGGCCAGCAGCGACACCAGCATCGAGTTGACGAAGCTGGACTTGCCCGACCCGGTGGAGCCCGCCACCAGCAGGTGCGGCATCTTGGCCAGGTTGGCCGAGATGAAGTCGCCCTCGATGTCCTTGCCGAGTCCGATGACCAGCGGATGGTGATCACGGCGGGTTTCCGGCGCGGTGAGCACGTCGGCCAGACGCACCATCTCCCGGTCGGTGTTGGGCACCTCGATGCCCACGGCCGACTTTCCGGGAATCGGCGCGAGCATGCGCACACTCTCGGTGGCCACGGCATAGGCAATATTGCGCTGCAGCGCGGTGATCTTCTCGACCTTCACCCCGGGGCCCAGTTCAACCTCGTAGCGGGTCACCGTCGGCCCGCGGGTGCAGCCGGTCACGGCGGCGTCGACCTTGAACTGCTGCAACACCGAGGTGATGGCGTTTTCCATCTGCTCGTTGGCGGCACTGCGCCGCTTGGGAGGCTCGCCGGCGATCAGCAGCTCCAGCGACGGCAGGGTGTAGGGACCTTCGACGACGCGGTCCAGCGAGAGCTCGGGCTCCTTGCGCGCCTTCTTCCGGCTGCGTGCCGCCGGTGCCGGGCTGATCGGCGCCGGATCCTCCTCCAGCGGGTAGTTGTCCATCGGCGAGCCCGTGGCCGTGGTCAGCGGCTCGGTCGGCTGGGTGGCCGAGGGCCAGGCCGCCTCGGCGTCGCGCGGGTCTTCGTCGTAGTAACCGTCGGAGAAGTCGTCGGGCTCGGCCGGACCGTCATACTCGGGGTCGTCGTCGTACTCGTCGTAGTCGTCGTACTCGTCGCTGCCGTCACCGTGCCAGCGGGTGGTGAACAGGTCGCGGAGGGCGGCGGGGACTTCGCGGACCGTGGTGCCGGTCAGCAGCAACAACCCGAACACCGCAGCCATCACCAGCAGCGGCGCTGCAATCCACACCGTCACGCCGTCGGCCAGTGGGCCGCCGATGGCGAACCCGAGGAAGCCGGCCGCGTGCTGGCGCGCCGAGGGTTCCAGTGGCGATCCGGCCCACAGATGCCACAGGCCCAGCACCGGCAACCCGATCATCGACGCGCCCAGAACCAGCCGCGGTCGAGTCTCGGGGTCGGCTTCGGAACGCATCAACACAATCCCGATGACGGCCATCAGGATGGGCACGAGCACGACCGCGGATCCGATCACCACGCGAATCGACGAATCGATCCACGCTCCGACCGGACGCGCAGCGTCGTACCACGAACTCGCGGCGATCACCACGGCCAGCCCGAGCAAGGCGAGCGCCAACCCGTCGCGCCGGTGACCGGGTTCCAGATCGCGTGCCCGGCCGACCGACCGGGCCGTACCGCCGGCGCCGCGGGCCAGCATCAGCCAACCGGCGCGGATCCCGCGCCCGACTGCGGAGCCGGCGGCGGCGACCACCGACTGATTGCGACGCGCGGTCTTGCGGCGCGGAGCTGCCGGTCTCGTTGGGCGACCGGGCCGGCCTTTACCCGACGAACCAGCCCTTGACCTGGTCGGACGGGCAGCAGAGCGGGCCGCAGTCTTACTAGCCATGCCTGCCAGCCTAGTCGCATCTACCTCAGATGCACCATCAGCCACACTAGTCACAAATCGGTGTCGGCGGGATGTCGGAACGGAAGCGCCGCCACGGCACCGACAGCAGACAGTACGGTGTGATCTGTTCACTCACACCCACCTCACCAATTCTGCGCGAGGAGCCGCCATGCCCGTCGTCGTCATCGCCACCATGAAGGCCAAGCCCGAATCCGTCGACATCGTCCGCAACGCCTGCACGCAGGCCATCGAGTCGGTGCACGGTGAGCCCGGATGTCAGCTGTACGCGCTGCACGAGGCCGACGGCACCTTCGTTTTTGTCGAGCAGTGGGCCGACGCGGACGCCCTGCAGGCCCACAGCACCGCCCCGGCGGTCGCCACCCTGTTCGGAACCGTCGGTGAACACCTCGACGGCGCACCCGATATCAAGATGCTGCAGCCGGTGGCCGCAGGCGATCCCGGCAAGGGACAACTTCGGCCGTAGGCTCTTCCTCCATGGGTGAGCTCTCAGGCAAAGTTGCGTTCATCACCGGCGCGGCGCGCGGGCAGGGACGGTCGCACGCGGTGAAGCTCGCCGCGGCCGGCGCCGACATCATCGCGCTGGACCTGTGCGCCCAGATCGACTCGGTGCCCTACCCGCTGGCCACGCCCGATGATCTGGCCCAAACCGTCAAGCTGGTCGAGGACACCGGGGCGCGCATCGTCGCCCACGCCGCCGATGTCCGTGATCGCGCGGCCGTCAAAGACGTGGTGCGCGACGGCACGGCCAAACTCGGCGACCGTCTCGACATCGTGATCGCCAATGCCGGAATCGCGCCGATGGCTGCCGCCGACGCGTGGCAGGACGTGCTCGACGTCAACCTCACCGGCGTCTACCACACCGTCGACGTCGCGATGAAGCCGATGATCAAGTTCGGCAACGGCGGCGCGATCGTGCTGACCAGTTCGGTGGCGGGCCTGGTCGGACTGGGCTCTCCGGTCGGCGGATCGGTCGGCTACGCCGCCGCCAAGCACGGCATCGTCGGGCTGATGCGGGTCTACGCGAACTTCCTGGCGCCGTTCAGCATTCGGGTCAACTCGGTGCACCCGGCCGGCGTGAACACCCCGATGATCGACAACGAGTTCACCCGGTCGTGGCTGTCAGGGATGGCCCACGAACAGCAGGCAGGCCCGGACATGCGCAATGCGCTGCCGGTGGAGGCGCTGGAGGCCGAAGACATCGCCAACGCGGTGTTCTGGCTGGTCTCCGACGCCGCCCGCTACGTGACCGGCGTCGCGCTGCCCGTCGATGCGGGGTTCGTGAACAAGCTTTGAACCGATGAACGCACATCGAGACGCCACGGCCCGCACGGCGCTGGGCCCGATGACCCTCGCCGCGATCGAGCACAATGAGCCGCCGGACCGGCGCCTGGTCGATGACGACCTGGCGGAGTCGTTCCTTCCCACCCGATCCCGCCTGCTGGTGAGACTGACCCGAATCGGCTGGCTGCGCCGCGCCGTGCTGTCGGCCTCGGAACGCGCCGCGCCCGGAGTGGCGATCAGCGTCGCATGCCGTAAGCGGTTCATCGACGAACGGCTGTCGGACCCGCTCAACGAGACCGATGTGGTGATCGTCCTGGGTGCCGGCCTGGACACCCGCGGCTGCCGGATCGCCCGTCACGGGGACCTGCCGGTCTACGAGGTCGACCAGCCCGAGGTCGTCGAGCACAAGGCCGCGGTGCTGCGCCGGGTGGCCGGCACGATTCCGTCGTCGATCCACCTCGTCGGCGCGGACCTGGAGACCGACGACCTGATGGCAGCGCTGGAGTCGCACGGATTCCGACTCGGGCAGCGCGCCTTCGTCATCTGGGAGGGTGTCACCCAATACCTCAGCGATGCGGCGATCCGGGCCACCTTGGAGGCGCTGCGTGGGCTTGCGCCCGGCAGCCGGTTGATCTTCTCCTACGTTCGCCAGGATTTCCTCGACGGTACGAACCGCTACGGCGCGGACGCACTCTACCGCCGATTCCGCCAGCGCAGCCAGCTCTGGCAGTCCGGCATGGTTCCCGAGCAGGTCGCTGACCTGCTGGCCGAATACGGCTGGCGGCTCGTCGAGCAGGTGGGTCCCAGCTACTACCGCGACACCTATATCCGGCCCACCGGCCGCCCGCTGGCGGCATCGGCCATCGAATGGACGGCCCTGGCCGAGCGCTGAGCACTTCACACCACCGTTTGACCAGCGTATTGGCGTAATCGGCGTACGATTGGGACGGGCGGTCAGGTGTTCTGGGGCACACCTGGCCCCGGGACAGGTAGGCACACACGTCGTCCACGGGGGTCACGTCATGGGTGAAGTTTCTGAGGTCACATGGCCGCATCCGCAGTGGTGATCGCCGAGGACGAGCCTCGAATCTCGACGTTCGTCAAGCGTGGCCTCGAAACGCACGGCTTCTCCGCGACCGTGGTCGCAGACGGTCCGTCGGCCTATACCTCGGCCCGGCGCGGCAGAGCCGATCTGCTGATCCTCGACATCGGTTTGCCGAAAATGGATGGTCTGACCGTGTTACGGCGGCTGCGCCAGGAGGGCAACCCGATCCCGGTGATCATGTTGTCCTCGCGCACCAACCCGGCCGACTTCAGCGTGAGCATGGCCAGCGGCGCCGACGACTGCCTCGGTAAACCGTTCCGCTTCGACGAGTTGTTGTCCCGGGTTCGCCGCCATCTGGCCATGGCTCGACCTCGCGAGATCACCGAGCTCAAGTACGGTGATCTCCGGCTGGACCTGCGCACCCGGCGTGCCCATGTGGGCGAGTACGTCGTCGACCTGTCGGCGCGCGAGTGTGCGCTGGCCGAGACGTTCCTGCGCCACCCGGGCCAGGTGCTGACCCGTGAGCAGCTGCTGCGTCAGGTGTGGGGGCACAGTCACGAGCCCGGATCCAACGTCGTCGACGTCTACGTGCGTTATCTGCGACGCAAACTCGGCGCACACCGGTTCGTCACCATGCGCGGTCTCGGTTACCGGCTCGAGGCGGTCTGAAGCCGGTCAGATCTCGATGACCGTCGGCACGATCATCGGCTGCCGCCGGTAGGTCTCCCCCACCCACTTGCCGACGGTGCGCCGAACCGCCTGCGCGACCCGTGCCGGGTCGGTGATGTTCTGGCTGGCAAGGTTTTCCAGCTCCGCTTCCACCCTTCGCGCAACCGGTTCCAGCGCCTTGGGGTCCTCGGAGAACCCGCGGGAGTACAGATGTGCGGGCGCGGCCGGGGTCCCGGTGCCGCGCCGCACGACGACCGTCACCGCGACGAAACCCGAGGACAGGATCAGCCGTTCACCCAGCGTCGCGTCACCGACGTCGCCGGTGACCAACCCGTCGACGAACACCTTGCCCACCGGCACGGCACCTGCGACGCGGGCCCGGCCGCCGACGAGGTCGACACTGACACCGTTCTCGGCGAGCACGATGTTCTCCTCGGGCACGCCGGTGCGCGCAGCCAGCGCCGCGTTGGCGCGCAACATTCGCCAGGTGCCGTGCACCGGCATGACGTTGCGTGGCCGAACACCGTTGTACAGAAACAGCAACTCTCCCGCGTAGGCGTGACCCGAAACATGCACCCGCGCTTGTTGATTGGTCACTACCCGGGCACCGATCTTGGCCAGCGCGTCGATCACCCCGAACACGGCTTCCTCGTTGCCGGGGATCAGCGACGACGACAAGACGATCAGGTCCCCGTCGGTGAGGGTGATGCTGCGATGTTCCCCGCGCGACATCCGCGACAGGGCCGCCATCGGTTCGCCTTGGGTGCCGGTGGTGATCAGCACGACCCGGTCGGCCGGCATCATCTCGGCAGCGCCGATGTCGAGCACATCATCGTCGGCCACCCGCAGGTATCCGAGTTCCCGAGCGATGCCCATGTTGCGCACCATCGATCGCCCGACAAAGGACACCCGGCGCCCGAGGGCCACCGCGGCGTCGATGATCTGCTGCACCCGGTCGACATTGGAGGCGAAACAGGCCACGATCACCCGCCCTTGTGCGCCACGGATCAAGCGGTGCAGTGCCGGGCCGACCTCGCTCTCCGACGGCCCGACTCCAGGGATCTCGGAATTGGTCGAATCGCACAGGAACAGGTCCACCCCCGCATCGCCGAGCCGCGACATGCCTGGCAGGTCCGTCGGCCTACCGTCGAGGGGGAGCTGGTCGAGCTTGATGTCACCGGTATGCAGCACAGTCCCGGCACCGGTGTGGATCCCGACCGCCAGACACCCCGGAATCGAGTGGTTGACCGCGAAGTACTCGCACTCGAAGACGCCGTGGGTACTGCTCTGGCGCTCGGCCACCTCGACGAAGACCGGCTTGATGCGATGCTCGCGGCACTTCTCGGCCACCAGCGCAAGGGTGAACTTGGAGCCGACGATCGGGATGTCGGGCCGCATCTTCAGCAGGAACGGAATGGCCCCGATGTGGTCTTCGTGGGCATGGGTCACGATCACCGCTTCGACGTCGTCGAGGCGGTGATCGACGTGGCGCAGGTCGGGCAGGATCAGATCCACACCGGGTTCGTCATGGGTGGGGAAAAGCACACCGCAGTCGACGATCAACAGCCGGCCGAGGTGCTCGAAGACCGTCATATTGCGGCCGATCTCACCGATACCGCCCAGCGCGGTCACCCGTAGGCCCGCGGGATCCAGCGGTCCCGGTGGTGTCAGAGCGGCGTCCACTGGCCCCCGCTACCGCAGCACCGAGGCGGCGCGCAGATCGGCGGCCAACGCCTGCAGTTGTTCGTCGTCGGCCGGCATCTGCGGTAGGCGCGGGTCTCCGGCGTCGAAGCCCTGCAGTCGCAAGCCCGCCTTGGACAACGTGACCCCGCCGAGCCGCAATTGAGCCGCGTTGAGCGGGTTCAGCGTCACTGCGATCTTGCGCGCAGTGGTGAGGTCTCCGGAGTTGAAGGCGCTCAACAGGTCCCGCAACTGACTTGCGGCCACGTGGCCCCAGACGCTGATGAAGCCGACCGCGCCCATTGCGAGCCAGGGCAG
This sequence comes from Mycobacterium sp. SMC-4, assembly GCF_025263265.1. Classification (NCBI taxonomy): domain Bacteria; kingdom Bacillati; phylum Actinomycetota; class Actinomycetes; order Mycobacteriales; family Mycobacteriaceae; genus Mycobacterium; species Mycobacterium sp. SMC-4. The sequence goes on along the minus strand of NZ_CP079869.1, from coordinate 2,160,156 downwards.
GTTCAGGGCGTCGTCACCGGAGTAGTAAGCCAGCCCGGTTTCGGCCATGATCGCAGCCGCGCCCGGCAGGTCGGCTTTGGCGTCTTTGACCCCGACGATGTTGGGGTGCTCGGCCAGCCGGCGCATGGTCTCCCAGGTGATCGGTACCACCGAGCGGGGCGGAATGTCGTAGAGAATGACCGGAAGGTCGGTGGCATCGGCGACCGCGCTGAAGTGTGCCACCAGGCCCGACTGGGGTGGCCGCGAGTAGTAGGGGGTGACCACCAGCAGCCCGTGCGCACCGGCGTCGGCACAGCGCCTGGCCAGCTGCACACTGTGTGCGGTGTCGTAGGTACCGGCTCCGGCGACGATCCTGGCGCGGTCGCCGACGGTTTCCACCACCCTGCGCAGCAGCGCGATCTTCTCGTCGTCGGTGGTGGTCGGCGACTCCCCGGTGGTGCCTGAGATCACCAGCCCGTCGCAACCGGCGTCCACCAGCCGGGTGGCCAGTCGCGCCGCGGTGTCCAGATCAAGGGTGCCGTCCGGCTTGAACGGAGTAACCATCGCGGTCAACAAGGTGCCCAATCGGGCAGTGACGTCGAATCCGCTGGTACTCACGGGCAGATAGGTTACCTGGTGGATCGGGCACGCCACGACTGCATTGCAGGCCTCAGACCTCCGTTGCCAGCGGACTGGTTGCCACCTCGGTGCCGTCGGCCAGCACGGTGATCTCGAAGTCGGAAAACACCGCGGGTGCGACGTCGACAAGGCGGCGCAGACACTCGATGGCCAACCGACGGATCTCGACGTCAGCGTGTTCGCTGGCGCGCATGGCGACGAAGTGCCGCCAAGCCCGAAAGTTGCCGGTGACCACGATGCGGGTCTCGGTGGCATTGGGCAGCACCGCGCGGGCAGCCTGGCGGGCCTGCTTGCGACGCAACACTGCGTTGGGCTCATCGGCGAACTTCGCCTCCAGCCGGTGCAACAACTCGCTATAGGCGGCCCGCCCGGCATCAACGGCAGCGGTGAAGATCTCGGTCAGCTCGGGATCGCCGTCGATACCGGGCGGTGCGACCACCTCGGCGTCGTGCTCGGGTACGTACCGTTGCGACAGCTGCGAGTAGGAGAAGTGCCGGTGACGGATCAGTTCGTGCGTGCAAGAACGCGAGATGCCGGTGATGTAGAAGGACGCTGAGCCATGTTCGAGCACCGAGAAGTGGCCGACGTCGATGATGTGACGCAGGTAGGACTCGTTGGTTGCGGTGCGGGGGTTGGGCTTGTCCCAGCTCTGGTAGCAAGCGCGGCCGGCGAACTCGGTGAGCGCTTCGCCGCCCTCGGCGTCGGTGCTCCACGGCACCTCCGGCGGAGCGAAGAACTCGGTCTTGGCGATCAGCTGCACCCGCAGCGGCGCGATCTCGGCCACCGGCCGAGCCTAACGCGCGGTCGGGCGGCGGCCCGGGAGCAGCCGCCAGACGCGCGTCGCTGGTCAGCGCTGGCACGGTCAGGTACTGCGCCAGCGCGGCGTAGAGCGTATCGTAAAAGGACAGGTTCTCCCGCCATAACCATGCGCAGCTTGCTAATTCGCCCGCATGAGGATAGCGGTGACGGACGCAGCCATAGCGCTGCAGCGCTGAAGTGGCGCTAGCCGGTTGGGGTCGCACCGATGAAGTCGACGACGACCGCCGCGAGTTCGGGCCCTTTGTCCTCCTGCAGGAAATGCCCGCCGCCGACGATGGTCGTGTGTGCCTGACCGGCCGCGCCGGGGATCAGCTTGCGCAGCGGCGCGTCGGCGCCGCGGGTGATGGGGTCGGAATCGGAGAAAGCACACAGAAACGGCCGCTCGAACCGGCGCAGCTCTGTCCATGCCGCCCGGTTCGCCTCGGCGGCCGGGTCGTCGGGGCTGGTGGGCACCAATGTCGGGAACTGCCGGGCGCCGGCCTTGTACGAGTCGTCGGGAAACGGGGCGTCGTAGGCGGCGATGACCTCCGGCGGCAACGTCGACACGCAGCCGCCGTCGACAATCGTGCCGACCGGAAAGTCCGGGGTCTGCTGACTGAACCGCTGCCAGGCCAGAAACGCCTCGCCGGGATGTTGATCGCCGGTCGGCAGCGTGGTGTTGGCGGCCACGACTCGGGCGAATCGATCGGAGTGTTCCCCGACCAGCCGCAAGCCGATCAGCCCGCCCCAGTCTTGACACACCAGGGTTATCTCGGACAGCCCGATCGCCTCGATCGCGGCCCACGTCCAGTCCACGTGCGCCTGGTAGGTGTAGTCCTGCCGCCGCGTCGGCTTGTCGCTGCGGCCGAATCCGACGAGGTCGATCGCCACGGCACGCAGCCCGGCCTCGACGAGCACGGGGATCATGGTGCGGTACAGGTAACTCCACGACGGCTCCCCGTGCAGCAACAGCACCACCGCAGCACTGCGCGGGCCTTCGTCGACATAGTGCATGCGCAGGCCGCCGATCTCGACGTAGTGCGGCGCGAAGGCGAACCCGGGCAGATCGGTGAAACGCTCCTCGGGGGTGCGCAAGACGTCCATGGCATCAGTCAACCAGGGCCGCCCGATACCGACCGGTCATTCCGACGCGAGACGATCCAGCTGTTGGTGTTCGATACGGTTTCCGCCGGCCCGCTTGGACCGATACATCGCCACATCGGCGACCTGGATGAGCGTTTCGACGAACCCCGGGTGCTGCCGGGCCAGCACGGCGTCGGCGGGCACGGTACAGGTGCCGAAGCTCGCCGTGACACTGACGGGCGAGGCCTCGATCCCCACCCGGATACGCTCGATGGTGGCCGCATGGTGGGAGGGATCAGCGGTGTCGGCGATCACGAACTCCTCGCCACCGAGCCTGCCGAGTATCGCGTCGGGACGGGCATTCTGCCGCAGCACGGTGGCGACGTCGACGAGCACCCGGTCTCCCGCGGCGTGGCCGTGATTGTCGTTGATCTTCTTGAACTGGTCCAGGTCCACCATCGTCACGTTCAGGCACCCGCCGGTCGGACGGTTGACGGTCAGCTCGTAGACCGCGTTGTAGAAGCCGCGCCGATCGAGCAACCCGGTCAGCGAATCGCGGTCAGAGTTGCGCAGGTCGATGCGCAGCGTGTGGACCAGCGCCTGGATACCGAACGGCACACCGAGGTTGAGGGCGAGCACGATCATCAGAGACGAGGCGGTCAGCCCCACGTCCCCGGTCGCGCTCAGCAGTCGAGTCGCGGTGATGGCCGAGCACACCACCGCGAGACTGAGGTTGAACAACATATGGCCCAGCGCATGGAAGTAGGCGAGCAGACCGCCGACGGCGGCGAAGAGCACGCCACCGTTCAACCCGGCGTACGGGTTCGACAGCGCCAGGCACGTCGCGGCGATACACATCGAGCACACCACGTTGTAGGCCAGCGACTGGTTGCGCGTCGGCCACCGCCGCAGCCACACCACCGAGGCGGCCAAAGCGCACACCGCGGACGCGATCGCCACCGATCGGGTCAGCAGGTGATCTGGGCCGGCTGGGCTGCCCAGCAACACGATCGGCAGTGCTGCCAGCAGCGCTGTGACACCGAAGGTGGCCAACCGCCAGCGCTGCTGGAGTCCGCGGTCGCGGAGGTAGACCGTGAACCAGTCGAACTGGTCGGCTTGGCTCCACCACCCGCGGATCACCGCCACCACCTCGCTGTCACACCAACAAACGTCTGAGCGCATCGACCAGGTCGCCGCGCTCCCCTACCGTCACGTCGCCAACCGTCAACCAGTCGGCCATGGCGCGCAGTTCGCCGGCCAGCGCTGCGGCCACCCGCGCCGTGTCGACCCCATTCTCGCCGAAGGCGCCGACAACGTGTAGGGCGTCCCCGGTGCGCTTCAAGTCCACCCGGCCCACGAGTGTGCCGTCGAGCAGGAACGGCCAGACGTAGTAGCCGAACTGGCGGCGTGGCGCCGGGGTATAAATCTCCAAGCGGTAAAAGAATCCGAACAACCGCTCCACCCGGGGTCGGAAGAAGATCAACGGATCGAACGGGCACAACAGGGCAGTTCCGCGGTCACGGCGCGGAATCGACTGTCCCACCCTCAGATAGGCCGGTGTGCTCCAGCTCTCGACATCAACGGGTTCGAGCTCGCCGTCGGCAACCAGTGCGGCAAGGGCAGGTTTGACCTGCCGGGCGCTGAGCCGGAAATAGTCGCGCAGGTCGGCTTCGGTGGCCACGCCGAGTGCGGTGGCGGCGCGCAGCACCAGTGCGCGAATGGCTTCGTCGTCTTCGACCTGGCGGTGCACCACATCGGCGGGCAGCACACGCTCGGTCAGGTCATAGTGCCGGGCGAAGCCGACTCGGGTGGCCGTGGTGAGCACGCCGGATGACCACAGCGCCTCGGCAACCCATTTGGTGTCACTGCGATCCCACCACGGACCCTTGCGGCCGCGCGGTTCTGCCTCCAGGTATGCCTCGATCTGTCCGGCGGTGGACGGGCCGAGCACCGTGACCGCGGCGACGACATCCTCGGCCAGCTTGGCGTTGCGCTTGACGATCTCGGCCCCCCAGCGGCCGTGGGTGTACTCGCGCATCCGCCACCGCAGCAGGGGCCAGTCATCGACGGCCATCAGCGCAGCCTCGTGGGCCCAATACTCCACGAGCAGCCGAGGTGACCGCGGCGAGTGGCTCCACGCCGCACGGTCGAGCAGATTGCGGTCATAGGGCCCCAACCGACTGAACACCGGTGCGTAGTGCGCGCGTACCGACACCGACACCGAGTCCAATTGCAGGACCTGCACCCGCGCAATCAGCCGCTTGAGGTGGGCGCGGGTGACCGCGCCGGCGGGCTTGGCTTCGTGGAAACCCTGTGCTGCCACGGCAATACGGCGTGCCTGCGCTAGGGTCAGCGTCACGTCCGGACGAAGCTGTAGAACCGATACCGCAGCCCCGAAGCGCTGTCCTGCCACGCACCTTCGGTGCCGGTCCAGGCTTCGTCGAGCACCGGCGCGAGCACGTCGTGGTCCTCCCGGCGCAGGTCGACGTCGACCTCGGTGATCTCGCACCGGGTGGCCATCGGCATGGCCAATCCGTAGATCTGCGCACCGCCGATCACCCAGGCGTCACCGAGCGGCGCATCCTGCAGGTCGGTCACCACCTCGGCGCCCTCGGCCCGGTAGTCGGCCGTTCGGCTGACCACCACACTGCGCCGTCCCGGCAGCGGCCGCACCGAGGCGGGCAACGATTCCCAGGTCAACCGCCCCATGATGACGGTGTGGCCCATGGTGAGTTCCTTGAACCGGGCCAGATCCTCGGGGAGCCGCCACGGGATGGCGCCGCCTCGACCGATGACTCCCGATGTCGACTGCGCCCAGATCAAACCCAGGCTCACACCGCCACCGGGGCCTTGATCGCGGGGTGTGGATCATAATTCTTGATCACCACGTCGTCGTAGGTGTAGTCGAAGATCGAATCACGTTGCCCAAGAACAAGTTCAGGATACCGACGCGGTTCGCGTGACAGTTGTTCGGTGACCTGTTCGACATGGTTGTCGTAGATGTGACAGTCCCCTCCGGTCCAGATGAACTCCCCCACCGAAAGGCCGGCCTGGGCGGCCATCATGTGGGTGAGCAACGCGTAGCTGGCGATGTTGAACGGTACCCCGAGGAACAGATCGGCGCTGCGCTGGTACAGCTGGCACGACAAGCGTCCGTCGGCGACGTAGAACTGAAAGAACGCGTGACAGGGCGGCAGCGCCATCTGCGGGATTTCCCCGACATTCCACGCCGAGACGATGTTGCGGCGGGAGTCGGGATCACGGCGCAGCAGCTCAAGAGCGGCACTGATCTGGTCGATGTGATCCCCGGACGGGGTCGGCCAGGACCGCCACTGCACACCGTAGACGGGGCCCAGATCGCCCGTCGGCGAGGCCCATTCGTCCCAGATCGTGACGCCGTGCTCCTGCAGCCAGCGCACATTGGAGTCGCCGCGCAAGAACCACAGCAACTCATAGATCACCGACTTGGTGTGCACCTTCTTGGTGGTGATCAGCGGAAAACCCGCGGTGAGGTCGTAACGCATCTGATGGCCGAACACGCTGTGGGTCCCGGTTCCGGTCCGGTCCGATTTGGCGACACCGGTGTCGAGCACCAGGCGCAGCAAGTCCTCATAAGGCGTGGCGATCGGCACCTGGTCAGCTTACGTGGGACACCAGGAGTAGAACTAGAACCATGCCGACGATCAACGACGCCGTCCGCACCGCCGACGGCTCCTGCCCGGTCAGCCTGCACACCCCCGACGGACCCGGTCCATGGCGCGCCGTGGTGATGTACCCCGACGCCGGAGGCGCGCGGGAGCTGTTCCGGACGATGGCCGACCGCCTCGCCGGCTTCGGGTACGCCGTGCTCGTTCCCGATATGTATTACCGCGAGGGTCGATGGGCGCCGTTCTCGATGGACACGGTGTTCACCGACGCGCAGGAGCGGCAGCGGCTGTTCTCGATGATGTCGAAAGTGACGCCCGAGCTGATGACCGCCGACGCGCACGCGTTCTTCGACTACCTGGCGGCGCGACCGGAGGTGCGCGGGAGCACCTTCGGCACAACGGGCTACTGCATGGGGGGACGGACGTCGTTGATCGTGGCCGGCCGGGTGGCCGATCGAATCGCCGCGGCGATGTCGTTTCACGGCGGCGGGCTGGTGACCGAGGACGCCGACAGCCCACATCTGTTCGCCGAGCAGATCCGAGCTGCGGTGTATATCGGTGGGGCGCGCGATGATCGGGGTTTCACCAAGTCCGACGCCGAGACCTTGGACAAGGCATTCAGCGACGCAGGCGTGCAGCACACCATCGAGTGGTATGACGCGCTGCACGGGTTCGCCGTGCCCGACAATGCGCCGTTCGATGAGCAGGCGGCCGAGCGGCACTGGGCCGCCACCCGCGAGTTTTTCGCTGCCCACCTGAGCTAAGGGGATCTGCGGGCGCGAAGGTAGCCCGACAGGCTGCCCAGAACGCCGCGAGCCGCGTAGAAGCCGGCCAGCACGGACAACATGATCAGCACGACGAACATCACCAGCCAGTTGGTCCGGTGATGGTCGACGTTCCACCACACGATGGTGAACAGGATCGCGCAGACGAACACCACGATGTCGCGCCAGTTGCCCCGGTAGGACATCGCCATCTCACGGAGTTCTCGGTTCTTGTCGATGCCGGCGATCAGCCCGTCGATGCGCAGGTCGATGACGCGCTGCAGTTCGGCGCGGCGCTGGACCTGATCGTCGGGCAGGCGTTGCAGCAGGTCCATGTCCGCAGCGATGTTGCCGCGGATGTCGGGGCCTTTCAGGTTTCCGGCCGCCAAACCCAGAAGCGCGCCACCGGCGACCGGCGCGCCGGCGAGGGCGATCTCAGCAATACCGGGCATCGGGTTCCTCCGTCAGTCCATCAGCGGTGGCAGTCAGCGTGCCGCCGGTGCGGCACCGCGGTCAAGACCACGACCGATCACGGGTCTCCCATCACCGTTGCGGCCACTGTGGCGCCGAGGTTCCAGCACGCTTCGATATCGGCCGCCGTCGGCTTGCCTGAGACGATCACCGACTCGGCGACCCGCTCCCAACCCAATCCGGTGGTGATGCCGTCCAGTGCGCGCTGTGCCCCCTCGGTGCCCTCGTTGCCGTGCATGTACACACCGAAAGGCCGGCCCCGGCTGGTGTCGAGCAGCTGATAGTACGACTGGTCAAAGGCGTGCTTGAGCGCTCCGGAAAGGTACCCAAGGTTCGCCGGTGTGCCCAGGACGTAGCCGTCGGCCGCCAGCATGTCCACCGGCGAGACCGTCAGCGCCGGCCGGCGAAGCACCTCGACACCGACGATCTCGGAATCGGTCGCTCCGGAGACGATCGCTTCGAGCATCTCCTGGCAGTGCGGGCTGGGCGTGTGGTGCACGATCAGCAGCGTCTTGGTCATCGGGCGGCCTCCTCCAGCTGCATGGCCTTCTTCATCGCCTCGCGGGCTCGCGGTCGGTCACCGGCGTAGTCGTAGGCGCGCGCCAGCCGGTACCAGCGGCGCCAGTTGTCCGGATCTGCTTCCAGTTCCTCGCGCACCTGGCCGAACAACGCGTCGGCCGCGTCGCGCCGGATACGTCCCGACGGCCTCCTCGGCAGCGCGCTGACGTCCAACTCCAGCCCTTCCGCACCGATGATGCGTGCCAGCCGCTGATGTGCCAGGCCGGCCCGCACTGTGGCCACCATGGCCCACAGACCGATGACGGGCAGCAGGAACAGCGCGCCGCCCAGGCCGATGGCCGCCGGCTCGCCGGAGGCCACCAGCAGCCAGGCGGTCCGGCCGAGCAGCACGAAGTAGACGATGAGCGCGACGCACATGAAGCCGATCAGCAGTTGGATGCGCAGTGCGCGCGCTCCGTCACTCATGTCAGGTCGAGCAGCGGTTCGATGCCGATGGTCAACCCGGGGCGTTGGGCGACCTTGCGAACGGCGAGCAGCACACCGGGAACGAACGAGGTGCGGTCGAAGCTGTCGTGACGGATCGTCAGCGTCTCCCCTTCGGTGCCGAACAGCACCTCCTGGTGAGCCACCATGCCGGAAAGCCGCACCGAGTGCACCGGGATACCATCGACGTCGGCCCCGCGCGCTCCGTCCAATCCGGTACTGGTGGCATCGGGGTTGGGCGGCAATCCCTTTCGCGCCTTCGCGATCAGCTGGGCGGTGCGCGTCGCGGTTCCCGACGGCGCGTCGACCTTGTGCGGATGGTGCAGTTCGATCACCTCGACGGACTCGAAGTACCTTGCGGCCTGCTGCGCAAAGTGCATCGACAGCACCGCACCGATCGCGAAGTTGGGCGCGATGAGGACCGACACGTCGGGCCTGTCGACCAGCCAGCTCCGCACGTCGTCGAGTCGCTGGTCGGTGAAGCCGGTGGTGCCCACGACAGCGTGAATCCCGTTGTCGATCAAGAACTTCAAGTTGTCCATGACCACGCTGGGATGGGTGAAGTCGATGACGACCTCGGTACCGGTGTCTGCGAAGGCCGCCAGCGGGTCCCCTGCGTCCACGCCGGTGGTGAATGTCAGGTCGTCTGCGGCCTGAACACCGGCCACCATCGCCGCCCCCACCTTGCCTTTGGCACCCAGCACTCCGACTCGCATGGGCAGAGCCTAACGTGTCGACATCTCGCACATATGTTCGATGGATGGGTGTGGCGCCGGCGCCGATCGACAGCTTGCCCGCTGCCCGAAGTCGACCAAGGACCGTAGCGGCCCGGCTACGCTGAAGAAATGTTCGTCGGCGTTCCCGTCCTCGTCGCGGTCGGCACCGCAGCATCGGCATGCATCCTCGCAACCCCGGCCTTCGCCGCGCCCGCCTACGGCAGCAACGGTGTCTTCGGCGTCACCACCCAACCACGTGAGGGATGGTCGACGACATTCATTCCGCCGGGCCGCTACCGGGTCGATCAGTCACCCAGCATGCAGCCCTATCAGAGCCCGCCGGGTTTCTGGCTGCGATGCCAGGACTTTCCCTGCGCCCCAACATCTCCAGGAAACATCATCGGCAACGGGGACGCGCTGCGCGACGCGCCGACGTTCGTCGACATCCTGCCGACCGACGTCGCCATCGCCCTGCACAACGTCACGCTCACCCCGGCCTGAGCCCCAGGGCCGGGTCGAAGGTCGCCCGCGCGGTAACCGATGCCGCGGCGGCCGTGACCACAACGCCGGCGTCGCCGTCGCGGCCGGTGGCGAAGACGATTTCAGCGCTGTCGGGTCCGTCGCGGTGGGCCATCAGGTAGTCGTAGAGCAACCAGTCCAACGCGCACGCGACCTCGTAGGGGTCCGCGTCCGGGTGCTCCGCCGCGCGAACCACGGTCTGCATCGCCGCGCAATGCTCGGTGCGCGCGGCATCCTTGTTGGTGCCTGAGCTGTCGAACAGCAGCATCGACAGCGTGAGCGGCAGCCGCGCCCCCGACTCTGTGCGCACCACCCAGCGCCCGCCCCGCCACGGGCGGGCGGGGTCGGCCTGCACCATCTCGCCGTACCCTCCGACCACCCCCGGCGTCGGCTCTGCCAGTGCACCGTCCAACGGCACCGGCCCCAGCATGTCCAACGCCTGACGAGCCAGAATCGACATCAGCACCGAGGTGCCGATGATCTTGCCGGCCCGGGCGTCGGGCACGGCACCGAGATGATCGACCGCCCGCGCGTAGTCGAGGCAGGCATCGTCGAGACTGCGGTAGAGCTCGGCGAGGTCCGCCCGGTCCTGCGCTGCCGGCCGCGCTCCCCCGCCGAGAAACTCACCGAACCGCCGCGCCGCGCCGATCAGCTCGTCGTCGAGCGCCGACAGGTGGGTCGCGGCCAATCGTTCGGGCTCGTCGTCATCGACGACGAGCTCGGTCAGTGTGGTCGGCACACCGTCTGTGGTGGTCCACCGGAAGCCGATCTGCTCGTCGGGCTGGATGATGCACGGCCTCACGACCGCCGCCACAGCATCACGCGGTTGTTGCCGGAATCGGCAACCGCCAGCACGTCGCGGTGCAGGCTCACCCCGTACGGCCAGCACAGCGTGTCATGCCCGACCAGGGCCCACCGGTTTTCACCGTTGGCGGCGAAATCAGGTTGGGCCAGTACGTGATCGGCCGACCGGCCCCCGAACGGATCGGTCGGCAGCCCATCCCAGATCAGGATCCGGTTGTTGGCGGTGTCGGCGATGACCAGGGTGTCGCCGTCGAGGTCCACCGCGTAGGGAAAGCGGAACCGGTCCCCGGTGTGCGGACCGTACGGCCATTCCTGCGCGCTGACAAAATCCTTTTGCCCCAGAACAGAATTCGCGGCAGTGTCGCCGGCGGGCTGCGGTGACCAGCCCAGCACCCGGTGATCGCCGGCGTCGGCGACCAGCAACAGATCCGCTGTACCGGCGATCGCATGCGGCCAGCGGAAACTTCTCGGTCCGACACCCTCACCGCGGTTCTCCTCGCGGGCGCTCGACGACGGTTGGCCGAGCACGATGTCGGCGGGCTCACCCGGGCCGGGAATACCGCCCTCCCAGCCCAGTACCCGCCGGTTGCCGGTGTCGGCGACCCAGAACCGGTCGCCGAGCACCGCGACGCCGAACGGCCAGAAGAAGGTTTGCGCCGAGCATGGCCGGCCTGCGTTCGGCTCGACGGAGCCGGCGTCGGGCTGGCCGAGCACCACATCGGGGGCGACGTCGTCGGTCTGCGGGACGTCGTCCCAGATCAGGATCCGATGATGCCAGGCGTCAGCGACGATCAACCGTCCATCCACGATTGCGACGCCGGTCGGCAGGTTCATGCCGCGCTCGGGTCCGCGGCCGGCAGCGGCGCGCCCCTCGGTGTGTCCGTCGGGTTGACCGAGCACCACATCGGCGGGCTGCTCATCCCCACCGGGGATGCCATGCCAGATCAACACCCGATGGTTGCCGGAGTCGGCGACGACGACGTGCGCATCGTCGACGAAAACCCCGCGGGGCGAATACATCCAGGCCCTGCTCGGCGTCGCCGGGGGCAGCGCCAGACCACCGGGCGCGGGCGCACCGAGCCAGATCCGCGGGTGCCATCCACCGCTGTGTTCGCCGGCCAGCAGCCCGGTCGGCGCACGCCCCGCTGGGCGGCCGGCGCCGGTGGGCCGCACTGTGTAGCGGCTCATCGTCCGGCCCGGACCCAGACGTCCCCGTCGTCGATGCGCAGCGGTAGCTGTTCGAGCTGCACACCGGGGACTGAGAGGCACTCACCCGACATCGCGTCATAACAGAAGGCATGCCAGGGGCACGTCAGCGTCCCGGATGCCACGTCGATGATCGCCCCGTCGAGCGGCAGTGCCTCGTGCGCGCACTCGTTGCGGTAGGCCGACAGCCGCTGACCGAGGTTGACCACGATGATGCCCTCGGCGGGCACGCTGATGTCGTCGACCGGGATCTCGCCGGCACGCGCCACCTTCACCCAGCCGTCGTCAGCAGGCCGGGGCGGTATCCGCAGCGCCTCCACCGGGATCAACGCCGGCGACGGTTCGGTGGGCACCACCTCGACCGCACGCAGCCCTGGAACACCTTGTTGCAGTGCGGTTTCAACGAGCTCCCGCAGCGTCACCGACGACATCGAGCAGCCGTTGCAGGCACCCTCGAGACTCACGAACGCGACACCGTCCTCGACGCGGACGAGCGCCACATCGCCACCGTGGCTGTGCAGCTGGGGGCGCACCGCGGCCAGGGCACGCTCGGCCAGCGTGGCCGGATCCGGCCGGATGATGCCGTGCAGCGTCAGCAGCAGCCGCACCACGGGATCGTCGACAAGGTCGAACAACAGTGGACGCGCACCGTCGTCGGCGCGCATCCGGGACACGATCGTCGCCAGCCCCGCCCGGTGAATGTCCTCCAGTGCGGCCTTGAGTTCCTCGGCGGCCGCCCGGGCCGCGGGATCGAGCTCCGAGAGCGCCGCGACCGCGGCGTCGACACGACCCGCCAGCACGTCCAGATCGGTGTCGTCGGCGAGCGTCATCGCACCGTCTGCCGGGAGATCTCGTCGAGCACCCCGCGCACGGAGCGCACCGAGTCGGTGTCACCGAGTTCCTCGAACAGGAATCGTGCCTCGTAAAGCCTGGCCTTGGCCTGATCGAACATTCCCAGGTGGGCGAGTACATTGCCCTGGTTGGCCAGCACCCGGGCTCGGCCGTGCGGGTCGTTCTCGCGATCACGGGCACCGAGCACCGCTTCGTAGATCTCAACCGCCTCCACGAGATTGTCCTGCCGGTGCCGGGACGGGCTGTACACCAACGAGTTTGCGAGGTTGAGTTGCACGCTGGCCCAGCGTTGCGGGTGCTCGTCGCGGGTGAACACAGTCAGCGCCTGCCGCAACGACTGCGCGGCGATCCCGAGCCGCAGCTGGCCCGAGGCTTCCACCATCGGCATGGTCAGGTACGCAGTGGCCAGGTCGGCATGGCCGGAGGCCCATAGCAGCGGCGCGTCCTCGCGGCGGATCAGCTGTAACGCCGAGTGGTAGTGCGGGATGGCGGCAGGCATCATCTCTGGCCGCTGCGCGGCCTGCTCGTGCACCATGCCGGCTGCGGTCAAATACAATTCCGCGCGGGCGACCCGCAGACCGTCGGCGCCCTCGAGCAGTGACAACGCGTGCTCCAGCCGGGTCAGCGCGGACGGGTCGCCAGCGTCGCGGCAGAGCCCGGCCGCCGCCCCGATCAGCAGTCCCGCCAACGGGCGGCTCACCGGCGTCGCGGCCTGTGCGGCGGCGTCGAGCAACGCGACGGCGTCGGTGGGTCTGTCGGCGGCCACGGCCGCCGATGCCGCGGCGGCCAGTACCGCGGCGGCAACCTCGCCGTCGAAGCCGACGGCGTCGGGCACGCTGTCGCTGCGTCCGAGCGCGAACAGCACAACGTCGACGAGCACCCCGAGATCACCCAGCCCCGCGCGCACCGAGTCAGGGTCGGTCGAGTCGGGATCAAGAACGAAGCGGTTGTAGCACGACACCGCGTCGCCGCCGTCCAACGCGGCCAGCGCCGCGTCCCGTTCGCCGTCGTAGGCGTGCCGGTGCGCGGCCATGCGCTCGGGCCAGACGTCGGGCAGGCATCCGGTCAGCAGCGCGGCACGCGCGGCGTCGGTGTCCTGACCTGTCGGGATGAGCAGGTATCCCAGGGGAAGTCCGAACACTCCCAGCGGCTGTGGGCGCGTCACCAGGTCGGTGGCACCCCGCTCGGTCGGTTCGACGGCGGTATCGGTCACGGCCCTCCCCTGCGATTCACCTACAGTTCCCGCTCCGCGGCGCGCTTGATCAGATCAGCGGCCAGGTCGGCCCGGCGCCGCGTGCGGTGGGTGTTGATCCGCTTGCGGATCACCCCGTCGTCGAAGACGACGACGATGTCGACAGCCCACTGGCCACGATCGGCCACCACCACGGCCTCGACGGCGCGCGCTTCGTCGGCAGAGCTCTCGGCCCGCACCACGGTCGGCGGCCTGCCCTGGGGAAACGGTTGCCGGCATTCACACATGGCGATCACGGTTTCCGCTCCTGGAGCCCGGAAACCTGGATGCGTAGCGCGCTATGTTCATCGTCCCAGCATGCGCGATACACACCGCGCAATGGGGCCTCCCTCAACAGCTCGCCGACCAGCACAGACCGGTCACCGGCAGGATTGCGCTGCTTGAGCAGCAGGCCGCCACTGCGCGGGCCGCGCAGCGGGATCAACCAGAACACCCCGTCGCGCAGCACCGCGGCGACCGCATCGGAGGGAAAGCGGGCGGCCGCCACGTCGGCATCGAGGCGCAGATATCCATCGGCGGTGAATTCGACGGTCACGTCGCGGCCGGCGGTGGGCCGCAGTGGTGCCAGGAAGTCACGTTCGATCACCGAGATCACCTCCTCCATCGCGGTGGCCACCGGATCGGAGAGATCAGCGCCCAACTCGACACCGGAGACCTCGATCAAAAACACGGTGATATCGGTCGGGCAGTCCTGCCCGAGCGCCCAGCGTGCGAACGCGATCGCATGATCCCAACGAAACGAATGCGTGTGCAGCCCCTGCAGCGGCGGAAGCTCGGCGAATTCCTCACCGGGCACCCGGAAGGTCGTGCCCGGCGCCGAACCGGTGGCCGCGGCGTCGACGATCACCACGCGCTGCGCGCCGCGCATCTGGAACGCGACATCCATCCCGGCGGTGCCGCCGTCGACCAACTTCGCGCCGCCCGGCACCCCGCGTTCCCACAGATGTCGGACCAGCACCGGGCCCACCCCGTCGTCGCCGCGCAGCAGGTTCCCGCAGCCGATCACCAGCACCTCGCAGCCCGGCGGCTCCAGCTGCGCCGCCGGGTCGGCTGCGTTCACTTCGGCTGCGTTCACTTCGACGTCGTTCAGTTCGACCAGCTCACACCATCCCGTTGATGACGAACCGATTCAGCTCCCTGCCGGTTTTGCCGTCGTAGGCGTGCACCGTACACACCAGGCAGGAGTCGAAGCTGCGCGCGACGTGACCCAGCTCCACGGGGTCTTCGGCATCGACGATCGGAGAACCGACCAGGGCCCGCTCGATCGGGCCGAGCACCTCAGAGCCGTCCCGAGGCCCGATGTTCCACGCCGTTGGGGTGACCACCTGATAGTTCTTGATCTTGCTGTCCTCGATGACGATCCAGTCCGACAGCGAGCCGCGGGCGGCCTCAGTCGAGCCGAACCCTTTGCCCTCGGCGTACTCAGTGGGCTTGGTGTAGAAGCTCTCCTTGAGCTCCAGCGCATCCAGCCACTGCCGCGCCCACTTGTAATACTTCGGTGCCTCGTGCATACGGGCGAGCTGGCGGACCATCACCGACGGGCCGATGGTGTTGTAGATGTCACCGAACAGCGGATCGTCGTCCTGGTGTGCCGCAGCGTTCGGGCCGGCGGCGGCCATCCGGCGCGCCAGCGGGCCCGCTTCCAGCGGAATGTTGCCCAGATCGCCGACGGCGTAGCGCGGGGACTTGGCCCAGCTGTACTTGCCCTGCTTGCGTCCCAGTTCCGGGTCGATCGGGATGGTCTCGCCGTCGAACGGGTGCAGCGGGCGGTCCCCCTGATAGAAGGAATGGGTGACGTCCTCTCGGACGTTGGCCTGATCGAATTCGTAGTAGCGCCCGTCGGCGAAGACTCCCGACCGTCCGATCAACGCCGCGTTGCGGCCCTCGATGGTGGGGTTCTCGTAGAGCGAGGGCTCGAAATACGTTCCGGTGGCCAGATAATTGCCCACGCCCTGTCCGTACTTGTCCAGCCCGACATCGAGGCAGTAGCGGATGAAAAAGCCGCAGTCGCTGTTGTACTGGGCCTCGTTCTCGTCGACCCAGGCCAGCACGTCGTTCCAGGTCTTGTTCTCCAGCCAACGGTCCACCGAACAGCCCAGCCACTGCCCTTCCAACCACGCGTCGTTCCAGTGCTCCAGAATCGCGATCGAGCGGGTGACATCCGACAGCGTCGGCGCACACATGACGCCTCCGGGCACCATGAAACTCGAGTGAGGCCATTGCCCGCCGTAGATGGCGTACACCTCGACCGGCTTGGCACTGAGCACCACACCGGGCTGGTAACTGGTTCCCACGTAGGGGGCGAAACGCCGGACGGCTTCGTCGTAGAGCGCGGACTTGGCGTAGTTCTTGTTCGTCAGATCGATCGCGAACAGCGCATAGAAGTACCGCGGGATCGACTGCAGCGTCTCGCAGGCCTGACAGATGTTGCGTACCAGCGTGGCGTTGTGCGGCATGTGGGTGCGCCACGCCGTGTCCAGCGCGTAGGCCGACTTGTACAGATGGCTACCCCCGCAGATGCCGCAGATCCGCGGGCAGACCACCAGCCCGGACTGAGGGTCCTTGCCGCGCAGGATGATCTCGAAACCGCGGAACATCGCCGCCTCGGTCCACGCCGAGGTGACGACCCCGTCTTCGATGGTGACCCGGACGTCGAGGTCGCCTTCGACCCGACCCAGCGGACTGACGAACAGATCGAGTTGTGAGGTCATGAAAGTCCTTTCTTGCCTGCGCTAGACCACGAACATGTCTTCTTTGGACCACTGCGGCGCCGCGATCCGCGCAGCTGCTGCCAGGCCCATGTAGGTCAGGTGGTCGGTGCCCTCGGGCACTTCCTTGGGGATCATGCCGCTGACCTTCTGTGTCTTGAACAAAGTTCCGGGCGCCAGGTCGAAATGCGGAAACTCCGGCTCGGTGCAGCCCAGGCAGGGCATTCCGGCCCGCGTCTTCGACGACTGCCGGTTCCACAGGATCCGGTTACACGGCGAGTGTGTCATCGGACCACGACAACCGAATTCGTAAAACAGGCAACCGGTTCGGGTGCCCTCGCCGAACGAGAGTGTGGACTGCTTGTATTCGAAGAATTGCACGCGTGTGCAGCCGGTCTGGGTGAACGTCTTGAAGAACGTCTCGGGGCGGTGCAGGTCGTCGAGTGTGATGTCACCGGCGCGCCCGGTGGCCAGCGCCACCAGGATCTGGGTGATCCAGTCCGGGTGCGCAGGACATCCCGGCACGTTGATGACCGGCAGTCCCATCTTGGACCGGAAGTCCGGGCCGAGATACCCGCCCTTCTCACGCTTGTGGAACTGCAGCCCGGTCGATCCCGACGGGTTCGGCTCCATCGCGGGAATGCCACCCCAGCAGGCGCAGTCGCCGATGGCGACGACGATCTGCGCGGCCGCGGCCAGATCGGTGACCCAGTCCTTCATCGGGCGGTCGGCGAACATGTCGGCGCGGCCGTCGTAGGCCTCCATCACGGTGCCCTCGAACACGAAGATGTCCAGCGGTCGTTCGCCGTTGGCGCAGTCCCAGAACACCTTCTGCGCATTGTGCCCGAGTTCCAGCCCCAGTGAGGGGTGCCAGAGCAGGTCGAGTCCGAAGTCGACGATCAGGTCGACGACGTTGGGCTCTTCGGCGTTGAGGAATGACATCGTGTTGCCACTACACGCGCCACCCTGGAACCACAGCACCGATGCCATCGGGACTCCTCTCGATCACCGAAGGTCCGAACCTCCGGGGCGAATTCTGTTGTGTGTGACTGGCTTTCAGACTCGACGCCCGAAGACACGAGCCACTTCGAGCAGGTACGCCACACCGCGTGCGACGTCGGGGTCCTTGGCCGCGCCGCGCAGCGTCTTCCACAGGCCGCGCATCCCGCGCGGTGCGGGCCCAACGGACTGCCGGGCTGACACCACAGCGTCACCCAGGGCGGAGATCACCTCAGCGCCGGCCGGATCGGCCAACGGAGAGTTCAGCAGGGTGGTGATCGCCGGGGCCGCGTGGACCAGGCCGCCCGAGAGCTGGGCCAGGCTGGCCGAAAGCTGCCCCAGTTCAACAGATTGTCCTTTGAGCTCACCCAGCGCCGACGTCAGATTGGCAGCGATGTCGTCGCCGCGGCGCACGAAGCCGTCCAGCCCGGTGACGAGCACCGCGAGCAGGTCGGCATGCTCGAGCAAGGTGTTCAGGGCCTCGGCGATCCGGGGGTCGTCGAGGCGGTCCCGGACAGTGGCCGAGGGCCCGCCCGGCGCGGCCGGATCCAGCACGGCCGCTGTCGCCTCACCGTTGCTACCCATGCCCGACCTCCCTGGCGGACTCCCCCATCCGGGGGAGCGTGGCTGACAGCCTCAACGTACTCAGCGGTGGGGCCGCTGCCTATCGGTTTCACGCAACTGCTATCAGGATTGCGCACAGATGGTTACGCTGAAGCGAGACCGATGTTGAGGAGTCTTGCCTTGCGGATGCGAATTCCTTTACTGCGCTGCAAAGTTAGGGTTCCCTATCCTGCCACCGGATTGCGGGCGCGCTGATGTCGCGCCTCACCCGGCTGGGCTACATCGACATCCGGCGCACCAGCGATCCGGTCCGCCGCAAGGTGCGCTCGCGCGGTGTCCCACCCGCGCTCGGCGAGCACGAGATCTTCTACACCGAGGACATTGCCAAGGCAGCACGGCTGATGGGCCGCGCACTGTCGCCGCTGACCCTGACGGTCGATCCGGCCGGCGCCGACGGGTTCGCCGCGTCGATGCACGGCGTGCGCCTGCGCAACGTCAGCATGCTCTACCTCGATCTGCACGCGCCGGCGACCATCGAGATCCCGGAATCCGGCCGCTACTACGCGGTGCACATGCCGATGAACGGAGTGGCCAACATCGTCCATCCGACCGCGACGTTTCAGGCCAACACCATGCGTTCGCTGGTCTCCAGTCCTGGTGTGCCGCTGCGTCTGGAGCTCGGTCTGGACACGCCGCAGCTGCTGATCCGCATCGAGGCGCAGGCGATGATCGCCCATGTCACCCGGCTGACCGGTCGTAACCTTGTCCGCCCGTTGGTCTTCGAGCCGGAGTTCGACCTGGCCACCGAAGCGGCGATGCGCTGGCACGCCGCGGTGCAGCTGGTGCATACCGAGGTCTACCACGCCGGTTCGCTGATCCAGAAAGGCCGGGCGATCGGCCCGGTCGAGGAGCTGGTGATGAGCAGCCTGCTTTACCTGCAGCCGTCGAACTATCACGCCGAGATCACCCAGCCGTCGTCGCCGGACCCGCGGCGCACCGTCATCCAGCAGGCCATGGACTTCATCGACGAACACCTCGCCGAACGGATCACGATGGACTCACTGGCCAACGCCGTGCACATGAGCGTGCGGTCCATCCAGCAGGGCTTCCGCTCCGAACTGGGCATGTCGCCGATGGCGTTCGTGCGAGAACGACGCCTGGAGCGGGTACACGAGGAGCTCACCGACGCCATCCCGTCGGACGGCGTGACGGTGACGGCCGTGGCCGAACGATGGGGATTTCATCATCTGGGCAGCTTCTCGGTCGAGTACCGCAAGCGCTGGGGCGAGGCGCCCTCGGAGACGCTGCGGCGCTGACCTCAACAGATCCGCGGAAGCTGCTCTCCGAGCTCGCGTTCCACCACCCGTGTGGTCCCGAAGGGCGTGCGCGCCACTGCCATGCCGGGATGTTCGGCGACCACCCGACCGATCACTGCGGCCTGGGCTCCTTCGGGTCGTGCGCGCATCGCGGCCAGCACCGCCTCGGCGGCCTCGGCCGCGACGAACGCGACGAGCTTGCCCTCGTTGGCCACCTGCAGCGGGTCCAGTCCCAGAAACGAGCAGGCCGAGGCGACCGGTTCGGGGACCGGGATCGCCGCCTCGTCGAGCTCGACGCCCACCGAGGCGGCCCGGGCAATCTCGACGACCGAGGCCACCAGACCGCCGCGGGTCGGGTCGCGCAGCGTGTGCACCGCTGTCGGGTCAACCGCGGCGAGCATCGCCGCCACCAGCCGGTGCAGCGGTGCGCTGTCGGTGCGTACCTCGGTGCCGAAGTCGATGCCCTCACGCACGCTCATGATCGCCACCCCGTGCTCGCCGATACTGCCGGACACGATCACCACGTCACCCGGACGCGCCCGCTCGGGACCGATGTCGACCCCGGCGGGAACCACGCCCACGCCGGCTGTGTTGACGAAAAGCTGGTCGGCTCCCCCTTTTCCGACCACCTTGGTGTCACCGGTGACGATGGGCACTCCGGCCGCGGCTGCCGCTTTGCCCATCGTCGTGGCCACTGCGCCGAGCGCGTCGAGCTCCAGCCCCTCCTCGAGGATGAAGCCGGCGGTGATGGCCAGCGGCTGGGCGCCGCTGCACGCGAGATCGTTGACGGTGCCGTTGACCGCGAGATCACCGATGTTGCCGCCCGGGAAGAACAACGGCTGCACCACGTAGGAATCGGTGGTCAGCGCGATGCGCCCGGCCCCGGTGTCGAGTACCGCCGAGTCCCTCGACGGCGTGGGCGCAGCGCCGAACGCGGGCAGGAACAGATTCTCGATCAGTTCCTCCGAGAGCACGCCGCCCCCGCCGTGTCCGAGCACCACCCGCCGGGTCTCACGTAACGGCAGCGGGCACACCCATTGCGCGGGGTTCACCGACACCGGAATCTCAGACATGCGTGGTCAGCTCCAGCCGGCGGAACTGGTAGTACGCCGCGCAGGCACCCTCGCTGGACACCATGGTCGCTCCGAGCGGCGACCGCGGCGTGCAGGTTCGGCCGAATGCCGGGCACTCATGCGGTTTGAGCAACCCCTGCAACACCTCGCCACTACGGCACTCAGCGGATTCGGCGACCTTGAGATGGCCGACACCGAAGCGGCATTCGGCGTCGAAGTCCGCATAGCGGGGTGCCAGCGTCCATCCCGACTGCGCAATCATGCCGATGCCACGCCACTGCCGGTCGGTCACGGAGAACACGTCGGCCAGCGTCTGCTGGGCCACCTCGTTACCGGCGGCACTGACCGCACGCGGATAGGCATTGCGCAGCGCGGGGACGCCCGCCTCGAGGAGCTCGACCACCTGGCGGACGCCTTCGAGTAGATCGAGAGGTTCGAAACCGGTCACGACGATGGGTACCCCGAATTCGTCGACCAGCGTGTCATATTCGGCAGTGCCCATGACCGAGCACACATGCCCGGCGGCCAAGAAGCCCTGCACCCGATTGGTCGGTGCGGCCAGGATGGCCTTCATCGCCGGCGGCACCAGCACGTGGGAGACCAGCATCGAGAAGTCCCCGAGCCCGAGCCGCTGCGCGTGTAGCACCGCCATCGCGTTGGCCGGCGCGGTGGTTTCGAAGCCGACTCCGAAGAACACCACCTGCTTGTCGGGGTTGTCCGCGGCGATCCTGGTGGCGTCCAGGGGCGAGTAGACGATCCGGATGTCACCGCCGCGCGCCCGCACCCCGAACAGGTCCTGTTCGCTGCCGGGCACCCGGAGCATGTCGCCGAACGAACAGAAGATCACGTCCTGGCGGGCGGCGATCTGCAGCGCCCGGTCGATCATCTCCAGCGGTGTGACGCACACTGGGCAACCGGGACCGTGGATGAACTCCACCGCACCGTCGAGCAGCTGGTCGATTCCGTTGCGGATGATCGAATGCGTCTGTCCCCCGCAGACTTCCATGACCGTCCACGTCCTGGTGGCGCGGCGCCGAATCGCCTCGACCAGGGTTGCTGCCGCGGCCGGGTCGCGGAACTCGTCGAGATACTTCATGAGAGATCCTTTCGGGTGAACGCCTGCTCGCCGGCCAGCTCCTCCTCCAGGACACCCAGGTCGGCGAACATCCGCAGCGTCTCTTGCGCCGAAGCCTCGTCAAGCCGGGTGATTGCAAAGCCGGCGTGCACGATGGTGTACTCCCCGACACCCATGTCGGGGAGATAGGCCAGACACACCGTCTTGGTGGTACCGCCGAATTCCACCGTGGACATCCGTGTCCCGGCTTCGTCCCAGATCTCGATCACCTTGCCGGGAATCCCGAGGCACATGGGTCACTCCTTTCCCGAGCTGCGGCCCGGCGCGCCGACGCTATGGTTGCTGCGGCCACTGCGGCCTGTCCCAACGCCAAGCCGCCGTCATTGCACGGCACCACCCGGTGGGTGAGAACCTCCAGTCCGCGGGCGCGCAACCCGCCCGCAATCCCGTCCAGTAGCCGGCGGTTGGCGAACACTCCGCCGGTCAACCCGACAGTGCGCATCCCCGCAGCCGACGCGGCCTGGGCTGCGGCCCAGACCGTCGCCCGCACCACCGCATCGTGGAACAGCAGAGCCAGATCGGCACGGCATACGCCCGAACGCATACCGTCGACCAGTGTGCGCAGCACCGGCGCGGGATCGAGAACACCAGATGTGACATCGAAATCTGTTGGGCTGCATTCATTGCCGGTGCGCGCCAGATGTTCGAGCTCGACGGCCGCCTGCCCTTCGTAGCTGACCTGCTGGCACACCCCCAGCAGGCTGGACACCGCATCGAAGAGCCGGCCCATGCTGGTGGTGGGTACGCACCCGATGCCGCGTGGCAGCTGTTGGGTGACCACGCGCATGCCGGCCGGTCCGATCGCGGCCACCGCAGGCAGGTCATCGGCCAGTTCGATCCCGGCGCGCCACAACAGGTCCACCGCGATGCGCGCCGGTTGCCGGACGGCCCCCTCGCCGCCCGGCATTGCGAACGGCGCCAGATGCCCCACCCGGGTGAATTGGGCCGGTCCGGTGATGGCGAGTAGTTCGCCACCCCAGATCGTGCCATCGGTGCCGAAACCGGTGCCGTCGTAGGTGACCGCGATCATCGGGTCGCCCAGCCGCCGATGCTCGGCCAGCAACGACATCGCATGCGCATGGTGGTGTTGCACGGCCAGCAGCGTGCCGCCGCGCCGCTGCGCCCAGCGGGTGGTGGCGTAGTGCGGGTGCGCATCGTGGGCGACCACATCGGGGGTGCTGCCGGTCAGGAATGCCAGGTGCTGCACCGCCGCGGCGAAGCAGTCCTGGGTCCTGGGGTCGGCCATGTCTCCCAGGTGCGAGGACAGGTGCGCCCACCCGTGCCTGCCGGTCAGGGCGAATGTGGTCTTGAGGTCCCCACCGGTTGCCAGGATGACCGGCGGTTCACCGGCGCCGGCGTCCAGTGGCACCGGCAGCGGCGCGTACCCTCGGGATCTGCGCAAGGGCGATTCGTTCCCGTCGGCGTCGATGCCCACGACGGAATCTTCACAGGGCACGTGGATCGGGCGGTCGTGGCCCAGCACCGCGTCGGCCAGACCGTCGATCCACTCGAGGTCCTCGTCGCGGTAGACGATCGGTGAGCCACCCTGGTTGGCCGAGGTCATCACCAGCGCGGGTACGTCGAGATCGGCGAACAGCAGGTGATGGACCGGCGAGTAGGCCAGCATCACGCCGAGCTCGCCCAGACCCGGCGCCACAGCGTCGCTCACCGCGCCGCCATGCCCGGCCAGCAACACGATCGGCGCGGCCGGCGAGCGCAACGAGCGCGCCGCCGCGTCGTCAACCTCGCAGATGCTGCGCGCATGCTCGACGTCGGCGACCATGAGCGCGAATGGCTTGGCGGGCCGATTTTTTCGCTGACGCAGACGCAGCAGCGCGGCATCGTCGTCCGCGCGGCAGGCAAGGTGGTAGCCGCCGATGCCTTTGATTGCGACGATCAGACCGTCCCGCAGTGCGGCGGCGGCAGACTCCAGTGCGCAACCGCCGTCGGTCGGTCCCGTCCACGCCAGCTGCGGACCGCACTCGGGGCAGGCGATGGTCTGGGCGTGATAGCGCCGATCGGTCGGGTCGGCGTACTCGGCGGCACAGGCCGAGCACATGTCGTACTTGGCCATCGTGGTGGCCGGACGGTCGTAGGGCAGATCGGTGATCACCGTGTAGCGCGGCCCGCAATTGGTGCAGGTGATGAACGGGTGCCGATAGCGCCGGTCGTGCGGGCTGAACATCTCGCGCAGACAATCCGGGCACGTCGCGATGTCGGGCGCGACCAGCGTCCGATGGCCGTCGTCGCCGTGGGCAGCGCTGTTCAGGATGCTGAATGTGCGGTCGCCCAGCACCGGACGGGATGTGACGACGAACGAGTCGATTCGCGCCAACGGCGGCGGCGCGTCGCGCAGCGCCGACACCGCCGCCTCGACCCGTATGCCCGGCCCCTCCAGTTCGCACTGCACCGAACCGGCGTCGTTGCGCACGAATCCGCTCAACCGGTGCTCGGCGGCGATCCTGGCCACCGTGGGACGGAACCCCACGCCCTGGACCACGCCGGTGACGCTCAGCCGTACCCGGGCGGTGTCCCCCGTCACGGGGTGCTCCGCTGGTGTGGCATATCTGCGCTCATCGCGCGGTCTCCTCGAACCGATTCTGGTGCCAGGCTAGCGCCGCGCGCCGAACCCAACTATCGAAATCTGGCAGTCACTTCTGCGCATTTCCGACGCGTGGTCGGGGCTACGCTTCAGACGTGCACGAGTTGTCGTTGTGCCACGCCATCGCCGGCGTGGTGCGTACCCACGCCGACGGCCGGCCGGTTGAGGTGGTGCGGGTACGCGTCGGCGCGCTGCGGCAGGTGGTCGCCGAATCGTTGACGTTCTGTTGGACCATCGCGGCCGAACACGAAGGCCTCGGCAGCGCGGTGTTGGAGGTCGAGCAGGTGACCGCCGCCGTGTGCTGCCGCGCCTGCGGTCTGGAGTCGGACATCACCTCACGGTGGTCGCTACGCTGCCCGGCCTGCGACAGTGTCGATGTCACAGTGGTGCGCGGTGAGGAATTTCTGGTGACGTCGATCGACGTCGCGACCGAGCCGGCCGAGGCCCGCCATGGGTAGATTCCACCGCCACGACGACGGGACCGTGCACAGCCACCAACACGATCACGCCCACGATCACGGGGATCATAGTGGCTACCAGACCGCCACCGAGCGCGTCGACGTGCTCGAGGCGATCTTCTCCGAAAACGACGCCCGCGCCGCGGCCAACCGGGAGGCGTTCGCCCGCAACGAGATCCGGGCGCTGAACATGATGAGCTCACCCGGCTCGGGCAAGACCGCGGTGCTTGCCGCCACGCTGGACGAACTGGCCGGCGACTTTGCGGTCGGGGTGATCGAGGGCGACATCGCCACCGACCTCGACGCCGCGCGATTGAGCGGGCGCGGGGCCCAGATCTCTCTGCTGAACACCGACAACGGTTTCGGCGGTGAATGCCACCTCGACGCTGTGATGGTCGGACGGGCGCTGGCCGGGCTGGAGTTGCCCGACCTGGACCTGGTGATCATCGAGAATGTCGGAAACCTGGTGTGCCCAGCGGAATTCGACGTGGGCGAGCACGCCAAGGTCATGGTGTACTCACTCACCGAGGGCGAGGACAAGCCGTTGAAGTATCCGGTGATGTTCCGCGCCGTCGACGTGGTGCTGCTCAACAAGATCGACCTCGCCCCACACCTGGACGCCGATGTCGCGACGTACACCGATCGGATCCGGCAGGTCAACCCGACCGCAGTGGTGCTGCCGGTCAGCGCCAAGACCGGCGAGGGGATGGCCGACTGGTTCGCCTGGTTGCGCACCTTCGCCACCGGTTGACCTTCACAGCGGCGAGGCGCCGCGCAGGTGCTCGAAGATCAACGAGGTCTGGGTGCCTGCCACGTCGGCGTCGGCATTGAGGTTCTCCACCACGAAGGAGCGCAGATCGTCGGTGTCGCGGGCGGCCACGTGCAACAGGAAGTCGTCGGCGCCGGCCAGAAAGTAGACGTCCATGACCTGCGGTTTGCGCCGGATCTGTCCGATGAAGCTGCTGATCCGCCCGCGAGCGTTGGCCTGCAGACTGACCGAGATCATCGCCTGCAGCGTCAGCCCGAGGGCGGCCGGGTCGATGTCGGCGTAGAACCCCCGGATCACCCCGAGCTCCTGCAGCCGACGCACCCGACCGTGGCACGTCGACGGGGCGATCCCGACCAGGTCGGCCAGAGTGCTGTTGGGCAATCGGGCGTCTGCATGCAACGCGGTCAGGATGCGGCGGTCCACGTCGTCGATGGCGCTCCGAACATCGTTCGACAGAGCACGTCGCCGGTCGACATTGTTCGATGATTGTTCCGTCATATCCCTCATCTAACGAATTATCATCAGGACTTTGCGGCTCTTCCGATGCTTCTTCACAATAGTGACATCTTTCGTCGAATCGAGGAGCGAAGATGCGTGTCGGTATCCCGACCGAGATCAAAAACAACGAGTACCGGGTCGCGATCACGCCCGCCGGCGTGGCGGAGCTGGTGCACCGGGGCCACGAGGTACTCATCGAATCCGGCGCCGGTGAAGGTTCGGCGATCACCGACGCCGACTTCAAAGGCGCAGGCGCACACCTTGTCGGTACCGCCGACGAGGTCTGGGCCGAGGCCGACCTGCTGCTGAAGGTCAAGGAACCGATCGAGCCCGAGTACTCGCGGCTGCGCTCGGGGCAGACACTGTTCACCTACCTGCATCTGGCCGCGTCCACGGCGTGCACCAAGGCGCTGCTGGCATCGGGCACCACCTCGATTGCCTACGAGACGGTGCAGACCACCAACTCGGATGGATCCGTCGCGCTACCTCTTCTTGCACCGATGAGTGAGGTCGCGGGCCGGCTTTCGGCCCAGGTCGGCGCCTACCATCTGATGCGCACCCAGGGCGGGCGTGGGGTTCTGATGGGCGGCGTCCCTGGTGTGGCGCCCGCCAAGGTCGTGGTCGTCGGCGGCGGAATGGCCGGTGACAACGCCGCTGCCGTGGCCTGGGGCATGGGTGCACACGTCACGGTGTTCGACCTGAACATCAACACGCTACGCAAGATCGACGCGGAGTACGGCGGCGCCATCGAGACACGGTACTCGTCGCGGCTGGATCTGGAGACCGCGGTCAAGGACGCCGACCTGGTCATCGGCGCGGTCCTGGTGCCGGGCGCGAAAGCTCCCAAGCTGGTCACCAATGCGACTGTGGCGGAGATGAAGTCTGGCGCCGTCCTGGTCGACATCGCGATCGATCAGGGTGGCTGCTTCGAGGACTCCCGGCCCACCACCCACGACGATCCGACCTTCGCGGTGCACGACACCGTCTTCTACTGCGTGGCGAACATGCCGGGCGCGGTTCCGCGGACCTCCACGTACGCACTCACCAATGCCACCATGCCCTACGTACTCAAGCTCGCCGACCACGGCTGGAAAGCGGCGTGCCGCGCGGATTCCGCACTGGCCAAAGGCCTTTCGACGCATCAGGGCGCGCTGTTGTCCGAGCAGGTGGCAACCGACCTCGCTCTGCCGTTCACCAACCCCGCCGACGTGCTGGCCTGAGCGCTCAGTCGAACAGGTCCCCGTCGACGTAGAACCAGCGGCGCGCACGGCGGGCAAAGCGGGAACGCTCGTGCAGCACCCCGCGTCGATGGTGTGCGCGGAACTCGACCTCGCCGCTGTCGTCGTCGACTCCGCCGGCCGCGACGTCGACGATCTCCAAGCGCATCCATGTCACCGACAAGTCCTCGTCGACATGGGCCGGTCGGGTCCGCGGATGCCAGGTCCGCCACACGTAGGTGGCCTCGCCGAGTACGTAAGCGCTGTATCGCGACCGCATCAGCGCTTCGGCGGTCTCGGCCTGCCGTTCGCCGAGGTGCAACGGCCGGCAGCAGCTGCCGTACTCGGCGGTGCTGCCGCATGGGCACAGCTGATCGGAGCGCACCAAGGCAGTCTGCCGCACTGCAGCTCACACGTAGCCTCGTGTCATGCGCTCCCTGACCGATCTGCTCCCCGACGCGCCGACGACCACAGACGAAGCCCTCGCACTGTTCGACTCGTTGCCTGCCGTCGACGCCGACACAATGATCGGCACCTGGCACGGCGCCGAGGTGCCCACCGGGCATCGCCTCGACGGGCTCCTGGCGGCCAGTGGCTGGTGGGGCAAGCAGTTCCGCACCAGCGAGTACGTTCATCCGCTGCTGTTCTGCACTGCCGACGGCCGTGCGCTATGGCCGCTGAACCCGGCACTGGCCTTCGCCGGTCTCGGGCCGGTGACGCGGCTGCCCCTGCTCAAGCGGGTCCGCTACGCCTCTACCATCACCACGC
This sequence comes from Mycobacterium sp. SMC-4, assembly GCF_025263265.1. NCBI lineage: Bacteria > Bacillati > Actinomycetota > Actinomycetes > Mycobacteriales > Mycobacteriaceae > Mycobacterium > Mycobacterium sp. SMC-4. The sequence continues at coordinate 2,132,317 of NZ_CP079869.1, read as the reverse complement.
TGCGCCCCGCATTGCGGGCCCGCGGACCCAAGGCCCGGTTGCGCACCACCCGCTATCGCGGCGTGGACTCCGCGACCATGATCTACGACCAGCTGCCGATCCTCGACGTGTTCCGCCGTATCAGTGAGGACACCGTGCTCGGCACCATTGACCTGCGCGGTGTCAGCTCACCGTACTTCTTTGCCCTGCAACGGGATGACTCACTGCCGGTGATCTAGCTCGGACACCAGCAGCGCAGTCAGCTCACCGATCAACGGCCGCGAGGACGGCGCGTCGGGATCGTCACCGGCCGAGCGCACCATCAGCGACAGCAGCAGCCGCCGGCCTTCCGGCCCATAGGCGATACCGACATCGTTGGCGGTGCCGTAGTCGCCGCTGCCGGTTTTGTCCGCCGTCGTCCAACCGGCCGGCAGACCGGCGCGCATGCTGGACGTTTCGTTCCCCCGCAACCACTGGTCGAGCAGGTCACGGTCGGCCGGCTCCAGCGCGTCCCCGGCAAGCAGATTGCGGTACCCGGTGCCGATCGCCTGCGGTGTGGTGGTGTCGCGCGGATCGCCGGGGATGGCCGAGTTCAGTTCGGTCTCCCAGCGGTCCAGCCGACTCCGGTCGTCTCCGATGCTGCGGGCGAACTCGGTGATCGCGGGCGGACCGCCCAGGGCGTGCAGCAGCAGATTTGCGGCGGTGTTGTCGCTCTGTTGCACCGCGGCCACGCACAGCTCCGCGAGGGTCATCGTGGTGCCCACGCGTGGCTCGGTCAGCGGCGAATGAGGTTGGATGTCACCGGCTTCGATGACCACCGGATCCTGCAGCGTCAGATCTCCGCGTCGCGCGCGAGCCAACACTGCCGCCGCGGCGTACCCCTTGAACGTCGAGCACATCGCCAGCATCCGGTCCGCACCGAACGCGACAGTCCGTCCGGTATCGAGATCGACGGCGTACACCCCGATCAGCACGTTGTCACGACGCTGCAATTCGTCCAATCGCGCCCAGCCGCCGGGATCGGAGTATGCCCGCGGCTGCGCGCATGCGGTGAATGCGGTGAACGCGGCCAGCGACAACCCGCCGACGACGGCCTGTCTACGAGAGATTCGGGGCATCGGAGTCAGCCTAGTCGCTGTCAGCCGGGGATCCTCTGCAACGGCCGCGGCAACGCACGCCGCGAGCGCACCGGACCCAGCACCGCAGCACCGAACGGCCGGGTCAGCAACTGCCGTGCGACGGCGTTGACCTCGTCGAGAGTGACCGCGTCGATGCGCGACAGGGTGTCGGCGATGGTGCGGTGCTCAGCGTGGTTGAGTTCACTGCGGCCGATCCGGTGCATCCGGGACGCGGAGTCTTCCAGCCCGAGCACCAGGCCGCCGCGCAGCGAACCCTTGGCAATCCGGCACTCCTCGGCGGTGATGCCGTCGCGGGCGACGTCGGCGAGCACATCGGTGGTGACCCGGACGACTTCGTCGAATCGTTCGGGAAGGCTTCCGGCGTAGATCGACAGCGCGCCACTGTCAGCGAACGTGTCCACCGTCGAGTACACCGAGTACGCCAGCCCCCGGGTTTCCCGGATCTGTTGGAACAGACGAGAACTCAGCCCGCCACCGAGGGCGGCGTTGAGGACCGACAGCGCCCACCGGTGCTCCCAGTGCCGGCCCGGGGTGCGCACCCCCATCGACAGATGGGTCTGTTCGGCGTCCCGGCGGACCAGGTGCAGCGTCGGCCGGCCGAGCACCCGTCCGGCGCCACGGCGCGGTGGCACCGGCGAGCGGCCACGCACCAGGTGCGGACCGAAGTGCTCCCGGACCAGGCCGACCACCTCGTCGTGGTCGATGTTGCCGGCTACTGCCACCACCATCCGGTCCGGGGTGTAGCGGCGCACATGGAATGAATGCAGTTGACCGCGTGTCATTTCCGAGATCGACTCGACGCTGCCGATCACCGGCCGACCTACCGGGTGCGCACCGAACATCGCCGACAGGAACACGTCGCCGAGGGTGTCCTCGGGGTCGTCATCGCGCATGGCGATCTCCTCGAGCACGACATCGCGCTCGATCTCGACGTCGTCGGCCAAGCACCGTCCACGCAGGACGACGTCGGCGACCAGGTCCACGCCGAGGGCGAGGTCGGAGTCGAGCACGTGGGCGTAGTAGCAGGTGTGCTCACGGGAGGTGAACGCATTGAGCTCACCACCGACGGCGTCCACAGCCTGGGCGATCTGGACTGCGGTGCGGGTTGGCGTCGCCTTGAACAACAGGTGTTCGAGGAAGTGTGCGGCGCCGGCCACGCTGCGACCTTCGTCGCGTGAACCGACGCCGACCCACACCCCGACCGAGGCCGAATGCACCGACGGCACATGCTCAGTGACCACGCGCAGGCCACCGGGCAGTACCGTGCGACGCAACCCCGTCTGGTCGGCCGCGTCGCTGCGCCGTGACCGGCGCAGCGACGGCGAACTAGCTGTTGGCGGTCGCGGCATCAGTGGGTGCTGCTGCGTCATCCTCCGTGGCTGCGGCGGCATCATCCTCGGCCACCAGGACCAGCGAGATCTTGCCGCGGTTGTCGATGTCGGCGATCTCGACACGCAGCTTGTCACCGACCTTGGCGACATCCTCGACCTTGTTGATGCGCTTGCCCCGGCCCAGCTTGGAGATGTGCACCAGGCCGTCGCGGCCGGGCAGCAGCGACACGAAGGCTCCGAAATCAGTGGTTTTCACCACCGTGCCGAGGAACCGCTCACCGATCTTGGGCAGCTGCGGGTTGGCGATCGCGTTGATCTTGTCGATCGCGGCTTGGGCCGAAAGCCCGTCGGCAGCACCGACGAACACCGTGCCGTCGTCCTCGATGGAGATCTGCGCGCCGGTCTCCTCGGTGATCGAGTTGATCATCTTGCCCTTGGGCCCGATCACCTCGCCGATCTTGTCGACCGGCACCTTGATCGTGGTGATGCGCGGCGCATACGGGCTCATCTCGTCGGGTCCGTCGATCGCCTCGGCCATCACCTCCAGGATGGTGACTCGGGCGTCCTTGGCCTGGGCCAGTGCCCCGGCCAGCACCTGGGATGGGATGCCGTCGAGCTTGGTGTCGAGCTGCAGCGCGGTGACGAACTCCTTGGTGCCCGCGCACTTGAAGTCCATGTCGCCGAACGCATCCTCGGCGCCGAGGATGTCGGTCAGGGTCACGAAGCGTCGCTCGGTCTTACCCTCAACTTCAATGTCGTCGGACACCAGGCCCATCGCGATGCCGGCAACCGGCGCCTTGAGCGGCACACCGGCGTTGAGCAGCGACAGCGTCGAGGCGCACACCGAACCCATCGAGGTCGAGCCGTTGGAGCCCAACGCCTCCGAGACCTGACGGATCGCGTACGGGAATTCCTCGATGCTGGGCAGCACCGGCATCAGTGCCCGCTCGGCCAGCGCACCGTGGCCGATCTCGCGGCGCTTCGGCGAGCCGACGCGACCGGTTTCCCCGGTCGAGTACGGCGGGAAGTTGTAGTGGTGCATGTAGCGCTTGCTGGTCTCGGGTCCCAGCGAGTCGATCTGCTGGGCCATCTTGACCATGTCCAGCGTGGTGACACCCATGATCTGGGTCTCGCCGCGCTCGAACAGCGCGCTGCCGTGCGCCCGCGGAATGACCGCGACCTCGGCCGACAATGCCCGGATGTCGGTGACGCCGCGACCGTCGATGCGGAAATGATCGGTCAGGATACGTTGACGCACAAGCTTTTTGGTCAACGAGCGGAACGCCGCACCGATCTCCTTCTCCCGGCCGGCGTACTGCTCGGCCAGCCGTCCGAGCACCTCGACCTTGATCTCGTCGGTACGGTCGTTGCGCTCGTTCTTGCCCGCGATGCTCAGCGCCTCCGACAGTGCGTCGGTGGCCACCGAGGCCACCGAGTAGTAGACGTCCTCGCCGTACTCCGGGAACACCGGGTACTCGACAGTGTCTTTACCGGCGGCTCCGGCCAGGGCCGCCTGCGCGTCGCACAGCACCGCAATGAACGGCTTGGCTGCCTCCAGGCCCTCGGCCACCACGGTCTCGGTCGGAGCGGCTGCGCCGCCGGCGACCAGCTCCACGACGTTCTCGGTGGCCTCGGCCTCGACCATCATGATCGCGACGTCATCGGCGACCTTTCGGCCGGCCACCACCATGTCGAAGACCGCGCGCTCGAGTTGTTCGACGGTCGGGAATGCCACCCAGGTGCCGTCGATGAGCGCCACCCGCACCCCACCCACGGGGCCGGAGAACGGCAGGCCGGAGATCTGTGTGGACGCCGAGGCCGCGTTGATGGCGAGAACGTCGTAGAGGTCCTTGGGGTCCAGGCTCAGCACCGTGACGACGACCTGGATCTCGTTGCGCAGACCGTTGACGAACGACGGGCGCAGCGGGCGGTCGATCAGCCGGCAGGTCAGGATCGCGTCGGTGGACGGGCGGCCCTCACGCCGGAAGAACGAGCCGGGAATACGGCCCGCGGCATACATCCGCTCTTCGACATCGATGGTCAGCGGGAAGAAGTCGAAATGCTCCTTGGGGGCTTTGCTGGCAGTGGTGGCGCTCAGCAGCATGGTCTCGTCGTCGAGATAGGCGACGACGGCGCCGGCGGCCTGCTGGGCCAGCCGGCCGGTCTCGAAACGGATGGTGCGGGTGCCGAAGCTCCCGTTGTCGATCACGGCGGTGGCTTCGTACACACCGTCTTCTATTTCAACGACAGACATAGACGTCCGTGCGGCCTCTCTGGTTCATCATTCACCTGTTTCGCGTGAACACGCGCATGAATGCGGACAAGAATGCGGGTGCCCCGGTGGCTCCCGGGATACCCGGCCCGGATGTGGCGACGGCCGTCAGTCGAAGCGGCCGGAGTCCTTCTCCGGCAGCCACTACCGAAGACCGCGCGATCAGGCGGTTCTTTCGTGTCACGCGGGAGCGATGCGGCGGATATGCACCGGACCGCACCCGGTTGTTCGCGCCCTACGGCAGCCGAACGCTCCCATGGTACATCCAGGCCGGGGCGTAATCGGAAATCGGACACCGGTCAGGTCAGGTCCTCCACGCACACCGTGAAGTCACGTTCGACATAGGCGTAACCCAAACCGCTCTCGCATTGATCGACGCTGGCCACTCCCTGCATGATCGCGGTGGCACGCTGGCGGACCGGCGCCGAGGTGTCATCGCAACCCACCCGGTACGGATCGCGGCCGTTGTCGGGGTCGATGCTCATGCAGCCGCCGACCACCCAGTCCACGTCCAGGCAGATCGTGGTGTTCTGGTCGGAGAATGCGGTCTGCAGCGAGTAGTAGGAATCGACGTCGGCCGGGCAGTCGGGGGTATCCGAGCCCTGCCCGGACAGCACCGCGACCACCGTGTAGTTCGACTCGGCGCTACCGCACGGGACCGGGTTGGCTTCCAACCGGTCGGGCGGACCGGTCATCTGCAGACAATCGCCGACCGACACCTCGGCGGCGGCGGTCGACGAGCACCCGGTCAGCGCCCCGGTTACCAGGGCCACCGCACTCGCCAGCGCAGCGGCGAACAGCGCGCGGGTCGTCGGCATGGCGCCCGACCGGACTATCGCCTCAGCGACGCAGACCGAGGCGCTCGATCAGCGAGCGGTAGCGCTCGACGTCGACCTGCGCGACGTACTTGAGCAGCCGCCGCCGACGGCCGACCAGCAGCAACAGGCCCCGACGCGAATGGTGGTCGTGCTTGTGCATCTTCAGGTGCTCGGTCAGATCGACGATGCGCTTGGTCAACAGCGCGACCTGGGCCTCCGGCGAACCGGTGTCGCTGTCATGCAGGCCGTACTGGCCCAGGATTTCCTTCTTCTGTTCGGCGGTGAGCGCCACGCAACAACTCCATCTTTTCCAGTCCGCGGGAAAACCGGGGATATCCCCCGAGGCGCGGCCACCGCGAACTGCAGCACGCGCCGGGTCGGCAGGGAGTTTAGCAGCGTGATCGCGGCAGCCGCGAATCGCGCGCGGTCACTACTGCGCCGAGAGAATGGTGCGGGCGCGTTCGGTGTCCGCACCCATCGCGGTGACCAGGTCCGAGACCGACTCGAACCGCTCCTGACCGCGCAGCCGGGCCACGAAGTCGACCGCCACGTGCTGTCCGTACAGGTCGGCGGTGGTGTCCAGCACGAAAGCCTCGACCGTGCGGGTGCGCCCGGAAAACGTCGGGTTGGTGCCCACCGAGACCGCGGCCTGGTAGCGCTCGCCCGGGATCACGGTGCCGACCACCGGGCCGTGTCCGAGCACGGTGAACCACGCCGCGAACACGCCGTCGGCCGGGATCGCGGAATACATCGGCGGCGCCACGTTGGCGGTGGGGAACCCCAGCACCTTGCCGCGGCCGTCCCCGCGAACGACCACACCCTCGACCCGGTGCGGGCGCCCCAGCGCTTCGGCGGCGGCCACCATGTCACCGGCGTCGACACAGGAGCGGATGTAGGTCGACGAGAAGGTGACGGTCTCGTCGCGGTGGTGTTCTGCGACCAGAGACAGCGAATCCACAGCGAACCCGAACCGCTCGCCGGCCTTGCGCAGCAGGTCGACGTTGCCGGCGGCCTTCTTGCCGAACGTGAAGTTCTCCCCCACCACCACCTCGACCACGTGCAGGCGCTCGACCAGCAGTTCGTGGATGTAGCGCTCGGGGGTGAGCTTCATGAAGTCCGCCGTGAACGGGACCACCAGGAACACGTCGATTCCCAGTTCTTCGACCAGCTCGGCGCGCCGGGTCAGGGTGGTCAGTTGCGCCGGGTGGCTACCGGGGAAGACCACCTCCATCGGGTGCGGGTCGAAGGTCATCAGCACTGTCGGCACACCCCGGGACCGGCCGGCCTTCACAGCCCGACTGATCAGTTCCTGATGTCCGCGATGGACGCCGTCGAACACTCCGATCGTGACGACGCATCGACCCCAGTCGGTGGGGATTTCGTCCTGCCCCCGCCATCGCTGCACGGTGCTAGCCTACGGCCCCACCCCAACACCGGCCCAGCAGCACCACCCGTTTCAGTGATGATTGCCTAAACTTCCAAGTTGTGAGTCCTGACGCGAACCCGACCGACCTTTCGACCGTGGCTCAGGACTACCTGAAAACGATCTGGACGGCCCAGGAGTGGTCCCGCGAGAAGGTCAGCACCAAGTTGCTCGCCGAACGCATCGGGGTGTCGGCCAGCACCGCTTCGGAGTCCATTCGCAAACTCGCCGATCAGGGCCTGGTGCACCACGAGAAGTACGGGGCGGTCACCCTCACCGAGGCCGGCCGGCGTGCCGCGCTGGCCATGGTGCGCCGGCACCGGCTGATGGAGACGTTCCTGGTGCGCGAACTGGGCTACAGCTGGGACGAGGTGCACGACGAGGCCGAGGTGCTCGAGCATGCGGTCTCGGACCGGATGCTCGACCGCATCGACGCCAAGCTCGGGTTTCCGACCCGAGACCCGCACGGTGACCCGATCCCGGCCACCGACGGGCGGGTGCCGACGCCGCCCGCCCGGCAGCTCTCGGTCTGCCAGGACGGCGACGCGGGCACGGTGGCCCGCATCTCCGATGCCGATCCCGAGATGCTGCGCTACTTCGACACCGTCGGGATCACCCTGGACTGCCGGGTGCGCGTGGTGGCCCGACGTGACTTCGCCGGCATGATCTCGGTGGCGGTGCGGGGCCCGGCCGGCCGCGCCGGCGACCACGTCGACGAAACCACAGTGGACCTGGGAAGTCCTGCCGCAGAAGCAATCTGGGTTGTCGCATAGGAGGCTTCACCGATGGCCAAACTGGAGTTGAAGCGTTCGCTGGCGATACCGGCCGAGGACGCCTGGACTCACGCGTCAAACCTGTCCACGCTCGGGGACTGGATGACCATGCACCAGGGCTGGCGCTCCGAACTGCCCGAGGACCTCAAGGTGGGCGTGACCGTGGTCGGGGTGGCCGGCGCGAAAGGTATGCGCAATCGCGTGACATGGACGGTGCGCAGGTTCGAACCGCCGTCGGCACTGGAGATCAGTGGTGAGGGCGTCGGCGGTACCCGCTACAAACTCGCGATGACCGTCGCGTCGACGGGTGAGGGTTGCACGTTCACGGTGCGGATGGATCTGGGCGGGGCGCCGTTGTTCGGTCCGATCGGCTTGGCCGCCGTGCGCGCGGTCAAGGGCGACATCGACACGTCGATCAAGCGCTTCGAGCAGCTCTACGGATGAGGCTGCGCCGGCCGGCGCAGCCTCAGTCCAGCGCGCTCTGCTCGGCGTCTGCGGCGTAGACCCCGAGCAGATCGCGTGCCGAGACCACCCCGATCAATTCACCGTTGCGCTCCACCAGCACGTGGCGGATGTAGCGATCCATCATCCGGGTGGCAACCTTGGCGACGGTGTCGTCGGCGCGGCACCAGATCAGGTTCTTACTCGCCACCTCGGCGGCCCGGACCTCTGCCGGGTTCTGCCCGGCCGCCACCACCCGCGCCACGTCACGCTCGGTGACCAGCCCCTCAGGGTGTGGGTCGTCTCCGACCACCACCGAGCCCACCTCGCGCTCGACGATCGCAGTCGCCACATCGGCGACGGTGGCGTCAGCGGCTACCCGGATGACCGCGTCGCCGGTGATCGTGGAGATCCGGATCGAACCGGCTGCGGGAATCTCAGTCATGAGTCCATGGTTGCACGCCGCCGCTACAGCGTCGCCGGACGGACTACCACCACCGAGCGGGTGCGCTCGCGCTCGTCGGACAGCAACGCCATCACCGTCGCATCCGGTGCGACGGCCGCGTAGACCCCCGGTATGCCGGCCGGCGCCAGGGGCCGGCCGTGGCTGACATGCTCAGCGTCCTCGGCGCTGATGTCACGGCGGGCAAACGCCTGCAGGCACGCCTCATCGAGTGAGTAGCTGAGTTCGGCGGCGTCGGCGAGCTGCTCCAGAGTTCGGGCCTGCTCCAGTCCGAAACTGCCGACGCGGGTGCGTCGCAAGGCGGTCAGATGCGCGCCGACGCCGAGCGCGGAGCCGACGTCGCGGGCCAGCGCCCGGATGTAGGTCCCGCTGGAGCAGTCCACTGCCACGTCGACGTCGACCACGTCGGGCAGGTCACCGTCGCGGTGCACTGCGAGCACGTCGAACCGGTCGATACGGACCGCACGCGCAGCCAATTCGACGGCGCGGCCTTCGCGGGCCAGCTGATAGGAGCGCGTGCCACCGACCTTGATCGCGCTGACTGTCGACGGGACCTGCTCGACAGCACCGCGCCATGCCGCGATCGCGGCGCTGATCTCCTCGTCGGTGATCCCGGCCGCCGAAATAGATTGCAGCAGTTCACCTTCAGCGTCCTCGGTGGACGTCGCCTGGCCGAGCCGGAACGTGGCGTTGTACGACTTGTCGGTGGCGGTGAGCAGACCCAGAATCTTGGTGGCGCGCTCGATACCGATGACCAGGACCCCGGTGGCCATCGGGTCCAGCGTGCCGGCGTGACCCACCTTTCGGGTGCCGAACAGCCGCCGGCACCGTGCGACGACATCGTGGCTGGTCATCCCGCCGGGTTTGTCGACGATCACCACACCGGGAGTCGGCTCGCTCACAGCACGATTGCCGTCAGCGCGATCCCGTCGCGGACGGCCCACCGGCCCGACAGGGTCAGCAGCGGAGGTCCGGACGTTGCCTGCGCGTCGATCAGGATTCTCGACGTGAAGCGCCCCGAACGGCCCCGGTTGTCGACCTCGAAGCTGATGTGGGCATCCTCGAAGCCCAGCCAGCGCCGGGTCAGTGGAAACCAGGCCTTGTAGGTTGCCTCCTTGGCGCAGAACAGCACCCGGTCCCAATGCACCCCGGGGGGCAACGCAGCAAGTTCAGAGCGCTCGACGGGCAGGCTGATCGCGTCGAGTACGCCCCGGGGCAGCACGTCGTGCGGTTCGGCGTCGATGCCCACCGAGCGAACCTGCTCGCACCGGGCGACCGCCGCGCCTCGATAACCCTCGCAGTGGGTGAGGCTGCCGACGACACCGGCGGGCCAGCGGGGTTCACCCTTCTCGCCCTTGAGAATCGGCACCGGCTGCTCACCGAGGTCGACCAACGCCAGGCGAGCGCAGTGGCGCACGGTGATGAACTCGTTGCGACGCTTGGCCACTGACTTGGCGATCAGTGGCTCCTCCTCCGGTAGCGCAGCGAGTTCGGGAGCGTCGGAGTACATTTCGGCCGCTGCCAGCGCATCGATACCACCGGGCAGCACACCGGCCAACAGTTGCGCGGCGATCACGCTCGATCCTTGATCCGCTGCGCCATCTTGGCGGCGTGGTCGCGCATCTCCTGGGTGATCTGGAAATGCCCACCGAACTCGTTGAGGAATCCGGGACTGTACTTCGGGTCGGGCAGGATCTGGCGCAGCCAGCGGTAGGGCTTGCGGCGCCGCCACTCCCGCGGATAGCCCACCGACACCTCCTCGAACCGGACGCCGTCATACCAGGTGGTTCGCGGGATGTGCAGGTGCCCGTACACCGAGCACACCGCGTTGTAGCGGGTGTGCCAGTCGGCGGTCGCGGTGGTTCCGCACCACAGGGCGAATTCCGGATAGAACATCGCGTCACAGGGTTCGCGCACCATCGGGAAGTGGTTGACCTGCACGGTCGGCATCATCCAGTCGAGGTCCTCGAGACGGCCGCGGGTGTAGGCGATGCGTTCGCGGCACCAGGCGTCGCGGGTGGCATACGGCTCGGCTGAGAGCAGGTACTCGTCAGTACCCACGATGTTGCGTTCCTTGGCGATCGCCAGACCCTCGGCCTTGGTTCCGGCGCCGGCGGGCAGGAACGAGTAGTCGTAGAGCAGGAACATCGGCACGATGGTCGCGGGCCCGCCCTCTTCGGTCCACACCGGATAGGGATGTTCGGGAGTGACGATGCCCATCTGATCGCACATGTCGACCAGGTAGTCGTAGCGCGCCTTGCCGAAGATCTGCATCGGGTCGCGGTTGGTGGTCCACAGCTCATGGTTGCCCGGAACCCAGATCACCTTCGCGAAGCGTTTGCGCAGCAGATCCAGCGCCCAGCGGATCTCGTCGGTGCGCTCGGCGACGTCACCGGCGACGATCAGCCAGTCATCGGGCGAGGCCGGGAACAGCGACTCGGTCACCGGCTTGTTTCCGGTGTGTCCGGTGTGGAGGTCACTGACCGCCCACAGAGTCGGGCGTCGGTCGTCAGTCACGGCATCCCAGCCTACTGCGGCAGGGCGGACGCATCTCGGCGGGCAACTAGAACATGTTCCAGCTTCGGGTCCCCGAGCGATTTTCCGACCGTTACACTCCGCAGCAGAACTGCACGCACCGGTGGTTCGCCGCCGCACGATGAAGGGATGGCGATGCTCGCCAAACTGCGACTGCTCTCGGTGCTGTGCACGTTGCTGGTGGCGGTGATCGTGGTCTGGCAGACCGATCCGCTCAGCGAACCCGGCACGGCACCGGTGCAGCTACGTTCTACCGACGCGCCGTTGACCACGATCAAGTACCCGGTCGTCGAAACCGTCGATCCCAGCCCGTTCGAACCCTGCCGCGACATCCCCCTTGACGTGGTGCAACGCATCGGCCTGGCATACACACCGCCCACGCCCGAGGACAGCCTGCGCTGCAAGTTCGACGCCGGCAATTATCAAATGGCCGTCGAAGCGTTCGTGTGGCGCACCTACGAGCAGACCCTGCCGCCCGATGCCGTGGAGCTCGACATCAACGGTCACCGCGCAGCGCAGTACTGGATCATGAAACCCACCGATTGGAACAACCGGTGGTGGGTCACCTGCATGATCGCGTTCAAAACCGACTACGGCGTGATCCAGCAGTCGCTGTTCTACTCCCCCATCTACAGCGAGCCCAACCCGGACTGCATGCAGACCAACCTGCAGCGCGCGCACGAACTCAGCCCGTATTACATCTACTGACCGCTACCGGCCGCGGAGTCGATCGGTCGGAATCGAGCGCTCCAGCATTCCGTAGGTCACCTCCCCGTCCCACGTGTAGCGCACGCCGGCCTGTTGCAGGGCCGGAAACGTCCAGCCGGCCATCGCCGTGAGCTGCTCGGGCGCGACCGCGCTCGGATCAGTGATGTCGTGCGTCGACAGCACGGTGCGGCCATCGATGCGCACCGCCGCGTCCGCGGTTTCCAACACCACCGCAACGTCTTCGCCGACCGGTTGGAGTTGACGCAGCCACGGCGCCTCGACCACTCGCGCCGCGACAAGTGGGCCGTCGCCGTAGTAGACGTATCCCTCGTTGAATGTCGGCGCACCGTCGGGACGCGGGGGGTAGGCGATGTAGCCGAACGCCCGGCCGCTGGGGAACAGCGCCGACTGCCAGCAGTGCCCCCAGAAGCCTTCGAGCCTGCGGACGCCCTGGCGTTTGATCCGCAGGCCGCTGCCGGTGAAGACGTGTGTCTCGGCGCCGACGGTCAGCGACCCGACCGCGCGGAACAACTGCTCATAGCGAGGTCCACCCATCAAGTCTCCAGCCACCGAGGTCTGCAGCGCGGAGGCGGCCTCGGGGCTCAGCTCACCCTGCACCCAAGGAGGCACCGCCAGGGTGGCCTCGACGTCGAACCGCACGTCGACCAGTGGCCCGTTCTTGTGACCGGCCACCAGATCCGCTGAGCTGGTCTGTACCAGCTGTCCGTCGAACGTCATTGTCCAGGTGTCGAATTCGCGTACACACGTGAAGGACAGCGGGCCTGCACCCAGCACCCTGGCAGCGCCGTCGGCGCCGGTGACGGGCAGGCGCGGAGCATCCTGGCGGATCCGGAACACACGCCCGTCCGGGAAGGCGATGTTGACCTGCACTCCGTGGGCATCCCAGTTCTCGGCGACGGCTTCGATACCGACTCTGGGAAGTCCGAGACGGCCGGCGTCGTCGAACACCCAGAAGCTGACCGAGTCGCGCATCTGCGCGACGGCGGGCCGGTCCGCGAATGTCAGTTCTCGACGGGGATCGATGCCGCCGGTCAGATCGACTGCCATGACGGTTCGTTCACCTCCCCGGCCGGCTGGTCCAGCATGTCGCGCACGCCGTGTAGTCGGCGAATCGCGGTCTGATCCGTTCGGGGTCCAATCCGAAGTCCGACGCCTCGACGACCGGCCTGGGTTCGCGGTTCTGCGCGTTGCGCGCCCACCAGTCGCGCATGCCGGATTCGAACTCGTCGGTGACGGCCTCGCCGAGCCAGGTGTACAACGCGCGCACCTCGCCGACCGGATCCGCCGCCATGGCACGAAAGTCGATGTCGAAGAATCTGTCATCGGCCCCCTCGGCCCGGAATGCCACTGCCCGCTCCATCCCGACCGACCACTGGTGAACATTGAGTTCACCCAGGTAGCACCGGTCGACGTGGTCACTGAAACCACCGACGATGTCGGCGTAGACCTCGGCGACCGACACCATCACGTCGGTGGGATCCCGGTGGGTCATCACGAAGCGGGCGTCGGGGAACACGTGGTCGAGATGGGTCAGCGACAGGACATGGGCGGGTGACTTCAGCCGCCACGGCCGGGCCGGTCCGCCCCACTGCAGGAGTTTGAGCACTCTCCGCTCATAGCGGTAGGTCGAGCTGAAATCCGCTCGGTCCACGAGCCACTGCGAATAGCTCGGGATGTGGGCGAAGGCCTGGAAGATCTGCGATGTGAAATCCAGTGCCATCAGGTCCAGGCATTCAGCCGGGCCGTCCGGGTCCGTCGGCACGTGGTGGCGGCTGCCGGCGACGACCTTCAGTCCGGCCGGAACGCGGGGGTCGGCGCCGAGGACGGTCGACGGAGGCGGGCACGGCTGCGCAGCCTCCCAACGGTGCAGGTAACGCACGTTCGGATCTTGCGCGAGCAGGAACGACAGCGCCGTGGACCCGGTGCGCGGCAGCCCCAAGCCGAACAACGGCGCCGTGAGGGGTTCATCGTCGATCTCGGGGTGACGGCGATACCAGTCCTCGACATGAAGGCGTTGGCGCAAATACCCGATGAGCCGTGGGTACAGGAACGCCGCGCCCCGATCGTTGAGTCGTGCCTCCCGATCGAGCGCGCCGAGGAGGACCTCGAGGCCTTCCCGGAAGCCATCGTCGCCGAAGTCGTCCAGCCCGGTCTGATCTGCCGCTGCGTGCAACAACTGCTCCGGCGATGCCACTGCGCACCTCCCTGCCGATTCGAGACAGTACACTGTCACGAATATGGATGAGCCGTCAAGACGTCGCACCCGGGTCTACCAGAGCCCGGCGCGCCGCAAACAGGCCGAGCAGACCCGGGATCGCATCGTCGCCGCCGGTAGCGAACTGGTACACCAGTACCGGAGCTGGGATTGGCGCGAGCTCACCTTCCGCGCCGTCGCCGAGCGCGCCGGAGTCGGTGAACGTACGGTCTACCGGCACTTCCCCACCGAGCGCGAGCTGCACGACGCGGTGATGCACCGACTCGAGGACGAGGCCGGAATCGCCTATGAAGACGTCGATCTGGTCAATCTCACCGAGACGACACGCCGATTCTTCGCCTCGCTGCAACGGTTCACCGTCGAGCGGACCGTGCGCCGATCCGACCAACCGGTGTTCACCGGTGCCGAGCAACGCAGAGCACAGGCGCTGCTACGCGCGGTCGCCGCGGCGGCCCCGGACTGGCCGGAGCACCGGCACCGCGCCGTTGCCGGGCTTCTGGACGTGCTGTGGAACCTACCCGCCTACGAACTGCTCGTCGACGCGTGGGAGATGACGCCGGCAGCCGCTGCGGAGTCGCTGACATGGCTCATCGACAGGGTCATCGCAGCCATCGAGGCCGGCGAAGCGCCGATGACCGGCCAGTAGTGTGCCAGAGGTGAGCTCTCGCATTTCGCGCCGTGCCCGCCACACCCTCAGCCGTGTCCTCGAACTGCCGGCACCCGTCTGCGACTTCGACGTCCACCGATCGGTCTCGGTGCCGATGCGCGACGGTGTGAACCTGATCGCCGATCACTATGCGCCGCAGACCGCGCAGCCGGCCGGCACCCTGCTGGTGCGCGGACCCTACGGGCGGGGCTATCCGTTCTCGGCGCTGTTCGGCGCGGTCTACGCCGCGCGCGGCTACCACGTCCTCATCCAAAGTGTCCGTGGCACTTACGGTTCGGGAGGCCGGTTCGACCCGTTCGTCAACGAGATCGCCGACGGCGCGGACACCGCCGCCTGGCTGCGCGAACAACCGTGGTTCACCGGCAGCTTCGCGACCATGGGGCTGTCCTACCTCGGCTTTACCCAGTGGGCTCTGCTCATCGACCCACCACCGGAACTCAAAGCCGCGGTGATCACCGTCGGGCCCGACGATGTCAGCGGACCGCGTTGGGGCACCGGATCGTTCGGACTCAACGACTTCCTCGGCTGGAGTGATCTTGTCGGTCGCCAGGAGGACACCAGTCGGGTGCGCACCCTGGTGCGCCAGATCGGCGCCCAACGGCGGGTCACCAAGGCATCCCTTGAACTTCCGCTGGGAACCGCGAGTCGCGAACTGCTCGGCGACAGCGCTCCGTGGTTCGAATCGTGGCTGGATCATCCCGACCGCGACGATCCGTTCTGGACCCGGCTGCACCTGCGCGACCGGCTGGACCGGGCCGAGGTTCCCGTGCTGTTGCTCACAGGGTGGCAGGACCTGTTTGTCGACCAGACCCTGGAGCACTACCGCATCCTGACCGAACGCGGCGTGCCCACCGGGCTCACGGTCGGCCCGTGGACGCATGGCCACATGATGACCAGCGCCGCACCGACGGTGTTGCGCGAGTCGCTGGACTGGCTCGCGACACATCTGGGCCAGGCGCAGCCAGCGCGCCGCGCCCCGGTACGGGTCCACCTGGCCGGGCGCGGCTGGATGGAGCTGCCCGACTGGCCGCCGGCGATGCCCGAGCAGGTGCTCTATCCTCAGCCGGGCGGCGGGCTGGCCCCCACAGCGCCCGAGCCTGGCGCATCGCAGACCTTCATCTACAACCCGGCCGATCCGACACCCACGGTCGGGGGGCGACTGCTCTCTCCGGTCGGCGGCTACCGCGACGACACCGCACTGGCCCGCCGCGCCGACGTCCTGACCTTCACCAGCGCACCGGTGCATGATGACCTGCACCTGGTCGGCGCACCCGTGCTGGAGGTGCAGCACTCGTGCGCCAATCCGCACAATGATCTGTTCGTGCGCATCAGTCAGGTCGACGCGAAGGGCAGATCCCGCAACATCAGCGACGGATATGTGGCCTCGGCAACCGACAGTGGTGTGGTGGGCATCGAACTCGACCCGGTGGCGTGGACAGTCCCGGCGGGCCACCGGATCCGGGTGCTGATCGCCGGTGGTTCGCATCCGCGCTTCCTGCGCAATCTCGGGACCGGAGAACCTGTCGCGACGGCAACCACAGTCAGAACCGCACGCCACACCGTGCACCTCGGTGCGCAGACCCGACTGGTGTTGCCCGCCGGTCCTCGGCCGCCGTCAGCCGACTGAGGCGCGCACCTGCTGCGCGATCTCCTCGAGGGCGGCCTCGGAATGCACCGGCTGTCCCCAGTCCGGCTCAACCGGGAGCGTGACCCAGCTGACGCACCCGCGATAGTCAGGCGTGCGCGTCAGCCGCACGGGTTCGCTCAGGGGTGCGGCCGACACGACGAGAACCGTCAACCGATGTCGCGGCCGGAAGTCCAGCCGGTCGGTGCGCACGGATTCATCGGTCCAGATGTGGTGGATGGCGATGGCATCGAGATTCTCCGGCCGGTGCACGTCGACTGCCGCGACCACGCGAGCACCGGCCCGCAGCACCACCGCGTCCTCGGTGCTGTCGGCGGCCGCGGGTCCCAGCAGGTCGTGATGGTCGGGGCGGACCCGGCGGGCATGGCTGTGCGCGACCGTCGGAAACAGCACGAAACGTGACGCAGCGGCCTCGGGAACCACCTCGAAGCGTTTCTCGTGGATGCCACCTTTGCGCAACAACACCGTCTGTCTGCCGTCGAGCAGTGCATGAACCGCCGCACTCCATTCTTTGAGTGCCGGCTGACTCATGTCCTGGTCATACGGGCTCGGACCTCTGGACGACGCAGCGGCGGAACAGTTTTCGGCGGCTGCTTGCGTGGTGCCAAACCGCTCAACAATCGCCGAGTGGATGCGCTGACCTCGGCGACGGCGATCTCGAAGGCGTCGACGTTGGCCCCGGAGGGCCGGGAGATGCCGCTGACCTTGCGGACGTACTGGCGCGCGGCGGCCTCGATCTCCTCGTCGGTGACCGCGGGCTCCAAGCCGCGCAGCTCGGTGATGTTTCGGCACATGGGATCCACGATAGGCCGAACGCGGCGGGCCGATACGGTGAGCGGATGAGCCAAGACGACATCCTGCTGACCGAGACCCGCGACCGGATCAGGACGCTGACGCTGAACCGCCCCCAGGCGCGCAATGCGCTCTCGGCGGCACTGCGGTCGCGGTTCTTCGACGCACTGCGACAAGCACAGGCCGACGAGGACATCGATGTCGTCATCGTCACCGGCGCCGACCCCGTGTTCTGCGCCGGGTTGGACCTCAAGGAGCTCGGCGACACCACCGAGCTGCCCGACATCTCGCCCAAATGGCCGCCGATGAGCAAACCCGTCATCGGCGCGATCAACGGTCCCGCGGTGACCGGCGGCCTGGAGCTGACGCTGTACTGCGACATCCTCATCGCCTCCGAGCAGGCCCGCTTCGCCGACACCCACGCCCGGGTCGGTCTGCTGCCGACGTGGGGGTTGTCGGTGCGGTTGCCGCAGAAGGTCGGAGTCGGGATGGCGCGCCGGATGAGCATGACCGGTGACTACCTGTCGGCCGACGAGGCGCTGCGCTGCGGGCTGGTCACCCAGGTGGTGCCGCACGAGCAACTGCTCGACACCGCGCGCCAGATCGCCACGTCGATCGTCGGCAACAACCAGAAGGCGGTGCGGGCCCTGCTGGCGTCCTACCACCACATCGATGACCTGCAGACCAGCTCGGCGCTGTGGCAGGAGGCGGCCGCGGCGCGGGAATGGATGAGCAGCGCGACCGGTGACGACATCGCGGCCAGCAGAAGCGCGGTCATCGAACGGGGTCGCTCGCAGGTCCGCTAAGTCGCGTTTCGGCGTTGACAGCACCCCGGTGGCACCCGGCACAGTCGAGACATGTCCGACCAACCGGCCCGCCCAGCGGTCAACCACCACCGCGACCATCCTGGGTTCAGCGGCCCCACCGGTGCCCTGTGTGCGCTGGTCTTCCTGTTGACCGGCCGGCGTCCCGCCCAGCGGGCCGTCGCGTTGACCGCGGTGACGGCCGCAGACCACGTCGTCGACGTCGGGTGCGGCCCCGGCACGGCGGTGCGCCGGGCCGCCCGCTGTGGTGCCCGCGCCACCGGTGTCGACCCGTCGGCGACGATGCTCAGAGTGGGTCGAGCAATACCTCGTCGTGCCGGCGTCGCCCTGGTCCAAGGCGATGCCGAGGCGCTTCCGTTGGCCGACTCCTCGGCGACTGTCTTGTGGGCGCTGGCCACGGTGCACCATTGGCATGACGTGGAGGCGGGCCTGGCCGAGGCGCACCGGGTGCTCGCTCCCGGCGGGCGACTGCTGGCCGTGGAACGCCAGAGTCCGCCCAGGGCCACCGGATTCGCCAGCCACGGCTGGACGGGCGAACAGGCGCAGGTTTTCGCACAATTGTGCCGGGCGGCGGGGTTCGCCGACGTCGCGGTCAACACCGACCACGTCGGACGGCGCCCGGTCTGGGCCGTCAGCGCTTCTCGGCCCTGATCAGGCCCCGAGTCACACCGTGCCGGGGACCAGCCAGCGCCCAGAGAGCACCCGCGCGCCCACGAACAGCAACCTCAACACCATGAACGTGCTCAGCCCGGCCCAGATACCCAGCAGTCCCCAGCCAAACGCCAGCGACAGCCAGATTGCCGGCAGGAAGCCCAGCAGCGCACTGGCCAATGTCGCGTTGCGCATGAACTTCGCGTCCCCGGCCCCCAGCAGCACGCCGTCCACCGCGAAAACGATGCCCGCGATCGGCAATTGAGCCACCAGGAACCACCACGGCACCGACATCTCGTCGAGCACCGCACGGTCGTCGGTGAACACCCCCGGCAGCACCGGCGCGCCGAGCGCGAACAGTGCGGCCAGCACTGCGGCAGCCACGGCGGAGAAAGCCGTCACCCGCCACGCAACGGATTTGGCGTGCGCCACCTGGCCCGCCCCCAGCGCCGCACCCACCAGCGATTGCGCGGCGATCGCCAACGAATCCAGCACCAGGGCAAGGAAACTCCACAGCTGCAGCACGACCTGGTGGGCGGCCACCGCAGCGGCCCCGAAGCGGGCGGCCACCGCTCCCGCCGAGACGAAGCACGCCTGGAAAGCCAACGTTCGCAACACCAGGTCACGGCC
The DNA here is from genome assembly GCF_025263265.1 of Mycobacterium sp. SMC-4. Lineage (NCBI taxonomy): Bacteria > Bacillati > Actinomycetota > Actinomycetes > Mycobacteriales > Mycobacteriaceae > Mycobacterium > Mycobacterium sp. SMC-4. The sequence goes on along the minus strand of NZ_CP079869.1, from coordinate 2,112,990 downwards.
CATCACCACCTGAGCGCGCAGCACCTCGATCCGCGGGCGAAGCGGGACCCCCTCGACGATCAATGCACGGAAGAACAACACGGCGGCCAACCACTGCCCGACGATGTTGGCCAGCGCCGAACCCGGCAACCCGAGTTCCGGGGCGCCCAACCAGCCGTACACCAGCAGCGGGCACAACACCGCCGACACAGCGAAGCCGAAAACCACGTAGCGCAACGGGCGGACGGTGTCCTGCACCCCGCGCATCCATCCGTTCCCGGCGGCCGCCACCAGGATGGCGGGGACCGCCAGGCTGGCGATCCGCACCCACGGCAACGCGGCCTCGGCGATGTCGCCGCCGGCAGCCAATGCGGAAACCAGTGGGACAGCTGACCATTGGACGGCGACGACGATCGCGGTGCCGATCCCGAGGGCCAGCCAGGTGGCCTGCACTCCCTCCTCGACCGCCGCGCCGCGGTCGCCTGCACCGTAGAACCTTGCGGCGCGCGCCGTGGTGCCGTAGGACAAAAACGTCAGCTGAGAACTGAGCACGCCCATGATCAGTGCACCGATGGCCAACCCCGCCAGACTGAGCGCGCCCAGTCGGCCGATCACAGCGAGGTCGAACAACAAGTACAGCGGCTCAGCGGCCAACACCCCCAGCGCGGGGAAGGCCAACGCGGCGATCCGCCGACCGGTCGCCGGCGCCAAGGAGTCCGTCACGGTGTGCCGACGTGGTCAGGCGAGCGCACTGCGCAGCGCGGCGACCACCTCGTCAGCCGTTCCCGACGCGGTGTACCCGGCGGCCAACCGGTGCCCGCCGCCACCGAACGTGGCACCGACAGCCGAGACGTCCAACGCCTTCGACCGCATGGACACCGACCACTGTTGCGGCGCAATCTCTTTGAAGACCGCCGCGACTTCAGCTTGCGCAGTGGTGCGGACGATGTCGACGATGCTCTCGACTTCTTCGGGGCGCGCCGCCGACCACTCGTCGTGCGGCACGACCGCGTAGACCAGACCACGGCCCTGCGCCGCCTCGGCGACCAGCCGCGCCGAACCCAATACCCGCGACAACATGGGCAGCCAGGCGAATGGATGGGTATCGAGCAGGGTTCGGCTGATACCGGCGTTGTCGACACCGAGCTCGATCAGTCGGGCAGCCAGCCGGTGTGCCCGCGCGGTGGCCCACCGAAAGGATCCGGTGTCGGTGGTCAGACCGGCGTACAGACAGTGCGCCACGCCGACGTCGATGGGCTTGTCCCAGGCGTCGAGCAACTCCGCCACCAGCATCGTCGTCGAGTCCGCCGACGGATCGACGAAGTTGGCCGACCCGAACAGCGTGTTCGACGCGTGGTGGTCGACGACCAGCACGTCGCGGCCGGGTGCGGCCAGCTCGGCCAACGATCCCAACCGGTTCACGCTGGGGATGTCGACCGTGACGACCAGATCCGGGTTCGGCCGAACCTGCCCCGGTCGCGCCAGCAAGTGCCCGCCGGGCAGCGTACGCAGCGACTCCGGCAGCTCCGCGGGCGTGGCGAAACTGACGGCCACATCCTTACCCACCCGCGCCAGCACCTGCGCCAGGGCCAGACCCGCGCCGATGGTGTCCGCGTCAGGAAAGACGTGACCGACGACGACGATGTTGTCAGCGCCATCGAGGAGATCAGCGGCCTGCCGCGCATCCACCAGAGGGCCTGCCTGGGGACCCACATGGGTCCCGTCAGCCTTCGATTCGATCGTCCTCATCGCCGTCCTCGGATCCGGTGCGCTCCGGGCCCCCTCCCATTCCGCACAGTGAACACGCTACGGGTCGACGCCGCAGGCTGACCACCGTACCCTCGGTCTGCCTCGATCCGCGATCCGGCTCCGGAGACCTTGCATTGCTTGCGGTTCTGCCGATCTGGATGCAGACTCGGCGCGGTGGCGGCGCTGCACTTCATCTCAGGCTTACCGCGATCAGGCTCGACGCTGTTGGGGGCGCTGCTGCGACAGAACCCGAATATACACGCCGCGATGTCGGGACCGTTGGCCGGATTATTTGACGGCCTGCTCGCTGAGATGAGCGCCCGCAACGAGTTCTCGATGTTCCTCGACGACGCCAAGCGCCGACGCATCCTGCTCGGGCTCTTCGAGTCCTACTACGCCGACTGCGCTGCCGGGGTCATCTTCGACACCAACCGCAGCTGGTGTGCCCGGATGCCGGCGCTTGCCGCGCTTTTCCCGGAAGCGAAAGTCATTGCCTGCGTGCGTGAACTGCCATGGGTGGTCGACAGCATCGAACGGCTGGTCCAGCGCAACGTCTTCAGTCCCTCGTCGATCTTCGATTACCGCCCCGGCGGCACCGTCTACACCAGGGCAAGTCAGGTCGCCGGGCAGGACGGCATGGTCGGCGGTCCGTACGACGCTCTCAAACAGGCGTGTTACGGCGCTCAACGCGACCGCCTGTTGGTGGTGCAGTACGAGACCCTGACCACCGAACCGGCCAAGGTCATGCACGCCATCTACCAGTTCATCAGTGAACCGGACTTCCAGCATGACTTCGCCCACGTCGACTATGAGGTCACCGGGTTCGACGAACGGGCCGGGACACCCGGACTGCACGTCGTCAGCGGCGCGGTGAAAGCCGAACCGCGCGAGACCGTGCTTCCGCCGGATCTCTTCGAACGCTTTGTCCACGACGCATTCTGGCGGGATCCGAGCAAGGTTCCCGAAGGCCTGCGCATCGTCTGAGCCTCGACACTAGGCCGGGACGTTGGCACCGTTGGCGCCGGTCGTGCCGGGTGTGCCGTTCGGCGCGCCGTCGCCACCGTCGCCTCCGTTGCCGCCGATACCACCGCCGACGTTGAGCTTGCCGCCGGCTCCGCCGTTGCCGCCGTTGCCACCGTTGCCGGAGCCGCCGACACCGGGCGCACTGCCGTCGCCGCCGTCGCCACCCACCGCGATCTGGCCGGTCAGGGCCGTGCCGTTGTTGACACTGATCGTCGCCGCACCGGCATTACCGCCGTTACCGCCCACGGCACCGCCCGTTCCAGCGGCCCCGCCGTTGCCGCCGTTGCCGCCGGCGGCCGTGCTGGCGCTCACCGTGCTGTTGTTGATCGCACTGAGCGTGGCGCTGCCACCGGCGCGACCGAGTGCAGTTGTGGGCCCGCCGTTTCCACCGTTGCCACCGGTGGCCGAACTATCGGCGATGGTGCCGGCGCTGCTGGCATTGCCGGCGGTCGCGGTGGCACCGCCGCCGGCTGCGTAGGCCCCGGCATCTCCGCCGGTGAGGTGAGTGTTGGAAACCGATCCGCCCCCTCGGACGTTCATATTGGCGCCGCCGCCTGCCGCATAGGTGGAGCTGACCCCGGCCGTCACACTGCTGTTGGTCACCGTGCCGCCGTTGACGGTGATGTTCCCGCTGGTCCCCTGGCCGCTGGTACCGGTGAAGCCGTGGCCGCCGGTGGCACTGCTGCCGGTAACCGAGTCTTGGGCACCTTGCACCCGAATCATGCCCTCGCCGCCGCTGCGGCCGTTGACACCACCCTGGCCGGCGCCGCCGTTACCGCCGGTCGCGGTGCCGTCTGCGGTGCTGTCCGCGCCGATGGCCAGCACGCCACCAGGCCGGCCCGTACCGCCGGTGACGCCGGCGCCGTCGCCGCTGCCGCCGGCCCCGCCGGTGCCCGTACCGGTCGCGGAGGACCCGGCGCCCTGACCCACCACCTGGCCGGTCCAACCCGCGCCGCCGGTACCGCCGTTGGAACCGGCACCGCCGGCACCCCCGTAGGCATTGCCGCTGGCCGTGGCGTTGTCGCCGTACGCGAGCACGACGCCGCCGCCGCCGGCGCCACCCGTGCCGCCGGTGGTCGCGCCGCCGCCGACGCCGCCGAGGGCGTAGCCGCTGGCTGAGCTGTTGACACCGAGGGTGGGCTGCGACGAGTAGCCGGTCTGGATCCAGCCGCCGCCACCCCTTCCGCCGGTGCTGGTGGACCCGTCAGCATCCCCACCGACACCGCCGACACCCGTCCCGGTGGCCGTGCTACCGGTTCGCTGGGCGAACACTCCGCCCTGGCCGCCGGCTCCGCCGAGCGCGCCGTTGGCGCCGGCCCCGCCGGCGCCACCCGTCCCGGTGCCACTCGCCTGAGCCCCAGTTGCGGTGGCCGAGATCTTGCCTTCACCACCGGCACCACCGGTAGCAGCATCCCCCGCGCCACCGAGTCCACCGGTGGCGATTCCGTCGGCCGTGCTCAGGGCAGCTGTAGCCGATATGGTGCCGGCCCCGCCTTGGCCGCCGGTACCGCCGTTGGCGCCCGCACCGCCGTGCGCCCCGACCGCGCCGGCACCGGTCGCCGACGCATGCCCGCCGTTCTGAGCCAGCAGGTAGCCCTTGCCGCCGGCACCACCGGTGCCGGTGCCGACCGCCGCGCCACCGGCACCACCGGTGACCGTGCCGTCGGCCCGACTGTCCGTACCGCCGGCCCAGACCTCGGCATACCCGCCGGCACCACCGGTGCCACCATCACCGGCCGCCGTGCCGTTACCGCCGTGGGCGCCAGCGCCGGCCGTTGCGGCGGCGCCGTCGACCGCACCGCCGCCGTCAGTGCCGACCAGGGCCTGACCACCAAGACCGCCGGCGCCGCCGCGGGTGTTGTTGACCGCGTCGTTGTAGCCTCCGTCGCCGCCGGCCCCACCGGTGGCCGAGCCATCGATCACCGTGCTGCCGACCGGACCGCCGTAGTCGTACACGCCGACCCAGCCCTGGTTGCCGGCCCCGCCGTCGCCACCGTGGCCGGCACCGCCGGCACCACCCCTGGCATGGCTCGCTGTCGTCACCCCGTGGAACCCGGCCACCTGCGCCGAACCGCCGTCTCCGCCAGACGCACCGCCGACAGCAGCACTACCCCCGGCGCCACCCTCGGCCGTACCTTCTGCACCGCCGGTGAGTCCGACCGACAAAATCAGCCCGTATCCACCGTCTCCGCCGACGCCACCGTTCGCGGCGCCACCGCCGATGCCACCGGTCGCAGAGCCGGACGAGACGCCTCCGGGGATGCCGGTAAAGCCGGCCTGCACCCACGCACCGCCGCCGGCACCGCCGACACTGCCGACTCCGGTCGCGGTACCGCCGGCACCGCCGGTGCTGGTCCCGTCGGCCTGACCGTCCTCGCCGGCGGTGGTAACGCCCTCGCCACCGGCACCACCGGCACCGCCGTCGACGCCGTGACCGCCCGAACCACCAATGCCGGTTCCGGCAGCGACGCTGTTGGCGCCGACGGCTTCCACCCCGCCCTTGCCGCCCGCGCCACCGGCGCCGCCGTTGAGGCCGCCGGCACCTCCGGCGCCACCGATCGCCTCACCGGAAGCGCTGCTGCCGACACCATCGGCGAACACACTGGCCGCGCCGCCGTTGCCGCCGGTACCACCGACACCGGTCGCCGAACCTTCACCACCGCTTCCGCCGGCACCGCCGGTGGCCGTGCCGTCCACAACGCCGCCGTCGATGCCTTCGACCCGGGCACCGCCGCCGCCGCCGCCACCACCGCCACCGACACCACCCACCGTCGGAGTGGCCGCGGAGCCGGCACCACCGGCCCCGCCCAAACCTGCGGTCGCACCGGCACCACGGCTTGCTCCGGCACCACCGGCCCCGCCCGCACCACCGGCGCCGTGGACACCGCCGCCGGAGCCGAGGCCGCCGCTACCACCCGCGCCACCGGCGCTGCCGCTGCCGGAGGCCGACGTGCTGAAGTCACCCGCGGCACCGTTGCCACCGCGCCCACCGACACCGCCCGCGCCGATCGGTCCCGCGTCACCGCCGTCGCCACCGTTTCCACCTGTGCGGGTCGGGTCGTCGCTGTCCCATCCGGCCCCGCCGGCGCCACCGTCGCCGCCGGTGGCACTCGCACCGTCGGGACCGACAGCGCCCGTCGAGCCGCCCTGCCCGCCGGTGCCCGGAGCACCGCCGAGGCCACCGGTCCCGGCACTGGCACGGGTCCCGCCATCGCCGCCGCGACCGCCATCCGGGTCGGCGGAATCGCCCTGCCTGCCCACGCCGCCATTGCCGGCATTGCCGGCGTCGCCGCCCGCACCGCCCGCACCACCGCTGCCATTGGCGCCTTTGGCGCTGAACAGCAACAAGAACCGGGCCTGCCCGGCGTTGCCGCCGGCTCCGCCGACTCCGCCGTCGCCGCCGTCTGTGCCGTCCTGGCCATCACCACCGTCGATGCCATCCGCGCCGTCGTAACCGTGACCGCCACGACCACCGCGACCACCGAGGCCTCCGGCGCCGGCAAGTCCCCACAGCCAACCGCCGTGACCGCCGTCGCCACCTCGACCACCCGCGCCACCGTCTCCGCCGATCGTGGTGAGGGTGCCTGCTGCGCCGTCTGCTCCCTCGCCGCCGGCGCCACCGGCGCCACCGCTGCCCCACAGGGAGTACTCGCCGACACTGCCGCCGGCGCCGCCGACCCCACCGTCAAATCCCGAGTCCAGGGCCTTGCCGCCGGTACCTCCCGCGCCACCGCTACCCAGGAACATCCCTGCACGGCCGCCGGCTCCGCCGGACCCACCGGCACCACCCTGGCCGCCGGTACCACCGCTGCCGCCGGCGCCGCTCAGACGGGCGTTGCCGCCGGTACCTCCGTTACCGCCGGTACCTTCGACAGGGCCGGAACCACCCTCGCCGCCGGACCCACCAGTACCCGAGAAGGACAGATATCCGGCGTTACCACCGTTGCCACCGTGACCGCCGGTGCCGGTGGAGACATCGGCGCCGGCCCCGCCATCACCACCCCGGCCCAACAACAAGCCGCCGGTTCCGCCGTTACCGCCGGCTCCGCCGTTGATCCCGACGACACCGGTGCCGCCCTTACCGCCATTGCCGATCCAGCCGGCGTTACCACCATCGCCGCCGTTGTAGCCACCACCGCCGCTGCCCACCAAGCCGCCGTTGCCACCGATGCAGGCCAGCCCGCTGTTACAGGTCGCACCGGTCCAGGTGTATCCGTTGCCGATCAGGATGCCGCCGTTGGGATGCTCTGGGGTGCCGTTACCCACCAGGAGCAGATAGCCGAACCAGATCTGGAAGGGTGCGGCGGTCGTGGCCGGCTGCTGCATCATCGCCGAAAAGACCGGTGCAGAAAGCTTTTCGGTGTTCGCGTCACCTGTCACGGACCGCTGTTCGTCGTCACGGCGAGTAACGCCGGCGATGGTGGCCATCATCAACGACTCCGTCATCGGAGAATCCGTCGGCGCCTGGTCGAGCTGGTTGCTCTGCACCACGACAGCCACGACCGGAACGGCGGTGTCGGAGATGACCTCGACCAACGCCGGCGTCATCGGGACAGTCACCACCGGAATTACGGTGGCGGCCGGTGCCTGCCCTGCAGCTGCCGGCTCGCTGTCGACATCAGCCGATTCATCATCCGCCGCCGGTGACGTGTCCTGGGCCGCGGTCGGCGGCGTGACCGCGGTAGTGACCCCTTCCGCGGTTGTGGCCCTCCGGGGTGAACGAGTCACTGCTGCAGCGCGATCGGGTCCGCTGCGCCTGGTCCCGGTGCTCGGCGCACCCGCGGGCTCCCGATCCAGAGCATTCGCCTCTTCTGTGGCAGCGGACTCGGTGTCGCCGTCCACCGATGGGCGCTTCGCCTTTCGCGGCGAATCAACAGAATCGCCGGAGGATGCATCCGAGCCGTCGGAGGAGACCGTCGAGCCTTGCGACGATGCGCCCGCCGATGACGCAGCCGTTCCCCGCGGGGACGATCCCGAGCCCGCCGAAGCATCTGAGCTTGTGGTATCGGCAAACGCCGTCGGGGTCCAACCCGTGACCGCCCAGCCGATTCCCAATGCCACAGCCAGCGCCCCGACCCGGCCGACGACAGTTGCCGCTCCGACATCTGCCTTGGGCATCGCATGCTTGGGGGTGCGCTTGACGGCCGTGCGCCTGGGCCGGACCTGCCTGTTCTTCTGCGATTGCCACCGCGAACCGGCTTGCAGGTCTCGTTGCATCAGCACATTCCCGTCCCTGAGGTGACGTCGGTAACGCGCACGTACCGGTCGATACAGCTACCAGAGCAGTCGCTGGTTTCTCGACCGTGTGCTCGCCGTTTGACATCGGCTAATGGGCACAAACGGTAATTGACGTGCTAGAAATTAACAATAGAATCGCGGATTTGGCAAAGCCTGACAGCATCCGATCAAGATTTGCCGACAGCACCGACTTGCTCACCGCGGCCGCCCGAAGACCGGGCCGACGGCGCGCTAGAGCCTGCGGTCCTGGCTAACCTTCGGCGTAGAACACTGCGGCGAGCGTTGACGGGTCAGCACCGTGTTCGGATGCGCGCGCTACGGGTTCAAGCGCATGTCGACCCCACGGGGCGCAACCGGAATCCCGGTGCGACCGGGCGCGGGCGAGCAACAGCAGCATCGCGCAGCGGGGCTGGGCTCAGGCCCCGTCGTCGCGGGCCCCATCGTCGCCGACCTCGTCCTGCGCCTCGCTGAGCCGATACGGGTCGGCCTCACCAGCGGGCTTGGCCCCCTGCCTGACCCGGGCCAAATCCTCATCGGCTGCCCGCGCGCGGGCGAGCAACTCCTCCATCCGGTGCGCGGCGTCAGGCACCGTGTCCCGCACGAACGCCAGTGTCGGGGTGAACCGGACACCGAGGCTGGCGCCCACCTTGGAGCGCAGCACCCCGGTGGCCTTGTCCAGTCCCGCCGCAGCACCGGCGAAGTCCGGTTCCTCGGTCAGCGAACTGCCCATCACCGTGTAGTACAGCGTGGCGTCGTGCAGGTCGTTGGTGACCTTGGCGTCGGTGATCGTCACGCCGGCGAGCCGAGGATCCTTGATCTCGTACTCGATGGCCGACGCGACGATCGTCGAGATGCGCTTGGCCAGCCGACGCGCCCGTGCGGGATCTGGCATTTAGACGCGTTCCTTTTCGACCAACTCGTAGGTCTCGATGACGTCGCCTTCCTTGATGTCGGAGTACGTCAGCGTCAGACCGCATTCGTACCCTTCGCGCACCTCGGTGACGTCGTCCTTCTCCCGCTTGAGCGAGGACACGGTGAGGTTCTCGGCGACCACCACGTTGTCGCGGAGCAGCCGGGCCTTGGCGTTGCGGCGCATGATCCCCGACTGCACCAGGCAGCCGGCGATGTTGCCGACCTTCGACGAGCGGAAGACCGCACGGATCTCGGCACGACCGAGCTCCTTCTCCTCGTAGACCGGCTTGAGCATGCCCTTGAGCGCGGCCTCGATCTCATCGATCGCCTGGTAGATGATCGAGTAGTAGCGGATCTCGACGCCCTCGCGGTTGGCCAGCTCGGTGGCCTTGCCCTCGGCGCGCACGTTGAAGCCGATGATGATCGCATCCGAGGCCGACGCCAGGTTGACGTTGGTCTCGGTGACCCCGCCGACTCCGCGGTCGATGACCCGCAGCTGCACTTCGTCGTCGACCTGGATGCCCAGCAGGGCCTCTTCGAGCGCCTCGACCGTACCGGCGTTGTCGCCCTTGAGGATCAGGTTCAGCTGGCTGGTTTCCTTCAGCGCCGAATCCAGGTCCTCCAGGCTGATGCGCTTGCGAGTGCGTGCGGCCAGTGCGTTGCGCTTGCGTGCACTGCGCCGGTCGGCAATCTGGCGGGCGATGCGGTCCTCGTCGACGACGAGGAAGTTGTCACCCGCGCCCGGCACCGACGTAAAGCCGATGACCTGCACCGGACGCGACGGCAGCGCCTCTTCGACGTCTTCGCCGTGCTCGTCGACCATGCGACGGACACGCCCGTAGGCGTCGCCGGCCACCACCGAGTCGCCGACGCGCAGCGTGCCGCGCTGAATCAGCACGGTCGCCACCGGTCCGCGGCCTCGGTCGAGGTGCGCCTCGATCGCCACACCCTGGGCTTCCATGTCGGGGTTGGCCCGCAGATCCAGCGAGGCATCGGCGGTCAGCACCACCGCTTCGAGCAGCGCTTCGATGTTGACGTTGTTCTTCGCCGAGATGTCGACGAACATGGTGTCGCCGCCGTACTCCTCGGGAATCAACCCGTATTCGGTGAGTTGGCCGCGGATCTTGGCCGGATCGGCGCCTTCCTTGTCGATCTTGTTGACCGCCACCACGATCGGCACGTCGGCCGCCTGCGCGTGATTGACCGCCTCCACCGTCTGTGGCATCACACCGTCGTCGGCGGCCACGACCAGGATCGCGATGTCGGTGGCCTTGGCACCACGGGCTCGCATGGCGGTGAACGCCTCGTGACCCGGGGTGTCGATGAAGGTGATCGGTCGTTCGTTGCCGTCGAGGTCGACAGTCACCTGGTAGGCACCGATGTGCTGGGTGATACCGCCCGCCTCGCCCTCACGGACGGTGGCGTTGCGGATGGTGTCCAGCAGTCGGGTCTTGCCGTGGTCGACGTGACCCATGACGGTGACGACCGGCGGACGGAACTCCAGATCCTCCTCGTCCCCGGAGTCTTCGCCGTAGGACAGGTCGAAGGACTGCAGCAGTTCGCGGTCCTCGTCCTCGGGGGACACGACCTGAACCTTGTAGTTCATCTCGCCGCCGAGCAGCTCGAGAATGTCGTCACCGACCGACTGGGTCGCGGTGACCATCTCACCGAGGTTGAACAGCGCCTGCACCAGCGAGGCCGGGTTGGCGTCGATCTTCTCGGCGAAGTCCGACAGCGACGCGCCGCGGGCCAGCCGAATCGTCTCGCCGTTGCCGTGCGGCAACCGCACGCCACCGACGACCGGCGCCTGCATGTTCTCGTACTCGGCGCGTTTTGCCCGCTTCGACTTGCGGCCGCGCTTGGGTGCACCGCCGGGGCGACCGAACGCGCCGGCAGCACCGCCACGCTGGCCGGGGCGGCCACCGCCACCACCGGGACGACCGCGGAAGCCGCCACCACCGCCACCGGCGGGAGCTCCGGCACCGCCACCGCGGTAGTTGCCACCACCGCCGCCGCCACCTGGACGACCACCACCGCCGGGGCCCGGCCGCGGGCCGCCACCGGGGCGAGGTCCGCCACCGGGCCGGGGGCCTCCACCGGGGACCGGCCGCGCACCGGGCGGGCGCGGCGGCATGTTGCCGGGGCTGGCACCGGGTCGCGGACCGCCGCCGGGGCGGGGACCACCAGGGCCGGGTCGGGGGCCACCCGGACTCTGCGGCCTGGGCATCGCTCGTTCGACGGGCTGCTGGGTGGAGAACGGGTTGTTGCCGACGCGCGGCGTCCGCGCCGCGGGCTTGGGAGCACCGGGCTTGGGGGCCGCCGGTCCCGGGCGTGGGCCCGGAGTCGGGCCGGGCCGGGGCGGGGCGGGGGCAGCCGGGGCAGGCGTCGGAGCGGCTGCCGCGGGCGTGGGCGGCGCCGGCGTGGGCTGGGGTGGTTCAGGCGGGGCAGCGGCGGGCTGCTGTGCCGCCGGCGCCGACGGCTTGGGTGCCGGCCTCTTCTGGGGGGCGGGCTTGGGCGCGCCATTGCCGCCGGGCTGGGCCTTCTCGACGGCGGGCTTGCCGCCACCGAACGACTCGCGCAGGCGGCGGGCTACCGGCGCCTCGACCGTCGACGATGCCGATTTGACGAATTCACCCTGATCACTGAGTCGGGCGAGCACTTCTTTGCTTGTGACACCGAGTTCCTTAGCCAACTCGTGCACGCGGGCCTTACCTGCCACTACATCTCCTGTCTGAGAGGCGACAGCGGTGGTCGGCGCCGCGCCTCGGTTTAGCTATGACGCATGGTCATCGGGACTTCACGGTGTGCTCATGTTCTTCGCTACCTGTTCTTCTGCGGCCGGGTGATCAGCGCGTCTCGGCACATGCTCCGAAATGCACCATCACCGCGGTGATGTCCGGTGAACCGGTGATCCGTAACGCTCGGCCGAATGCCCGCCGGCGAATCGCCGCGTGCAGACACTGCGGATCGGGATGCAGCCAGGCACCCCGCCCCGGCAATGTCCCCGCTGCGTCAACGGTCACGATGCTGGGACCATTCCCAGGATCGATCCCGTCGGCGGCAACGACAACCCGAAGCAGTTCGACGGCCAGCTCTCGTTTCCGGCATCCGATGCACGTCCGCACTGGTCCCTCGGAAGGGTGGGCGGTGCGTCTGCGCATCCGAGCCGATGTCTCGCGCTGGATCACAGCTGAGTCTACCGCCACAGCAGGGGCGAAAAGAAAACCGGTGCGATAAGCCAAATCGGCGCGGCGTCCCAGTCCCCGATCTCCGCTCGCGCTCAGTCCCCGATCTCCGCTCGCGCTCAGTCCCCGATCTCCGCTCGCGCTCAGTCCCCGATCTCCGCTCGCGCTCAGTGCTCTCCCCGCACGCCGCGCGCCGCGTCCGGGCGAGCCGGCCGCCGCTCCGGTTCACCGTCAGCTGCAGCGTCGTCACTACGGATGTCGATGCGCCACCCGGTCAACCGGGCCGCCAGCCGCGCGTTCTGCCCCTCCTTGCCGATGGCCAGCGACAACTGGAAATCGGGCACGATCACCCGCGCTGCCCGGGTGGTCTCATCGATAACCGTCACCGAGATCACCTTGGCCGGCGAGAGCGCATTGGCCACAAAGCGCGCCGGGTCCTCGTCGTAGTCGATGATGTCGATCTTCTCGCCGGACAATTCGCTCATGACGTTACGCACGCGCTGCCCCATCGGCCCGATGCAGGCGCCCTTGGCGTTGAGACCAGGCAACCGCGACGCGACCGCGATCTTGGAGCGGTGGCCGGCCTCACGGGCTACGGCGACGATCTCGACGGAGCCGTCGGCGATCTCGGGTACCTCCAGGGAAAACAATTTACGGACCAGATTGGGATGCGTGCGCGACAAAGTGATCAGCGGCTCGCGCGCCCCACGGGTCACACCGACGACATAACAACGCAGCCGGTCACCGTGTTCGTAACGTTCGCCGGGCACCTGTTCGGCGACTGGTATCACGCCCTCGGAGCCCTTGGTTTCGCTGCCCATCCGCACCACCACCAGCCCGCGGGCGTTGGCGCGCGCGTCACGCTGGATGACACCGGCGACGATGTCGCCCTCCCGCGCAGAGAACTCGCCGTAGTTCTTCTCGTTCTCCGCGTCGCGCAGACGCTGCAGGATGACCTGGCGCGCTGTGGTCGCCGCGATGCGGCCGAAGCCCTCCGGGGTGTCGTCCCACTCGTGGAGCACGTTGCCGTCCGCGTCGGTCTGGCGGGCCATCACCTTGACCACACCGGTCTTGCGGTCGATGTCGATCCGTGCGTCGGGCTCGTGGCCTTCGGTGTGTCGATAGGCGGTCAAGAGCGCGGATTTGATGGTGTCGACGACGACGTCGACGCTGATCCCCTTGTCGGACTCGATTGCGTGCAGGGCAGCCATGTCGATGTTCACGCTCTAGCCCTCCTTTCCGGATTGGCCGGCCAGCTCCAGCTCACGCGGATTGGGCGGCGAGAACTCCACCTGGACAACAGCTTTGACAATGCCCTCCAGAGCGAGGTCACGAATGGTGTACCCCGTGGAAGCGCCTTGGCGAACCACCACCCGCACGGAATCACCGTCGAGGGGTCCGAGTCGCCCGGTCAGCGTCGTCCCGTCCGACAGGGTGAACTCCACCCGCCGACCCTGCGCCCGGCGAAAATGCGTGGGTGTCGTCAACGGGCGGTCCACGCCCGGAGAGGTCACCTCCAACACGTAGGCGGGGCTGTCGAGCGCATCGAGCAGGCCCGACGCCGTGCGCGACAACTCTGCGATCGCGTCGAGGTCCAGTCCGGAGTCGCTGTCGGTGACCACGGTGATGCGCGGCGGACGGGCCGCGAAATCGATCACCACGTCCTCGATGTCGTATCCGGCGCGCGCGAAAGCTCCCTCGAGCAGTTCGGTCACCTGTCCTTGCGACGGTAATCCCGCAGACCGCTCAGCCACGGCGAGCTCCTCGTGTTGAATTGTCCGGACCCGGTCGGCAGCGACATCTCCTGCGGACCGCTGCCCACGATACGCCTGCAACAGCGGCCGCCCGTCCGAATAGGTGGTCATCTCGGCCCGAGGCCCGCCTGGCAGGATGTTGCACGTGCCGAGCCGCCCGCCGACCGTCAGCCGCCGACGTGTGCTGGCCGGCGCGGCCGGGCTGGCCGTGCTCGGTGTCGCGACTCTGAGTCCGGCCGGTTGTGCTGCACCCCCGCCGCCGCCCGAACTCGCCGATCTGAGCACGGCCCTGGATCGGGCGCGCGCCGACAGCACGCTGGCCGCCGAGGCAGCCGCCACCGCGCACGGCACGGCGGCTGACACGCTCACCGACGTCGCCGCCCTGCGCGCCGCGCACGCCGAGGCGTTGTCGAACGAGATCGTTCGGATGACCGGCCAGCCGGCACCGACAACGACGGTGACGGTCACCACCGCCCCGACTTCGCCGGCCAGTACACCCTCGCCTGCCCCACCGACGGCGGCCGATGTGGTCGGCGCGTTACGTTCGTCGGCCGACAGCGCGGCCACCGCCGCGGCCGCGCTGTCCGGCTACCGGGCCGGACTGCTCGCGTCCATCGCCGCCGCGTGCACCGCCGCGTATACTGTCGCGCTGGCCTCGCCCGGAGGGTCGCAGTGACCTCTCCCGAACCGGTTCCGACCCGGCCCAGCGACAGCGTGAACGGTTCGCTGTTCGACGCGGTGGCCACCGAACACGCGACCATCTACGGCTACGGCCTGGTCTCGGCACGTTCCCGACCCGAGATCAACTACCTGGTTGCCGACGCGATGGCCGAGCACCGGCGCCGGCGCGAAAAGGCGATCGCGTTGCTCGGGGAACGCGATGCCGCCGTTCCGCTACCAGCGGCCGGGTATCAGCTCCCGATGGATGTCGACACCCACACCGAGGCCGCCCAGCTGGCCGTTCGGATGGAGCAGGATACCGCCACCGCGTGGCGGGCCGTGGTCGAGCAGGCGCCCGACGAGACGATGCGTGCGTTCGCGGTAGCGGCGATGATCGAAAGCGCGGTCGCCGCGGCGCGTTGGCGCGCCGAACAGGGCACCACCCCGGTCACCGTCGCGTTTCCGGGTGGCAGCGAGTAGGTCCTCAGCGGATCACGCCCGCAATGTCGGTCGCGGCAGCCGCCGCCGGCAGGTCGCGCTTTTCCCCGCTGAACCGGTTGCGCAACTCCACTACACCGTCGGCCCAGCCGCGCCCGACCACGACGATCCAGGGCACGCCGAGCAGTTCGGCATCTTTGAACTTCACCCCCGGCGAGGCCTGCCGGTCGTCGAGCAGTACGTCGATGCCCATCCGGTCCAGCGCTTCGGCCAGCTCGGTGGCACCGGCCCGGGCTTGCGCGTCCTTGTTGGCGATCACCATGTGCACGCCGAACGGGGACACCGAGGCCGGCCAGCGCAAACCGAGCTCATCATGCTGCTGTTCGGCGATCACCGCCACCAGACGCGACACACCGACGCCGTAGCTGCCCATGGTCAGCCGGACTGGTTTACCGTCCTCGCCGAGGACATCAGCGGCGAACGCGTCGGTGTACTTGCGGCCCAACTGAAAGACGTGTCCGATCTCGATGCCACGTGCGGCGACCAGCCGGCCCGCCCCGTCCGGTGAGGGGTCCCCCTCGCGGACCTCGGCGGCCTCGATGGTGCCGTCCGGGGTGAAGTCGCGCCCGGCGACCAGACCCACGACGTGTCGGCCCTGCTCGTCGGCGCCGGTGATCCAGGACGTTCCGTCGACGATACGCGGGTCGACGAGGTAGCGAACGCCGTTGGCCTGCAGCGCCTTCGGACCGATATAGCCTTTCACCAGGAAGTGGTACCGGGCGAAGTCGGCGTCGTCGAGCAGCGCGTACTCGGCGGGTTCCAGAGCCGCACCCAGGCGCTTGTCGTCCACCTCGCGGTCGCCAGGGACGCCGACCGCCAGCAGCTCCCAATCACCGCCCGGTTCACGGACTTTGACCAAAACGTTCTTCAGAGTGTCAGCAGCAGATACCGTCCGACCGGCGAACTGTGGCAGGTCGGCGCCGTTGGCCCAGTCCACGAGCGTGGCGATCGTCGGGGTGCCCGGGGTGTCGTACACCGTGGCCGGCGGCTGGCCGTCGATGGGCAGCGGGTCGGGCACCTTGGTGAGCACTGCCTCGACGTTGGCGGCGTACCCGGATTCCGGGCAGCGCACGTAGGTGTCCTCACCCACCTCGCTGTCGGCGAGGAACTCCTCGGAGGCGCTGCCGCCCATCGCACCCGAGACCGCCGAGACGATGACATAGCGGACCTGCAGTCGGTCGAAGATCCGCTGATAAGCCTCACGGTGCGCGGCATAGGCCTGCTTCAGGCCATCGTCGTCGACGTCGAAGGAATAGGAATCCTTCATCAGGAACTCGCGTCCACGCAGGATGCCGGCCCGCGGCCGCGCCTCGTCGCGGTACTTGGTCTGAATCTGGTAGAGCCGCAGCGGGAAATCCTTGTACGAGGAGTACTCACCCTTGACAGTCAGGGTGAACATCTCCTCGTGCGTGGGGCCCAGCAGGTAGTCGTTGCGGCGGCGGTCCTGCAACCGGAACAGGTTGTCGCCGTATTCGGTCCAGCGGTTGGTGGTCTCATACGGGGCGCGCGGCAACAGCGCGGGAAACAGGATCTCCTGTCCCCTGATGGCATTCATCTCCTCGCGCACGATCTGCTCGATCTTGCGCAGCACCTTCAGCCCGAGTGGCAACCAGCTGTACAGACCGGGTCCGACAGGACGGACGTAGCCGGCCCGGATGAGCAGCTTGTGGCTGGGAACCTCGGCGTCGGCCGGGTCGTCGCGCAGCGTGCGCAGGAACAGCTCGGACATACGGGTGATCACAGGCGACCACCCTACTGCCCGGTGATTTCGGCGCGGAAACCGACGCTGAGCGTCACTTTTCGCGCCGAAATCGCGGGGAAGCTAGAGCTCTCCGGCGTCGATCGCGTCCTTGACTTCCTGCGCGTGCGCCACCTGCTCAGCGGTGTACTTGATGAACAACGCCGCGCCGCCGACGACGACCGCGACCGCCGCCACCCACAACAGCCCATAGGTATAGCCCTGGTCGAGCGCATGCAACTGCGCCGGATTCATGTCCTTGACCGGGCCGGTGGTGCCGCCCAGGTACAGCGTCCGCGAGGTGATGACCGCCTGGATGATGGCCAGCACGACCGGACCACCCAGGTTCTGCAGCATCAGCGCGATAGCCGACACCGGGCCGATCTGGTCGAACCCGACTCCGGCGATGGCCGAGATCATCAGCGGCACCACGATCATGCCGATCCCGAGCCCGCCGACGGTGATGGGTATCACGAGGTTCGGGAAGTACGGGATGCCGGCGTCGAGCGTGGAGCCGTAGAGCATCGCCGCCAGCACCAGAACGCCACCGCCGATGACCAGCACACGCGGCGGGAACTTCGACACCAGTGCCGAGGACAGCCCCAGACCGATGCCCAGCGCGACGACGAACGGGATGAAACCGACCCCCGCCCGCAAGGCGCTGTATCCCATGATGTCCTGCACGTAGAGACCGATGAGCACGGTCAGCGTGAACATCACCCCGCCGGCCAGGAAGATCGCCGCGAACGTGGCGACCCGATTGCGGTCGCGGAACAACTCGAACGGCACGACCGGGTTCTCGGCGGTGCGCTCGACCCACAGGAATGCGATCAGACAGCCCACTGCGGCGACCCCCGACCCGACCGTGATCGGTGAGGACCAACCGGCCTCGGGTCCCATCGAGAACGCGAACACCGCCGCGGTACAACCCATGGTGGCCAGCAGCGCTCCGGCCGCGTCGAGCTTGAGGCGCTCGCGGGTGGTTTCCCGCAGGGTCTTGCGCGCCAGGTAGATCATCAGCAGACCGATCGGGACGTTCACCAGGAACGCCAAGCGCCAGGAGACCTCGGTCAACGCGCCGCCGACCACCAGGCCCATCACCGAGCCGACACCGGTCATCGCGGCAAACACCGCGGTCGCGGTGTTTCGCGCGGGGCCCTTGGGGAAGGTGGTGGCGATCAGCGCCAACGCTGTCGGAGACGCGATCGCCGCGCCGACACCCTGCAGCAGCCGGGCGGTGACCAGGGTGGCCTCATCCCAGGCGATGCCACACAGCACCGAGGCGATGGTGAACAGGGTGACGCCGACGATGAATGTCCGCTTGCGGCCGATGGTGTCGCCGAGCCGGCCGCCGAGCAGCATCAGACCGCCGAACGTCAGTACGTAGGCGGTGATCACCCAGCTGCGACCGGCGTCGGACAGGTTGAGTTCGTCCTGGATCCGCGGCAGCGCGACGATGGCGATGGTGCTGTCCATCGTGGCCAGTAGCTGCATGCCGCCGATCGCGATCACCGCGGCGATGAAGCGCCGTGACGGCAGCCATCCCGGTGTTCTACCTACCCGCGCTCCGTCGCCTCCGCGGCCACCGGCCGTCTCACCCGAACCCGAGATCCGTGCGGGCAGGGCTCGGCCCGAGGCCTCGTCCGGACCTCGCTTGTCCCTGCTTTCAGCATCACGGTGGATGGCGGCACGCTCCGCATCGTTGAGAGCCGTCATAACGGGCTACCCTACAGTAATATTAAGAATCCTCTAAGCGCCGAAGCCTGCCACCGTTCCTATCACGATGATCGCCGGCGGCCGAATGCCCTCCGACCGGATGCTCTCCGGCGCCTCGGCCAGCGTCGCCCGCAATGTGCGTTGGGCGCTCGTGGTGCCGTGTTGGACCACAAGGACCGGCGTATCCGCTGGTCTACCCCCTTCCAGCAGAGCCCTGACGAAGAGTTCGATGCGCTCCACGGCCATCAGCAACACGATCGTGCCGCTCATCGCGGCCAGCGCATCCCAATTCACTAACGATTCGGGGTGGTCGGGTGCCAGGTGGCCGCTGACCACGACGAATTCGTGGGTCAGGCCGCGGTGGGTGACCGGCACCCCGGCCAGAGCGGGCACCGCTATGGCGCTGGTCACACCAGGAACCACCGTGACCGGAATCCCGGCCTCGGCGCACGCGATGACCTCTTCGTACCCGCGCGCGAAGACGAACGGATCGCCGCCTTTGAGCCGGACGACGAACTTGCCCTGCCGGGCCCGCTCGACGAGCACGTTGTTGATCGCCTCCTGCGCCATGGCCCGCCCATACGGAATCTTGGCCGCGTCGATGACCTCGATATCCGGCGAGAGTTCGGCGAGCAGTTCCTGGGGGGCCAGTCGGTCGGCGACGACGACGTCGGCATGGGCGAGCAGGCGCCGACCGCGCACCGTCATCAGCTCCGGGTCGCCCGGGCCGCCACCGACCAGTGCCACACCGCCCTTGACGACCCCCGGCACATCACCGTCGTTCTCCGAGATCAAGCCCTGGTGCAGGGCTTCCCGGATCGCGGTGCGGATCGCCGCCGAGCGGCGGTGTTCGCCACCGGCAAGCACACCCACCGACAACCCCTCGTGGTCGAACGTCGCGGGCGTGACCGCGGTGCCTTCGACTGCCACGTCGGCGCGCACGCAGAACACGTGTCTGCTCTCGGCTTCGGCCACGATCGCGGCGTTGACGCCCGGGTCATCGGTGGCGGCAATCACATACCAGGCACCTTCGAGGTCGCCCTCCCGAAACTCCCGCAATGTCAGGGTGATTCCGTCGATGGCTTCGACCACCGGAGTGGCGGCCTTGGTGATGACATGCACGTCGGCACCACTGGCTACCAGCAGCGGCAACCGCCGCTGCGCCACCGTGCCGCCGCCGACGACCACGACCTTCTTGCCGGCCAGCCGCAGGCCCACCAGATAGGCGTCATCGGTACCCATGGAGCGTGTCACCCGGCGAGCTTAGAGGTTGCGGCCGCACCCACGAAGCCGGCGACGGCGTGCGGTTGGGCGGCCGGATGGGTGTGCAGGTAGGCCGCGTGCACCCGGTCCTGGACGACACCGTCGTCGGCGACCCGGCCGCCCTGTCCGCGCAGCCGCCAGGCCGGCTGTACAGCCTGCGCGAAGTCGACGGTGGTGCGATGGAACTCGTGTCCCACCACCCGCTCACCGGCGGTGTGCAGCGGCGAATCGACCACCGCGACTGCATCGCGGTAGCCCAGCGTCAGCCTGTCGGTGAACCTCGCCGACCCGCCGATCACCCCGCACATCGGCACGCCGTCGAGATCGTCGACCAGATAGGTCAGTCCGGCGCACTCGGCGTGGATCGGTGCGCCGCGCGCGGCCAGCACGGCGATCTGCGCGCGTACGGCCTCGTTGGCCGAGAGCTCGGCGCCGAACTCCTCGGGGAACCCACCGGGCAAAACCAGAGCGTCGGCGTCGGCGGGCAGCGGCTCGCGCAGCGGATCGAACGCGGCCACCTCAGATCCGGCGGCGCGCAGCATCTCCACGTGCTCGGCGTAACCGAAGCTGAAGGCCCGCCCGGCTGCCAGCGCCACGGTCACCGGTGCACTGACGGGTTCACCCACCGCCGGCGTCCAGGGTGAATCGGCGACGTGGCTGCGCGCCGCAGCGACCAATGCGGGCAGATCGACGTGGCGGGCGACCAGCCCGGCCATCGCCTCGACCGCGGATTCGGCGTGCGCACCGTGCTCGATCGCGGTGACCAGACCCAGATGGCGCGAGGGCACAGCGAGCTCGTCGGCCCGCGGGATGGCGCCCAGCACGGGGACCCCCGCCTGCTCACAGGCCTGCCGCAACACCGCATCGTGACGCGGGGAGCCGACTCGATTGAGGATCACCCCGGCGATGCGCACGGCGGGGTCGAAGGTGGCGAACCCATGCAGCAGCGCCGCGACGCTGTGGCTCTGCCCGCGCGCGTCCACCACCAGCACCACCGGCGCGCCCAGCAGCGCGGCGACATGTGCGGTGGAACCACGGGCGGCGCCGGGTGTCGCGACCTCGCTGATCCGTCCGTCGAACAAGCCCATGACGCCCTCCACGACGGCGATGTCAGCATCGTCGCTGCCGTGCCGGTAGAGCGGGCCGATCAGCTGCTCGCCGACCAGCACCGGATCGAGATTGCGACCGGGACGTTCGGCCGCCAGCGCGTGGTAACCGGGGTCGATGAAGTCCGGGCCCACCTTGAATGGCGCCACCCGGTGACCGGCGCGCCGCAACGCGCTCATCACACCGGTCGCGACGGTGGTCTTCCCGCTCCCGGAGGCCGGCGCGGCGATCACCACCGCCGGCGTACTCACCACTCGATTCCTCGTTGACCCTTGCGCCCCACATCCATCGGATGCTTGACCTTCGTCATCTCGGTGACCAGGTCCGCAGCGTCGAGCAAGGCCTGTGGAGCGTCGCGGCCGGTGATCACCACGTGTTGGGTACCGGGGCGCGCCGTCAGCGTCGTGATCACCTCGTCGACATCGACCCATCCCCACTTGAGCGGATAGGTGAACTCGTCGAGCACATAGAAGGTGTGCTGCTGCTCGGCGAGCCGGCGGGCGATCTCGGCCCAGCCCTCGGCGGCCGCGGCGGCGTGGTCGGCTGCGCTGCCGGCTTTCCGCGACCATGACCACCCCGCGCCCATCTTGTGCCACTCCACCGGCCCACCCACCCCGCGCTCGTCGTGCACGCGACCGAGTTCACGAAGCGCGGTCTCTTCGCCCACCTTCCATTTGGCACTCTTGACGAACTGGAACACCGCGATGTCGAATCCCTGGTTCCAGGCCCGCAGCGCCATACCGAACGCCGCAGTGGACTTTCCCTTGCCCGGGCCGGTGTGCACGGCCAGCAGGGGCGCATTGCGCCGCGCCCTGGTGGTCAGGCCGTCCTGGGGGACGGTCAATGGTTGGCCCTGAGGCATCAGGTCACCTTTCTCACGCCGCGCCGAGGTCGGCCCGACCCCGCACCAGCGCGGTGAGAGCGTCAGCGCGGAGTTGGTCGAGCCGCACCGCGGGCGCGCGCAGTACTCGCGCCAGCTCCGAGGCCAAACCCAGTCGGACGAATGAAGTTTCGCAATCGACCACCACAGCAGCAGCACCCTCGGCCACCAGTCGGGCTGCCGCCAGACGGGTGCGGCCCAGCGGATCCGGGCCGCCAGTGGCCCGACCGTCGGTCAGCACCACGACCAGGCTGCGGCGTGCCCGGTCGCGGGCCCGTTCGCGCACCACCATGTCGCGCGCCGCGAGCAGCCCGTGGGCCAGCGGGGTCCGGCCGCCGGTGTCAAAGCGCGCCAATCGACGGCTGGCGATGTAGACCGAGTTGGTCGGAGGCAACAGCACCTGAGCATCCTGCTGCCGGAAACTGATGACCGCGACCTTGTCGCGGCGCTGGTAGGCGTCCCGCAACAGCGACATGGTGGCGCCGCTGACCGCCGACATCCGGTCGCGTGCGGCCATCGACCCCGACGCGTCGACGACGAAGATCACCAGGTTGCCTTCGCGGCCTTCGCGGACCGCCCGACGCACATCGTCGGGCGCCAGCCGCAACGGACCCGATCCGGTGTGGCGCGCGGCGCCCGACAGCACGGTGCCGAACAGATGCACGCCGTATCCGTCGGCCGGCTCGGTGGCGGCCGCAACCACGGTGCCGGTGCGGTTGCGGGCCCGTGAACGCCGACCCGGGGCGCCCTCGCCGACGCCGGGCACGACAAGCGCCCGGGTGCGAAACGTCTCTGTCGGTGGTGCGCTCGGCCGGGTGGATCCCGCGCCCTGTCCGGTCGAACCGCTCGACGGTTGGTCGGCGGACCCGCCGCCACCGCCGGGCGGCTCGGGCTCAGGGTCGGAGTCGGGGCTGGGAGGTTCTTCCTGCGCCGACTCCCCCGCCTGCTGCATCGCGTCGTCGAGTCGATCCTGATCCAGACCGGGATCGTCGAACGGATCGCGACGACGACGGTGCGGCAGCGCATACTCGGCGGCCACCCGGATGTCGTCTTCGGTGACCTCCCGGGCGCCGCGCCACGCTGCGTGCGCCACCGCCGTGCGGGCGACAACCAGATCGGCACGCATGCCGTCGACGTCGAAAGCAGCACATAGCGCCGCGATGCGTCGCAGCTCCCCGTCGGGTAACACGACCTCGGGAACCAGCACCCGGGCGTGTGCCACCCGCGCGGCCAGCTCGCCATCGGCATCGGCGTAGCGCGCGGCGAACCCGTCGGGGTCTGCTTCAT
Organism: Mycobacterium sp. SMC-4; assembly: GCF_025263265.1. NCBI lineage: Bacteria > Bacillati > Actinomycetota > Actinomycetes > Mycobacteriales > Mycobacteriaceae > Mycobacterium > Mycobacterium sp. SMC-4. The sequence continues at coordinate 2,090,001 of NZ_CP079869.1, read as the reverse complement.
AGGCCAGTCGCTGCCGGATGACCTCGGCTCGCACATCGACTTCACGCGAGGCCGTCACGTCGACGGTCAGGCCGAAGCGGTCCAGCAGCTGCGGGCGCAACTCCCCCTCTTCCGGGTTCATCGTGCCGATCAGCACAAACCTGGCGTCATGGCTGTGTGACACCCCATCACGTTCGATGTGGACCCGGCCCATCGCGGCGGCATCGAGCAACACGTCGACCAGATGGTCGTGCAGTAGGTTCACCTCGTCGACGTAGAGCACGCCGCGGTGTGCACGCGCCAGCAGTCCCGGCGAAAAGGCGTGTTCGCCGTCGGCCAGTACCTTCTGCAGGTCCAGCGAGCCCACCACGCGGTCCTCGGTGGCGCCGATGGGCAGTTCCACCAGCTGCCCGCCGTCGCCGCCCGAAGCGGCGCTCAGAACATGGGCCAGCGCCCGTACCGCAGTGGATTTCGCGGTGCCCTTCTCGCCTCGGATCAGCACTCCACCGATGTCGGGCCGCACCGCGCACAGCAGCAGCGCGAGCCGCAGACGGTCGTGGCCGACCAACGCGCTGAACGGATAAAGCGCCTGCGGCGCAGTGGCGGTCACGGCTTCACCATGGGCACGTGGGGTATCCCGTCGTCGAGGAATTCGTCGCCATCGCGCACGAACCCATGTCTGTAATACATCTCGGTCAGGTAGGTCTGTGCGTTGATGCGGCAGGGATGGTCTCCGACCTCGGCCAACGCTGCCTGCAGCAGACGGGCGGCGTGGCCGCGTCCGCGGTCACCCCGCCGGGTGCACACCCTGCCGATGCGGAAGGCCTTGAGGCCGCCGGGATGTTCTTCCATCAGTCGCAGGGTGGACACCACTGTCGCGTCGGGGTTTTCGAGCCAGAAGTGGCGCGTCTCGGCCAGCAGGTCACGACCGTCGAGTTCGGGGTACGGCGTGGCCTGCTCGACCACGAACACCTCGACGCGCAGTTTGAGCAGTTCGTAGAGCGTCGCGGCGTCGAGGTCCTTGGCCCAGCTGCGGCGCAGCGCGACGGTCACGGCAGGTTCCGGTGTCAAGCGGTCGCCGCGGTCGAAGAATGTTCGGTCCCGGCGTCGGTGGCCAGATCGGGAACACCGCTGGCCGGCCTGTCGAGTTTGAGCACCTTGGTGCCGTGCGCCCACACTTCCTCGAAAAGACCTGGCTCGTCCGACAACTGAGTCCCCAGCGATGGAATCATCGCCTTGAGCGTGGGGGTCCAGCCCTGGTAGCGGTCCGGGAAGCAGCGCTGCATCACGTCGAGCATCGCCGGTACCGCTGTCGATGCGCCCGGCGAGGCGCCGAGCAGACCGGCCATGCTGCCATCGGCGGCGGCCAGCACAGTGGTGCCGAACTCCAACACCCCGCCCTTGCCCTTGGCCTTGCGGATCACCTGCACCCGCTGCCCGGCGATGTCGAGCTCCCAGTCGGAATCCTTGGCCGTGGGCGCGAATTCGCGCAGCGAGTCCACGCGTGCAGATTCGCTGAGCAACAGCTGACCGATCAGATACCGCAGCAGACCCATCTCGGTCAGACCGACGCCCAGCATCGAGACCAAGTTGTCGGGTTTGACCGAGAACGGCAGATCGGTGACCTTGCCCTGCTTGAGGAACTTCGGCGACCAGCCGGCGAACGGCCCGAACAACAGGTAGGACTGGCGGTTGATCACCCGGGTGTCGAGGTGGGGTACCGACATCGGTGGCGCGCCCAGCGGTGGCAGACCGTACACCTTGGCCTGGTGCGCGGCGGTGAGCTCGGGATTGCCGCTGCGCAACCATTGGCCGCCGACCGGGAATCCGCCGAAGCCCTTTGCTTCCTTGATGCCCGCCTTCTGCAACAGCGGCAGCGCGCCACCGCCGGCTCCGACGAAGACGAACCGGGCGTTGATGGTGCGCTTGCGTCCGTTGCGCCGGTTGACGACCTTGACCGTCCAGCTGCCATCGGAGTTCTGGCTCAGGTTTCGCACGTCGTTACCGAACAGCGTCGTCATGCCCTTCTTGGCGCAGTAGCCGATGAGCTGACGTGACAGCGACCCGAAGTCGACGTCGGTGCCGTCCTGGGTCCAGTTCAGGCCCACCGGCTCGGTGAAGTCGCGGCCGGCCGCCATCAGTGGCAACCGCCGTGCGAACTCGTCGGGACTGTCGATGAACTCCATCGAGCCGAACAGCGGATTGGTCACCAGTGCGTCGTAGCGGCGCCGCAGATAGCGCACGTTGTCCTCACCGGCGACGAAACTGACGTGCGGGATGGGGTTGAGGAAGCTGCGGACGTCGGGTATCACACCGTTCTCCACGGCGTAGGCCCAGAACTGACGTGACACCTGGAACTGCTCGTTGACGCTGACCGCCTTGGCGATGTCGATCGAGCCGTCCGGTCGGGCCGGGGTGTAGTTCAACTCGCACAGCGCCGAGTGGCCGGTGCCGGCGTTGTTCCAGGCGTCGCTGCTCTCGGCCGCCGCACCGTCGAGGCGTTCGACCAACGTGATCGACCAGTTGGGTTCGACCAACCGCAACAACGCGCCGAGGGTCGCGCTCATGATGCCCGCCCCTACCAGCAGGACGTCTGTCTTCTCTGCTTCCGACACCTGTTCGTGGTCCTTCGTGGTCGCGGTCCGTTGGTCACGGCTTACCGGTGTTCAGATTATCCCGGCACGCCGGTGGCCAACCTTCCGACCACCCTCGCACTAGTGTGGCTGACGTGTCTGGTTGGGAGCCCGACGTGCTGCCGGGATACTGGCAGCGCACCTTTGCCCTCGGCCCTGACCCCGATGGGGAGGGCGAGCTGGTAGCCACCCTGGTGCGCCGCGGGGAACCGGATCCCTCGGCCCGTCACGCCGTGCTGATGGTCCACGGCTACACCGACTATTTCTTCCACACCGAGTTGGCCGACCATTTCGCCAAGCGCGATTTCGCGTGTTACGCGCTGGACCTCCACAAGTGCGGACGCTCGCACCGGCACGGGCAGACCCCGCACTTCACCACCGATCTGGCGCGTTATGACGTCGAGCTCGAGTTGGCCCTCCAGACCATCGCGGCGGTGGCGCCCGCCGAGGTCCTGGTGTGCGGGCACTCGGCCGGCGGTTTGGTGGTCGCGTTGTGGCTGGATCGGCTACGCCGTGCCCGGCGCACCACCGCACTCGGGGTCTCCGGACTGGTCCTGAACAGCCCGTTTCTGGACCTGCACGGACCCGCCGTGCTGCGTTCTGCGCCGACGTCGGCGGCTCTGCGGGCTATGGGCCGGCTCCGTTCACGCACGGTGGTGCGCCGGTCCGGGCAGGGCGGCTACGGGACCTCGCTGCATCGCCGGTACTCCGGTGAGTTCGACTACAACCTGGAGTGGAAGCCGATCGGCGGCTTCCCGGTGACGTTCGGCTGGCTGCACGCGATCCGGCGCGGTCACGCCCAGCTGCACCGCGGCCTGGATGTCGGAGTGCCCAACTTGATCCTGCGCTCGGACCGCAGCGTTCGCGAGGTCGACGATGCGCAGTTGATCCAGCGAGGCGACGCGGTGCTCGACGTCAGCCAGATAGCCCGCCGCGCCGGCTGCATCGGCAACCGCAGCACCGTCGTGCCGATCACCGACGCCAAGCACGACGTGTTCCTGTCACTGGCCGAGCCACGCGCGGCCGCCTATGCCGAGCTGGATCGCTGGCTGGACTGGTATCTGACCCATCACCTCGGCGACGCGCCCGGGGCCGCAGCATCGGAGAGAAGGCGCGAGCATGGCTGATTTCGATATCGCGATCATCGGAACTGGTTCAGGCAACAGCATTCTCGATGACCGGTACCTCGACAAGCGGGTCGCGATCTGCGAAAAGGGGGTGTTCGGCGGGACCTGCCTGAACGTGGGGTGCCTGCCGACCAAGATGTTCGTCTACGCCGCGGGCGTGGCCACCCAGATCGCCGATTCGGCACGGTTCGGCGTCGACGGTGTGCTCACCGGCGTACGCTGGCCCGACATCGTCTCCCGGGTGTTCGGCCGGATCGATCCGCTGGCCTCCGGCGGTGAGCACTACCGCAGGTCCTCGCCCAATGTCGAGGTATTCGCCAGCCACACCAAATTTGCCGGCAGCAGCGGTGATTCGCACCATCGGCTCCGCACCGACGAAGGCGATGAGTTCACCGCCGAGCAGGTGGTCATCGCCGCGGGTGCGCGGGCAGTGGTGCCGCCGGCGATCCTCGACTGCGGCGTCGCCTACCACACCAGCGACACCATCATGCGCATCTCGGAGCTTCCTGAGCACATCATCATCGTCGGGGGTGGATTCGTGGCGGCCGAGTTTGCCCACGTGTTCTCCTCGCTGGGCGCCCGAGTCACGATCGTGCTGCGCGGTACCACGATGCTCAGCCACACCGACGACACCATCTGCGAGCGGTTCACCGACATCGCGGGCAAGAAGTGGGAGATTCGCAGCCGCCGCAACATCGTCGGCGGCAGCTCCGATCAGTCCGGAGTGACGCTCAACCTCGACGACGGGTCCACCCTGCGCGGCGACGTGCTCTTGGTGGCCACCGGCCGGGTGCCCAACGGCGACCAACTCGACGTCCACCACGCCGGTGTGGTTGTCGAGGACGGCCGGGTTGTCGTCGACGAGTTCCAACGCACCACCGCGCGCAACGTCTACGCGCTGGGTGACGTGAGTTCGCCGTACCAGCTCAAGCACGTCGCCAATCACGAAGCCCGGGTGGTCAAACACAACCTGCTCCAGGACTGGGGCGACACCGACGCGCTGATGCCGGCCAACCACCGGTACGTGCCCTCGGCGGTGTTCACCGAGCCTCAGATCGCCTCGGTCGGGCTGACCGAAAACCAGGCGCGCGCAGCCGGTTACCGCATCCGCTCCAAGGTTCAGGACTACAGCGATGTGGGGTACGGCTGGGCGATGGAGGACACTCACGGGTTCGCCAAGGTGATCGTCGACGACGATACGGGCCTGCTCCTGGGCGCCCACATCATGGGCCATCAGGCGTCGTCGATCATCCAGCCGGTCATCCAGGCGATGGCGTTCGACCTGCCGGCCCGAGAAATGGCCCGCGGGCAGTACTGGATACACCCCGCACTGCCCGAAGTGATCGAGAATGCCCTGCTGGAGCTGTGCGGTGAGCCGCCCTGGCCGCCGGCACGGCGGCATTAGGCCGGAGCCGCCGGCACGGCGGCATTAGGGTATTCGGCGGCGATCATGCCACCCGGTCTGCGCGCAGATAACCGCGCTTGGCCGCGACATCGACCAGGAGTTCGCGCAATGCGCGACGACCCCGATGCAGGCGTGACATCACGGTGCCGAGTGGGATGTCGAGAATCAGGGCGATCTCCCGGTAGCGCAGACCCTCTACGTCGGCGTAGAACACCACCAGCCGTTGGTCCTCACGAAGTCGACCGAGGGCAGCTCGAACCTCCTCATCGCCGAGCGCTTCGAGCGCGGCGATCTCGGCGGACGGCAATCCGGTGGATGAGTGACGGGCCTGACCGGCCAGCTGGGTGTCTGTGATGACCTCGGAGAGAACTTCTTTCGGCCGGCACTGCGCTTTGCGATAGGAGGTGATCCAGGTGGTGGTCATGATCCTCAGCAGCCAGGCACGGACATTGGTGCCGTCTTCGAATCGGTGGAATCCGCGATATGCCTTGATGATCGTCTCCTGCACCAGATCCTCGGCGTCGGCGACACTGTTGGTGTAGCGGCGTGCGGCGCGATAAAGCTGGTCGAGGAGCGGCAGCACGTCGCGCTCGAATCGTTGCGGGACACTGTCTTGCGGTGGCGCCATCACTGAACCCTTCACATCGATTCCTTGACTGTGGCTTCCACGCTATGGACGCTGGCCCGCACACCGACGATTCGCATAGCATTTACACACGAATCGCCGTGCGAGGGGGCAAGGGTCGAACGCGGCGACCTGCTCTCGACGCTGTCGGTGTCGACGATGGCAGTTACGGCGGACATGTCTTCAACCTATGGATGTCGACACTTTCCCGACACAGTGTTTTCCGGACGATCCCGCGGGGGTTAACCCCGTCGACGATTCGCCCAGCAATCGCACACACATTCGCCGTTTACATATGAGAACTCTATGAAGGCGGGTGCCATGCGGGCTCTGGGCAGCGACAATGATCCGGTGACGTCTGCGCCAGTCGAACAACATGGCCCCCGTCGCGCCATTCTGGGCAAGTTGCCCCGGATGTATCGCGCGGATGGATCCCCGATACGCGTGCTGCTGGTCGACGATGAGCGTGCGCTGACCAACCTGGTGCGGTTGGCGCTGCAGTACGAGGGGTGGGAGATCGACGTCGCTCACGACGCCGCGGAGGCCGTCGCCAAATACCGCGCCAATACACCTGACCTGCTTGTTCTGGACATCATGCTGCCCGACATGGACGGACTGGGGGTATTGGCGACCCTGCGCGGGTCCGACACCTACACCCCCACCCTGTTTCTGACCGCGCGCGACTCCATCGCCGACCGCGTGACCGGCCTGACCGCCGGCGGCGACGATTACATGACCAAACCGTTCTCGTTGGAAGAACTCGTCGCGAGGCTGCGCGGACTGCTGCGCCGCTCGGCGTACCTCACCCCAGCCGACGATGAGTCTTTGGCGGTCGGGGATCTCACGCTCGACGCCGCCAGCCGCGAGGTCACCCGCGCCGGCGAACCGGTCTCGTTGACCTCCACGGAGTTCGAGCTGCTCCGGCTGATGATGCGTCATCAGCGAAAAGCGCTGAGCCGTCAAGAGATCCTCAAGCGGGTGTGGGACTACGACTTCGGTGGCCGAACCAGCATCGTCGACCTCTACGTGTCCTACCTCCGGAAGAAGATCGACGCGGGCCGCGACCCGATGATCCACACCGTGCGCGGCGTCGGATACATGCTGCGGCCCGGCCCATGACACGCGCCTGGAAAAACTGGACCCTGCTGCGACAACTCGTTGTCGGAGTATCCGTCCTTGTGATGATCGCGCTCGTATCCGTCGGAACCACGACCGTGATGACCCTGCGCTCAGCGGTGGTGGGCATCATCGACAGCCAACTGTCGGCTGCAACAGACGCCGGCGTCAGCTCGGTGGCCAAATACCGCAGCACCCCACTACCCGACGGACGAATGCCTGCGCCGGGCTCGATGAAACCACTGACAGCTCTCATTGGGCAGGCACCCGGCAACGTCGTCGCGCTCATCCAAGACGGGCGAGTGGTGGATTCGGCATACTTCGGCGACGGTGAGGCGCAAACGGCGCCGCCCGCAGCTGTCGAGAAGATCGCCGCCATGTCGTGGATGGATCCGCAGCCGCAGACCGTCGAGATCCCCGAGCTGGGCTGGTACCGCATGGCCGGCCGCCCCAACGGCGGTGGCGAGGTCCTGGTGACCGGGGTGTCGCGGGCCGCGGCATGGGATGCGATGATCCGCGAGACCGCGATCGTCGTGGGTATCACCGCGCTGGCACTGGCACTCACCGCTCTGTGCACCGTGGGCATCGTCCGGTTCGCGCTGCGCCCGCTGCGCCGCGTCGCCGCAACGGCCGCGGAGGTGACCGGCCTGCCCCTCGACCGGGACAACCACGCGATCACGCCACGCGTCCCGGAAGGTGACACCGATCCCAGCACCGAGGTTGGGCTGGTCGGTGACACCCTCAACCAACTGCTCGACCATGTGGAAAGGGCTCTCGCCGACGTCGCTGCGTCCGACCGACGGATGCGGCAGTTCATCACCGACGCCAGCCATGAGCTACGGACCCCCTTGGCCGCCATTCACGGATATGCCGAGCTGACTCGTCAGGACAGCTCGGTCCTGCCCGAGACCACGGAGTACTCGCTGGCCCGGATCGAAGCCGAAGCGCAGCGGATGCACACGTTGGTGGCGGACCTGCTGTTGCTGGCCCGCCTGGACGAGGGGCAGGACCGGCACCACAGCGAGGTCGATCTTGGCGACCTCGTCGTCGACGCGGTCAACGACGCAGCCGTATGCGCGCCCGGGCACCGCTGGCAGACGTCGATTTCCTCCGACGACATGCTGGTGCGCGGTGATCGCTCCCAGCTGCATCAGATGTTGACCAACCTGTTGTCCAACGCCCGAGTACACACCCCCCCGGGCACCACGGTGACGACCACGGTGGTGACCTCCGCGGCGGCCCGCGGCATCGGATACGCCGAGGTGACGGTGCTCGACGACGGTCCGGGCATTGACACTGGTCTGCTGCCGCACCTTTTCGAGCGCTTCGTGCGTGCCGACAAGTCGCGGTCACGTCAGAACGGAAGCTTCGGCCTGGGTCTGTCGATCGTGGCGTCGATCGTCGCCACGCACGGCGGCACGATCGACGTGACCTCGCGGCCGGGAGCGACGTCGTTTCGCATCCGGTTGCCCACCGTGGCGGTCAGTGTCGCGCAACCGGTGCCGACCTGATCGCAGGCGAACCTGTCGACACCGGATATCTGTCTGACTGTTCAGATATTCATATCCGTGTTAGTCTGGCCCGGCGAGGTTGGCCGTGAGCGGCGTCGATGCAGCACATCAGCCGCCATGGCCAACCCGTGAGAACCCTCAGTGGTGGTGCCGAGCCCCGATCCAATGCAGCAGGTCATGAACCGTCTCGTCCTCGAGTCGGTAGGTCACCGACCGGCCCGCGCGGGTGTTGTTGACCCAGCCCTGCTGGCGCAGCACCCGCAGCGCTTGCGAGACCGCGTTCTCCGATCGGCCCAGCGCCGCGGCCAGGTCGCTGACACAGATGTCCGGAGCGCGGTGCAGACACAGCAGAATTTCCAGCCGGTGCGGGTCGGACACCAGGTCGAAGCGCTGCGCCCAGCCTGATGTGTCGACCTCGGCCAGCGCCGACGCCGCCTGTTCGACAAGCTGCGCATCCTCCATGTGAGTCAATTTAGCCCGCGGCCGGCGCCCGTCGCCGCGTCGTCCCCGGATGCGGTCAGTCCAAGAACCCGTGCAGCAGGGCTGAGGTGCCGCGCAGATGCGCGGTCATCGTCTGGGCAGCAGTATCGGCATCACCGGCCAGGATCGCCGTCACAATCGCGTCGTGTTGTTCGTCGGAGTGCACGATGTTTCGCCTGAGCAGCGGGATGGCGTCCAGCAGTTGGTTCAGCCGCATCCGGTTCTGGGCGACCAACGGCACCAGTGAGGGCACCCCGGCTGCCTCAGCCACCGCCAGATGCAGGCGGGAGTCCAGCCGGCGGTAGTCCTCTGGCGGCGCGTCACGCACATCGGCCAGCCGGGCCCGCAATGCCCGGCGCTCGTCGGTGCCCAGCCTGCGTTTCGCCGCCATCCGGGCCGCGCCGACCTCGAGAATCTCGCGCAATCGCACGATGTCATCGATCTCTGCCGCGCCCAGGCGCACATCGCCGCCGCGCGCCGCGGGCAACTCCTCGGACAGAAAGGTTCCCCCGTAGCGGCCGCGACGCGACACCAGGTAACCGGCCTCCGACAGCGACTTGATCGCCTCGCGAACCGTGTCACGGCTGACACCCAGGCTTGCAGCCAGTTCCCGTTCCGGAGGCAGCGACTCACCAGGGGCCAGCACACCCAACCGGATCGTCTGCAGCAACCGCTCGACGGTGTCCTCGAACGCGTTGACCGGGCGGTCCGGACGCAGCAACGCCGCGCTGACGTCGGTTAATTCCGGTGAACCCGCCATGACGACTACAGCGGCGTGACGTAGGCGCCGCTGATACCGCCGTCGACCAGAAAGGATGCCGCCGTGATGAACGACGCGTCGTCGCTGGCCAGAAACGCGACCGCGGCCGCCAGTTCCTCGGGCTCGGCGAACCGCCCGACCGGTACGTGCACCAGTCGGCGCGCCGCGCGTTCGGGCTCCTTGGCGAACAACTCCTGCAGCAGCGGGGTGTTGACCGGTCCCGGACACAGCGCGTTGACCCGGATCCCCTGCCGCGCATACTGCACGCCCAGCTCCCGCGACATCGCCAGCACGCCGCCCTTGGACGCGGTGTAGGAGATCTGCGACGTCGCCGACCCCATCACCGCGACGAACGATGCCGTGTTGATGATCGACCCCTTCTGCTGCGGCACCATGTGTCGCAACGCCGCCTTGCAGCACAGGAAAACCGACTTGAGGTTGATGTCCTGCACCCGCTGCCACGCCTCGATGCCGGTGTTCTCGATGAGGTCGTCCTCGGGCGGGGAGATGCCGGCATTGTTGAACGCGATGTCAACCGAACCGTGCGCCTCGGCGGCGGTGTCGAACAACGCATCCACGGCCACCTGGTCGGAGACATCCACCTGGACGAATGTGCCGTTCAGATCGTCGGCGACACTTTTGCCGGTGGCCGGGTCGATGTCCCCGATGACGATCGATGCGCCTTCGGCGCGCATCCGCCGGGCACTGGCCAGCCCGATCCCGCTGGCGCCGCCGGTGATGACGGCGACCTTGCCGGCAAGGCGTTGGGTGAGATCCATCGGTACTCCTCTTCTCGGGCTCGTCCGGCCCTGCTAGGGCTCTTCTACGGCGATGAACACGTTCTTGGCCTCGGTGAAGGACAGCGGCGCATCGGGTCCGAGCTCGCGACCGAGACCGGACTGCTTGAATCCGCCGAACGGCGTGCTGTAGCGCACCGAGGAGTGCGAGTTGACCGACAGGTTGCCCGCCTCGATGGCGCGCGACACCCGCAGCGCGCGGGACAGGTTGTCGGTCCAGATCGAACCGGACAGCCCGTAGTCGGTGTCGTTGGCGACCGCGATCGCGTCGGCTTCGTCGTCGAAGGGAAGCACCGCGACCACGGGCCCGAAGATCTCCTCGGTGACGGTGCGGTCGTGGCGTTGCGGGGTCAGCACCGTCGGCGGAAACCAGAATCCGGGGCCCGACGGCGCCACACCCCGGAAGGCCACCGGCGCATCGTCGGGCACATACGCCGACACGGTGTCGAAGTGTTTCTTCGACACCAACGGACCCATCTCGGTGGCCTCGGCACGCGGGTCACCGACGGCGACCGCTTGCACGGCCGGCTCCAGCAATTCCATGAAGCGGTCGAAAACACTGCGCTGCACCAGGATCCGACTTCGCGCACAGCAGTCCTGCCCGGCGTTGTCGAATACGCCGTACGGCGCGGTGGCCGCAGCACGCTCGAGGTCACAGTCATCGAAGATGATGTTGGCGCTCTTGCCACCCAACTCCAGGGTGACCCGCTTGACCTGGCGGGCGGCGCCGGCCATCACCCGGGTCCCGACCTCGGTGGATCCGGTGAAGACAATCTTGCGCACACCCGGGTGGGTCACGAAGCGCTCCCCCACCACCGATCCGCGTCCCGGCAACACCTGGAACAGGTCGGCGGGCAGACCTGCCTCGCGGGCCAGCTCACCCAGCCGGATCGTGGTCAGTGGCGTCCACTCGGCGGGTTTGATCAGCACCGCGTTGCCGGCGGCCAGCGCCGGGGCGAAACCCCAGGATGCGATCGTCATCGGGAAGTTCCAGGGCGTGATGACCGCTACCACCCCGAGCGGTTCGTTGAACGTCACGTCCCAGCCGCCGGCCACCGGAATCTGCTTGCCGGACAACCGCTCCGGGGCGGCGGCGTAATACTGCAGGACGTCGCGCACGTGCCCGGCCTCCCAGCGCGCGTTGCCGATCGGATGACCCGAGTTGGCGACTTCCAGCGTTGCCAGCTCCTCGACATGGGCGTCGACCACCGCGGCGAACGCACGCAGCGCCGCGGCACGCTCGGCCGGCGCCTGGCGCGCCCAGATCCGCTGTGCGACAGCTGCCCGCGCGACCGCGTCATCGACGGCGGCCTCGTCACAATGCTCGACGGTGCGCAGCACTTCCTCGGTCGCGGGATTGATGACTTCGCTGACGGTCATGGGCTCACCTTCTGTGTCTTCTGGGCGGCATAGGCTCCCGCGGCGCCGACCAACCCGGCGAACAGCCGCAGATCATCGAGGCGTTCCTCGGGGTGCCACTGCACAGCCACCACCCAATGGTCGGGATAGCGGGCAGGGTCGGTCTCGACGGCTTCGATGATGCCGTCGGAGTCGGCGGCCGACACGATCAGCCCGTCACCGAGCCGGTCGATGGCCTGATGGTGGTAACACTGCGCATCGGTGCTGGGACCGACGAGCGCAGCGACCCGGGTCCGCGGCACGGTGACTATCGATGACGTGCTGAACACTGCGTTGCCCTGCTGGTGGCGGGTGTGTCCGACCACCTCGGGCAGGTGCTGGTGCAGCGTCCCGCCACGTGCGACGTTGAGCACCTGCGCGCCGCGACAGATCCCCAGCACCGGCATCCCGCGACGCAACGCCGCATCTACCAACGCCAACTCGAACGCATCCCGGGCTCGACTGTCGGGCATCGGCTCGTCGGTGGCCGGATGGCGTGGATGCCCGTAGGTGGCCGGATCGACGTCGCGGCCCCCGGTGATCACCAGGGCATCCAGACTGTCCAGGACGCGGTCGGTGACCGCATCGTCGACCGGCTGGGGCGGTAACAGCACCGCGATGCCCCCGGCCAGACCGACGCCCTCGAAATAGATCGCCGGCAGGAAGCTGGCCCGCACATCCCAGACCCCGGTCTGCGCCTGCTGCAGATACGTCGTCATGCCGATCACCGGGCGCACCCCGGGCCGGACTGGATCAGAGACGCTCAAAACCGCGGAACCTCTCCCAGTCGGTGACGGCGGAGTTGAATGCCTTCAGCTCCACCCGCGCGTTGTTGACGTAGTGTTCGACGACGTCGTCGCCGAACGCATCGCGGGCGATACGCGAGTGCTCGAACAACTCGACCGCCTCCCCCAACGTGGTGGGCAGTCGGTCGGCGCCGCTGGTGTAGGCGTTGCCGTCCACCGCGTCCCCGAGCTCGAGCTCGTTGTCGATGCCATACAGGCCGCCGGCAATCAGCGCCGCGACCGCCAGGTACTGATTCACGTCCCCGCCGGGGGCCCGGTTCTCCATCCGCATGCCAGGGCCGTGACCGACCACCCGCAGCGCACAGGTGCGATTGTCCAGCCCCCAGGCCACCGCCGTCGGCGCGAAACTTCCCTCGGCAAACCGCTTGTAGGAGTTGATGTTCGGCGCATAAAACAGAGTGAATTCGCGCAGCGTGGCCAGTTGCCCGGCGATGAAGCTACGGAACATCGGCGACATCCCGAGCTCGTCGCTGTCATCGGCGAACACCGGGGACCCGTCCTGACCGCGAAACGAGATGTGGATGTGACAGCTGTTGCCCTCCCTCTCGTCGAATTTGGCCATGAACGTCAGGCTCTTACCATGCTGGTCGGCGATCTCCTTCGCGCCGTTCTTGTAGATCGTGTGGTTGTCGCAGGTGACCAGCGCCTTGTCGTAGCGGAAACCGATCTCCTGCTGCCCCAGGTTGCACTCGCCTTTGACGCCTTCGCAGAACATGCCTGCGCCGTCCATCCCGAGGCGGATATCGCGCAACAGTGGCTCCATCCGGGTCGACGCGTGCATGGCGTAGTCGATGTTGTAGTCGGTGGCGGGGGTCAGGTCTCGGTAGCCGGCCGCCCAGGCATCGCGAAAACCCGTGTCGAACACCATGAACTCGAGTTCGGTGGCGGCGATCGCGTCGAGTTCACGCCGCGCGAGCAGGTCGAGCTGCGCGCGCAGGATGCCGCGCGGCGCCTGCCGAACAGGGCTGGCGTCGGTCCACGACAGGTCTGCCATCACCAGCGCGGTGCCCGGCTGCCAGGGCACCATCCGCAGAGTGGACATGTCAGGCGTCATCACCATGTCGCCGTAACCCTTTTCCCAGCTCGAGATCGCATAGCCGTCGACAGTGTTCATGTCCACGTCGACGGCCAGCAGATAGTTGCAGCATTCGGCGCCGTGCTCGATCACATCCTCGACGAACAACCGAGCCGAGATCCGCTTGCCGGTCAGCCGCCCCTGCATATCGCAGAACGCCACCAGGACCGTGTCGATGGTTCCGGCAGCGACCAGCTCCTCGAGCTCGCCCCTGGACAGCAATCCGCGTGTGCCTGCGCTCATCGGTACCTGCCTCGCATCGGGTGGGAAGGTTACGAGCAGTGGGCTGCTCACGGGCCACCAGGTTGCCACGCCCAAAGGTCGGGCGCCAGACCAATAGACCGATCGGCGCGCCGCGGTGGCATCCGGAGGTGATGTGACACGTGTCTCGATCGCGAAGCTCCGGCCCGGTTTGACGCACTGAAGCCGGGGTAAATTACCCCCGCGCCGAGGCTCCAGCCGCGGCCGTTGTGTGGTCAGTGAACGCCGTCTCAGATAGGGTCGAACAGGTGTGTGGAGCCACCGGCGAGGTACGCCTTGACGGAAGAACACCCGATATCAGCGCGGTCACCCAGATGGCCGAGGTCATGGCCCCGCGCGGGCCGGACGCCGCGGGAGCGTGGTCGCAGGGCCGGGTGGCGCTGGGCCATCGACGGCTCAAGATCATCGACCTCAGCGAGGCCGGCGCCCAGCCGATGGTCGACTCCGAGCTCGGGTTGGCGGTGGCCTGGAACGGTTGCATCTACAACTACGAGGAGCTGCGCGACCAGCTGAGCGCGCACGGCTACCGCTTCTTCTCCCACAGCGATACCGAGGTGTTGCTGAAGGGTTACCACCACTGGGGTGACCGATTCGTCGACCACCTCAAAGGCATGTTCGCCTTCGCCATCGTCGAACGCGACAGTGGCCGGGTACTGCTGGGCCGCGACCGGCTCGGCATCAAGCCGCTGTACCTGAGCGAGAACGCCGACCGGATCCGGTTCGCGTCCTCGCTGCCGGCACTGCTGGCCGGGGGTGACATCGACACCCGGATCGACCCGGTGGCGCTGAACCACTACCTGAGTTTCCACTCGGTGGTGCCGCCGCCTCGAACGATCCTGCGCGGGGTCACCAAGGTGCCGCCGGCCACGCTGGTGGCGATCGAACCCGACGGCACCCGCACCACCACGACCTACTGGGTGCCCGACTTCACCCGCCGGTCCGATCGTGCCGATTGGACCGAAAAAGACTGGGAAGAAGCAGTTCTGGAGTCCCTTCGGGTGGCGGTGAAACGGCGCCTGGTCGCCGATGTACCGGTCGGCTGCCTGCTCTCGGGCGGCGTGGACTCCAGCCTGATCGTGGGCCTGCTCGCCGAAGCGGGCCAGGCCGGACTCAAGACGTTCTCCATCGGGTTCGAATCCGTCGGCGGAGTCCAAGGTGACGAGTTCCGGTATTCCGACATCATCGCCGATCGCTTCGGTACCGACCACCACCAGATACGCATCGACACCGACAGAATGTTGCCTGCGCTGGCCGGTGCGATCGGGGCGATGAGCGAGCCGATGGTCAGTCACGACTGCGTGGCGTTCTATCTGCTCTCCCAGGAGGTGGCCAAGCACGTCAAGGTGGTGCAGTCCGGCCAGGGAGCCGACGAGGTGTTCGCCGGCTATCACTGGTATCCGCCGATGGGTGAGCCCGCGGCGGCATCGCTGGAAGGGTCGGTCGCCAGTTACCGCGCCGCGTTCTTCGATCGCGACCACGCCGCCTACTCGGCACTGGTGTCCCCGGCCTTCGCCACCGCCGACGATCCCAGCAAGGCCTACATCACCGAACACTTCGCTCGCAGCGGAGCCCAGACCGGCATCGATCGGGCGCTGCGCCTGGATACCACCGTCATGCTGGTCGACGACCCGGTCAAACGGGTCGACAACATGACCATGGCGTGGGGCCTGGAGGGCCGGGTGCCCTTCCTCGATCACGAGCTCGTCGAGTTGGCGGCAACCTGCCCGCCTCAGCTCAAGACCGCCCACGAGGGCAAAGGGGTGCTCAAACAGGCTGCCCGGCAGGTGATTCCGGCCGATGTCATCGACCGACCCAAAGGCTACTTCCCGGTGCCGGCGCTGACCCACCTGGAAGGCCCCTATCTGGACCTGGTCCGCGACGCACTGTACGCACCGGCGGCCAAGGAGCGCGGACTGTTCCGGCCGGCGGCGGTCGACCGGCTGCTGGCCGACCCGAACGGCAAGTTGACACCGCTGCGGGGCAACGAGCTCTGGCAGATCGCCCTGCTGGAACTGTGGTTGCAGCACCACGGAATCAGCGGACCGGCGGCATGACCGACACCGCCGCAGGCGGCGAGCACGGCAGCGAAGCCATCACCATGGCGCTGCACGAGGCGTCACCGCCCGAGCTCGTCGACGCGATGGACTCCAATGTCGCCCTCGAACTCGGTTGGGGCCGGCTACTTTTCGGTCAGACCTTCGCCGACCCGGCGCAACTGGCCAGCGCGCTGCGCGGTGAGGCCCAAGGCCGCCGCGATATCTGCATCTACCCGCGCGAGCCGCATGTGCTGGTGTCCAAGGCTCCGGCTGAGCTGTTCATCGATCCCAGTCACACCTATCGCCTGCGCTTCGCCGACGCCGACGAACCAGATGTGGCCTTCAGCGGGTTCACCGTGCGCACGCTGCACAGCCGCGGTGACGCCGACGCGATCAACCGGGTCTATGTGCGGTGCGGCATGGTCCCCGCCCCCACCGACGTGATCTGGGACAACCACCGCAACCAGCCGTCGGTGGACTACCTGGTCGCGGTCACCGAGGACGGGACGGTGATCGGCACGGTCACCGGCGTCGACCACACGACACTGTTCGATGATCCGGAGAACGGTTCGAGTCTGTGGACACTGGCCGTGGACCCCGCAGCGACCCTGCCCGGCGTCGGGGCCGCTCTCACCCGCGCGCTGGCCTCGTTGTACCGCAAACGCGGCCGCGCCTACATGGATCTGTCGGTCACCCACGACAACGCCGCGGCGATCGCGCTGTACGAGAAGCTCGGCTTCGCCCGCGTTCCGGTGATGGCCGTCAAACGCAAGAACGCGATCAACGAGCCGCTGTTCACCCATCCCCCCGAGACCGTCGACGACCTCAACCCCTACGCGCGCATCATCGCCGACGAGGCGATGCGCCGCGGCATCTGGGTGGAGGTGCTCGACGCCGAAGCGGGCGAGATGCGGCTGTCCCACGGCGGACGCAGTGTCATCACCCGAGAGTCATTGTCGGAGTACACTTCTGCGGTCGCGATGAGCCGATGCGACGACAAGCGCCTGACCCGCCGCATCGTCTCCGAAGCCGGCATCGCCGTGCCCAGGGGCCGGCTGGCGACGTTCGACCAGGCTGACCACGACTTCCTGTCCGAGGTCGGCGACGTCGTGGTCAAACCCACCCGAGGTGAACAAGGCAAGGGCATCACCGTCGGTGTCGACGGTCCCGCCGAACTCGACGCCGCGCTGGCCCGCGCCCGTGAACAGCATCCCGAGGTGCTCATCGAGCAGCGCGCCCCGGGTGACGACCTGCGGCTGGTGGTGATCGATGGCAAGGTCGTCGCCGCGGCGCTGCGCATGCCCGCTGAGGTGGTGGGCACCGGGCGCCACACCATCCGGGAACTCATCGAAGCCCAGAGCCGCCGCCGCGCGGCAGTCACCGGCGGGGAGTCCCGCATCCCGATGGATGCGGTCACCGAGAACACGGTCAAGGAGGCGGGTTTCACGCTCGACGACGTGTTGGCCGAGGGAGAGCACCTGCGGGTGCGGCGGACGGCGAACCTGCACCAGGGCGGCACAATTCACGACGTCACCGCGACCGTGCATCCCGAACTGTGCCGGGTCGGGGTAGCTGCCGCGGCAGCCATCGGCATCCCGGTGACCGGGATCGACCTGTTGGTGCCCGACGTGACCAAGCCGGAATACGTGTTCATCGAGGCCAATGAGCGTCCCGGATTGGCCAATCACGAGCCGCAACCGACGGCGGCGGCGTTCGTCGACTTCCTGTTCCCCAATCAGCCCGGTTTGCCGCAGGCCTGGACGCCCGAGGAAGCGCCCGCGCCGTAGCGCGCATGGATCACCAGGTGCTGGTGCGCAGCACGATCTCGGCAGCCAGCTGAGCCGTCGAGTCCGCGGCGTGGCGCCGGCCCAGCAGGTCGACGACCCGGTATTCGCCGTAGACATAGCGCTGACTGGCGCTGGCCACCGCCCGCGATGCGCTGTTGCTGACCAGCGCAGTGGTGTTGAGCTCGACCGGGGGGCAATCCTGGTCGCGCACCACGCCGGTGTGGTCGGCCACGCGCGGGTGCCCGCGGTCGATGACCACCAGGCCGATGAACCGGTCCAGCCGGGTGGCGGCCAGCTCCCAGGCCAGCTCGCCGCCGGAGCGGTCCCCCACCAGCAGCGCCCACCGGACGTCGAGGGAGTCGAGGATGCCGAGCACCGACTTGGCCGTCAACCGCGGATCAGGGCCGATCACGACGGTCTTCAGTGACGCCGTGTGCAGCCGCTGGCACACCGCCTCGTAGGCCGCCGGCACCTTCTGCGCCGCGCTGAGCAGCACCACGACCGACCCCTTCTGGGGTCCGGCGACCTCGACGGGTACGCCGAAGCCATCGACGGTGATCATGGGTGAGGGCATTGCGTCACGCTACCGCCCGCGGTGCCGGTCGCGTGCAGCTTTTCTTGCTGTTAACGCGACCCCACTACGACTGCGCCCGCTGCGCCTGATGGTCGATGACGTCCAAAAAGGTCTGCGGCAGTGTCCCTTTGACCGGTATCGACGGATCCGGGGTGGGAAACGCGATGCCGAAAACCGCTGTGGCGCCGATGTTCTCGAAGGAGAAGTAGATGCTGCTCTGCGACCCGGGTAGCAGCATGGTCTGCTGGTACACCAGCGCGTCCGGCCGCGGACCGTCGATCTTGGTGGTGGTCATCGCGATGCCCGGGTCCGACGGGTCGAAGAAGGTTCGGAACTCGGCGCAGCGTAGCGCGGTCGCGGCCAACCTTTCGAGATCCAGCGGCCAACTCAACACTGTGATGACCATGCGCACGCCGTCGTAGGCGACGACGTACTCCTCGGCGCTGCCGGGGCCACGCTCGGCGGTCGCGGCGATGTCGCGGGTCAACGCGTCGGTGCAGCCCTGCGGTCGCGACATCATCGGCGGCGGCATCCCGGCACCGTCGGGTTGTCCGGCCTCTTTGACGACGCGTTCGTAGCGCACGCCGGCTGGGAAGTCGGCTTCGGTCAGGACCACGCGTTCCAGCCGGGCGCCCGGCCAGGTCGGGGTGCCACCGACGCCCGTCGAGCAGGCGGCCGTCAGCAGCACCATCAGCGCTGCGTATGCGGCCCACCTGGTCATGGCGCCGGCGTCAGGATCTCAGCGCCCGAGTCGGTGACCACCAGCGTGTGCTCGAATTGCGCGGTCCACTTCTTGTCCTTGGTGACCACGGTCCAGTCGTCATCCCAGATCTCGTAGTCCAGGCTGCCGATGTTGATCATCGGCTCGATGGTGAATGTCATTCCGGGCTCCAGAACCGTCTGCACCGACGGCTGGTCGTAGTGCAGCACCACCAGCCCATTGTGGAAGGTGGTGCCGATTCCGTGCCCGGTGAAGTCCCGAACGACGTTGTAGCCGAAGCGGTTCGCGTAGGCCTCGATGACGCGGCCGACGATGGACAGCGCCCGCCCGGGTTTGACCGCCTTGATCGCGCGCATGGTGGCCTCGTGGGTACGCTCCACCAGCAGCCGGTGCTCTTCGGAGACGTCTCCGGCCAAGAAGGTGGCATTGGTGTCACCATGCACGCCGTCCTTGTAGGCCGTTACATCGATGTTGACGATGTCCCCGTCCTCGATGACCGTGGAGTCGGGGATGCCGTGGCAGATCACCTCGTTGAGCGACGTGCAGCAGGACTTCGGGAAGCCTCGGTAGCCGAGGGTGGACGGGTAGGCGCCGTGGTCGATCATGTAGTCGTGGGCGATGCGGTCCAGCCGCTCGGTGGTCACACCCGGCGCGACCGCCTTACCCGCCTCGGCCAGCGCGCCGGCGGCGATACGGCCGGCGATCCGCATCTTCTCGATCACCTCAGGGGTCTGCACCCAAGGCTCGGAGCCTTCCGCAGCGGTCGGCTTGCCGACATATTCCGGGCGCGGGATCGACTTGGGTACCGGCAGCATCGGCGAGACCACACCGGGTCGTAGGGCGGTCCGTAGCGTCATGACGCAATGCTAGCGTTCGCCCATGCAGGTCACCCCGGGACATTTGTTCGCCCAGCTGGACTTCCGCGACGTCGAGGACACCGACGAGCGTGTGGTGATCGAGTTGGACAACCGCCCGGATCTGGTCAATCGGCGCGGTGCGCTGCAGGGCGGCTTGGTCGCCACGCTCATCGACATCGCGGCCGGTCGGCTGGCCGACCGGCACATCGCGGCCGAGCAGGACGTCACGACCGCGGACATGACGATCCACTTCCTGGCACCCGTTCTTACCGGACCCGCCCGCGCCGAGGCCACCGTGGTGCGTGCCGGGCGGCGGCTCTCGGTGATCGCCGTCGACGTCACCGACGCCGCACGGGACCGATTGGCCGCGCGCGCCACCCTCAGTTTCGCAATCCTGGACCCGCGCTGACTCAGTCGGCGCGCAGCGACCGGGGCCCGCGGCCCAACCACGACTTGCGCGGACCCCGCACGTCAACCGACCCGCACACCACCTTGCCCGTGAGGATCACGTGCGGATTGCCCTCCGCGGGCGCATCCCTGCGGTGATCATGGGCGCTGCCGACGTTGACTTCGACGTCGTCGATGGATGCGCTGGCGCCGTCCGGTAACCGCAGGTCCAGGCCGCCGAACCGGATATCGAGCTCGATGACCACGATGGGCCCGGCGAACTTGGCGCGGGTCAGGTCCAGGTCGACCGACCCCAACCGGCGGTGCAGCGCCAGCCTGGTGGGCACGACCCACTCGCCGTGCCGTTTGAGCGATCCCAGTACACCGCGCAATTCCACCCGGTCCGCAGCGGAGGTCACGATCGCGCCGGGGCCGGGCAGGTCGCCGACCAGCGCGTCGAGGTCGGAGCGCAGCCGCGCCTGCGACACCATCGCCGAGCGCTCCTCGAACTCCCCGATGTCGATCAGGCCGAGCGCCACCGCGTTGTGCAAACGGCGCAAAGTGCCGTTGCGGTCGGCATCGGAGATCCTCATCTCGACCGTGTCGGGCAGGTACTGAGGGTGCTGGTTTGCAGTCATGGCCCTTCTACGGTACGCCGCAGGCGGGCTGCGATCAGGGCTGATAATCCGGCGGCAAGGCGTCGAGCATGCCCTTGAGCATGCGCACCGCGTACTCCGAGCTGCCACCGCCCACGATCAGCGCGGCGAAAGCCATGTCGCCGCGATAACCGGTGAACCACGAGTGTGATCCGCCGGGGAACTCGGCTTCACCGGTCTTACCGCGGACATCTCCGGCGCCCTGGAGGTCCTTGGCGGTGCCGTTGGTGACCACCAGGCGCATCATCGGCCGAAGCCCCTCGACCACTTCGGGCCGGACCGGCTGCGCATCGCCGATGACCTCGGTCTCCCGGCCGTCGATCAAGTGCGGCACCGGGGTATGGCCGGCGGCGACAGTGGCCGCGGCCAGCGCCATCCCGAACGGACTGGCCAGCACCTTGCCCTGGCCGAACCCGTCCTCGGTGCGCTCGATCAAGTTCACCGTGGGAGGAACCGAACCGGTGACCGTCCGCAGACCTTCGACCTTGAAGTCAGGTCCGATGCCGTACTGCGACGCGGCCTGGGTCAGGCCGCGCGGCGGCATCCGGCTGGCGAGCTCGGCGAACGTGGTGTTGCACGAGCTCGCGAACGCCCGAGACATCGGGACGGTCCCGAGGTCGAACCCGCCATAGTTGGGCACCGTGCGATGACCGATGTCCATCCGGCCGGGGCAGCCCAGCAGCGTGTTGGGGGTGGCCATGTCGCGTTCCATCGCGGCAGCGGCGGTGACGATCTTGAACGTCGATCCGGGCGGATAGAGACCCATCGTCGCCACCGGGCCGTCCCGGTCGGCCGCGGCATTCTGCGCCACCGCCAGGATCTCCCCGGTCGACGGTTTGAGGACCACGATCATGGCCTGCTTACCGGTGGTGTCGACGGCGTTCTGGGCGGCGTTCTGCACCGAGCGATCCAGGGTGATGCGCACCGACGGGGCCGGCTCGCCGGCAACCTCGTGCAATACGTCGACGTCGACGCCGTTCTGGTTGACGGTCACGACGCGCCACCCGGCCACGCCGTCGAGTTGATCGGCCACGCTGTTCTTGACGTCGCTGACCACCGCAGGCGCGAACGTGTCGTCGGTGGGCACCATGTCGGGGTGCGGGGTGATGACCACACCGGGCAACGGGGCCAGTACCCCCACCACTGCATCGTGGTCGGCCTGACGCAACGTCAGCAAGCCCAGCGCACCGTCGGCGGAGCTGGCCTGTTCGGCCAGGCGCTGCGGGTCCAGCGCCGGATCGAACCGGTGCAGAGTCTCCGCGACGACGCGCGCCGTGGTCATCAGTTCGGCACCGGCTCCTTCGGCGTCCAGGGCGAAGTGGTACCGGAATCCGGGGATCAGCACGTTGGTACCGGTGCGCTCGTGCACGGAGGCCCGGGGTGGAGTCTCGGCACGCAGCGCAAAGGTCTGATTCTCACCGAGGCGGGGATGCAGACCGGTGGCGCTCCAGCGCACCTCCCAGCGGCCCTCGTCGCGCACCATGTTCAACGCACCGTCGTAGGTCCAGGTGCGATTCCTGGGCAGGTGCCAGGTGTAGCGATAATTGACGGTCCCGGTGTCCTCGGCGTACCGCGAGCTGAGGATCCGCGCATCGAGTCCGGTGGCCTGCAGTCCGGCCCAGGCCTGGCTGAGCGCCGCTCGCGCCGGATCCGGCCGGTCGGCGAACTGGGCCGCCGAGGCCATGTCGCCGGTGGCCAATGCCGCGAAGAACTGTTCGGCCGTCGGACCGGGACCGTTGGGGCGCGGGGTGCAGCCGGCGAGTGCCACGACAACGGACACAGCCGTCGCCAGTACTGCTACTCGTGATGCGGGTGAGACTAATGTTGTCATCGAGACTGATGTTAAAAGTCACGGCGCGATTTCGACGCAGGCGCACCGCAGTAACAGCCGGCTTCCTCGGTCAGCCGCCCACGGCGGGCGCGCGCACAACCAGCGGCACCGCCGGGAAGTACGCCGCCAGCTCCGACCGTGACGCGCGCAACGCGGCAGTCCCGTAACCCTGTTTGCGGTGGCCAGGGTGGATCCAGATGCGCACGTCGATCTCGCCGTCGGACAGTTCGCCGAAGACCATGCCGACCTTGGCGGCGCCGACCTCGGCGACCAACCATGCGGCCTCTTCGGCGGCAACGCGGGCCGCCGCGTCGCGGATCTCGTCGTCGAGCTCACCGGCAGGCTTGGCGGTACCGTCGCCGGCCGACGGTACGTCGGCGGTGCGCGCGGCGAAGACATCGCGATCGCGCTCCGGGTCGAACGGCCGCAGTTGCAGCCGGCGTGCCGGTCCCGGTGTCGGGTCGACGACCGCCATCACGGATTCCTCGGCAGCCAGATTCTCCAATTCGGTGGCGATTCGACGGCGTGCCACCTTGGTGAGCCGATCGAAGGACAGCCGCAACACCGCCTCCGCCGCCGAGGCCGGCACGTCGAGCAGATCGGCGATCGCCTCGATGGCCGCGTCGTAATCCTCGGCGCCGACGACCGCATCGAGGACTTCGTGACGGCGTTCCAGGGCGGTGACGAGCGTATCGGCGATCAGTCTGCGTTGCGTCTGCGCGTCGTCGGTCATGTCGGAAGCGTAGGCGCTGTCCTACGGACGGACGGATCAGTCGAGCAGCACGGTGGCGAAAGACGCGATCTCGGTGAACCCGACCCGCGCGTAGGTCGCGCGCGCGACGGTGTTGAAACTGTTGACGTACAGGCTGGCGATACGACCGCCGGCCACAATCGCGGCTGCCAGCGTCGCGGTGCCGGCGGTGCCGAGGCCGCGACCGCGGTAGTCCGGGTGCACCCAGACGCCCTGGATCTGGCCGACGGCGGGCGACTGCGACCCGATCTCGGCCTTGAACACCACCTGACCGCGCTCGAACCGGGCCCACGCACGTCCCGCCGCGATGAGACCGGCCACCCGGCGCCGATACCCTCGGCCACCGTCACCGCTGCGGGGGTCGATACCGACCTCGCCGATGAACATGTCGATCGCGGCGATGAGGTAGGCGTCGAGCTCCTCCATGCGCACCGGCCGCACCGCCGGATCCAGCGGGCTTGCCGGGGACGTGTCCAGCGCCATCAGGGGTTGGTGGGCACGTACGTCGCGGGCCGGCCCCCACACCGGTTCCAGCCGCTGCCACATCGGCAACACCAGTTCGGAACGGCCCACCAGCGACGAGCATCGCCGCGAGGTGCTCATCGCCTTGTCGGCGAAAGCATTCAGATCACCGGCGCCGCCGCGCAGCGGAATCAGGTTTGCCCCGGCGTAGCAGAGCGACTCGCCGGCGCGCCGCCGCGTCCACAGTTCTCCACCGATGGCCGCCGGCTCGATGCCGTGTTCGGCCACTCGCGCAGCGACCATGCAGGACGCCACCGGGTCCTCGTCGAGCACCCGCCGCACCGCCGTCAAATCCCGGACATCGCGGACCACCGACACCCTTCGCTCATCAACGAGGCGAAAAAGCGGAGGAGCCGACATCTGGACTCTTTCTCGACAATCCGGCGGCCGACCCGATCAGGCGGCTACAACCCTCAGCTTACGGTCACGACGGGCGAACCGGGTGCATCCTGCGCACCTGGCTGCAGGCCGATTTCCTCGGCCAGCCGCAGGGCTTCCTCGATCAGGGTTTCGACGATCTGCGCCTCCGGAACGGTCTTGATGACCTCGCCCTTGACGAAGATCTGTCCCTTGCCGTTGCCCGAGGCCACCCCGAGGTCGGCTTCCCTGGCCTCGCCGGGCCCGTTGACCACGCAGCCCATCACCGCCACCCGAAGCGGGACGTCCATTCCCTCCAGGCCGGCGGTCACTTCGTTGGCCAGGGTGTAGACGTCGACCTGGGCACGTCCGCACGACGGGCACGACACGATCTCCAGCCCGCGGGGCCGCAGGTTCAGTGATTCCAGGATCTGGTTGCCGACCTTGACCTCTTCGGCGGGCGGTGCGGACAGCGACACCCGGATGGTGTCTCCGATGCCCTTGGACAGCAACGCGCCGAACGCGACGGCGGACTTGATGGTCCCCTGGAAAGCCGGTCCGGCCTCGGTGACCCCGAGGTGCAGCGGGTAGTCACACTGCGCGGCGAGTTGCTCGTAGGCCGCGACCATGATGACGGGGTCGTTGTGCTTGACGCTGATCTTGATGTCGCCGAAACCGTGCTCCTCGAAGAGCGAGGCCTCCCACAACGCCGACTCGACGAGCGCCTCGGGGGTGGCCTTGCCGTACTTCTCCAGGAAACGCTTATCCAGCGAGCCCGCGTTCACGCCGATTCGGATCGGGATGCCGGCCTCGCCGGCCGCCCTGGCGACCTCCTTGACCCGGCCGTCGAACTCCTTGATGTTGCCCGGGTTGACGCGCACCGCTGCGCAGCCGGCCTCGATCGCGGCGAAGATGTACTTGGGCTGGAAGTGGATGTCGGCGATCACCGGGATCTTCGACTTCTTGGCGATCACCGGCAGCGCGTCGGCGTCTTCCTGGCGCGGGCAGGCCACCCGCACGATGTCGCAGCCCGAGGCGGTCAGTTCGGCGATCTGCTGCAGGGTGGCGTTGATGTCGTGGGTCTTGGTGGTGCACATCGACTGGACCGAGATCGGGTGATCGCTGCCCACCCCGACATTGCGCACCATCAACTGGCGGGTCTTGCGGCGGGGAGCCAGCACCGGCGGCGGCGCCGGCGGCATCCCCAGACCGATGGAGGTCATCGCAGCGCTCCTCGTATCAGTGTCATTGGAACAACCTGATCGGGTTGACCAGGTCGGCGGTCACGGTCAGCAGCATGTAGCCCGCCACCAGCACCAGCACCACATAGGTGGCCGGCATCAGCTTGAGATAGTTCACCGGCGCGGCGGGCAGGATGCCGCGCGCCGAGCGGAACAGATTGCGGATCTTCTCGAACACCGCGATCGCAATGTGGCCGCCGTCGAACGGCAGCAGCGGAACCAGGTTGATCGCGCCGAGCACGAAGTTGAGCTGGGCCAGGAAGAACCAGAACGCCACCCATAGACCGGCATCGACGGTGTCACCACCGATGATGCTTGCTCCGACCACGCTGATCGGGGTCTCGGGGTCGCGTTCACCGCCACCGATGGACGACACCAGCGCGCCGACTTTCGTCGGGATCTTGGCCAGCGCCTTACCCAGTTCGACGGCCAGGTCACCGGTGAACGCGAACGTCGCCGGCACGGCCGAGAGCGGGTTGTACTGCGTCGGCGCGAAGCTGGCCGCGGTGACGCCGATCGTGCCCACATCGGTGGGTTGCGGGGGCGCGCCGTCGGCGCCGGCCACGAAGCGCTGGCTGGGGACGACGTCGACGGTGGTGGTGAACTCCCGGGACTGGCCGTCGCGCTCGCGCACCACGGTGAAGTCGGTCGGGCCGTTGAGCGCCCGCACCGCAGAGACCATCTCGTCGAAGTTGGCGACCGGGGTGTCCCCGACCCGGACGACGACGTCGCCGGCTTGGATACCGGCCGCGGCTGCGGGACTGGAAGTGATGCAGTCCCCCAAAGTTCCTTGCGTCACTTCGGATTTCACACACGACGTTTCACCCACCATGGCGTTGGTGGGCTGATGCAGGTTCGGCAGGCCCCAGACGATGGCGATCATGTAGATCAGCGCCAGCCCGATGGCGAAGTTCATTCCGGGGCCGGCTCCCAGCACCGCGACCCGTTTCCAGGTCTTCTGCTTGTACATCGCATAGCGCGACTCGCCGGGCGCCAGTTCTTCGACCGCCGTCATCCCGGCGATGTCGCAGAATCCACCCAGCGGAACGGCCTTGATGCCGTACTCGGTCTGACCGAGTTTATTGGGCCGGTGGGTGGACCACAGTGTCGGGCCGAAGCCGACGAAGTAGCGGCGCACCTTCATCCCGGTCGCGCGGGCCACCCACATGTGACCGCACTCATGCAGGGCCACCGACAGCAATATGGCCAGTGCAAACAGCACGATGCCAATCGTGAACATCATGGGGCGGCAGCCTCTACCTTCTCGCGCGTTGCGTACCTGCGGTTTCGTGCTCGACCGCGCGACGGGCCCGGTCACGAGCCCAGTGCTGCGCGTCGAGCACCTCATCCACGGTAGCTGGTTCTGCCGCCCACTGGTCGGCAGCGCGCAGCACCGATTCCACGGTGCGCACGATCGCCGGGAACCGGATGCGTCCGTCCAGGAAGGCCTCGGCGGCCTCTTCGTTGGCGGCGTTGTAGACCGCGGTCAGGCAGCCGCCGCGCCGGCCGGCCTCACGGGCCAGCTCGACGGCGGGGAACACCGAGTGGTCGAGGGGTTCGAATTCCCAGGTCGCGGCAGTGCTGAAGTCACAGGCCGCGGCAGCGCCGGGAATCCGCTGCGGCCAGCCCAGCGCCAGTGCGATGGGCAGTTTCATGTCCGGCGGGCTGGCTTGAGCCAGGGTCGAGCCGTCGGTGAAGGTGACCATGGAATGCACGATCGACTGCGGATGCACAACCACGTCGATGCGCTCGTAGTCGATACCGAACAGCAGGTGGGTCTCGATGAGTTCGAGCCCCTTGTTGACCAGCGACGCCGAATTCAGCGTGTTCATCGGACCCATCGACCAGGTGGGATGCGCGCCCGCCTGCTCGGGGGTGACGTGTTCGAGCTGCTCAGCGGTCCAGCCGCGGAACGGACCTCCGGAGGCGGTCAGCACCAGCGTGGCGACCTCGTCGGCGCTGCCGCCGCGCAGACACTGCGCCAGCGCCGAGTGTTCGGAGTCCACCGGCACGATCTGGCCCGGCGCCGCAGCCTTGACCACCAACGGTCCCCCGGCGACCAGGGATTCCTTGTTGGCCAGCGCGAGCCGGGCCCCGGTGGACAGCGCGGCCAACGTGGGCTCCAGCCCGAGTGCCCCGACCAGCGCGTTGAGCACCACGTCGACGCCGCGGGTCTCAGCCACGGAGTGCACGAGTCGGGTGGCCGCGTGTGGCCCGGTGAACGCGATGTCGCCCAGAGCGGAACCGGCGGCCGGATCCGCGACCGCGACATTGGTGACTCCGGTCTGGCGACATTGCCGCGCCAGCAACCCAACGTTGCCACCGCCGGCGGCGAGCCCGACCACCTCGAAGCGGTCGGGGTTGGCAGCGATCACATCGAGGGCCTGGGTACCGATCGATCCGGTACTGCCCAAGATCAGCACCCGCAACCTGTCGTGTCGCTCGCCGGCTCCGGTCACCCGTTCATTGTGCCGTGCCGCGACCGGATCACCGCACTGCCGCGGACCCGGCGTGACCGGCGGCCAAATATGACGTAAATGTGACGTACTCGGTGCTGTGCCATCCAACGAGTCCGCAGCGGGGAATCACGAGTGTCACCACAGGGCGGGCGACGGAGCCTGTCCGCGAAGGGATGGAAAGTGATGATCACAGTTCACCGGAAGACGGTCGCGGCGGCAAGCCTGGCGGCCATGGCCATGTTCGGCGTCGCTGCCTGCGGTAACGACAGCTCTCCGGAGGCGACCGAAGACACCGCCACCACGCCGGCGATGGCTGACCCGACCACCACCGCCCCCGCCACGACGCCGGAGGGCACCATGGCCGATCCGGCCGCCAACCTGGTCGGCACCGGATGCGCCGCCTACGCCGAGCAGGTGCCCGAGGGGCCCGGGTCGGTGGCCGGAATGGCCGCGGACCCGGTGACCGTTGCCGCGTCGAACAACCCGATGCTCACGACACTGACCTCGGCGCTCTCCGGCCAGCTGAATCCCGACGTCAACCTCGTCGACACGCTCAACAGCGACGAATTCACCGTCTTCGCGCCCACCGACGACGCGTTCGCCAAGCTCGATGCCGCCACGCTGGATCAGCTCGGTACCGACGCCGACCTGCTGACCGGCATCCTCACCTATCACGTGGTGCCCGGCCAGGCCGCGCCCGATCAGGTGCCCGGTGAGCACACCACGGTGCAGGGCGAGGCCGTGAACGTCACCGGCGAGGGTGATGACCTGATGGTCAACGATGCCGGCCTGGTGTGCGGTGGTGTGCAGACCGCCAATGCCACGGTATACATGATCGACACGGTCTTGATGCCGCCCCCGGCCAACTGACCGAGACCTGAGAAGTCGCGAGATCCCCCGCCACGGCCCCGTGGCGGGGGATCTTGTGCGTCTGCACCCAGCCGAAAAGTTCAGTCCGGCAAACCCATCCGTGTGAGGACCGGCTCCGAATGAGAAATGTAGGACGACAACGACATGCGGCCGCCGCCGGCGGCGCACTGCGGCGAAAGGAATTCGAGGATATGATTGTCAACGGAAAAGCTTTGGCGGGAGCGGGATTTGCGGCTGCGGCGGCGATCAGCCTCGCGTTGGGAACCACCGCCACAGCCGGCGCCGCACCGGTCGGACCCGGCTGCGCCGGCTACGTTGAGCAGGTCCCGGACGGCCCCGGCTCGGTGCAGGGAATGGCAGACTCACCACTGACCGTTGCGGCATCGAACAATCCGCTGCTGACCACGCTCACCCAAGCGGTATCAGGGCAACTCAACCCTGAGGTGAACCTCGTCGATACGCTCAACGGCGCTGAGTTCACCGTCTTCGCACCCACCGACGACGCGTTCGCCAAACTGGATCCGGCCACCATCGAGCAGCTGAAGACCGACGCACCCCTGTTGACCAATATCCTGACCTACCACGTGGTTCCGGGTCAGGCCGACCCGGCCGCGGTGGTCGGCACGCACACCACGGTGCAGGGTGCCGACGTGACGGTCACCGGCCACGGCGAGGAATTGATGGTCAACGACGCCTCGGTGGTGTGCGGCGGCGTTCAGACGGCCAACGCGACGGTGTATCTGATCGACTCGGTTCTGCTTCCGCCGGCCTGACGATCGCGGCACAGTCGTGCCCAGGGCGTCAGGCAGACCAGCCCCTGACGCCCTGGGCTCCCTGCTGACACCAATATCGTTGCCGCCGAGCTACTTTCATTCTCTCACCTTGGCGATCACAGTCTCGGCGAACCGCTCGATCGGGCCGCGGAATCGCTCGACACCACCGCTCGGGTCAGCGTGTGATTCGGCGGTCATCCATGGCGCACACATCACCGCGGTGATTCCGGCGTCGCGGGCCCGCTGATACAGATCCGCGCTGGGCGGTTCCATCAGCGCGAGCAGAATGTCGAACGGCTCGCCAGAGCGCCCGCATTCGCGCCGAAGTTCACCCAGCCGTCGGACATAACCCATGGCTTCATCCCACCGGTAGGCGTAACCGACCCAGCCATCGCACATCCCCGCGGCCCGGCGCAGCGCGGCCTCGGACTCACCGCCGGCCAGAATCGGCACCGCAGAAGGCGGGTGTGGTTCGAGCATCAACTCCGGAACCTGATAGTGCTCGCCCTGCCAGGACACCCAACCTCCGCGCCACAGCGACCGCAGCGCCGGGATCATCTCGTCGAGCCGCTTGCCCCGGGTGGTGAAGTCCTGCCCCATCAGCGCATACTCCTCGCGCATCCACCCCACTCCGACGGCCAGTGAGACCCGCCCGCCGGAGAGCACCGCGGCGGTGGCGACCTGTTTGGCGACCTCGAGCAGCGGGCGGGCCGGCGCGATGTAGACGGCGTTGGAGAACCGCAGCCGGGTCGTGACCGCTGCCATGGCACCGGTGAGCACCCACGCATCGGGCCATGGTGTCTCCGGAGGCCACGGCGGGGTTCCGCTGTCGGAGTCGGGGTAGGTGGACTGCAGACGACGGGGATAGATCATGTGGTCTGAGGTCACCATGCCGTCGTAGCCGGCTTCGTCGAGCATCCGGGCGACCGCGACGGCCTCGGTTGTCTTCATGAAAGCTGTTCCTGACCAGAATTGCACCCCACCCGTCCTCTCGGTTGCCCCGCTTACTGGTTTCTTTATCGGACTTTGCGGGCAGCATCAATGCCATGCCCACCGTGTTGTGGTTCCGCCGCGATCTCCGGCTTTGCGACCACCCTGCGCTGCTGGCCGCCACCGAGGACGACGGTGAAGTGCTTGCCTGCTTCGTGCTCGATCCACGACTCACCGCAGCAGCAGGTTTGCGACGGTTGCAGTACCTCTACGACGCGCTGACGCAGTTGCGGACCGATCTGGGCGGTCGGTTGCTGATCGTCGAGGGCGACCCGCGCACCGCCATCCCCCGGGTGGCCGCTGCGATTGGGGCGTCCGCGGTACACGTCTCACAGGAGTTCACCCCGTTTGCGGCGCGTCGCGACGAGCAGGTGCGCGCGGCCTTGGGCAGCGTCGAGTGGGTGGCCACCGGATCCCCGTATCTGGTGTCGCCGGGCCGGGTCCGCAAAGGTGACGGCACCGCGTTCAAGGTCTTCACCCCGTTCTTCGCAGCCTGGCGGGAGCACGGTTGGCGTGAACCCGCGCAATCGTCGGCGGGCTCGGCCGAGTGGATCGATCCGGCGCAGGTCGACGGAGTGCACAACCTCACCGCCCTGCCTGAGACCGGCGTCGACCTCGACGTGCCGGCCGGAGAGTCCGCGGCCCGCCGGTCGTGGAAGCAGTTCGTGCGCGACGGCCTGTCGTCCTACGGTGACCGGCGAAACCGACTCGACGTGGCCGGCACCAGCCGGATGTCGGCGCACTTGAAGTTCGGCACCATCCATCCCCGCACACTGGCCGCCGACATCGATTCCGGCCAGGGGCCGCAGGCCTACCTGCGGGAACTGGCATTCCGCGACTTCTATGCGTCGGTGCTGCACGAATGGCCGGACAGTGCGTGGTGGAACTGGAATACCGCCTTCGACACCATCGAGGTCGACGACGGCAGCGACGCCCGGCACGCGTTCGACGCCTGGAAGACCGGCCGGACCGGCTTCCCGGTCGTCGACGCCGGCATGCGTCAGCTGGCAGCGACCGGCTTCCTGCCCAACCGGGTGCGGATGATCGCAGCGTCGTTCCTGGTCAAAGATCTGCACCTGCCGTGGCAGTGGGGCGCCCGCTGGTTCCTGGAGCAGCTCGTCGACGCCGACATGGCCAACAACCAGCACGGCTGGCAGTGGGTGGCCGGAAGCGGAACCGACGCCGCGCCGTATTTCCGGGTCTTCAACCCGAACCTGCAGGGCGCCAAGTTCGATCCCACCGGCAACTACGTCCGGCGCTGGGTCGAGGAGCTCGCCGGACTGCCCGACGGCGTCGACGTCCACCAGCTCGGCAAGAACAGGCCGGCCACCTACCCCGAACCGATGGTCGACCACAAAACCGAGCGCGCTGAGGCACTGCGCCGCTACAACGCGACGCGCTGAGCTGTTTCGGCGCTACTTCAGCGTCAGGCCGGCGTCCACCGGCAGCGCCACACCGGTGATGTAGCGCCCGGCCGGACTGCACAGATAGACCATGGTGTCGCTGACGTCGCCGGGCTCCATCATCGGCAGGCTCAGCAGCGGCCGTTGTGACTCTCCGAACGACGGATGCTCGCCCACCCAATCGGCGAGCGCTTCGTTGAGGACCATGGGGGTGGCAACACCGCCGGGGTGCACCGAGTTGACACGGATGTTCTTCTCGGCCAGTGAGCGGGCGAAGTGCCGCATGAGTCCGACGACGCCGTGCTTGGCAGCGGTGTAGCCGGCGGCGCCGTGGTTCATGGTGGCGAATTCGGTACTGACCGTCTTGAACCCGGCAGCCGAGCTGGTGATCACCACCGCACCGCCCTCGGGATTGCTCAGCATCGCCGGCAACGCGGCATCGATGGTGAAATACACGCCGTTGAGCATCACAGCCACCGCGTCGGTGTAGGCGGTGATGTCGTGTGCCTGCGGGCCGGCTGCGGGCAAGATCCCGGCGTTGGCGAGCACGAAGTCCAGTCGGCCGAACTCCTCGGTGCCGCGGGCAACCAACGCGGCCAGCCGGTCGCGGTCGCGGACGTCGGCGGGCTCGGCAATGATGCGCCGCCCGGTGGACTCCACCAGCCGGACCGTCTCCTGCAGGTCCTCGCGGGTGGCCATCGGGTAGGCCACGCTGTCGATCTGCTCGCACAGGTCCACCGCGATGACGTCGGCGCCCTCCTGGGCGAACCTGACCGCATGGGCCCGGCCCTGTCCGCGCGCGGCACCGGTGATGAAGACCACCTTGCCGGCCAGAGCACCGGTCCGTTTGTGTCCTGACACCCGGGTCAGCCTAACCCCGGACCGGCGACACTACGGCGGCCCGTAGTAGAGCTGTGCCAGAATGACCGCAAGACATGCCGCCCGATTGTGAGGAGCAGCTGTGGCAAGCACCGAGGTGGAACGACGTACCGGCGTTGACGTCGAGGAGGTGCCGTCCGCGGAGTGGGGCTGGTCGTCGGAGAACCCGCGGTTCATCCAGATCGGCGGCTTGCTGGGCGGTGCGTTCCTGCTGCTGATGATCCACGGCAACCACGTCGGCCGCGTCGAGGACTGGTTCATGGTCGGCTTCGCCGCCTTGGTGTTCGCCATCACCGCACGCCACTGGTGGGTGCATCGCCACCCGGATCGCCATTGATCCTCGCGACTGCAAGGGTTTACTCGCCGGCCGAGATCGGCACCAGATCGGCGCCGTCTGGCGCGTACCACAACGCTGCGCTGAGGAAGTTCTCGACCGCCGGCACCTGCGCGTCCTGACCCGAGGTCAGCAACGCGTGCTGCTTGAACGCCCGCGCTGCGGCACTGAGCCGATGCCGCACCGCGGTGAACCGACGGTTTTTCGCCCATGATTCGGCCGCGCCCCAGACTGTGATCTCGGTCTGGGCGCGATCGAGCGCCCGCTTCACCTCGTACCGGATATCGGGGTCGGCGTCGAGCACCGCCGCGTCGACGGCCCACGCTGCGGCCGACCGACCGCGCAGCGCGTCCACCTCGGGCTCGGCCGTCACGACGTCGACACCCATGATCTGCAACGGGCGCACGTCCTGGCCGACTGGCACCACGACGGTGACCCGCCAGCCGGCGCGGACCCGATCGCACAGCCAACCTGCCGCGAAGCTGACCACGCTCGGGACGTCGGCGGCGAGCACGGTGAGGTCATAGGTCAGGTGCGGTTCGGCCTGCGTCGCGGCCATGCGGTCTCGATCGGACCGGGCGCCCTTGCTCTGGCGCCCCTCATGCACCTCGAACGTGCCAGCACTCACCGTCGGCCTCCTTCACGCGCGCACAGCGCGACCCGCGCCACACCCCTCCAGCGTGACACTTTTTCAACCGACTGTAAAGCATCAATACTGACTTGCAGCACGCCCCACGGTCCGCGGCGTCACCAATGTGGCACGCCGGCAACAGGTTCCGCGATCATGAAGCCGGCGCCAGCGGCAGTGCGGTCTCGACGGGTGTCAAGTCGTCGGGCAGGCCGGCGGCCCGCCGAATCTCGCCGAAGGAGTTGAGCATCGCGTCGGTGGCCTCGTGCGGGTCGCGCAGTGTCTGATCGTCGGTGAGCACCGAGATCGACAACTGGTCGACGTAGCTCCACACCGTGATGTTCATCCCGCTGCCCGCGACGACCGGCCCCACCGAATAGATCTCGTCGATCGTCGCGCCCTCGAACACCCCGCGTTGCCGGGGTCCCGGGACATTGGAGATGGTCAGGTTCATCACCCTCGCGGTGTCCAACTTTCGCGCCTGACTGCGGAAGACACTCGGAGTCAGCGTCGGCGGCAGATACGTCAACCACGACGGGAGTAACTCGGGTCCGAGCAGCTGATGGTTCTCCTTGGCGATCTTCGTCGCGGTGGCGGTCAGCCGGACCCGCTCCAACGGGTCGCCGAGGTGGACCGGCAATGACGGCGTCATGTAGGTGAATTCGTTTCCGGTCAACCGATCCGGTGACGGGTCGACGCTGACCGGGACACCGGCGATCAGCGGCGCATCGGCCCTCTTGTCGTAGCGCAGCTGCAGTTCGCGCAGTGCACCGGCGGCCGTGGCGAGCACGATGTCGTTGAGCGTGACCTGCAGCTGGCGTGCCGTCTGCTTGACGTCGGCCAGCGCCAACGGCGCGGTCGCAAAGCGGCGCCCGGGCGTGACGACGTGGTTGATGAACGACGGCGGCGGGGCGAAGTTGCGGGCCAGCTCCGGATGGCGACCGCGGGCACGGGACTGCTGACGGACCCGCGAGATCCCGGTGATCGTTTCGTTCATCAGGCGCGGGAGGCGACGGACCTGCCGCCAGTGGTCGCGACCGGCGTCCCAGAGCAGATGTGCGGTCTCCCGGGACTCCCCTGAACCCGCCGGTAACTCGCCGCACACCATGGGCTCGCCGCCCTGAATCACCATCGCGAGCTGGTTGGCCGAGGCAACACCGTCGGCGAGCACGTGATGAACTTTATGGATCACGGCGATCTTGTTGTCCGCCAAACCTTCTGCGACATACATCTCCCACAGCGGACGCTTGCGGTCCAGCGGCGTACCGGCGATCTCTCCGATCAACCGGTCGAGCTCACGCCGCCCTCCCGGCGCCGGGACACGGGCGCGGCGAATATGGTAATCGGCGTCGATCTCGGCGTTCTGCACCCACATCGGGTGGTGGACCTTGCCCGGGATGTCGATGAGCTGATAACGCAGCGGCGCCAACGCATGCAACCGCGGCAGTGCCGCCTTGCGGAACAACTCGAAGTCGAAGCCACCGCTTCCGGAGACGTCGAGGACGCCGATCTTGAGAGTGTGCATATGCACCTCGGGAGTCTCGCTGTAGAGCATCATGGCGTCCACCCCGTTGAGACGTTTCACCACCGCCACCCCCGTTCCGTCCGACGTAGGCCGGGTACCCATTCGTCACACGATTGTCCCGCACGCCACCGCGGTGCAGTCGGCTATCGTGCCGCCGTGACAGTTTCGGTACTCGGTGTCAACCGCGGTTTGTAGACTCGGTGCTCCGAATCACGGAGAGGCCCCACGGCGATGACGCTCTGCCCGAGACCGGTCGAGTACCGGAGCATTCGATGAGCCTGGTGGTGGGTTACGGCCCGCTCAGCAGCGAGCGGGCCGGGGTGTTGGTGCCGCCGGTCAGCGGAGATCTGGTCTACGTCGAGCCTCACCCTCGACGCATCGAGGCCTTCCGCGGTGAGCACCGCGTGCTGCACACCGAACGAGCGCTGTTGGTCCACCGCCGCGGTGACGTGCTGCGGTACGCGTTTCCGGTCGACGAGGTCGGCGACCTTCCGGCCCAGCCGGTGCCGGAGGCACCCGGGTATGTCACGGTGCCGTGGGAGGCGGCCGACCAGTGGCGGGAAGAGGGGCGAGAACTGGTGCACTATCCCCCGAACCCGTACCACCGCGTCGACTGCCGACCGACGTCGCGGCGGCTACACGTGACGGTCGCGGGAACCACGCTGGTCGACACCACCGACACCGTGATCCTGTTCGAGACCGCGCTGTTGCCCCGGCTCTACGTCGCGCGCTCGCAGGTGCGCACCGACCTGTTGGCACCGTCGTCGACGCGCAGCTACTGCAACTACAAGGGATACGCCACGTACTTTCACGCGGTCGTCGGCGATCATGTCGTCGACGACGTCGCGTGGAGTTATGAGGACCCGTTGCCGGAAAGCCAGGCGATCGCATCGTTGATGAGCTTCGACGAGACGCGCGTCGCCCTGCAAGCCGAGCTACCGCGCCCACCGGCGCAGTCCTGAAGAACCGGTCCCCGACGAACCTTCGTTCGGTAACTTCGGCCGGGTGTCGACGCTGACGAACCGCCAGATCCTATTGCGCCGCCGCCCCCACGGCCTGGTCGGACCCGGGGACACCGAACTGGTCACAGCCTGCGCGCCCGAACTTGCCGACGGCGAAGCACTGGTACGCACCACCTACGTGGGCATCGATGCGGCTGTCCGGACGTGGCTCGACGACCAGCCCGGTTACCTGCCGCCGGTCGGCCTCGGCGAGGTGATCCGCGCCGCCGGAATCGGACAGGTGGTGCAATCGCGCTGTCCCGCTTACGCCGTCGGCGACATCGTCACCACACTGACCGGATTCCAGGAGTACACCACCGTCCGCGACGACATCTTCACCACCCCGGTGCACGGGACACCCGAGCAGGTCGACCAGCGTGCGGTGATGTCGATCTACGGACCGACCGGGGCCACCGCATACTTCGGGATGACCGGCATCGGCCGCCCCCGGCCCGGCGAGACCGTCGTGGTGTCGGCGGCGGCCGGCGCCACGGGGTCGGTGGCCGGCCAGATCGCCAAGATCGCCGGCGCCCGGGTGGTCGGCATCGCCGGTGGCGCGCGCAAGTGCCGCGCCGTGGTGGAGGATTTCGGGTTCGACGCCTGTGTCGACTACCGCAATGACGACCTGCCCGCCGCATTGAAGCAGCACTGTCCACGCGGAGTCGACGTGTACTTCGACAACGTCGGCGGACCGATCCTCGACGCCGTGCTCGGGCGACTGGCGCACAAAGCCCGCGTGGTGCTCTGCGGGGTGATCTCCAGCTACCTGACCGGCGAGCACCCTGGGCCGTCGAACTATGTGAACCTACTGTCCAAGACGGCGCTGATGCAGGGTTTCAACGCGCTCGACGAATGGGGACGCTTCGACGAGGCATTCGCCGACCTGAGGCGCTGGCACGACGAGGGCTTGCTGGTGCACCGCGAGCATGTCTTTGACGGCATCGAATCCTGCGTGGACGCGCTCAACGGGCTGTTCACCGGGGTGAACATCGGCAAGACGCTGGTCAAACTCGCTGAGGTGCAAACTGTCTCGCAGCTTTCCGGGCAGTCAGCACGTCCTCGGTGATCCGCCACGGCGGTCACTGCATGGCGATGACCGTGGTCCCGAATTGCTCGATCGCGTCCAGCGCGTGCGCCAGGCTGTCGCCGGGGATCCCGACCTGAACCCAGGTCACGCCGAGGTCCGCCAACTGTTTCACCCCGGCCAGGAACGCATCGGCGTCGAAGTCCTCGGCACCCGGATTACCGCCGGCGTCGTTGGTGATGGCGATGTCGATCTCGTGCGGGTCGCGGCCTGCATCCTCGAGGCGGCGGCGCAAGTCGTCGATGTGACGAGTGAGTTGGTCGTTGGAGTCCAGCGCTGCGGTGCGGGCGGTCTGCGCGAGCACCGCCGGAGCCCGGAACGGACACCACCCCTGGCCGTAGCGGGCCACCCGGGCGCGGGCCGCGGCCGTGTTGCCGCCGATCCAGATCGGCGGGTGCGGTCGGGTGACGGGTCGAGGATGGGCCGTGATACCGGAGGCGGTGAAGTGCCTGCCCTCGACGGTGAGGTCGTCGGTGGTCCAGACGTCGCGGATCACCCGCAGGGACTCTTCGAACAGTTCGGCGCGCTGCTCGAAATCGACGCCCAAAGCCTGGAACTCACGCTTGAGATAGCCGACGCCGACGGCGAGTGTGAAGCGGCCGTCGGACATCAGGTCCAACGTTGCGCCGGCCTTGGCGACGACAAACGGGTTGCGGTAGGGCAGCACGACGATGTTAGGAACCAGCCGGATCGTACTGGTGTGGGCGGCCGCGAACCCCATCGCCACGAAAGGGTCCAAGGCGTCATGGCCACCGGCCTGCAACCAGCGCTGGGTGGGCGCCGGGTGGTCGGTGAAACCGAACCCGGCAAATCCGGCCCGCTCGGCGGCGGCTGCGACCGTGGCGATACCGGTGCCGGTGACAAGTTCCGGGTTGTACGGGTGGGTGTGCATCGGATGGGTGATGGTGAATTTCATTGCTCAATGCTCCTCGCACCCGGTCCAGAATCTTCTTCTTCATTTACGAGAATGTCGTTACCATGCAGGCGGCGTAAAGTACAGCACCCACCGAGCGGAGAAACGTGAAGCGACCAGAAATCGGCGTGTATGTCCCGCAGATGGGTTTTTCTTTCGACGACGTCGCACACCGCGCGCAACGATGCGAGGACCTCGGCATCGATTCACTATGGCTCTACGACCACCTCTACGGGCCCGGCATGCCCGAGATCCCGTCGTTGGAGGCGTGGACGTTGGCCACCGCGCTACTGAGCCGTACCCGCCGCCTGCGTGTCGGACACATGGTGTTGTGCAACCAGTTCCGCCATCCCGTCGCCCTTGCGAAGATGGCCACCACACTGGACCAGATCAGCGGCGGACGGCTCACGCTGGGCCTGGGCAGCGGATCGATCGAAGACGAGCACCGACGGGCAGGTCTACCCTGGGGGACGTTCGCCGAACGCTCGACACTGCTGGGCGAGACATTGCAGATCCTGCACCAGGCCTTCGAGGACGAGCGCATCGACTTCCGCGGAGCGCACTTCACCGTCGCCGACATGCCCATCAAACCCGGTCCGGTGCAGCGTCCGCGTCCGCCGATCGTCATCGGCGGCGTCGGCGAGAAGTACACCTTGCCGCTGGTGGCCCGCTATGCCGATGTCTGGAACGTGCCGACCTACGCGCTCGGTGTCATCGATCAGAAGATCTCCGCGCTGCAGGCCGCCTGCGGACAGATCGGCCGCGACCCGGCCACCATCGTGCTGTCGATCGAGGCGGTGATGGCACTGGCGCCCGACGACGCATCGCTGCCCCAGGTCCGCAGCCTCGCCGAAAAGCGGTTCGGAGGACCGGGATTCGGCCTGCACGACACCGAGCTGATCGGCACGCCAGACCAGATCGTCGAGCGACTGGCCGGGCTGGTCGAGATGGGTTTTCGGCAGTTGGTGCTGTTCACCCATGACCGGGCCTCCGACCAGACGCTGGAGTTGCTGGCCGGTGAGGTCATCCCGCACCTGTAGGTTTCGGCGCCGCGTAGACCGGCCGGCCCAGGCCCAAGACGTGCTGGGCGATCATGTTGCGGAACACTTCCAGTGTGCCGCCGTAGATGCCAGTGGGCCCGGCCAGGCGGAACAGATACTCGGCGCGCAGCTCGTCGGGCACCGCCGCCGAAGCCCCGCCGATATCCATCAGATCACCGGTGATGTCGCGCAGTGTCTGGGCGATCGCCACCCGCCCGAACATCTCCGCACTGCTGAGCGCGACTTCGAGGCGGGCAATGCCGCGCCCCAGCCGATAACTCACCGCCCCGTCGGCGAGGCGCCCGTCGGCCGAAACCTCTGCCGCGATCCGATCGACCTCCTCGGCCAGCAACAACGCATGTTCGGTCATGGTCGCCAGCTTCTGCA
Source organism: Mycobacterium sp. SMC-4 (assembly GCF_025263265.1). Classification (NCBI taxonomy): domain Bacteria; kingdom Bacillati; phylum Actinomycetota; class Actinomycetes; order Mycobacteriales; family Mycobacteriaceae; genus Mycobacterium; species Mycobacterium sp. SMC-4. Next base: position 2,050,022 of record NZ_CP079869.1, on the reverse strand, counting down.
GACCGCTGTCGTCACGCTCGACCGTGCCGTGCTCGACGCTCAGCGCTTCGCGCAGCACTGACCAGCCGCCGTTGACCGGACCGATCCGGTAGCGATCCTCGACACGGACATCGCTGTAGTAGGTGATGTTGGTGCGGTCACCGTCGACGGTACGCAGCGGCTGGATCTGCACCCCGGCGGCGTCCAACGGCACCAGGAACATGGTCAGGCTCTGGTGCTTGGGCGCCTGCGGATCGGTGTTGGTGATCAGGAAGACGAAGTGGGCGTTGTGCGCATTGGAGGTGAACATCTTCGCGCCGTTGATGATCCAGCCCGAACCATCTCGCACGGCCCGCGTCCTGCAGGTCGCCACATCCGATCCACCGTCGGGTTCGGTGTAGCCCAGACACAGCCGGTGGTGCCCGGACAGCACCGGGGGCAGGATCTCGTTCTTGAGGTCCTCGGAGCCGAAGCGGTCCACCGCACCGGCCACCATCGCGGTGGTACCCCAGTGAAACCAGGGCGTGTGCGCACGGCCGACTTCGAGTTCGAAGATCCGGCGCTGGACGGCGGTGAATCCACCGTCAGCCTCGGCGCGGAAATCCCGCTCCAGATACCCCGCGGCGCCCAGCGCGAGATGGACCTCTTCGACGAAGTTCTCTCCGCTCTCGCGGTCGCGGGCGATCACATCGGCGGTGACCACCGACGCCAGGAACGCGCGCAGCTCTCGACGAAAGATCCGATCCTGTTCAGTGAGCTCGACTGTCGCGAAATCCATCGTCGCGTCACACTCCTCCGGGTACCGGCGACATCTCCCGAAGCGTGACACTGCGATGCCATTTTGTAAAGTGTATGGACGGACCGCAGTGGCGGACCCTGGCGAACGGAGCATCGTGGGAATCGTGACGACGACGTCGGAGAACGCGTTCACGCAGTCCGCTGAGGAGGTCTACGACTTCGTGACCAACCCGGCCAACTGGCCCAAGACATACCCGGGCAGTGCGCATGTCGGTACGGTGCCCGACACACTGCCCCTGGCGATCGGCGACTCCTGGACCGAGACCGGTCCCGACGGCAACCGCATCTTCACCTGGCACCTCGCGATCGCGATGCGTCCGCGACTGTGGGTGTTCAACTCGGTCGGCAACCTCGGCCATGACGCCGACGGTAGCGGCGGAATGCCGGGACGGATCACGGTCAGATACGCGATTTCTCAGCCCGGACTGGATGTCACGTTGTTCCGCCGCACGATGACCGTCGAGGCCTACCCGGAGTCACCCCTCCCGGACAGCTTCTTCAAGATCGTCAACCCGGCCAATATCGACGCCTACCACCGGGCCGTCGCGCGCGAGTTGGCTGGTCAGTCCGGCAGCAACGCCTGACGCAGCGCGGCGCTCTGCCATTCGAACAGCCGGGTGCTGGTCTGCCAGTCGGGCAACAGCGAATCGAAACCGTGACAGGTGCCGGCGAACACGTGCAGCCCGGTGCCGACCCCGGATCGCATCAACCGCCGGCCGTAGTCGATCGCCTCGTCGCGCAACGGATCGAGTTCCGAGCAGGTGATCATCGTCGCCGGCAGCGCGCTCAGCTCCGCCGATCGTGCCGGTACCGACTCGCTGCTGGGGTCGCTGCCGGCAAGGTAGTGCGTCCACATCCACTGCACGGCTTCGGCGTCGAAGCCGGGCGTGGCGGTGAACTCGTCCTTGGACGCAGTGTCCCGGTCATCGAGCACCGGCTGGTGCAGCAGGGTGAAGGCCACCGGTGGCAGGCGTGCGGCGGCAGACCGTTGGGCCAACCCGGCCGCCAGGCCACCACCTGCACTGTTGCCGGCCACCGCGACCGCGGTGGCATCGACGCCGAGTTCGGCTGCACTGTTCACCACCCAATCCAGGACCGTCGCGGCGTCGTCGATCGCCGCCGGGAACGGGTGTTCGGGGGCCAGGCGGTAATCCAGGGACAACACACAGACCCGTGCCCGTCGAGCCAGCTCGACGCACTGCCGGTGGTCGGTGTCGAGATTGCCGAGTACGAAAGCTCCAGAGTGACAATAGATCACCGCCGGCGACGGCGGCGGACCGCCCCGATAGATCCGAACCGTGATGCGGTGACCGTCGGGTGCGACGACGTCGCGCTGTTCGATCTCGATGCCGATGGTGTCGGTGTGCAGTGCAGCTTCGGCGCGGCGCTGGTTCACGCTGTCGCGCACCGTGCCGAGCACGGGCGGCGACAGATCGGTCCGGGCTGCGACCAGGTGACGCAGCGCGGGATCGAGCCGGGAGATCACCTCGGTCATCGCCGCTGGGCGGTCTCGGACCGCACCTCGATGACCGGGCGGCCGGCCGGCGGCCCGAAGGTGTAATCGCCGGCCCGAAACCTCCGCGTCATCGTCCAGAAGTCGCGGGCGCTGCGCGGCCACTGGGTGACCACGCGGCCGTTGGCGGCGCGAAAGTAGCTGCTACACCGGGTCAGCCACACGGTGCCCTGCATCCACTGGTCGACCTTGTCCAGGAATCGGGCGGTCACCTCCGAGCGCACCTCGATGTAGTTGCGGTTTCTGCGCCGCAGGTATTTCAGGACCCGCACGATGTAGTGCGCCTGCGCTTCCAGCATGAAGATCACACTGTTGGAGCCGACATTGGTATTCGGACCGTAGAGCATGAAGAAGTTCGGATAGCCCGGCACCGTCATGCCGAGGTACGCAAACGCACCGTCGCGCCAGGTGCTGGCCAGCGGGGTGGCGTCTGCGCCGATGACCTCGATCTGGCCCAGATAGTCGGCGGCGGCGTACCCGGTCGCACACAACACCACGTCGACGTCGAGTTCGGTACCGTCCTCGGTGATCAGCGTGCGCGACCTCAACGCGCTTGCGGCGCTGGAGATCACCTCGACGTGTGGTGCGGCCAACGCCTGCAGGTAGTTCGTCGCGAAAACCAGACGCTTGCACCCCAGCGGGTGGTCCGGGGTCAGCCGCTCACGCAGCGCCTGGTCAGGGATCGCGTTCTGCAGCGCGTTCAGGGCGATGTTCCTGAACTCCTGGGTCTTGTCGCTGCCGTTCTCGATCACCGAGATGTTGGACTCGCTGCGCAGCCACAACCGCGTCCGGTAGAACTTCCGCGCCAGCGGAACGTGCGCGAAAACCCACTTCTCCCGCTCGGTATAGGGCCGGTCGGGCTTGGGAAGCACCCAGGTCGGCGAGCGCTGCACCGAGTAGACCCGCTCGGCGACCCGGGCGACCTCCGGAACGAGCTGCGCGGCAGTGGAACCAGTGCCCAGCACCGCGACCCGAGCACCTCGCAGATCCACCGAGTGGTCCCACCGCGCGGTGTGCATGACCGTGCCGGTGAACGGCTCTTCTTCGGCCAGCGTCGGCATCACCGGCCGGGTGAACATGCCGACCGCCGACACCACGATGTCGAAGGTGTAAACCCGACCGTCGCTGGTGTCCAGCTGCCAGGTCCGATCCGCCTCGTCCCACCTGGCCGCCACGACCTCGGTGTTGAGCATCAGATGGGAACCGAGCCGGTACCGCTGCGCGCACCTCTCGAAGTACTCGAGGATTTCGCGCTGGCCCGACCACAGCCGAGACCACCGCGGATTGAGGTCGAAGGAGTACGAATACAGATGGGACTTGACGTCGCAGGCCAGACCCGGGTACGTGTTGATTCGCCACGTTCCGCCCACCCCGTCCTCGCGGTCGAAGATCGTGAAGTCGTCGAATCCCGCCTTGCGCAGGAAGATTCCCAAGGCCAGACCCCCGGGGCCGGCACCGATGATTCCGACCGAAAGACCCTTCGCCATAGTCGTTTTCATCCAATCTGCAGCGATTGCCCACCGTCGACGATGAGCTCGGAACCCGTGATGAACGACGCATGCTCGGAGACAAGGAACGCTACCGCGTCGGCGATCTCTGTCGTTTTGCCGATACGGCCGAGCAATGCGCGTTCGGCGAGTCTGGTCTGGGTGGCCGCGTCGAGCATAGGGGTCTCGACCGGGCCGGGAAACACCGCGTTGACCCGAATTCGGTCGGCGGCCAGCTCGACCGCGGCCACCTGGGTGAGCCCGCGCAACGCCCATTTCGAGGATCCGTAGGCGCTGTGGTTCGGGAACGGCCGAACCGCCCCGGTGCTGCATGTGTTGACGATCGCCGCGCCGGTGGCCCGACGCAGCTGCGGCAGGGCGGCCTGGATCCCGAGAAACGGTCCCAGGCAGTTCACCCGCCAGCTGTACTCGAATCCGGCCTCGGTCTCGTCGGTCAGCGACGCCCGGTGCAGTACACCGGCATTGTTGACCAGTGTCGTCAGCCCGCCGAATCTGTCGACGACAGCTGCGACGGCGGCCTGCCACTGGTGGGCCGAGGTGACGTCGAAGGTGAAACCCGCAACCCGGGCGGTGTCGTGCCGCTGCACCGTCGCGGTGAGCTCGTCGGTCAGCCTGTCGCAGGCCAGCACCCGGAAACCATCGGCGAGCAACCGTTCGGTGATCGCCGCACCCTGGCCACGTGCGGCCCCGGTGACCAGCGCGATACGCCCGCCGGTTGTCATGGGTACCGCCGCGATGAACTGGCGTCGTCGTGCGGCGCACCTCCGCGAGCCTCTTGGAGGTGTGCTGTTGCCCCGCGGCGCAGTGCGTGCCCTTCCGATGCCAGTGTGATGAGCTGAAAGCCATTTTGCGCCAGCATCTTTCCCGCAACTCCTGCGCCGGCATGGATACCACATACCCGTCCAGCTGCGGTGACCCGCTGCGCGATGTCGGTGACGGCATCGCGAACGATGGGATGTGTGAGCGCACCGACCGGCGGCTGTCCCAGCGAGATCGCCAGATCTGCGGGGCCGACGTACACACCGGTCAGACCCGGCACCGCGCAGATGTCTTCGATCGCCGCCGCTGCTGCTGCGGTCTCGACCATCGCGAATACCGAAGCCCGGGACTGCAGCTCGGCGGGATCGAGCCCGAGCCCGGCGCGCAGCGGCCCGAAACTGCGCTCGCCGGCCGGTGGGTAGCGGGTCGCCGAGACCGCGGCCGCGGCCTGCTCGGGGGTGTCCACCATCGCGATGATGACGCCGTCGGCACCGGCGTCGAGAACCCTACCGATCGGCGCCGGGTCGGCGTTGGGCAGCCGGACGACGGTGGCGATCGGCACATGCTCGAGTCGGCGCAATGTCTGCGCGACCTCGGCGTCGTCGAGATAGCCGTGCTGGACGTCGAATCCGACGTAGTCGTAGCCGGCCGCGGCGAACTCCTCAGGTCCGATCGCAGACGGCCCGATCACCCATCCTCCCCACAGATGCGGCCGGGTGCTCAGGGCCTGCTGCAGTCTGCTCTGCGCCATCAGGGCACCATCGCAATCTTGATTCGCCGCGGATCTGGACGGCAGGCCAACTCGAATGCCTGCTGCACCTCGGCGACCGGGAACGTCTGGGTCAGGTAGCGGTCCAGCAGCCCGGGATGGGCGCGGGCGAAGTCGTCGGCTGCCCTCAACATTCGGCGCCGTTCCAAGGTGACGCCGGCCTTGAGGGTCAGGTTGTTGCGCAGGATGGTGCGCATGCTGATCGGGTACGTATCGTCGTCGGGAACGCCGAAGTAGAACACGGTGCCGCCGAACGCGGCGGCCTCGATCGCGTGAGCCAGTGTGGCGACCTGGTGACCGACGGTCTCGATGACGACATCAGGACGTTCGTCGGCGTCAAGCCGGCTGACCCAGCGATCGCTGGTAGCGCGCACGACGGTGTCGACGCCGAACGCCGGACCGATCTCGGCGCGGTCGACCGGGTCGATGCCGGTGACATGAGTGGCGCCTCGCGCCTTGATGACGTAGCTGAACAGCAATCCGATCGACCCCTGGCCGATCACCGCGACGTGGCGCCCGGCAAGCTCGGGCAGCTGTTCGACCGCGTAGAGCACGCACGCCAGCGGTTGCAGACCGACGGCGTGGGCGGGATCCAGCGCGGGGTCGTAGGGCGCGAGGCCGTCGCCGTCGGAGATGATGCACTCCATCAGGCCGTCGAACCCCGAGGCCCAGCCCACCACGTGGTCCCCCGGCCGGTGTGCCGGGTGCCGGCTGGCGATCACCTCACCGACCACCTCGTGGATCGGGAATCCGTCCTTGTCCGCCACACACGGGCCGGTGTCGAACGCCAGTCTGCCCTTGGTGCCGCGGAAGCCTGGCAGATCGCTGCCGCAGATTCCGGCCGCCAGGAACCGCAGTAGCACGTGTCCATGGCCCAGATCTTCGGGATGCGGCTGTGCAACCTCGGATTCGGCGAAGGTGAAGGGTGCGACCAGACGGTAGGCCCACACGTCAACCGACCTCCACCGGAATGCTGTTCCAGCCCCACTGGAAGCTCGACGGCGGCCGCCAGGCCTGGTCGGTATCCACGGCGAACTCGTCGACACGCTTGAGCCATTCGGTGACCATGATGGTGATCTCCAGACGAGCCAGGTGCGCGCCGAGACAGAAGTGCTGACCGCGGCCGAACGCGAGCAGTCGTTTGATCGGCCGGTTCCAGAGGAAATCTTCGGGGTCGCGGTACTCACGCTCGTCCCGACTGGCCGACGCCAGCAGGGTGATGATGCGCTGGCCGGGCTGCATTGTGGTGCCATGCAGGGTGAACTGACGGCGCAGTGTGCGTGCGAACCACTGCGCCGGTGCACAGAACCGGATCATCTCCTCGCGCGCCATCGCGATGTTGACGTCGAGATCGGCACGCACGGCGGCGAGTTGCTCAGGGCGGGCGAACAATTCCCACAGCCCGTGCGCGACGATCTTCGGCACGGTTTCGGTGCCCCCGATGAACACACCGAGCAACTGCACGGCCGCCTCGGTGTCGGACAACGCGGTACCGTCGGGCAGCCGGTAGGCCAGCAGATTGTCGACGATAGGCACCGGCGCGTCATGTCCGGCTCGTCGGCGCTGCACGACCGGGGTCAGATACTCGAGATAACCGGGCCGGGCATCGGCCACCTCCACGCCGCTGCCCGGCTGCGCGAGACTTCCGGCATTGACGGTTGCGAGCACATCGGCAGCCAGATCCGTTGGAAGACCGACAAGTTCACAGACCACTGAGGCCGCGACGATGCCACCATAGTCCTGAGTCAGGTCGAATCGTCCTCGGGCCAGCAGCTCGTCGAGGCGTTCGTTGGCCAATACCCGGATTCGCTCGGCGAGTCCGGTGATGCTCTTGGGCCGAAACGGTGTGGCCGTGCACCGCCGGACGTCTTCGTAGAGGGGTGAGCCGAAGTTGGCGTGGAACGGCATCGGGTGCAGCGGTGGGTCGGGCACCGGGCCGTGGTTGTGGTCAGCGAGCACCGCGGCCGAGGGCAACGTGCCCTCGGAAGCGACGAACGTTCCGTCGTTGCTCTCCAACACGTTCCAGATGTCGTCGAATCGCGACAGCGCGTAGGTGTCCCATCGGGGCAGGTAGTACACCGGGTGACGATCGCGCAGCGTGCGGTAGAACGGCAGCGGGTCGGCCATCACCACCGGGTCGAACGGGTCGTAGGTGAACGACTCTGTCAGCGTCATCGCGGCTGTCCGATCACCGCAGCGGGGATGGTGGCAGCGCGGCCAGGATGGAGTCCTCCCACCCGTCGCGTAGCGCCGGGGCCACGCTCATCCACGTCACGATCTCGGCCGGCGGGTGTTCCTTCCACGACGGGTAGTGGTTCTCGAAGCAGTCCCAGTCTCCTTCCAAGGCCCAGTAATGGATGACCTCGTTGAACCGGAAAGTGGTGATGAACGAACCGAGCCAGCGTTTGCCGGTCGACTCCGACCAGGGCACGTAGAGCCGTTCGAGCTCACGGATGTAGTCGTCTTGGCGGCCCGGCTTGGTTTGCATGATCTCCTGGATCACCAGCCCTGCGGTGAACCCTTCGGCCTGCAACTGGGACAGCGGCCGGTTGCTGCGACCGGCATACATGATGCGGCCCTCGCCCCGGGCACCGGCACCACGCAGATATGTCGCCCATTTTCGGGCGGCGGCCTGGTGACGGCCGCCGGCGGCTTGGGCCCGGCCGATGCGGGCGTAATCGGCGAACGAGTCGATTTCCCAGATGACGGTCGCCTGCGGCCAGTGTCCGTTGTAAGGCGTGGTCTCCCAGATCGAGAACAACCTCGCCCCCAGCTCCCTCATCATCGGGTGGTAGTTGGCGTCGAACTCGGCGACGAACTCCTCGGCGCACGCCGATCCCAGGTCGATCGTCTCGTGCAGGTACATCAGCGTGTGGCTGTGATACTTCTTCATGTTCATGTCCGAACCCCGATCTGGCACGGGCCGCAGGCGGTTGACAGCTGCACCCAGGCAGCGTGACACTTGTCCCGTGTTTTGTAAAGTGTTGTCGGGCCGGGGGTCATGGCACCGGATACTGCGCCGATGACGTTGACCCCGTTGGCCGACGGGTTCTGCTTCGGCGAAGGTCCACGGTGGTTCGAGGACCTGGTGTGGTTCTCCGACATGCTCGGCGAAGCCGTGCACACGGTGACGCTCGACGGTCTGCTCAGTACCCTTGCGCTACCCGGTCATTCGCCGTCGGGACTCGGGTTCTGCCCGGACGGGTCGTTGCTGATCGTATCCACCGAGCGTCGCGAGGTGCTGCGTTACGACGGTGAATCCGTCGACGTCTACGCCGATCTGAGCGAGCTCGCGCCGGCCGCCCTCGGCGACATGGTGATCGACTGCGGCGGCACCGTCTACGTCGGCTCCCAAGCGCGCGCAGCCGGCGTCATCGTGCGACTCGACCCGGGTGACGGTGTGGCCGCGGCGGCCACGGTGGTCGCCCAGCATCTGGACTTTCCCAACGGTATGGTTCTCACCCCCGACGGCGCCACCTTGATCGTTGCGGAATCGGTCGGTCGGCGACTGACCGCGTTCACCGTCGCCGCCGACCGGACGCTGGGTGAGCGGCGCGCCTTCGCCGAGGCCCTGGACGGTCCGCCGGACGGTCTCTGCCTGGACACCGAGGGCGGCGTGTGGACGGCGATGACGCTGGCAAACCAGTTCCAGCGCATCGTGTCCGTCGATGGCGTAGCGACGGTCACCGACCGCATCGACATCGGCGAGCGCGTCGCGATCGCCTGCGCACTGGGCGGGCCCGAGGGCCGCACCCTGTTCCTGGTGTCAGCTGCTGACGCCTATCCCGAACGGCTCCGCGGCACCACGCTGTCTCGCCTGGATGCCACCACCGTCGACATTCCCGCCCCCGCCCAGCCCTGAAAGGTCCCGATGTCCGATTCCTACTACGAACTCCTCGACGCCGAAAGTGAGCACGGCGAACGCTTCCTCGCCACCGATTTCGTGCGCAGCACCTGGTCGGCGGCCATCCAACACGCCGCCCCGGTGTCGGCGCTGCTGGTGCGGGCGCTGCAGCACTGCGAACCACGGGACGACACCCGGTTGAGCCGGGTGTTGATCGATCTGCTCGGGCCCGTCCCGGCCGAGGGTGACCTGTGGGTGCGTGCCTGGCGAGAACGCCCCGGCAAGCAGATCGAGTTGTTCAGCGCCGAGATGGCGGCCCCGGGACCCGATGGCCGGCCCCGCCCGGTGGCACGGGCCAGCGGCTGGCGGCTGCAGACACTCGACACCCCGGCGATCGCGCATGCGGCTGCCGAACCGTTGGCTGCGCTCGCAGAGGCGACACGCCACGACATGAAGAAGGACTGGGATCCCAACTACGTGCACAGCCTGGACTGGCGTTGGCTCACCCGTCCGCTGGCCCCCGGAGGCGGCGAATCCTGGCTGCGGCCCGAGGTCGATCTGGTCAAGGGCGAAAAGATGACCCCGCTGGAACGGTTGTTCGCCGTGGCCGATGTGGCCAACGGTATCGGCACCACGCTGAATCCGCGTCAATTCACCTTCCTCAACACCGACCTGGTGGTCCACGTTCACCGGGTTCCCGACGGCGAATGGGTCGGCGTCCGGGCAGAGACGAGCTACGGACCCGACGGCGTCGGTACCACGATCGGAACGTTGTTCGACGAATCAGGGCCCGTCGGCGCCATCCAGCAATCGGTCCTGGTTCGCCCCCGCCCCCCGAAAAATCCTCCCGCGGAATAGTATTCCAGTCTCGGATTGAGCTTTGACCGCAGCCGGGAACGCTACTCCGCGGGAAAGTCAGTCGATCAACCGCAGTGCGGCCACCGGGCACTGGGTGACCGCCTGCTGCATCCGCTCACGGTCCTCGGCGGGCCGCACGGGCTCGTGGATCACCACGCTGCCCTCGTCGAGCACCTCGAAGATCTCTTCGGCGATCGTCTCGCAGATACCGTGGCCGGTGCATCTGCTCAGATCCACTGACACTCGCATGGGTTGCTCCGATCGCCGCACCGCAGGGGCTGCCATCCAAATACCGTGACATTCCATCAGATTTTTGTAAAGTATCTGCATGCCGCAACCGCCGGTTGCACGTCACGAGCCGCCCGATGCCGACGGCCCGGACACTCCGACGCGCGCACGGATCCTGGCGGCGACCGCGGAAGTTCTGGGCCGCAACGGCACGGCGAAACTTTCGTTGTCCGACGTCGCAGCCCAGGCCGGGGTGTCCCGGCCGACGCTGTACCGCTACTTCGGCGACAAGCGCGAGCTGCTCGACGCGTTCGTGGTGTGGGAGCGCCTGCTCTACGAACACGCCGTAGCCGAAGCGACTGCCGGGCTACCCGCCCATGAACGGCTCGACGCGGCATTGCGCATCATCGTGGACTACCAACTGTCCTATCCCGGCCTGCGCATGGTCGACGTTGAGCCCGAGCAGGTCATCCGACGGTTGGCGCGGGTGCTGCCGTTGATGCGAGATCGTCTGCAGCGCTTGTGCACTGGGCCCGATGCTGGGCTGTCGGCCGCCACAGCGGTGCGAGTGGCGGTATCGCAGTACCTGGTCCGCAGTGATGACAGCGCAGATTTCCTGGCCCAGCTGCGCCACGCCGCCCGCGTCAAGCACCGGTCGCCGTGACCGCCTAGCCGCGACCGTGCGTGCGCGCGTCAAGTTCGGCGAGCACTTCGTCGGTGTGCTGCCCAAGCGCCGGAGCAACGGACCGGATCTGCGTGGGCGTGCCGTGAAAGTCCGCCGGCGAGGCGATCATCGGCACGCTGGCACCGTCCCCGTCAGGAACGTAGACCACTCCGCCGGCAGCGTGGAACTGCTCGTCTGCCAGGACGTCTTCGGGCGAGTTGATCGGAGACCAGAACAGATCCGGTTGCCCGTCAAAGACTTCGGACCACTCGTCGAGTGACTTGCCGGCGAAGATGACGTCGAGCTCGGCGATCAGTGCGGTGGCGTTGACCGCGCGGGCGCGGCCGGTGGCGTAGCGTTCGTCGGTCAGCCAACTGAGCCGCTGCACTGCGGCACACAGCGCCGGCCAGTGACGTTCACCCTGTAGACCGACGAGCCAGAACCGCCGCCCGTCGCCGGCGGTGTAGTTGTTCATGCACGGGTTGGCCATTGCCTCACGCTGGCCGATCGCAATCGAATGACCGGTCAGCAGAAAGGTGTTGAGGTCGAAGCTGACGGTGTAGGCGCCTTGACGATAGAGCGAGGTGGTAACCAGTTGCCCGACGCCTGTGCGCGTGCGCGAAACCAGCGCCGCACACAGCGCACCGGCCAGCGTCATTGCGGCCATGTGGTCGCCCATGCCGCCGCGCTGAAACGGCGGGACGTCGCCGGGCCGGGTCAGCAGGTGCGCCAGCCCCGACCGCGCCCAGAACGCGGCCACGTCGTAGGCGGGCCGGTCGGCATCCGGACCCACTGCGCCGTAGCCGGTGATCAAACCGTAGATCAGCCGCGGATTGGCGGCCGCGACCGCATCGAAGTCCAGCCCGATACGGCGCAGTGCCCCGGTGCGGATGTTGGTCAGGAACACGTCGGCGTCAGCGAGCAACTCCCGCACGTGTGTGCGGCCGTCCTCGGTGGCCAGGTCGAGCACGACGCTGCGCTTACCTCGGTTGTCCATTTCGAAAGGCGGGCTGGAGTCCTCGCCGTCGGCCGCGGTGATACCCAGCATGCGCCCGAACGTCCGCGCCGGATCACCGGCCGGCGGTTCAATCTTGACGACGTCGGCACCCCAGTCTGCGAGGATTCCGCCCGCTGCCGGGCCCGCCACCCAGACGCCGAGCTCGACGACACGAACTCCCTGCAACGGACCGGCCATCGCGATACCCTCCTTGTACTTTACAAAGTAGTAAGACTTTGTAAGCCTGGTGTGGCTATCGGTCAAGCCTAGGAGGCCGCGGTGTCAGTTTTCGCCGAACGGATTGCGCCCAGTGTGGGCTTGGCTTCGCACCTGAGCCGCGCAGCTGGCCGCATCGGCACCGACGCGCTGATCGGGCGGGTACGGACAGTTCCCCGGACCGTCGCCGACATCGACCCCACGGCGCTGTCGGCACTGATCGGCCGCTCGGTGACATCGGTATCGGCGCTCGACGCGGACGCCGGAACCTCATCGCGCGCCCGCCTCGCACTGACCGGCGACGGCGTTCCCGAGACGGTGTTCGTCAAGACCGCCGCCCCGGCCCTGGCCACCCGCGTGCTGGGCGAGTTAGGCAACCTCGCCGACACCGAGACACGCTTCTACCGTCAGCTGGCCCCCGAACTGGCCGACGTCCCGCGCGCGCACGGGATCGGGTTCGATTCGTGGACCGGGCGTTTCGCGCTGGTCCTGGAGGATCTGGCGGCCACCGGATGTGAGTTTCCCGACACCTTGCACCCGATCGGCGTCGACCAGGCTGAGCAGGTTGTCGAACTCTTGGCGACGGTGCACGCAACGTTCTGGAAGCGGTTGCCGGCCCGGCGCGGGTACGGCCCGTTGGGCTGGCTCTACAGCGCGTCGGAGGACAGCGTGTCCCTGCTGACGGCGCGGCTGCTGCGTTCGTCGACACGGCGACTGGCCGAGCGCACCGACCTGCCGTTGGGCCGCGGCCGGTTCGTCAACGAGCATTACCGTGCGGCGGCGGCGCTGGTCGACACCCCGCCGCACACCGTCATGCACGGCGACGCCCACCCCGGCAATCTCTACTTCCGGGACGGCCGGGCCGGGCTGTTGGACTGGCAGGCGGTGCGGCGCGGTCATCCCAGCCGGGAGCTGGCCTACACCTTGGTGACGAGCATGACCGCCGACGACCGCATCGCTGCCCAGCGGGACCTGCTCGACGTGTACCGGCGGGTGCTCGGTGCCGGAGGCGGGCCCGAGATCGCGCGCGAGGAGTTGTGGGACCGCTACCGCCAGGGGGCGATGTACCCCTATGTCGCGGCACTGATCACCGCCGGGATCGGCGGCATGCAGACAGAGGACATCGCACTGAAGGGCCTGGAGCGCGCGCTGGCCGCGCTCGACGACCTGGACACCGTCGCGTTGCTGGAGAAGGCGCTGTGACCGACGCCGCCGCGCGCGTCGCGACTGCCCGGCCTCAGCAGGCTCTACGATCGAAACCGACCCGACAGCGAAGGCCGGCTCTGTGAACCATCCCGTATCTGAACGATCCGACACCGCCGAGGACACCTCGACCCGGCATCGAATCCTGGTGGCGACCGCCGAGGTGCTCGCCCGTAGCGGACAGACGAAGCTCAGCCTCTCCGAGGTCGCGCTGCAGGCCGGAGTGTCCCGGCCCACGCTCTATCGGTGGTTCGCCGACAAGCAGGCCTTGTTGGAGGCGTTTGGCGTCTACGAGCGCGACATGTTCCAGACCGGCATAGCCCGGGCCACCGCCGGACTGCGCGGCCCCGAACGGGTCGATGCGGCGATGCGGTTCATCGTCGACTATCAGCGGTCCTATTCGGGTGTTCGGTTGGTCGACATCGAACCCGAAGTCGTCATCGCCCAACTGGGCCGCATCCTTCCCGCCATGCGTGCACAGCTAGAAAAGCTCCTGCCCGGATCCAACGGGGCGGTCAAAGCAGCAACTGCGATCCGAGTTGCGGTGTCGCACTACATCGTGCGAAGTGACGACGACGATCAGTTCCTCGACCAGTTGCGCCACGCCGTCGGACTCAAGACGACCTGAACGGGAGTCGTCGAGCACCCACGAATGGGTGACACCGCGCTCAAATTTTGTAAAGCTGTTCATCATGACGACGGCAGAGACGGAAACCGGGGTGCTGGCCGGCGACGAGCGGATGCTCATTGACGGCGAGTTGACGCTGACAGCCAGTGGTGCGACGTTCGATGTGGTGCACCCAGCCTCCGAACAGGTGGTCGGTCAGGCGACCGACGGCACCGTCGGAGACATGGAGCGAGCAATCGGCGCAGCGCGGCGCGCCTTCGACGAGACCGACTGGTCGCGGGATCCGGAGTTCCGGTACCACTGCCTGACCCAGTTGCACGAGGCGTTGGACCGCAACAAGGAACGGTTGCGCCGGATCCTGATCACCGAGGTGGGCTGCCCGGTGTCGGTCACCGGCAGCCAGATCGAGAGTCCGATCGCCGAGGTCAGGCACTGGGCCGAGCACGGCAAGAAGTTCAACTACCTGGTCGACAACGGGGTCCACGAGACCCCGCTGGGGCCGGCCCGACGCAAGATCCACTACGAGGCTGTCGGGGTCGTCGGGGCCATCACGCCGTGGAACGTGCCGCTCTACCTCAACATCGCCGAGACGGTCCCGGCGCTGATGGCCGGAAACACGGTGGTGCTCAAGCCCGCACAGCTCACGCCGTGGTCGGGCAGTGAGTACGGCCGCATCGTGGCCGAGGAGACCGACATCCCGGCCGGCGTGTTCAACGTGGTCGTGTCGAATGCCAACGAGGTGGGCGCGGCACTGTCGGCCGACCCGCGGGTCGACATGATCACCTTCACCGGATCGACGGCCACCGGGCGGGCGATTCTGGCCACGGGCGCTCCGACAGTGAAGAAGACTCTGCTGGAGCTGGGCGGAAAGTCGGCCCACATCGTGCTCGACGACGCCGATTTCGGTGCGACGTTGCCGCTGGCGGCGATGATGGCCTGCGTGATGAGTGGACAGTCCTGCATTCTGCCGTCCCGGATTCTGTTGCCACGCAGTCGATATGACGAGGGGATCGAAAACCTCAAAGCGGTGATGGAGAATTTCCCGATCGGTGATCCGTGGACGCCGGGCAACATGCAAGGTCCCCAGATCAGCGAGACCCAACGTCAGAAGGTGCTCGGCCTGATCAAGAGTGGCATCGATTCCGGTGCGCGGCTGGTCACCGGCGGCGGCGTCCCGGAGAACCTGCCGACCGGCTACTACACCCAAGCCACACTACTGGCCGACGTCGACCCCAATTCGCAAGTGGCGCAGGAGGAGATCTTCGGGCCGGTGTTGACGGTGACGCCGTACGACACCGACGACGAAGCGATCGCCATTGCCAACAACACCATCTACGGACTGTCCGGGGAGGTCAGCAGTGCCGATGTGGACCGCGCGTTCGCGGTCGCGTGCCGGATGCGCACCGGCAATGTGACCATCAACGGCAAGAGCCACTTCGGCATCAACAGCCCGTTCGGCGGAACCAAGCAGTCTGGGCTGGGTTATCGCAACGGCGAAGAAGGCTTCAAGGAGTACCTGGAGGCCAAGACGATCGGTATGCCCGACCAGTGACGTTCGCGCCGGTCCCCCAGCAGGTCGTCGACGAGCTGGAGATCCGTGGACTGCTCAGTCGGTATGCCCGCGGCGTCGACACCAAAGATTGGGAACTGTACCGATCGGTGTTCACCGAGAATGCGGTGATCGACTACTCGTCGGCCGGTATCCCGCCGGGGTTACGGGACGAGATCGTCGACCTGTTCAGCAGGACTTTCGAGGCCATCCCGTGGACGATGCACTACATCACCAATGTCGAGATCACCGAGATCGACGGTGACACCGCCAGCGTCCGGGCGATGTTCTACAACCCGATGCAGCTGCCGGGCATGGCCGAGCAGAGTGCGTGCGGCGGGTACTACCACCACGATCTGGTCCGCACACCCGACGGATGGCGTAGCCGGCACCTGCGGGAGGACAACGTATGGTTCGTCAACAGGCCGGGTGCGGCCCCGTAAGGTGGTCAGCCCTGAGCAGCCAACTGCCCGCAGGCCGCCGCGATCTCCCGGCCCCGGGTGTCGCGCACGGTGCATGACACGCCCTTGGCCCGCACGCGTCGGACGAACTCGCGTTCCACCGGTTTGGGACTGGCGTCCCACTCGCTGCCCGGTGTCGGGTTCAGCGGGATCAGATTCACGTGCGCCAGCGGACCGAGCTTGGTATGCAGCAACCGGCCGAGAAGGTCGGCCCGCCAGGGCTGGTCGTTGACATCACGGATCAGTGCGTACTCGATCGACACCCGCCGGCCGGTCACGTCGGCGTAGTAGCGTGCCGCGTCGAGGACCTCGTCGACCTTCCAGCGGTTGTTCACCGGCACAAGCGTGTCGCGCAGCTCGTCGTCAGGCGTGTGCAACGACACCGCCAATGTCACGTTGAGCTTCTCGTCGGCCAGCTTGCGGATCGCCGGTGCCAGGCCCACCGTGGACACCGTCACCGAGCGGGCAGAGATCCCGAAGCCGTTGGGCGTCGGGGCCGTGATTCTGCGGACCGCCGCCACCACCCGGTTGTAGTTGGCCAGCGGTTCACCCATGCCCATGAAGACGATGTTCGACAGCCGGCCGCGCGCAGTCGGGCCGGAGCCGCGGGCACGCAGATCCGCACCGGCGAATCGGATCTGTTCGAGGATCTCGGCGGTCGACAGGTTGCGCTGGAGTCCCCCCTGTCCCGTCGCACAGAACGGGCACGCCATGCCGCAGCCGGCCTGTGACGAGATGCACACGGTGTTGCGGTCGGGATAGCGCATCAGCACCGACTCGAACGTGGACTTGTCGACCGCGCGCCAGAGCACCTTGCGGGTTTCGCCCGCATCACACGCGATCTCGCGGGTGGCCTCCAGGAGCGTGGGGAACAGCGTGGCCCCCACCTGTTCGCGTATCCCCGCGGGCAGATCGGTCATCTGTTGCGCGTCAGCGATCAGGCGGCCGAAATACTGGTTGGCCAGCTGCTTCCCGCGAAAAGCCGGGATGCCGAGTTCGGCGATCGCGGCGGCGCGTTCGGTGTCGTCGAGGTCGGCGAAATGCCGCGGCGGCAACGCGCGGCGCGGAGCATCGAAGACCAGAGGAAGCGGATCGGGCATGGCTGCCGTCCAGTATCCCCTGCTGATCCAACCTCAGGCCAACAGCGTCAGCACGATCCAGGTGGCCACAGCCGAAGGCAGCATGGCGTCGATGCGGTCCATCATGCCGCCGTGACCGGGCAGCAGGTTGCTCATGTCCTTGATGCCGAGGTCACGCTTGAACTGTGATTCGACCAGGTCGCCGAGCGTGCCGGTGATGACCAGCATCAGGCCCAGTGCCACACCCGCCCACCAGGGTTTGTCGAGCAGGAACACCACGGCCAGCACCGATGCGGTGGTCCCGAACAGCAGCGAGCCGGCCAGGCCCTCCCAGGACTTCTTGGGGCTGATCGCGGGAGCCATGGTGTGCCTGCCGAACAGCACCCCGGCGATGTAGCCGCCGATGTCGGAGAACACCACACCGAGCATCAGGGCGAACACCCGGTTGGCACCGTCGTCGGGATAGATGAGCAGCGCACCGAAGCTGGCGAACAGCGGCACCCAGGTCGCCAGGAACACCGTGGCGCCGATGTCGCGGGTGTAGTTCTGCGGTGCGTGGTTCAGCCCTTGACCGACCAGCCGCCAGATCATGCACACCACGACGGTGCCGGCGAATCCGCCCAGCGCTCCGGCGGGACCGAACGGCCAGGTCAGCCACAGTGTGGCCTGGCCCCCGACCAGCAGCGGCACGAGCGGCATGCGGTAACCGGCTTCGCCGAGTCGGCTGCTGACCTCATAGGTGGCGATGGCCACCGCGGTGGCCACCAGGGCCAACCACAGATACGGAGCGAAGAGCAGGATCGCGATCAGGCCGCCGCCGAGCAGGACGCCGACGCCGATCGCTGCGGGCAGGTTACGCCCGGCGCGTGAGGGCTTCTGGGCGGGCGGTTCGTTGACCGGAGAGCTCATCAGGAGATCGTCATGTGGGGAATCGGTTGCTGTGGAGCTCAAACCTCCAGCAGCTCGCCTTCCTTGTGCTTGACCAGCTCGTCGATCTGGGCGGTGTACTGGTGAGTGGTCTTGTCGAGGTCCTTCTCGGCGCGGGTGACCTCGTCCTCGCCGGCGTCCCCGTCTTTCTTGATGCGCGTCAGCTCTTCCATCGCCTTGCGCCGGATGTTGCGCACCGACACCTTTGCGTCTTCGCCTTTGGACTTGGCTTGTTTCACCAGTTCACGGCGGCGCTCCTCGGTCAACTGCGGGATCGCCACCCGGATGACGTTGCCGTCGTTGCTGGGGTTGACCCCCAGGTCGGAGTTGCGGATCGCGTCTTCGATGGTGCGCAGCTGGTTGGCTTCGTAGGGTTTGATGACCACCAGCCGGGCCTCGGGCACGTTGATGCTCGACAGCTGGGTGATCGGAGTGGCGGCTCCGTAGTAGTCCACATGGACCCGGTTGAACATCGCGGGGTTGGCGCGTCCGGTGCGGATCGACGCAAGGTCGTCTCGTGCTACCGACACGGCCTTTTCCATTTTCTCCTCGGCGTCGAAGAGGGTTTCCTCGATCACTGTCGCTCTCTCCCGTCGCTGTCTGGCCCGGTGTCACGCCTCACGTGGTGACCAGGGTTCCGATCTTCTCACCCGCCACGGCGCGCGCGATATTGCCGTCGACGAGCAGGTTGAACACCAGGATCGGCATGCCATTGTCCATGCACAGGCTGAATGCGGTCGCGTCGGCGACCTTCAGGCCGCGGTCGATGACCTCGCGGTGGCTGATGGCAATGAGCAGTTCGGCGTCGGAATGCACACGTGGATCTTTGGTGAACACGCCGTCGACCGCCTTGGCCATCAGCACCACGTCCGCGCCGATCTCCAGCGCACGTTGCGCCGCGGTGGTGTCGGTGGAGAAGTACGGCAGTCCCATACCTGCCCCGAAAATCACCACCCGGCCCTTCTCGAGGTGTCGGCGGGCGCGCAGCGGAATGTAGGGCTCGGCGACCTGGCCCATGGTGATGGCAGTCTGCACCCGGGTCTGGATACCTTCTTTTTCCAGGAAGTCCTGTAAGGCCAGGCTGTTCATCACGGTGCCGAGCATGCCCATGTAGTCCGAGCGGGTGCGTTCCATGCCGCGCTGCTGCAGTTGCGCACCGCGGAAGAAGTTGCCGCCGCCGATCACGACGGCGACCTGGACGCCGCTGCGAACCACGTCGGCGATCTGGCGGGCGACCAGTGCGACGACGTCGGGATCCAGTCCGACCGACCCGCCGCCGAACATCTCGCCACCGAGTTTGAGAAGCACTCGCGAATAGGCGGGCCTGATCGCCGACGATATTCCCTTACCGTGGCCGGTGGCGTCCTCCGACATCCGACTCCTTCGCGGTCCTGGCGTGCAGCGCCGACCCCGCAGCGGCGGACGGCACCCTCATCCTGCCTCATCGGGGGCGCGACACGGCGTCGGGGTGGGCCGGCGCGTCAGCCGTCACCAGCGCAACCAGACCGGCGACCGGCCTCAGGACTCCATCGCACGTTCGGCGACCGGAGCGCCGCCGTGACCCTGATGGCATTGCTTGGGCGCCGAGGGGGGCAGGTCCAGCGCGGGGTTACCGTCGAAGAAGCCGACCGGCTTGATCTTGAAGCCGGTGTAGTGGCACGGCATCACCGGCCAGTCCTCTGGGCACACCACGTGATGGGCGCCGACGGTGTACCAAAGCACGATGTCGGTGTCCTCGAGTGGCGCGTCGTCGGCGATGTAGCGCGGTAACCCCTGCGCCTCGGCGCACTGGTACATGTAGTCACCCGCCGCGTAGCGCTCCCGCGGGTCGTAACGGGTCACCCACAGGTTGTGCTGAACGAACCGGGCCCGGTCGTAGATGGTCGATCCCGGCTGCACCATCACCGGCACGATGCCCCTGGGCATCAGCTTGTACCCCACCGGCATGCCGAGCTCGTTGAGCTTCGACGGGTTGACGACCTTCCAGTACCGTCCGGTCGAGCAGTCCCAGTCCCGCGCCCCGTCGGCCTCGGAGGCCACCAGGGTGTCGCGGGTGATCCAGGCATTGTGGTGCGGGTTGAGCTCAGGATCTGGTTCTGGGACCGAGTCGACCTCGTAGACAGTGTTTTTCGGTCCGTCAATGGTCATGTCCAGGCGGAAGTTGAAGAAGTGCTGGTGGTTGGGTCCGTACATTCCCGGAGCGACCATCTTGCCCCAGCGCGGTGAATCTCCCTCGGCGATGGCGCCGGTGGTCAGCACACCGGTGAGCTTGATCTCCACTTCGATCGACGCATCGTTGTAGAAGTACCAGAAAAACCCGTACTCGTAGTTGCCGACGGTGCAGATCATCGATATCACGAGTCTCCGTGAGCGGCGGACCTCGACCTCGCCGGTGCGGAAATCAGTGTGCTTCCACGAGATGCCGTAGTCCTCCTCGTGCATGCAGATCGCGTTGGGGATGGTCACCGCGTTGCCATCGGAGTCGTTGACCGTTGCGTCGAAGTAGTAGATCTCGCCCAGACAGTCACAGCCCAGCGTCAGCGGGTTGGCCGAGAATCCCATCCCGACTTCACCCATGTCGAAGACGTTCTTGTTCCAGTGCGTCGGCGAGGAATCCCCGTAGGGCACCACCATCTCCGAGAGCGCGGCCCGATACATGACAGGCCGTACCTCGCCGCGGTCGGTGTAGGTCACCTCGTGCAGCGTGAGGCCCTCGCGGGGGTTGAATCCGATGCGCACAGACCACTTCTGCCATCGGACGTTCCACCCGTCGACGGTGAAGCTCGGCCCGTCGGGCTGGGTGATCTCGATGGATGTGACGTCGTCGCGCCACTGGGTGAAGGCAGGCCGGTTGCCGGCGTCGAACATGTACTTCCCGGTGTAGTTGCCGGCCTTGGGCGGCAGCGGCACCACCCCGTGGTCTTCGATGTCCAGGACGGTCATCGAGTCCAGGTCGAAGATCACAATCAGGCCCTCGACGGGTCTTGCGTAGCCATTCTCCGCCGGAGCGGCCCGCACAAAAGTCAGTGGCCGGCAGATCAGCGGTGAGCTCTCGTAGTCGTCACGCGCCCCGTAATACCCCGCTGGCCAAGGATCGATCATCGCGAGGCTGAAGTCGGTGATCCCGCGCCGACGCATGGCCTCCTGCCAGCGGTGGTCCTCGCGGACCCGCTCCTCGACACCGGTCATGTGCTCGACAAGATAGGACGGGAACCGTCCGGGTATCGGTGTCCATGAGTCGATCACCCGGGTGTCGAGGTCGACGACGGCTTCATGGAGCAGCTTGACCGCCGGGTCGTACATCGTGACGAACGCCTGCCGCGGAACGTCTCCGACGGCGCGGAACGTGAGCGTGTCGTTCTTGGCCGGCTCGGCGAGTTGGATCATGACGAATTTCAACGTCGATGTCGCATAGTCGGATTCGCCGATGACCGCCGCGGCAGCTTCGATCTCGGCGCCGGTCAGCGGATCCAGGGGGTACCGCTGTGTCCGCTCACCGGGCTCGGCACCCAGCGTGGAGCGCTCCAGGGTCATGCGAGAGATCGCTGAGCATCGCCGTCCACGACAGCGATGGTGGAAGCCCAACGTTTCACCCGTCGCCGCCGCCGATGTCGGCATGGTTAACACCGCGGCGGTCGGGTTACGTGGGGGTATCGTCGATACGCGGCCAGGGCCGGGCTTGCTCGAGCTCATAGGCCAGCTCGAGCAGCAGGGCGTCCTCGCCGAGGCGCGCGGCGAACATCATCCCCACCGGCAGACCGGACTGCGACTGGGCCAGCGGCAACGAGATCGCCGGTTCACCGGTGGCATTCTGCAACGGCGTGAACGCCACCCATTCGGTGAGCCGGTCCATGACCTGGCCGAATGGCGCGGTCGGATCGAGGTGGCCGATGGGCGGGGTGACGTCGGCCAGCGTGGGGGTCAACACCACGTCATGGTCGGCGTGCAGTCGCGAGGTGACCCGCCGGACACGGGCCAGCCGGGCTATCGCGGCGGGAAGCCGGTGCAGATTGCGCGCGGCGTGCGACTCCAGACCGCGGGTCAGGTTGTCGAGCTGATCGCGGTCGAAGCTCGGCCCGAACGTGCGCCGACCGCCGCGCACCAACGCGAAGGCCAGGAACGACCAGTACAGCAGGAAATCGTCGACGAACCGTTTCGGAACCGGATTGTCCACGACGCTGACCCGGTGCCCGAGGTTCTCGAGCAGTTCGGCAGTGTCCAGGGTCAGCCGAGTGACTTCCGGGCTTGCCTCGCGCTCAATGGATTTCGTACAGACCGCGATGCGCAGGCGCTTCGCACCGGGTCCGGTGACATCACCGATGGGCGGCAGCTTCGGGTTGGCGGTGACTCTCTCCATTTCGCGGAAGAACGCCGCCGTGTCGCGTACCGAGCGGGTCACGACACCGTTGTGCACGATACGCAGCGGCATCTGGCGCATGTCCTTGTCCAGCGGTAGCCGCCCGCGCGAGGGCTTGAGTCCCACCAGCCCGTTACATGCGGCGGGGATGCGGATCGAGCCGCCGCCGTCATTGGCGTGGGCGATCGGAACCACACCGGCGGCGACGAAGGCACCCGAGCCCGACGACGACGCACCGGCGGTGTGTTCAGGGTTCCATGGGTTGCGCACCGGACCCAGCCGCGGGTGTTCGGCCGAAGCGCTGAAGCCGAATTCCGACAGCGCGGTCTTGCCCAGCGGGACCAGGCCGGTCGACAGGTAGGAGCGTGCGAAGTCCCCGTTGTCGGCGACCGGGCGGGGGTGCCACGCGTCGGTGCCGCTCATCGTCGGCATCCCGGCCACGGCGACGTTGTCCTTGATGAACGACGGCACGCCGTCGAAGAATCCGCCGTGGCGATGGCGTTGGACGGCGCGGGCACGAGCCCGGTCGAACGCCTCGAAAGCCAGACCGTTCAGCGTCGAGTTCACCGACTCGGCCCGTGCTATCGCCGCCTCGACGACCTCGGCCGGTGCCACGTCCCCGGCGCGCAGTGCCTGCACCAGGCCGACCGCGTCAAGCTCACCGAGCGCATCGTCGCGGAATGCCGAAATCCGATCCATGCGCCGACGGTACCAAAGCGTACCGCCGGTGCGGCTGGTCTCGGCGGACAACGCACAGGACCCTCGGAACCGAGGTTCCGAGGGTCCTGTGACGCAAGGGTGCTACGCCTGCCCGACCTCGAACCGGACGAACCGGGTCACGGTCACGCCGGCCTCGTCGAGCAGCGCCTTGACGGTCTTCTTGTTGTCCGAGACCGACGGCTGGTCGAGCAGCACGACGTCCTTGTAGTAGCCGGTCACCCGCCCCTCGACGATCTTGGGCAGCGCCTGCTCGGGCTTGCCTTCGTTGCGGGCGGTCTCCTCGGCGATGCGCCGCTCGTTGGCGACGATGTCCTCGGGCACGTCCTCGCGGGTGAGGTACTTGGCCTTCAGCGCAGCGATCTGCAACGCGACCGAGTGCGCCGCCTCTACGGAGTCACCCTCGTACTCGACCAGTACGCCCACCGCCGGGGGCAGGTCGGCGGCCCGCTTGTGCAGGTAGGTCTCGACTTTGCCGTCGAGATACGTGGCGCGGCGCAGTTCGAGCTTCTCACCGATCTTGGCCGACAGGTCAGCGATGGCCTGCTCGACAGTGGTGTCACCCAGCTTGGCGGCTTTGAGGGCGTCGACGTCAGCGGCCTTGGCCTCGGCGGCCGCGGCGACGACCTGGTCGGCCAGCGCCTGGAACTCGCTGTTCTTGGCGACGAAGTCGGTCTCGGAGTTGAGCTCGATCAACGCGCCGTTCTTGGCCGCAACCAGACCTTCGGCCGTGGCGCGCTCGGCGCGCTTACCGACGTCCTTGGCGCCCTTGATACGCAGCAATTCGACCGCCTTGTCGAAATCGCCACCGGCCTCGACCAGTGCGTTCTTCGAGTCCAGCATTCCGGCACCGGTCAGCTCGCGGAGACGCTTGACGTCGGCAGCGGTGTAGTTAGCCATCTGAGCCTTTCCCTACGGATTCGGGGTGGGGGTGGGTTCGGTGTGTACCTCGGCCTCGGGGGTGCCCGGGGTCGCGGCGGTGGCGCCGGCCAGCAACTCCTGCTCCCACTCGGGCAGCGGTTCGGCCGAGTCGTCGGCCTGCGCCTTGCCGGCACCGGCACGGGCCTGCAGGCCTTCGGCCACCGCCGAGGCGATCACCTTGGTCAGCAGCGCGGCCGAACGGATCGCGTCGTCGTTACCCGGGATCGGGTAGTCGACCAGATCGGGGTCGCAGTTGGTGTCGAGGATCGCGATGATCGGGATGTTCAGCTTGCGGGCCTCGGCAACGGCCAGGTGCTCTTTGTTGGTGTCGACGACCCAGATCGCCGAGGGCACCTTCTGCATGTCCCGGATACCACCGAGGCTGCGCTCCAGCTTGTTCTTCTCGCGGGTCAGCATCAGGATTTCCTTCTTGGTGCGACCCTCGAACCCGCCGGTCTGCTCCATGGCCTCGAGTTCCTTGAGGCGCTGCAGACGCTTGTGCACGGTGGAGAAGTTGGTGAGCATGCCGCCCAGCCAGCGCTGGTTCACATAGGGCATGCCGACGCGGGTGGCTTCCTCGGCGATCGATTCTTGGGCCTGCTTCTTGGTGCCGACGAACATGATCGAACCGCCGTGTGCGACGGTCTCTTTGACGAACTCATACGCTTTGTCGATGTAGGTCAGCGTCTGCTGGAGATCGATGATGTAGATGCCGTTGCGGTCGGTGAAGATGAACCGCTTCATCTTCGGGTTCCAGCGCCGAGTCTGGTGCCCGAAATGGGTGCCGCTGTCGAGCAGCTGCTTCATGGTTACAACAGCCATGATTGGCCATACCTCTTTGGTTGTCGGTTGTCGTCCGGCATCGGGTGAGCCGGACCCTGGCGTCTGCTTCGATGCCGGACCCGTCTTCGGAGAGAACTCCTGCAACGGGACCGCCCGGCATACGAGGTGACGAACCACTCCGGTCCGTGTCGCAGACGCGCGAAGTCAGCTCGCGCGAACGAGCTGCGGATAGCAGTTTACACGCTCAGAGCAGGTGCTTTGACCAGCGCGTCGCTCATCCCCAGGGTTAGTACGGTCGGGCTTGGCCCGCCCCGGAACTGTGCGCTGAACTGGGCCGATGCGTGCAGCAATGGTATTGGTCGCGCTTTGCGTGCTCATGGTGCTCACCGCGGTCCCGGCGGCGGCCGACGCAGACCGGTTCTCGTGGCCGCTTCGACCACGGCCCCCGGTGGTGCGCGCCTTCGACGCACCGTCGCCGAACTGGCAACGCGGACACCGCGGGGTTGATCTGGCCGGGTTCGAGGGGCAACCGGTGTACTCCGCGGCGGCGGGCACCGTGGTGTTCGCCGGCCCGTTGGCCGGCCGTCCGGTGGTCTCGATCGCCCATCCCGGTGGGCTGCGCAGCAGCTACGAACCGGTGCGCCCGTCGGTACGGCCGGGACAGACGGTGCAGTCGGGTAGCGCGATCGGAACGCTCGTCGCCGGACACGCCGGCTGCACGGCGGTGGCCTGCCTCCATTGGGGCGCGATGTGGGGGCCGGCCAGACGCGCCGACTATGTCGATCCGCTGGGCCTGCTGGCCGAGACCCGCATCCGGCTCAAGCCGGTGCGATGAGCGCCTCAGGCCCGAGGGTGGGCCTGGTCGTGCACGGCGCGCAGTCGCGCGACGCTGACGTGGGTGTAGAGCTGGGTGGTGGCCAGCGACGAATGACCGAGCAGCTCTTGGACCACGCGCAGGTCGGCGCCTCCTTCGAGCAGGTGGGTGGCTGCGCTGTGGCGCAGACCGTGTGGGCCGATGTCGGGAGCTCCCGTGACGGCCGACACGGTCTGGTGCACGACGGTGCGTGCCTGTCGGGGGTCGATCCGTCCGCCTCGGGCGCCGAGCAGCAGCGCGGGGCCGGAGCGATCGGTGGCCAGCTTCGGGCGACCTTCGGCCAGCCAAGCTGTGAGTGCCGCGTCAGCCGGTGTGCCGTAGGGCACGGTGCGCTGCTTGTTGCCTTTGCCCAGCACCCGAATCAGCCGCCGGGACGTGTCGACGTCATCGATGTCCAGCCCACACAGCTCGCTGACCCGGATGCCGGTGGCGTAGAGCATCTCGACGATCAGTCGGTCACGTAGCGCGAGTGGGTCATTCTGTTGTGCACCGGTCTTCGCAGCATCCAACGCTTCGATGGCTTGGTCCTGACGCAGCACGGCAGGCAGGGTACGACGAGCCTTGGGCATCTGCAGCCGGGCTGCGGGGTCCTCGGTGAGCAGGCCGCGCCGCAGCGCCCAAGCGGTGAACGTCTTGGTGGCTGAGGTGCGGCGGGCCAGCGTGGAGCGCGCGACGCCGGCGGCGGCCTGGGTGGCCAGCCAGGACCGCAGCAGTGGCAGCGTCAGCCCGCGTAGCCCGGCGCCGGGGCTTCGATGATCGACGAAGGCCAGCAGCGCCCGCAAGTCGCCGAGGTAGGCGCGCCGGGTGTGCTCGGAACGCCCCCGTTGCAACGCCAGGTACTGGTCGAAGTCCTCGAGCACAGCGTCCACCGATCTACCGTGGCAGACAGTCGCGCCGCAGGTCAGCCGACGCGCCGCAGCACCTCGGGCGTCAACTCGGCCAGGCTGCGATAACCGTCGACGGCCATGATCAGGTCGGCCTCGGCGAGCAGTGACCGCAGCACGTGCACGACGCCGTCCTCGCCACCGATGGCCAGCCCGTAGGTGTAGGGCCGGCCGACGCCGACCGCGGTGGCACCGAGGGCGAGCGCCTTGATGATGTCGGCGCCGCTGCGGATCCCGGAGTCGAACAGCACCGGCATCCCGTCGGCGGCCTCCACCACGCCGGGCAGACAGTCCAGCGCGGGCAGTCCGCCGTTGGCCTGGCGACCTCCGTGGGTCGAGCAGTAGATTCCGTCCACACCGCCATCCCTGGCGCGCCGCACATCGTCGGGGTGGCAGATGCCCTTGAGTACCAGCGGCAGGTCGGTCAGCGACCGCAGCCAAGGCAGGTCATCCCAAGTCAGCGGGTTGCCGAACTGCTGGACCCACTGTAGGACAGTCGCCTGCATGTTCTCCTCCGGCGGCTGGGCCAGGCTCGCGCGGAACACCGGGTCGCTGGTGTAGTTGGCCAGGCAGCGGCCACGCAGCTGAGGAAAGTTCGACGTCGCCAAGTCTCGCGGTCGCCACCCGGGGATCCAGGTGTCCAGGGTGACGACCAGCGCCCGGTATCCGGCTTTTTCGGCGCGCTGGACCAGGTTGGCCGCCAGGTCGCGATCGGCCGGCGTGTAGAGCTGGAAGATCCCCGGAGTGTCGCCGAACTCGGCGGCCACGTCCTCGAGTGGGTCCTCGGTCAAGGTGGACACCATCATCGGCACCCCGGTGCGCGCGGCTGCGCGGGCGGCGGCCAGGTCACCGTGGCCGCTCTGCCCGCAGATCCCGATGACACCGACGGGAGCCATGAACAGCGGCGAGGGCAACGTCATGCCGAACAGGTCGACGGTCAGATCGCGCTCGGTGGCCCCGACCAGCATGCGCGGCATCAGCCCCCAGCGGTCGAAGGCGGTGCGGTTGGCGCGCTGGGTGTGCTCGTCGCCGGCTCCACCGGCCACGTAGGACCAGATCGAGGGCGGCATCGCGACCTCGGCTTTGGCTTCCCAGCCGGCATAATCCATCGGGAGGGTCGGCAAGATCCCGGACAGGCCCTGCAGGTAGATCTCGAGCTGATAGTTGCCGAAGGTCATGGCGTCAGCCTGCCATCGTCACCGCTCCGGCTCGGGTTATTTGGCTTCCGCCTCGGCGAGTTCGCGCTTCCACTGCCGGAAGGTCTCTTCGGTGCGCCCCCGGCGCCAGTAGCCCGAGATCGAGGACGCCCACTTGGCGGGGATCCCGCGTTCATTGCGGATGTAGGGACGCAGGTTGTGCATCACGGCCTGCGCCTCTCCGTGGATGAATACCTGAACCTGACCGGGTAGCCAGGGGGTTTCCTTGACGGTGTCGATCAGCGGTGCGTGATCCCCGGCGATCTCGTCGCCGACCAGATCGGCCCGTCCGCCACGGTAGATCCAACGCACCTCGACACCGTCGGGTGCGGTCAGCTCGATCTCGTCGTCGGGCCCGGAGATCTCGATGAACGCACGTCCGACCGCGCTGGGCGGCAGTGCTTCCAGCGCGGCGGCGATGGCCGGCAGAGCGGCTTCATCGCCGGCGAACAGATACCAGTCGGCGGCCGGGTCGGGCGCGAAGGCACCGCTGGGCCCCACCACGAACAGCCGCCGGCCCGGGACGGCGTTGGCGGCCCACGGGCCGGCCACACCGTGGTCGCCGTGCACGACGAAGTCGATGGTCAGCTCACGGCGCTGGCTGTCGGCGCGCCGCACGGTATAGGTCCGCACCACCGGCCGTTTGACTTCGGGCAGCGCGTTGAAGCTGTCCAGCATCAGCGGCTGATCAAGTCCGCTGACGTCCAAGTCGTCGTCGACGAACACCAACTTGACATACGCATCGGTGTGCTCGTTGGGCGTGAACGTGTCAAAGCCGTTGCCGCCGAGGACAACTCGAACCATGTGCGGTGCAATCTTCTCGGTGCGCACCACTTCGAAGGTGTGGACTGGACGTCCTGCCACGTGATCAACCCTAACTTCCGACGACCTTTGTCTGCGACTATACGAGCGCTGCGCAGGCCGTAGGGGCCGCCCTGGGACGTCATGAACGTTTGGCCAGCTTCCAGCCGTCCTCCCCCTGTCGGACCAATCCCCGTAGATCGAGCATGGCCAGCGGTCCCAACACGTCGGCCACCGGCAGACCGGCCCGGATCGCGATCTCGGCCACGGTGCGGGCACCTCGGCGCGGTATTGCGTCGTACACCGTCAATTCGGTGTCGTCGAGACCGTCGAGCTCGGTGGTGGGCCGATCCGGTTCGGGCGCGAGCTCACCGACGCGGCCGACGGCTTCGACCACGTCGGCGGCGCGGGTGACCAACCGTGCGGTGCCGTTGGCGATCATGATGTGGCATCCCGCCGAACTCGCCGAGGTCACCGGTCCAGGCAGGGCGCACACCTGACGGCCCAGCGCGGTGGCCCACGCGGCGGTGTTGGCCGCGCCACTGCGTACCCCGGCTTCCATCACCACTGTGGCTCCGGAAAGCGCGGCGACCAATCGGTTGCGTGCCAGGAACTGCCGACGGGTGGGCCGCATTCCTGGCGGATACTCGGTGAGAACCAGCCCGCTGCGGGCGATGCGGTGCAGTAAGGCCGAGTGACCTGACGGGTAGGGGACATCGATACCGGCGGCCAGTACCGCCACGGTGTCCCCGTCACAGGCCAGCGTCGTACGGTGTGCTGCTCCGTCGATGCCGTAGGCCCCGCCGGAGACCACCGTCACGTCGCGCTCGGCCAGCCCGGCAGCGAACTCGGCGGTGACGTGTTCGCCGTATGGGCTGGCCGCCCGCGTGCCCACCAGCGCAGCCGACCGCGCCGCGACGTCGGTCAGGTTGGAGGGACCCACCGCCCACAGCACCAGCGGAGGATGTCCGTAGGGCCGCTTCGCCAGTGCCGGGCGGCCGAAGGAGGCAAACGCCAGGTGCGGCCATTCGTCGTCGCTGGGGGTGATCAGACGTCCGCCGAGTCGGTCGAGCACCTCGAGATCGGCGTGGCTGGAGTCGATGTGATGGCGCGCTTCGGTGACGCGGGCAAGCTCACCGTCGACCTGACGTGCCCGGATGCGTTGCGCCGCTGCGACCGGTCCCTCCGCGCCGACGAGTTCGGCCAGAAATGAATTGGGCGGTTCGCAGATCCGCGACAGGTACGCCCAGGCGCGGCGATCGGTGTTGTCCATCAGTGTGTCCCCTGCCGGAAACTGAGCGCCGTGGCGACATCCTGCTTGGTCGGCGACGTCCGCCCGGCCAGGTCGGCCAGGCTCCACGCGACGCGCAGTGTGCGGTCCATCCCGCGAATGCTCAGTGCGCCCCGGTCGACAGCGGTTCGCACCGGGGTCATCGCCTCGGCGCCGAGTCGGAATTTTCGACGGAGCAACGTCCCGCCGGCTTCGGCGTTGGTCGCGATGCCATAGGGTCGCCAGCGCTCTCGCGCCGCCTGGCGGGCAGCCCAGACACGTTCACGCACAGCCGATGTGGACTCCTCCGCCGTATCGACGAAAGGCCCGGCGCGCGACGTGTGCATCTCCACTCGAAGGTCGACACGATCGAGGAGTGGGCCGGAGAGCTTGCTGCGGTATCGCCGCCGTTCAGTGGCTCCGCATTGGCAGTCCCGCGGGTCCGGCGGTGCGCACGGACACAGGTTGGCCGCAAGCACCAGCTGGATGCGGCACGGATAGGTTGCCACGCCGTCGCGGCGGGCCAACCGAATATGACCGTCTTCCAGTGGCGTTCTCAACGCCTCCAATGCGCTGGTGGTGATCTCGGCGAACTCGTCGAGGAAGAGCACGCCGCGGTGGGCCCGGCTGACCGCGCCAGGGCGGGCCATGTTCGAGCCGCCGCCGACAAGTGCGGCGACACTGGAAGTGTGATGCGGTGCCACAAACGGTGGCCGGGTGATCAGCGGGGCCTGTCCACTGAGCATCCCGGCCACCGAGTGGATCGCGGTGACCTCGAGCGCCTCGGTGTGCGACAACGCCGGCAACAGGCCGGGCAGCCGCTGCGCCAACATGGTCTTTCCCACGCCCGGTGGTCCGGTCATCATCAGGTTGTGCCCTCCGGCGGCAGCCACCTCCACGGCGAAACGGGCCTGCGGCTGGCCCACCACGTCGGCCAGATCCATGGCGCAGTCCGGACTCTGGGCGGGATGGTCGATCCGGCCGTCGAGCTCCCCCCTGCCCCGCAACCATGTGTGCAACTGGCGCAGGGTGCGTGCACCCCACACCTCGATCCCGTCGACCAGGCTGGCCTCGGCGAGTCTTGAATTGAGACAAACCCACAAATACCGACAGTTGTGATCGCGTAGTACACAGAATGACACGGAACCTGTTCTCTCACAGCCACTTTGTCGGCTATGTCGGTCTTGCCCGAAGGGTCCGACGAGGGCTAGTCTTCTGAACACGGGCGGGCGTCACGTCCGGTACTTGGCGGTAAGCCACTGACGCCACCGAACGGGTGAGGCTGGAACAGCGGAACGGCGCGTAACTGACCGCTGAGCCGCTAAGGACCGCCCCCCGATGAACCCTGCTGACTTCGACCGCATCTCCCGCGTCCTCGCTGAACTGAGCCGCGACGGCCTCAACACTCCGACCGACAAGACCGTCCTACGGTGGGCTAAGTCGGGACGAATCCGCGCCCTCCAAGTCGGCGCGGGCCGATTCCTCGTCCACCGCGACGACGTGCGACGCATGGTCACCCCCACCCCACTCACCGCGTCGTGAGCCGCCACCTCACCGACGCCGAGCGTGAAGCGATCCGCCGCCATGTTGCGGACGCGCCCCCGCTCACCGAAGCCCAGATCACCCGTATCCGCCTGCTTCTTATGGGCGTAACCCCCGAGGACACCGACTACGAATGACCAAAACAGAAACGGGGCCGAATCCACCGGCCCCGCTCCGAACACGTCGCACAAACGCGGACCTAAGCCTACCGCACCGCCCCGCCAACGGTGCCCGCCGAACCGCTGCTCTACGGCTACCGCCGCTGGAACCGTGCGGGTGCGTGCGCGACCCGGACCACGACCGACACCGCTGTCACGGAGACATGACGCTTGCCGAGGCCGACGCCGTGATCGCCGCCGCGAACTACCTCGAAAGCCTGGGTGTGGCACCACTGTTCGATTCACGCACGCTCCGCGCCGTGTGGCGACTACTCCCCGAGCACCGGAGCCGTCTTGAGGACTTGGCGCGCCGGGGGGCTGCGTGAAGAACTACTCCGACCCCGCCTACGGCAAGGAACGGGCTGAGTATTACGCGGCTCAGGCCCGCCACAACGGCCAAGCCCTGCATGACGTGCATCCCGACGACCCCGGTCCGGAACCACCTGACGAGCAAACAGCGGACTCCGGACTCGGTCCGGACTCGGTAGGCGGTCCTGGCGTAGGGTCCGCTCGGTCCTGTGAGAGTCCTGACGAAAACCCGCATAGCACTGACCAGCGCAAACATGCCAGGACCGAAAACAGGACTAAGGGGTCCGGTCCTCGGTCCTGGGACGCTGAAATCAACACGCCGCCTCGCTACTTCGACGTGGCCGCATTGCTTGCGGGCAAACTACCCGAGCCACCCGAACCGGACTTGCTGCAACGAATCGACGGGCACCGGCTTCTCTACCGAGGACAGGTCAACGTCCTGTTCGGCGACCCCGAATCTGGCAAGACATTCGTTGCACTCGCCGCCACCGTCGAAGCGCTCAACGCGGGCCGCACCGCCCTCGTGTTGGACCTCGACCACAACGGCGTCGAGGCCACTGTCGCTCGATTGCTCATGCTGGGCGCGAACCGCGCCGCGCTCGCCGACCTCAACCGCTTCCGGTACTGCGAACCGGAAAGTGCTCTCGACATCTTCGAGGTGGTCAAGGATTGCAAGGACTGGCAACCCACGGTCGCGGTCGTGGATTCAATTGGTGAGCTGCTTCCGACTCTCAAGGCCGACTCCAACAACGCCGACGACTTCACTCGCGCCCACACGAACGTGCTTAAACCGCTCGCCCGCGCTGGTGCCGCCGTCATCGCGATTGACCACCTCGCGAAGAACAACGACAGTCGCGCCAAGGGTCCAGGCGGCACCGCCGCAAAACGCCGTGCGCTGGGCGGTACTTCGCTGCGCGTGAAAGCCACCCGCCCGTTCAGTCCCGGCAACGGTGGTACCGCCCTGTTACTCGTCAACAAGGACCGGCACGGCGGCGTCCGTCGTCACGCGGCACGACCCGAGCACGGCTCCGAGCAATCGGCTGGCACGTTCGTCCTCGCGACCGACTACGAGGTCAGCACCGGCCTCGGCCCGTGGCGTGTCCTCAACCCGTCACGTTGCGACCGCGACCCCGACGAAACCGCCGACCCCGCCGACATTGCACTACTCAACGCCGCTGACCCGCCACCGAGAACCGCCGAAGACGCACGGAAGGTACTGCGGTGCAACAAAGACCGCGCCAACCGCGCCTACCGCGTCTGGCGAGAAGAAAGATGAACACAAAGAGAGGAATCACTACCGATGACCGATACCAACTTCATCACGCAGGTGGACCAGAAGCGGTTCCTCACGGAGATACTGGGAGATGGCCCACTGTCTGAGAATGACGTTCGGGCGGCGTGTGACCGACTATCCGACATGTACGTCGACGCTGCCGCGCTAAACATGTGGCACCGAGGCGAACTCGTCATGGGCTTCGATCCCAGCACCCAAGACTTGACCTGGCGGGCAACCTCAAAGGGGGAATCGAACGTATGACTGTGCCAGACCTTGATCCGAACCCCACCGCCGGTGACCGTAAGCGGGCAGGTATGGCCGTACGCGCCTGGGTGCAAAATGACCTTCGAATGCTGGGCTACCTCACTGCTGAGGCCACCGAGGAACATCGCGGCTACCACCTCCTCGCGGCGCTGTGCGCCCAGCTTGCCGAGATTCTCAAGCTGCGTGGCGACGAGGAGGCCATGAAGCGGCTCGAACGGGCCATCGCACGCTACGCCGCCGAGGAAGCCGAGGACATCGCCCGCCGCACCGCCACACGAGACGATGGATAACGGCCATGACATCGACCGGGCAACCGGCATCCGGCTCCATGACGAGGAGCGGCTGATGGCTGAACTGGCGGTGATCGCGGCGCGTGACCGTGATCCTCGCCTGTTCGCCGCTGTCGCCCGCCTCAATCACTTGCAGGGGCACGTCACCCTCGCTTTCCTGTACCGGACCATCGAAATCGCCTTGCACCAACAATCTTTGGAGGACCAATGACGACCCACACCCCCGCTCCTGGCTCCGAGACGCCCGGAGACGCACGAACCACCCCACCACCCCAGGACACCGATGTGACGGACACTCCCACCGAGGACCAGCCGCCGGCTGCCGAAGAGGACAAGCCACCAGCGCCCCGCTCCCTCGAATGGTGGAAAGCCAAGGCCCGCGAACACGCCAGCACCATCGAGACGCTGACCGCCGAACGCGACCACCTTCAAAGCCGCCTGGACACCGTCCAGCAACGAGAGGTCGAATCGCTGGTAAGCGACCGGCTTCACGATCCCTCCGACTTCACGCATTACGGGCCACCGCTGGCCGAACTGCGAGACGCGCACGGCGATGTCGACCCCGGGCTGGTGCACGCCGCTCTCACTGTTGTCGTCCAACAGCACCCCCACCTATCCAAGCGGCATGGAGTCCATGCCGCTGCGCCCGCCAGCGCGGTGACCGCCCGAGGTGTCCCCGACCTGTCCGACGCGAAGACAAAGAGCTTTCAAGACTTGCTCCAAGGGGCTGTCCGAGGACGGCGGTAAGATCGCTGACAACGGTTGCCCGGTAGGGCAATTCGGCTTTCGGCCCGGTCGGGCTGACGTAGGCCAGCCGGTCGGCGTCTGCGGTAACTGAACAACGACGCTGGCTGTCCCCACAGCGGGACGGCCCACCGTCGTTGCCTTACCGAAGGTTCCGACAATGGCTTTCCTGTCCGACGCTGCATCCGGCATCCTCACCCCCGAGGAAGTCGGCGAACTCATCACCCGCCCGATCCAAGACGAATCCGTCGCCCTGCGGCCCGAAGTCGCAACCGTCGTCAACACCAACGCCCGCGACTTCCGCATCCCCATCGTGGACATAGATGCTGCCGCCGCGTGGGTGCCCGAAGGCTTCGACATCGACCTGACCGACCCCGTCACCCGAGAACTCGTCGTCCGACCGCTCAAGGTCGCCGCGCTGGTGAAAGTCAGTTCCGAACTGGCTCAGGACAGCTCGCCCGAGGCGACCGCCGTCGTCCAGGCATCCCTCGCCCGAAGCGTTGCGAGACGAATCGACAGCGCGTTTTTCGGAGACAGCGTCACCAACGGACCCAGCGGGTTGCAATCCCTGGCCGACACCCAGTTCGTCACCGCCGGATCGGCGTTCACCAACCTCGACTGGGCCGTCGAAGCTAAGACGAAACTGCGCAAGGTCGGCTCCACCGCCACCGCGTTCGTTGCCGCCGCTGACACCGTCGCTGACATCGAAACCCTCAAAACCGAGGCCAACAGCAACCAACCCTTGCTGGCGTCCACGGTCGGCGATGCCACCAAAGCCGTGGCCGACAGCGTGCTCGGCGTGCCCCTAGTGTCGGTCGCGGACGGCACCAACCTCCCCGATGGACGGGTGTGGGCCGTCGACAAGGCGAAGGTGTTCGTGGTGATCCGGCGTGACGTGACCCTCGACGTGAGCACTGACTATTTCTTCGGCTCCGATTCGCTGGCCGTCCGGGTCACCTGCCGTGTCGGGTTCGGATTCCCACACCAGCAAGCCATCGTCGCGGTCGGCGTCGGCGGAAGCTGATAGACACGGGTGGCCGGTTCCATCAGCCATAGCACCGGCCACCCGCCCACTGCCTCGGGGTTCCTCACTCCTCCTTCAACGAGGCCGGTGGGCGGGCCAGCGCCCCGACGTGTTCAATCAGGCACACCACGTCGGGGCGCTTTGGTGTCGACAAACGGGCCTGTCGCTTCGGCTAAGGCTGAGACGTAGGCGGTTTCGGCAAGTTCGCTTTGACCTGGGTCCACGAACCGAAGGTGTCCAAACACGTTGGACACCTTGTCCTCAGTGGGAACCGCTCCGCGAATTGTGCCCACCGTTGTGAACGGTCAGACTCCGGCCTCCTCCAACGACGCGATCAATGCGTCCGCCAGTTGGGACGTGTCCGTGTCGAGGGGTACGCGGTGAACAGTCGATCCGAGCTTCCACCAGAAGTCGCCGTTGTCTGGGTACAGCGGGTTACGTCGGTGAATGACGAACGGCGGGTCGATCCTGCCGTTCGGGCCTCGAAGGATCGTGCAATCAGCACCCTCTTTGGTATGACCCCATGAACCGCCGTAACCCCGGCGTTGAAGTTCAAGCAACAGTGATTTCGCTGTGGCGACCAATGTCCCACCTTCTCTCTCGGGAAAACGGTGGAGGGGCCTGCGTAGATGGTAAGCGACCATCCGGTCACGACACGGTCAGACACGCCGACAACTCAGTGTGCCGACTCCCGACGCAGGGCCACGCGCTCGTTGCGAGTCGTGCCGCCCCACACACCGAACGGATCACGACGCTCCACCGCGAAGGCCAGACACTCCACAGCGACTGGGCACCGGCGACAGACCTTGCGTGCCCGCTGGACCGCCGCGCGGTCACCTCGGGGCGGGTAGAACGTCTCAGGGTCTACGCCGCGACACGCGGCCAATGCCATCCACGTCGGAGCTGAGGTCGGTACCGGGCCGATACCGAGCGCCGCTTCTAGGGCGGTGATGTCGAGGTCGATGCGACACCTGCTGTGAGGTTGCCGCAACCCATACAGCCCCGGCACCGACCGCCGCACCAACACCGACCACCCACGCTGACGCGCCACCCGCCGACACCGGCCCTCACGGCTCAACACACCGTCAAGCATCGACCACCGCGCTCAATTCGGCACGGGATCACGACATTCTTCTCACGCTTTCCCACGCCCACGTCAGCACTCACGAGCGAAGTCAGACAACGTCGTTCGGTGCCCGCTAGTTCTGGCGGGCTCGTGTTGCCCCGTTGCCTTCTCCGCTGTGACGTTGCGTGCGACTCGACAGACTGGGCACGGTGCGCGGCCACCCGGCAACGGCCACAACAGAACCGGGCATCTCGTCGCGCCGCCGTGAACTCGCCCCCGCACTCTGTTCGCACACCTTCACCGGCTTCCTCACCGCCGTCTCCGCGCACGATAGACAAGCTGCACACCAACCTAATCCACACCACCACTGTCCAAAACTGGACACCTCACCCCACCCCGCTCACAGCCACCCCACACCCGCCCAGCCACCACCACCCCACACCAACCACAAACGACCCGCACACAGCCACACAGCCACCCAAAACACCACCCCCGGCACCACCCCCTCCCCGGCACCAAAACCCCCCACGGCCAGGACTGTGGATTGTGCTCTGGACGTAGTTGGCGTTCGTTTCGGGGGTTGCCAGGGTTATTCTCGGTCTTATGGTGAAGCGGTCGCGGGAGGCGGAACAGCTGCTCGCGGAACTGGATTCGGAGCTGTCGAAGTCTGCGGAGGCCGCTGGTGTGCGGTTGTCGTGGACACCCGCCGAGCGGCAACACCTCGACATGATCGCCGCGACAGTTGACCGCCGGGTCCACTTGCAAGGGCGGTATGACAACACTGACCCGACCGACGCGAAGAACCTGTGCCGGTTGTCGACGGAAATTCGGCTGTGCGACGGGCTGGTGGCGCGGTTGCTGAAACAGATCAGCACCGACGACCCCACCCCCAAGCCCGTGAGTCAGCGGAGCCGCCGCGCGCAACACGCCGCGCTGTCCCGCTGGGCGAAGGATCGCGGTGCCACGGGCTGACCGCGACCCCGCCGTCGCGCACGGTCTCCGCGAGCACCTCATCGGCAAGGTCCGCGCCGAGGTGGCCCGTCTCGCCGCCGCCGAGTGCGACTGGTACAACTTTGGCCCCGAGCTACAGCGTCAGCGTGACCGGGTCGACGCCTTGCTCGACGGTGCGGACGTGACCGCCGTGTACCGGCATGAGCTACCGCCCGAACACACCCCGCCCCGTGACGGCACCATCGTCTACACCTTGCGCGGCGACCGGCTTATCCATGCGCGGCGAAAACTGAGGGGAACCGAGACACCCACCGCTGCGTCGTAAGTAGTGTCGGCCCGTCCATCGCTCCCCTATGGGCGGGCCGTTCAGTCGATACGCCAACGCACCCCGACCGCGTTAGGGTCGATACAGCCCTTCGGCTGACGCTTGCTCGGCAACACCACAATGTCCACGACCGTGGACAGGATCGCCCGTTTCGCACCCAACGTCAGACCCGCCCACAACTCCCGAACGTCGCCGCCCGCCAGCGGTGCCAGCGGCGACCGCCATCCCGCCGACGCCAGCGCGTCCGTTATCTCGTCCTCGCGTGCGCTCAGCCGCTTGCTCGCGGTGGCGAACTGGCCCGCGTCGATGGTGCCGTCACCGAACAACGCCGCCAGCTCGTCCTTACGCTCCGCGATCTCCACATGCTCGGCGCGAAGTTTCGAGGTGTCCACCGTGTCATCGCGCCGCGTCAGCCGTTCGACCTCACCCGGTCGGCTCAACCGTTCGATCACCAATTCCTCAACGAACGTGTCCAGCGCGACCGCGTTGCGGGTCACGTGCCGACCGGGAACCGCATCCCGGTTATTGCACCGATACATCGGGATACGGCTGTCAGCGCCCGACTTTCCGAGACTGACCCGCATCTGCCGCTCATCGCACACACCGCACACATACAAACCCGACCCCAACCATTTGGCCGTCCCAGCGCGGCCCACATTCGTCTGACGCGCCGGGTTGCTCAGCACCGCCACGACCGCCCGCCACAACGGCTCGTCAATAATCGCGGGCCACTGGGCGGCACCGACCACCTCACCGTTGTGACTCGATAGCCCCGCAATGCGTGGGCGTAGCAACAATTCTCGTAACTGTTGCGAAGTCCACTTGCCCACCTTGCCGGTAGCTGTCGGCACACCCCGCACGTTCAGATCACGGACAACGCTCCGCAAACTTTCACCGCCCGCGACCGCGCTCGCCGCCTTCGCAATCTCGGCGGCTTCCTCCGGCACAACGGTCACACCGTCTTTCTCATAGCCGAATGGCCGACTGCCTCCGTGGTACTTCCCCAGCGCCGCTTGCTGACGCATCGTTGACCTCAACCGCTCCGTCTTCACTTCGCTTTCATACCGGGCCACCGCACCCAACTGTCGGGCCACCATGCGCCCTGACGGCGTTGCCAGATCAATCGGTCCCGCCTGGACCGTGTGCGTCGGCACCCGCCGCCCCTCACACACGTCGATATACCGCTCCAACTCGACCGGCGAACGGTGAAGCCGGTCAGTGTGCCACGCCAGCACCGCACCGACCCGACCCGCCGCCACGTCCGCAAGCATCCGCTCATACTCCGGTCGCCGCTTACCGCTGTACGCCGACAGATCGTTGTCGGCATAGACCTCCGCGACTCCCCACCCGAGCCGCGCCGCAAGGTCGCGGCACTCTTGCTCTTGCCGTTGCACACCAAGACCAGCACCCCGCCGATCCCGGCTGATACGCGCATATATAGCCGCTGACCTCGGCGTTTCTTTCGTTCTAGACATGCGGAGCATCATACCGCAATAACTGTCTTTACTCATATGTCGGTTCGGCCAGGTTGTCGATGGGCACCACAGCGGCGGGCCAGCCGTGTTTGCGAGCGGCCAGCACTGCCGGCAGCACCCCTTTGATCGGCCGCACCCGGCCGTCGAGGGCGAGCTCACCGAGCAACACCGTCTTCTCCAAGCCAGGCCAGCTTTTCCTCCCTTGGGCGGCCAGCACCACCGTGGCCAGCGCCAGGTCATAAACCGACCCCACTTTCGGCAGGGTTGCCGGCGACAACGCCAGCGTCAGCCGGGTCTTGGGCCAATCGAAACCGCAGTTGGAAATGGCCGCGCGCACCCGATCGCGCGACTCCTGCAAGGCCGTGTCTCCCAGGCCGACCAGATGCACACCCGGCAGACCCGAGGAGATATCTGCCTCGATCTCGACGATTTCACCGTCGACACCGCGCACCGCCACCGAGAACGCCCGCCCCAACGCCATCACGCCACCGCCTGTAGATGGGTGATCTCCGGATCCCGGCGTC
Organism: Mycobacterium sp. SMC-4; assembly: GCF_025263265.1. Classification (NCBI taxonomy): domain Bacteria; kingdom Bacillati; phylum Actinomycetota; class Actinomycetes; order Mycobacteriales; family Mycobacteriaceae; genus Mycobacterium; species Mycobacterium sp. SMC-4. The sequence continues at coordinate 2,010,291 of NZ_CP079869.1, read as the reverse complement.
GCCCCGCCTGAATGGCGATCACGTCGATTCGTATGTGCGCCCAGCTGCGGTCCTGGCCCGCCAGCCACAGCCCGGCCAGGCGGCGCAACCGCCGCAGCTTGGCCGGGGTGACCGCGGTGACCGCCCCGCCGAACTGATCACCGGCACGGGTTTTCACCTCGACGAAAACCACCGTGTTGAGCTCGGCAGCGATGATGTCCAGCTCGCCGTAGCGGCACCGCCAATTACGTTGCAGCACAGAGAGTCCAATCCGCTGAAGATAGTCAACGGCCAGTTGCTCGCCCCAAGCCCCGAGTTCGCCGCGACTCTGTGTTCCGGTCACGTACGCAACCATGACCCGGCCCGCCGACAGATTCCGACACGAACGCGCAGTTATCCCCAACGGCGACTTCATCCACAAATGCACCGCCCAGCGCGGGCCACCGGCTTCGCCCCCGGTGGGGCCAGACCTACTGTGGCACCAGGGAGAAGGGGATCTCGATGAACACCGGGCGGTTGACCCCGCAGGCACCGCTGGGCCCTGCTGTGGTGTCCCATCCGACGTAGCGCAGTGTGTCGTTCGGATCCTCGTGGAACTTGATGATCTGCCTACCGTCGGCGGTGCTGCCGTCTTCGCAGTGCTGCCAACCCGGGAGCGTACGTTGGACGAACCACATTCCGCTGGCGTAGAGAAGGTCCGCCGTCCAGCCGGCATCGCTGCTGACCGTGCCGGAGCAGTCGTAGGCACCCAAGCACGTTGATTCCATGGTCCACCTGCTGACGACGCTGGGCATCACACGGAATTTTTCGTTCGTCTTTGACCGTTGGCCGTCGGATGTCGCGGTGTAGACCCCGTTCAACGCAGGGTTCACCGCGGCATTGGCCGGCGTGGCGACAGCGGCCGCGACGACCGTCGACAGCGTTGTCGCGGCGGCAATTCCAACGTTCAGGTGGATCATGGCGACAGATACTCCGGGGCGATGACCAGATCCTGCCAACCCGTCGGCTGCGTGGCCGTTGCCAGGTTGGACTGCTGTCCCACCGTTCCACCAGGCGCGAGATAGCGCCCGGTACGCGGATCGTAGGTCCGCACCGCGACCGCGGGCGCCACCTCTGCGGGACTCTGCGCCGAGCTCGGTGCTGCCGGCGGCGCGCCGGATGCAGATGGCGGGGGCGGCGGCGCCACCCCTGCCTCGGCCGGTGGGCGCGTGCCCTCGGGCGGGGCGAAGATCCGCTCCTGGAATGTGGTTCGGTCGTCGGGCGCAACACCTTGTGACACCAGATTGGGGTCGAAGGGTGCCGGACCCAACGCATGCTGGCGCATCGCCAGCGGCACATATGGTTCGTCGCTGTCACAGATTTCCACCGTCGGCGCCCGCTTGCCGGGCCGAGCCATGCAGGGCAAATTCCGCGCACCTCGTACTGCAATCGGTGAGTCCTGAGGCAATTTGCAGTAGAGGCCTTCAGGCGTGTCGACCGTCGTGGTGTCCGCCGGTGAGCGCCACTGCGATGGTGGCAGGAATCCGACGGTGCACGCCGGCGGGTCGTTCATCTGGATCCGGAAGTCACCCAGCGGTAGTCCGGTCGCATTGTTGTTCGGCGCGATCGCCTGAAGATTGGCAAAGAACGGCGGCACCAGGACCAGCAGCTGTTCCAAGGACGGCAAATAGGTCACCGCCACCTGGCCGACGCTGGTCAGGTTGGCCAGCAACACCGGCAGTGTCGGCCGCACGCTGTCGAGCAGCTCCGTCACTTCCCCTAGTGCACCCGGCGCCGAGGCCAGGATGGTGCGCAATTGCGGATCATTGGTCACCAACTGATCGGTGACGTTGGCCAGACTGCGAGTCCAGGTGCGGGTGTCCTGTTCGGACTCGATCTGTCCGTCGAGCAGCGGCCGGGAGTCGTCGATGAGCATGCGCAGTTGCTCGGCCGCGCCACGGCTGTCCTTGGCCACCACTGCCGCAGAATCGATCAGGGACCCGACGTCGTAACCCGCGCCATCGAAGGCCCGGGCCGTTTCGTCCAGCAGAGCCGACACCTGCTCACCGGGGATGCTACCCAGCAGCGCGCTGGTGCGGTCCAGCATCGGCCCCACCGGCTGGGGCACCTCGGTGTCGCGGATCGAAATGACCGATCCGTCAGCCAGGTAGGGCGGCCCGGCGCTGCGCGGCCGCAGGTCGACGTACTGTTCACCGATCGCCGAGACACTACGCACCTCGGCCACGAGATCGGCGGGAACTTTCGTCGACCTGTCCAGCAGCAACGTGACTTCGGCCCCCGGCCCAGCCAGCGTCACATCGGCCACCTTACCGATCTGCGCGCCCCGGTAGGTGACGTTGGCGAGCCGGTAAAGCCCACCGCCACGCGGTAATTCGAGGGTGACCGTGATTCGCCCGACGCCCAGCAGCGTAGGCACCTGCAGGTAGCTAACGACCATCGTGGTGACGCCGATGATCGACGCAATCGTGAAAATGATCAGCTGAAGGCGCACAAAACGAGTCAGCATCAGCGTGCTCCCGGCGGGGTGGCAGGCACCGGGCCTGCGCTGTGCGGCTCGGAGGGTGTCGGATTCTCGGGTGGCGGGTCATCGGCCGGTGGTGCCGCCAACGGAGCTGTCAGCGGGTTGGATCCGTAGAACGTGTCATAACCGGGATCGCCGGGGGCGGGGACCAACAGGGCGTGCGGGTCGCCCCACCTCGTTCCCGAGAACAAGGTGCGCTTCAACCGAGGGACGGTGAGGTCCATGACGGCGAAGAGGTTCATGTAGTCGCCACGGACGCCGCGGTCGATCAGGTTCTGGCCGAAGGGCATGACGGGAAGAAAGGCCAGTGCCACGCCGATGTCGGGTCCGACATCGGCCAGCGCCCGTAGGGTGGGGTCGAGATTGGACAGCGTCTCGACAAGGTCGGTCTGGGTGTCTCTGACCACGGTACGAGTGATGTCACTGAACGTCCGCAAGTGCTCCAAAGCGGTGGTGAATTGCGCTCGTTGGGCGATGAGCACATCCAGTGCCGGCGGAATATCGTTCAGCGCCCGGCGAACCGCTTCGCGTTGGACGACCAGTCCTGACGCCAGTCTGTCGAGCGCCTGCAGGGATGCGATGACATCTCCACGCTGACGGTCGAAGACACCGACGAATCTGTCCAGCCGCGCCAAGATGTCGCGTGCTTCGGACTCACGACCACTCAACGCTGCGTTGAAGCTGTGGATGATGTCGCCGATCTGACCCAACCCACCGGCGTTGACCACGGTCGACACGCTGGACAGCGTGCGTTCTGTCGAAGGAAACACCGCCGACTGCGAGATCGGGATGGTCGCCCCGGGAGTGAGGCGCCCCTGGGGCGCTTGGCCCAGCGGTGGGTCCAGCGCGATGTGCATCGAGCCGAGCAGACTCGTCTGCCCGACCCTGGCGAACACGTTGGCGGGCAGTTCAACGTCGGGTCGCACCGAGATCTCGACGTTGGCTCGCCAGTCTGAAACAGTCATCTTGGCGACGCTGCCGACGATGACGTCATCGACCATGACCGGTGAATTCGTTTCCAGCGTACCGACGTTACTGACCTGCACGTGATACACCGCGGCATCAGATCCGCGGCCGACCACCCCCGGCAGAGGCAGCGAGTTCACGCCCTGGAAGCTGCATCCGGTGGTGACCAACACGACAGAACAGGCCGCGGCAATTCCCGCTTTTGCGGTTCCGATGGTGCTCATGATGTGGGTCCTTCGGCAGCAAGGGGTGGTGCAGCTGCGGTCGGCGGGACCGCGGCCGGTGGCAGCATCAAGCCTTCCAGGTCGGTTGCGGTCACTGGCGGCACCGGCCCATAACCCGGGGGTGGGGCTACGTCGCCGGCACCGGTGTAGGCCGACACCGAGGGCGCAGTCTGAGGGACCGGCGCGCCACCCGAACCCCCGGGCGCCAGTGCGGGGTCGGTGTAGACAAGGTACTCCGGCGCCGGCGCCGGGTTCAGCAGCGGATTGAGCGGTAGCGGTATGTAATTGACGTTCATCAGCCGCAATGCCGGCCCCAGGTACTGGGCGCACAGCTTGGCGGTCTCGGGTGCTGTGGTGTTCTCGATGGCACCAATCGCGCCGCAGAGGAACTGCACCGGATTGCTGATGTTGGACAGGGTGAAGATGCCGGTGGCACCGCCGTCGCGGGGGTCGAACATGTTGAGGGTGTTCGCAATCGACGTGGGGGCGACATGCAGGATCTGTTCGAGGTCGCGTTGATGGTCGACGACATTCTGCGTCACATTGGCAAGCCGCTGGATCTGCTCCGCGGTTTGGTTGCGACTCCCCCGCACGAAGCGCTCGACGTCGGTGACGACCTCGGAGACATTGACCAGAGCCTGGTCCAGGTCGGATCTGCTGCCGTCCAGCACACTGGTCAGCGTCGCCAACCGGTCCTGGAACTGCACGATCTGTGTGCTGCTGGCGCGTAGCGTGGAGATGAACGTCTGAAGATTCTTGATGACCTCGACGATGTCACCGCTGCCCTCGGCAAGAATGCGTCCGACGCCGGACAATTGGGTCAACGTCTGACGCAGAGCATCGCCGTTGCCGGCCATCGCGGTGGCAGCGCTGTCGATGAACCTGGCGGTGGCTGTATCGGGATCTGCGCCGCTCGGTCCCAACTCTGTCGCCAGGCGTGTCAACTGTTTCTTGACTTCATCCCATTCCACGGGCACTGCGGTTTTCCCGAGCGGAATTGACGCTCCGTCGGCCATCTGCGGCCCGCTGTCCAGATAGGCCGGCGTCAATTGCACGTAGCGCGCCGAGATCAGGTTGGGCGCGACGATGACCGCGCCGGCGTCGGCGGGAATCGGCACACCACGATCGACACTCATGCTCACCCGGGTGAAGCTCGGCTGGGGCGTGATCGCGGAGATGGTGCCGACCTTGACTCCGGCCACCCGTACCTCGTCACCGGGATATATCGCAGTCGCAGTGCTGAAGTCGGCGGTGATGGTTACCGGACCGAAGTGGTGTTGTCGGACCAGGAACACAGTCGCGGCGAACAGTGTGACGGTCAGCAGACTCATCGTGATGGTGAGCAACTTCTTGCGGTTCATCACCCGGCGTGCTCCTGACGTTCCGGAATGCCGTTGTAGGGGAACGGAATCTCGGCGCGGGGACCGGCATTGTCTGGCGGCTGGCCGGCGTCCACGCCACGACGGAATCCGAAAGCGTAGTCGAGGAACGGCTGGAGCAGTGCTCCCTGAGTCAGATTCGGGATGTACCCGATGTAATACGGCCCGCTCGACACCAACTCGCTGAGCCCGCTCTGGAACTTGGCCAGGCCGGGGATCGCTTTGCCGATGTTGTCGCGATTCTTCTCCAGCATCGCCGCGATGTCATTGAGTTTTTCCAGCGTCGGCGCCAGTTCTTCCTCGTTGTCCTCGATGATTCCCGAAATCAGCTGGGCCAGCAATGATGTCGATGCCAGCAGAGAAACGATCGCCTCACGACGCTCCACCAGAACGCTGGTCAGGTCGTTGGCGTTGAGGATCAGGCTGTTCACCTGGTCGCTGCGTTCGGCCAGTATGCTCGTGACATCCGAGGTGTGCGCCAGCAATTCGGCCACTGTCTGGTCGCGGCTGTTCAACGACCGAGACAGTCGCGTCAGACCCTCGAAGGTCGGTCCGAGTTGGGGTGCTATCTGGTCGAGTGTCTCCGAAAGCACGTCGAGTGAATGGTTCAGCGATTCGGTGTCGGTACCTGCGACGTTGGTGGTCAGATCGCCCACCGCCTCGCTCAGCGAATACGGTGACGAGGTGCGCGTGACGGGGATGCGCTGCATCGAGGACATCGAGTCATCGCCGGACGACTCCAGCGTCAACACCCGCTGGCCGAGTAGCGTTCCGGTCCGGATGTGTGCAGTTGTTTCCGATCCCAGACTGACGCTGCTCCTGACCGTGAAGGTGACCAGCGCTTCGCCACGCTGGAGCGACACGTCGGTCACACTGCCGACGGTCACCCCGGCGATCTTCACGGCGTTGCCGGCGGCCAACCCCCCTGCCTCGGAGAACACCGCCTGGTAACGAATCGCGCTCGCCCAGGAAGTCACGTGCTCGGGTCGAAGTCCGATCGCGATCACCAACACGACCAGCGTCACGCCGATGAAACCGGAACGAATGAGCTTGTTGCCGCGGTATCTGTTCATGGATTCTCCGCACACCTGCCCGTGTCTTGTTTGATCCACGGGAACACCGCCGTGCGGCCCTGCAGATCCGAGACGCGGACGGTCACCCCGCACAGGTAGTAGTTGAAGAAGCTCCCGTATGCACCCATGCGTGCGAGCTTGCGATAGTTCTCCGGCGACCTCTGCAGAACGCCATCGAGGAGATCTTTCTGCGCATCGATGGCGGGAGCAAGCCGGTGGAGCTGATCAACACCGGCCGCCAACGGCGCGCGCGCCTCGCCGAGAAGCCCGACCAGCGAGGCGGTGCCATCGCTGAGCGCCTCGATTGCTGCACCGATCGGCTCACGTTCTGTCGCGAGCTCTTCGACGAGTCGGTGCAGCTTGTCGACCGCACCGCCGAAGTGCTCGCCCTCGGTGCGCAGCGTCTCCATTGCGATGTTGAGATTGTCAATCAGTGTTTCGATCACCTGTCCGTTGTTGGCGAGGGCGTTGGTGAACGAGGAGGTCTGCGACAGCAGTGATTCCACCGTTCCACCTTGTCCCTGCATGATCTGGATCAACGCCGAGGTCAACTGATTGACGTCGCGCGGGTCCAGGCCCCGGACCACGGGCTTGAGTCCGTGCAGCAGAACGTCGAGATCAAGAGCGGGCATCGTGCGGTCAACCGGTATTTCTGCATTCGCGGGCAGGCTGACCGTATCGCCAGGGCCGTCAATCAGCTCGAGGTAGCGATCCCCGACCAGGTTCAAGTACCGCACCGCCGCACGAGTTCCGGTGGTGAGCACAACGTGCCGATCAGCGTCGAAGCCGACCAGCACCCGTTTGTCCGGTCGCAACGACACGGAGTTCACCGAGCCGATCCGGATACCGGCGACCCGCACAGAGTCACCCGGCTGCAAGTCGGAGACATCGTCGAAGACCACCGAATATCGAGTGCTCGCCCCACCCCGGTACTCGCCGAATACCGCGAACAAACACACCGTCAACAGCGACATGACGGTCACGAACACGCCGAACTTGGCCATGGTGACCCCGGAGCGGCTCATCCGGGCATTCCGATCTGCGACGAATTGCGTGGTGGACCATCGAGCGGACGCCCCAGCAGAAACTCCTTCATTCCGGCCGTATTGAGCGTGATACCGCGGTTTCCGTACTTCCAGGGATTGGTGCCCGTATCGGCGACCACGTAGGGCGGGCGCGTCTCATAAGGAATTCGGGGCAAACCCTGACACTGGGGCCCTCCCGTGGCCGCGACCTTGGGCAGATCCGACGGGTACCGGTATGGGTCCATCCCCCATTGGAAGCTGGCCATCACCTCGGCACCCGGCACCCGAGCCGGTGGAATTTTGGCCAGCGGCACCGCGCCGGCCAGAATGCAATACAGTGCTTGATCGTATTGCCGCGTCAAAGCGGTGACGGGTGCGAGCAGTCCCACCAGTTCGGCCAACGGCCGGTGATTGGTGGACAGCACGTCGGTCCCGGCGGCGCCGAACCCGATGATGCTGAGCAGCACCGTGTCGAGTTCGTGTTGCTGCTCGACCACGATGCGGCCGATCGACGCCGTGCGATCGGCAACAGTGACCAGATCTTCGACCACATCGGCGTAGATGTTCAACACCCGAGGCGCCACCGCAATGTCGTGACTGAGGATATCCAGGCTGGGTTCCAAGGCAGCCAACGTCACGTCGACGTCGCTGATGATCTGGCCCATTTTTGCTCCGCGACCGCTGACGCCGGATGACAGCGCAGTGAGCGTCTGGTTGAGATGCTCGGGCTGGATCTGCGACAACACGGAGGTCAGTTGCTCGAATACCGTGTTGATTTCGACGGTGACATGGTCACCTTCGATGATCTGTCCCGCACGGATCGGGGTGGCCGCAGGATCACCCGGCAGGGTGAACTCGACGAACTTCGCGCCGAACACGGTCGACGAGGCGACACTGACCGCCACGTTTGAGGGGATCATCGAGATTTGTGAGCGATCGATCGCGAGCCTCAGTTCGGCCTTGCCGTCGGATCGATGCTCGATCGCGGCTACGGTTCCGACCTGGATGTCATTGAGCTTGACCTTGGCGTCGGGGTTCATCACCAGGCCGGCCCGTGACGAGACCACGGTCACAGCGACGGTGTCAGCGAAGCTGCCGCGAAACATGCTTAGCGCCAGAACCACAATGCCCACCAGGGCGAGCAGAGCGGTCAGTCCCACCATCGGGCGAACAAGATCGCGCCTGGGGCGCGCATTGCTCTGGTCACGGTCCGTCTTTGTCATGGTTACGGTCTGCGGCTCGCGATCACCAACGGTGCACCGTCATCGAGGGCGTCACTGGGCAACTCCTTCGGTCACTTTCCGCGCGCCAGCGCGTACACCGCGTTCGCAGCGTCGAGCAGTTCTGGGTTCAGCAGGTTCCCGCTGTACTCGACCCAGCACCAGCTGCGGGCGCACTCCTTGCCCGTCGGCGCGGAGGTGAGCGGGCCGAATACATGGAGCGGACTGCCACTGGAGTCGAAGTCGAAGGAATACGTCGCCGAACCGAACGTGGCGTGCAATTCCGTCATCTTGCCCGCCTCGTTGAACTTCTCCGTGGTCTCGATGTCCTTATAGGTCGTGGTCACGCCATCCTCGAGCAGATACCCAGGGCCGAAGGAGATTCCGTCGCGACCCTGCCAGAAGCTGCCACCACCGAACTCGCCATCGGTGTACTCATGCAGCCACGACACCCACATACCCTGCAGATGACGCGCAATGGGCAGCTCGGTGTAGATCTTTCCCGGAGGGCCGTAGGCGAAGTCCTGATGCCCATAACCCGAGACCTCGACACCGTCGATCGTGCCGGTCAGATACATCAGCTCATGCCGATAACAGACGTCGTCGGCAATTCCTTCTTGTCGGGGGACCTGGGTGACCACGGCATCGCTGACCGTGTGACCGTGTAGCTCCCACCGGTTGGATGCGTCGACCCAATGGAAGCCGCTGTCTTTGCGTTCAATGCGTCCGCTGGGATAGATCAGAGCAACGCTGTCCTCGGCGGCTGTGTACATCATCGGTTCGAACCAGTCCAAGGTCGAGTATTCGGTGAACAGGTGAGATGCCTCGGCGTCCAGTTGTTTCGGTAGCTTGCGGAAGCCACAGATGGGCGACACCACGTGCGTCATTCCTGCGATGAAGTCGTCACAGCCGCGCACTCCCCAGTAGGTGTTACCCGCGCTGTCACTGACCACGGCACCGATCCATATCCCGGCCAACGCCAGGCCCGGTCCAGGAGTCCAGTCACGACGGTAGTGCTGCAGCGTCGGCCGGTAGCCGGTGACGTCGAACTCAAGGTGGTCGAACACTTATTGCTCCTTGTCGGTTGTTACGTCGTTGTCGGTGTGCTCACCGCGACGTTGGCTGTCGAGTAATCCGAGGAATTCGAGGTCACATAGGTACTTCTCGACGATGGGCGCATCGATGTGCGGAATGGCTCCCTCGACCCCGATGCCGGCTTCGGCAACAGCGGCTTGGAAGCGGCGGGTGGAACAGAACGCGCCGTTGATGGGTATCTGCGGGTGGCGGTACACGTCCAGCACGGGCAGCAACGAAGCCTGCCGCTGCCGCTCGGGCAGGTTGCGCAAGGCCGTCTCGAACCGAGACAGCCATTCTGGGTAGTCGGCAATACGTTCGATACGGCAACCGGCCTCGGCCAGCCAATCCACGAACTGATCCAGACCGATGCCGTCGTCGTGGGGGTTCATCACGTGAAACGTCTGGAAACCCTTGAATTCCCCGGATGGGCGGGACGCCAGCGTGGTGATCGCTTCGGTGACGAAATCAACGGGCAGACCGTCGAAATGAGCTCTCGGCCGTCCGTCCGCAGAATCGCCGGCATAGAAGGACCGCGGCGCGAGTCCAGTGAGCGCGACACTGAGGATCAGCCGAGTGACCGCATCGGGGATGTTGAGCTGCCCGACCCAGGTGCACTCGGCCATGATCATGTCGCAGCGATAGACCGTGACCGGCAGACCGCACAGGTCGTGGGCCTCACGCAGCAACACTTCTGCGGCCCATTTGCTGGTGGAATAGCCACTGGCATAGCCGTTGTCAAGCCGCCGTGATGCTCCGACCCGACGTACGTCGGCGTCCTCGGCGGACTCGTCGAGCATGATGCCGGCTGCCACGCCGATGGTGGATACGAAGGCAATTGGTTTTTGCTTCGACGTCAGAGCCAGTCGGATGAGTTCAGCCGTACCGGTGACGTTGGGGCCGAACAGCTGCTGATAGGGCAAGAGATGGTTGACCAGAGCAGCAGAGTCGACGATCAGATCCACCGTATCCGCCAGACGCTGCCACGTGACCTCGTCCAGCCCGAGACCGGTTGCCGCCTTGTCGGCCGCGAGCACCTCGAGATGCTCGGCCGCCAGCGCACGATATCGCGCCAGCACAGCGGAATCACCGCTGTCGATCACCGCGTCCAGCCGCGCGCGCGCATGAGCATCGTCTCTGGCACGCACCGGGCAGATCACCCGACCACCGACCTTGCTCATTCGGTGTAACCAATCCAACATCAGATACCTGCCGAGGAACCCGGTGGCACCGGTGATGAGTACTGTTCTCACATCGGAGGTCGGGCTCGCCAGCGTCGGCGCCCCCTGAAGGGTGTCCGCGTCGATGAGTTTCTCCAACGTCAGCTCGTTAGCTGACACCATCGCAGAATCCCCGGTATGGACCTGGTCGAAGGTGGCCCGCGCACCTGAGCATCGACGCTCCTCGTCGATGTAGTCCGCGAGTGACTGCAGGTCGGCGGCCGGACTGACGATGTGTCCCACCGGAACATCGACTCCGACAATGTCCTTCAAACTGCGCGCAAAGGTCAACGCCGACAGCGAATCTCCACCCAAGTTGGTGAACTGTTCTGATGGGGGACAACTGTGCTCTGAGATTCCCAACAGGATCGCTGCAGCGGCGCGGACGATCTGGATTGTCGGCAGGTCGGTGGCGGACTCTTTGAGCTGGGCAAGCCGGCGACTCTGTTCGTCGGCGAACTGCGCGTACAACCGCTCCAGGACCTCGCCGTAGCGCTGCCTGAGTTTCGGCCGAGATGGTTTACCGATGCCGCTGAGCAGACCGTTGTCGAGGCTGAACGGTTCGGGCTCGACGAGGATGTCACGCGGGATCTCATAGGGTTCAAGTTCGGCAGCGTGGGCGCCGCGACGAAGCGAGCGAAGGATCTCTTCCTTGAGCTCGTCGGGCCGGTGGGCGGCCAGCGCATCTGCGCTGGGAACCACGACCGCCAGCAGATAAGCCTGCTCACTGCTGCCGTAGATGTAAATCTGTTGCACTAGTTCGCAATTGACGTATATCGATTCGAGGGTCGAGATGGTGACAAACTCACCCTGGGAGAGTTTGATCACGTTGTTGCGCCGTTCGATGAACCGCAGCTGATCTGGACCACTCTGGGCCACGATGTCGCCCGTTCGGTAGAAGCCCTGCTCGTCGAACACTGCCGCAGTCAGCGCCGGCCGCCGGTAGTAGCCGCTGAACAACGCACGCGATTTGATCAGCAGCTCGCCGCGCGGGTGGGGTCTGTCGGTGCTGAAGTATCCGAGTTCCGGCACGTCAACGAGCTTGTAGTCGGTTACCGGCGGTCGCTGAATTTGACCGTCGACGAGCACCGCACCCGATTCGGTGGCCCCCATCGCGTCGATCAGGTGGGAATCGAGCAGCTTCTCCACCCAGGCCGCGAGGTCTGCCGAGATGGGCGCGGATCCGGTCAGCGCCGTCACATAGCGCCCGCCGAGCGCGCGCGATCGCCAGTCCGCCAGCACCTCATCCTCGCTGACGCGTCCATCGCCCAACGTGTCGGAGAAGTCACGGTAGAGCATCTCCCAGACCCGGGGTACGAAGTTCAGTTGGGTGGGACGCACCATCTGGAGGTCATCGAGGATGGTCGACATATCGCTGGCGCCGGTGAAGTAGGCGGTGCCGCCTGCTCCCAGCGTCGAATACAACATGGCCCGGCCGCCGGTGTGGCTCATCGGCAGGTAATTCAACGTGATCGCCGGAATCGCGAATCCGTGTTCGACGACGGTGCCGGCCACGGCCGCCCACACCGATTTGGCCTGGCCCTCCGGTTGCATGGCGCCTTTGGGGGACCCGCTGCTTCCCGAGGTGTAGATGATCGCCGCCAGGCGCTCATCGTCGAAACAGGGTGAGGGTGGAGCCGGCAACGCGACTCCCCGCGTCACCAGGTCGGCCAGTGTTACCACCTCCACCGGCCGGCCCGCGGCGCTGAGCCGGCAGCGAGCCGATTCGAGCGCCTCGCGATGCACGGCCCCTTCCTCGACGACGTCGAACAACACGATCAGCCGCGGGGTCTGGGCGTCCATCGCGAGGGTTACAGTCAGCCCCAGCCGATCGGCACTGCAGGCCATCACCGACGGTTCTGTCTCATCGACCATGGGTTGCAGCTGCGCGATCGGTGCGCCGTCGTGCAGCGGCACCGCGACCGCGCCCAGAACCGGAATGGCCATGTCGACCGTGGTGTAGTCCACACTCGGAAATCCGTGGATGGCTATCCGGTCACCAGCATGAACACCGGCATCGGCCAAAGCCGAACTCAGGGCGTCCACCCGGCGCCAGAGATCCCGATAGCTGATCGTGTCGAACCGCGGGAGCAGGTGCAGGGCTTCCCCCTCGGCGGAGGTGCTGATCTGGCGAGCGCGTTGCCCCAGCGCCGGACGGTCACTGTAGCCCTCACAGACTATGCACATCAGTTCCGTTAGCGTGCAGTCGCTTTGAACCATGTGCTCGGATAGCTGTCGGTCCGGTACCGCTTCGCGAAATTGCGGATCACTGGCCAACAACTCACTCACCCGCTGGGCCAGCTTCTCAATTTCCTTAGCGAGCACCGGCAGTTGCCTTGCTCTGGTAGTGACTGATGTCGAGCACCGTCACTTCCTCACTTCCACACGGACCGACACCACCGATTGAATACATTCTGCATTCTGCATTCTGACGGTACCCTACGCCGTCGCCTCGGCATAAGGCTTTTGACAGAGGAAAGCAGTCCGTCGGGTTCGGGGCGTCTATACTCAGTCACCTGATTGAAGCGTCGCTCAGCCAAGCCACCCCGGCGGTACGTCGCGCGGGACCGGGCCGCGCCGGAGTGTCGCCGGGCAATGAAAGCGGTGACACAGCAGTTGAATCAACGATCACGGCGGAGCGCCGCATTGTTGCGCCGAAGTAGTGGTGACCTCGTCGCCGACCGGCTACGCCGCCAGATTCTGTCCGGCGAGCTGCGCGACGGCCAACATCTGACCCAAGAGGACATCGCCGCACGGCTCGGGACAAGCCGGGTGCCCGTTCGCGAGGCTTTGGTCATCCTTGAGCAGGAAGGCTGGGTGAAGCTGGAAATGCACCGCGGCGCCTTCGTGTTGCCGCTTGATACCGCGATCGCCGACAACGCCGAGGTCTGGGAGTTGGTTTACGGGCTGATCGCCCGGCGTGCCGTCGAGCGAATGACGCCGGAATCGGATTCGCAGCTGGCAAAGATCGCCGTCGAACTCGCCGCGGAGCCTGACCCCGCGACCGTGGGCTCGCTGTGCGAAGAGTACCTCGACGTGCTCTTCGACGTCGGGAGCGCGCCGGCGGTGGCACGCACCGTACGGCGGACGAGAGCGGTTGCGATCGACGCGATCTTCGACGCGGCACCGGAGACGATAGAGGTGAGCCGCACCGGCACGCTGGCCGTGATCAAGGCACTTCGCAACAAAGACACCGACCGCGCGGTCGCGGCCCACGCGAGAATGCAGCGCAGATGTATGAAGCTGTTGCTGGCCGCCGTCGAAAACAGGCACGATTAGTCGGTCGTCGGAGGTCGACACAGCCGTTCACGGCCGTGGTTTCACCGGCGTCAAATCTGGGGTACCCGGGCGATCATCCGAACAGGAGGAGCCCGATGGACGCCCGACCTTCAGCTTCGTCGCTGCACCGCTCAGCGCACGGTGCCGCCGACCGCGCAACCGACAGCACCGCGTTCGAGTACACCGCTCGCATCGGGTTCGCGGCCAGTGGTGTGCTGCACCTGCTCGTCGCCTACATCATCGGGCGACTGGCCTTCGTGGGCGGGGCAGGCAGTGCCGACCAGTCCGGGGCGCTGGCCACCCTGGGCAGCCAGACCGGCGGCGCGGTCATGTTGTGGGTGGTCGCGGTCGGGCTGGTCGCGCTCGGCTTGTGGCGTATCGCCGAGGCCGTCATCGGCTCCAAACCCGGCGAGCGCTCGACCGGTCAAGACAACCCTGCGTGGAAACGCGGCAAATCGGCGGGTTTGGCCATCGTGAACTTCGCCATCGCGTTCTCCGCAGCGCGCTTTGCGATGGGCAGCGGGCAGTCGAGCGGTCAGCAGAACTCGGGGATGTCGGCGCAACTGATGCAGTCAGGCTGGGGTAGGGCGCTGCTGATCGGGGTCGGCGTCGGCGTACTGGGCGTGGGCGCCTATCACGTGTACAAGGGCGTGTCGCAGAAGTTCCTCGACGAACTGAAGGTCTCCGGCGGCACCGGTATCACCGCTGCCGGCGTGGTCGGATACGTCGCCAAAGGGATCGTCCTCGGCGGCGCCGGTTTGCTGGTGGTGGTCGCGACGCTGCAAGCCGACCCGTCGAAGGCCAGCGGCATCGACGCCGCGGTCAAGACGCTCGGCGAGGCACCCTTCGGCAAGTTCTTGCTGGTCGCGGCCGCTCTCGGGATCGCCGCGTTCGGTGTCTACAACTTCATCCGGAGCCGTTACAACCGCATGTGACCCCCTCTTCGCGGCGCCCCGACTCGGCGTCGACGGTATCGTCACCGCCATGTCACCGCAGTTGTCGCCAGGCGGCCCATGCGTCCGCTGATCGACCACCTGCGTGAATGCGGCGACCGACCGGCGGTACTGACCCAGACGCAGCGACTCACCTACCACGACCTCGCCGACCGGGTGGCCGCTGTCGTGGCCGACCTGGGTCCGCGCCGTCAGCTGGTGATGGTGCAGACCGCCAACACCGTCGACACCCTGGTTCACTACCTGGGCGCGTTGGCCGGCGGTCACGTCGTGCTGCCGGTCTCCGATGGACGCGACCACGCGGCCATCATCGACACCTATCGACCGAATGTGATTGTCGATCGCACAGGTGCGCGGCGGCACTGTCTCCACGACCACGAACTGCACGACGACCTCGCGTTGCTGCTGTCCACGTCGGGCAGCACCGGATCGCCGAAACTGGTGCGGCTCTCCTACGACAACGTGGCGTCCAACGCCTCGGCGATCGCAGAATATCTCGGGATCCGCCAAAATGACCGAGCAGCAACGACTCTGCCGATGTCCTACTGCTACGGGCTCTCAGTGGTGCACAGTCATCTGCTGGTCGGGGCGGCACTGATCCTGACCGATCTGTCGGTCGCCGATGAGCAGTTCTGGACGCTGTTCCGCCGTCATCAGGGCAGCACTTTCGCCGGCGTGCCCTACACCTTCGAGCTGCTGGAACGGATCGGCTTCGCCGAGATGGACCTGCCGCATCTGCGGTATCTGACCCAAGCCGGTGGACGCATGCCCGCCGAACGAGTCCGGCGCTTCGCCGAGCTGGGTCAGCGGCGGGGCTGGGATCTGTTTGTCATGTACGGCGCCACCGAGGCGACCGCGCGCATGGCCTACCTACCCCCAGATCTGGCCCGCAGCCGCCCGGAGGCGATCGGCGTGCCGATTCCCGGCGGCACCTTCTCCATCGAACCCTGCGACGAGTGGCCCGACGGCGAGGTCGGTGAGCTGATCTACCACGGTCCCAATGTCATGATGGGCTATGCCGAGAGCGGTACCGATCTGGCTTCGGCCGGCTCTGTCGAGACGCTGCGTACCGGCGACCTGGCTCGGCAGGCCGCCGACGGTCTCTACGAGATCGTCGGCCGCAAGAGTCGCTTTGTGAAGATGTACGGCTTGCGCATCGATCTGCACCAGGTGGAGACGGCACTGCGCGACGACGGTGTCGCCGCGCTGTGTGTCGACCATGACGACGGTATCGCCGTGGTGGCCAGCGGTGGTCACGACGCGACGAAGGTGCGCCGGTCCGCGGCAGCCGCCGCCGGCATTCCGGCCGAGGGGGTGCACGCCGTGACCGTCGCCGAGCTACCGATGTTGTCCTCGGGTAAACCCGACTATCAGACGGCGCGCACGCTGGCACGCGACACCGAGGCCGAACGCGGCGACGAGCACGGCGACCTGCGCGCCGTATTCGCCGAGGTGCTCCAGCTCGATCCCGGCCACATCGACGAGGACGCCAGCTTCGTCGACCTCGGCGGCAATTCGCTGTCCTACGTGACGATGTCGGTCCGGCTCGAACGCGTACTCGGTCAACTTCCGGCCGGGTGGCAGCAGATGTCGTTGCGGGAGCTACAGGACCTGCCCGCGCCCAGGCCCAGCCGTCGACGGTTGTGGAGCACCACGATGGAGACCAGCGTCGCATTGCGCGCTGCCGCCATCGTGCTGGTCGTTGTCTCGCACGCCGAACTGTTTGAGCTCTGGGGCGGGGCGCACATCCTGCTCGGGGTGGCCGGATACAACTTCGGCCGCTTCTGTCTGACCCCGCTACCGCGGACCTCTCGAATCCGGCACCTGCGCAACACCATCGCCTGGATCGCCGTCCCGTCGATGTTGTGGGTCTCGATTGCCTTGCTGATCACCGACGATTACCACCTGACCAACCTGCTCCTGGCCAACAAGCTCCTCGGCCCATCCGACAGCATGACCGCGGGGCGGCTGTGGTTTGTCGAGGTGCTGGTGTGGACTTTGGTGGCGCTGGCTGTGCTGTTCTGGCTGCCCGCAGTGGATCGGATCGAACGCCGGTACCCGTTTGCAGTGGCCGCGGCATTCCTGGCGGTCGGGCTGGCTTTGCGGTTCGGCCCGGGGGCGACACACGATGCCAAGTTCACCGTCTTGACGTTCTGGTTCTTCGCGCTGGGATGGGCGGCGGCCAAGGCGTCGACCACATTGCAGCGCGCGGCGGTGACCGTGGTTCTGTTGATCGGCCTGGTCGGCTATTTCGAGAACCTTCAGCGCGAGGCGCTGGTCCTGGCCGGGCTGGTGTTGCTGATCTGGCTGCCCACGCTGCGCGGCCCTGCTCTGGTTGCCACGATGGCCGGCGTCGTGGCCGAGGCGTCGCTGTACACCTACCTGACGCACTACCAGATCTATCCGCTGTTCGGCGAGCACCGCCTCGCCGGTGTCATCGCGTCGGTTCTCGTCGGCATCGCACTGAGCACCGCCCTCGCGTGGCTACGCAGACGTCTGCACCGCCGCCAGGTCAGCGTGCCGGCCCATCAGTTCCCGGCTCGCGCTCTGCGATGAGCCCTTCCTGAACCAGGGTCGCCGCGACCGCGCCGTGTCGGCTGATCAGGCGTGCGGACACGACGCCACGCCCGCGCGCCGCCGCCGGAGACCGGCATTCCAGCAGGTTCCACCGGTCGGCACGCACCGGACGGTGCAGCCACATCGACGAGTCGGTGGTGCCAGAGCGGTGACTGCGCGACCGCATTGAATGTCCGTGCACCTGCAGCGCTGGGTCGATCAGGTACAGATCGGTGATGTAGGCGGCGATCAACGTGTGCAACCGCGCGTCGGCGGGTAGGTCGGCTCTGGTGCGCCACCACGTCCACCGCACGAAATCCTCGGTACCGACGCCTTCGTCGGTAACCCGGATGTCGAGTTCGTCGAGAGGCAGCGACGGCGCGGGGCCGGGCGGGCCGGTCTGTGGCAGCCGGTCGGGATCCTGCACCGGCAGTCTCGCCCGTCCGTGCTCGGGGCCGGTCAATGCTGCGGAGAAGGACACCGTCGCGGTGGTCAGCAGCCGACCGGCCTGGAAGGCGTCGACGCGTCGCGACGCCGCGGTCCGGCCGTCATAGACCCGCGCGACCCGATAGTCGACGGCCTCTCCGGCGTCGCCACCGCGCAGGAATTGCAGGTGCAGCGCGGTGGGTGCCTTGACCTCATCCACAGTGCGCCATGCCGCGGCCAAACTCTGGGCGACCAGCAATCCTCCGTAGGCACGCTTACCGGCTGGGCCGCTGGGCGGTCCGCGCCACGTGTCGTCACCGAGCTCGGTGACATCGAGCAGATGCTGCAGCGCACTCACGCGACGGTGCCCGATCTGAACATCTCATCGATCTCGTTCCGGTCCAGGGCCAGCCAGTCACCCAACACGGTGGCCGTGTCGTCTCCGAGCGCCGGAGCAGCGGCGGCCGGCGGGTAGGCGCCGTCGATCGACACCGGCAGGCCCGCGGCCAGATACCGGCCCACCCGCGGCTGGTCGAGCTCGGTGAACAACGGGTTCTCGGTCACCCTGGGATCGGCGGCCGTTTCACCGAAGCTCTGGTAGCGCTCCCACAGCACCGACGACGCCGACAGCGCCGCCGCGATCTCGGCGCCGCTGTGGGCGCTGAACCACTCGGCGAACAGAGCGCTCAGCGCTTCCCGATGCCGGTAGCGCTGCCCTTCGTCGGAAAAGTCGGCCTGCAACGAATCAGCCAACGCCCCAACAGCTTCGGTGGTACCCGTCAGTGTCGTCAAGTCACGGAAGTGGCGGCCCGTCAATGCGACGACCATGTAGGAAACGCCGTCGGCGCTGGTGAAGTTCTGCCCGTAGGTGCCGTACACAGCGTTGCCGATACGTTGCCGGGACGTGCCGTTGACCATGGCCTCGGTCAACAAGCTGAGGTTGCCCGCGGTGGCCAACGCGACGTTCTCCAGAGGAATGCTGATCTGCTGACCGTGACCGGTTATGTCGCGGTGACGCAAGGCCGTGACCACCGACATTGCGGCGTAGAGGCCGCAGCTGACATCCCAGGCCGGCAACACGTGGTTGACCGGGGTGTTCAGTTCGGCCGGCCCGGTCACCAACGGGAATCCGATGGCCGCATTGACGGTGTAGTCGACGCCGGTGCCGCCGTCGTAGCGCCCGGACACCTCGACGTGAATCAGGTCGGCGCGGACCCTGCTCAAGGCCGGATAGGAATGCCACTGCCGGCCAGCGACATTGGTGATGAACACCCCGGCGTCGGCGACCAGACGGCTCACCAGCTGTTGTCCGGCGTCGGAACGCATGTCGACGGCCAGCGACCGCTTGCCCTTGTTCAGGCCGGCCCAATAGATGCTGTCGCCGGCCTCGGTGAGCGGCCACCGACGGTAGTCCGCCGCCCCGCCGACCGGGTCGACGCGCAGGACCTCCGCGCCGAGCTGAGCCAAGGTCATCCCGGCCAGCGGAACCGCGACGAAACTCGAGATCTCGACAATGCGCACTCCGGCCAGCGGCCGCGCCGGGTCCGGCTCTGATTCGGTCACTCGATCAAGCTAGCAAGCGCGCGTTCAGATCAGTTCGATCGCTTCGGCGATCGAGGGCAGCACGCGGCTGGGCCGGAACGGGTAGCGGTCCACATCGGCCATCGAGGTCGAGCCGGTGAGCACCAGGATCGTCTCCAAACCGGCCTCGATGCCGGCGACGACGTCGGTGTCCATCCGGTCACCGACCATCACCGTGCTCTCCGAGTGCGCCTCGATGCGGTTCAGCGCGCTGCGGAACATCATCGGATTGGGCTTGCCCACGAAGTACGGTTCGCGGCCGGTGGCCTTGGTGATCATCGCGGCGACCGACCCGGTGGCCGGAAGCGGGCCCTCCGCCGAGGGCCCGGTGACGTCGGGGTTGGTGGCGATGAACCGGGCGCCGGCCAGGATGAGGCGTACCGCCTTGGTGACCGCCTCGAACGAGTAGGTGCGGGTTTCACCCAGCACGACGAAATCCGGTTCGACGTCGGTCATCGTGTATCCGGCCTCGTGCAGCGCGGTGGTCAGGCCGGCTTCGCCGATCACGTACGCCGACCCACCGGGCTGTTGGTCAGCCAGGAACGTCGCCGTCGCCAGCGCCGACGTCCAGATCGCCTCCTCGGGCACGATCAGTCCGGAGCGGGTCAGGCGAGCAGCCAGATCGCGCGGCGTGAAGATCGAGTTGTTGGTGAGAACCAGGAACGGCCGCTCACGCTCGGCCAGACGCTGGAGGAACTCCGCGGCTCCGGGCAGTGCGTGTTCTTCGCGGACGAGCACACCGTCCATATCGGTCAGCCAACACTGCGGGGTGGGGCGCATCGACCCAGTGTGTCAGTGGGCGGCCCGTCCCGCCAGCATCCGAGCGAAACGCCAACCGGCACTCACTCGGTGCCCTCGGCGCGGCACACCATCACCGGAACAGGGCTGTGCTGCAGCAGGTTCAGGCTCGTCGAACCCAACAGAGTGCTGGCCAGCGCATTGCGCCCGCGAGTGCCCACGATCACCAGCTGAGCACCCTCACAATGGCTGATGACAGCCTGCGCCGGCGTATCCTGCTCGACCAGGCAGTCCACTGCGACGGCGGGATACCGTTCGGTGAGCCGGTTGACCTCACCGAGCAGTTGGGCCCGCTGCGCCGAGTGCAGCGCCTCCCCCAGCTGCGCGTCGACCGCGGCAGCTGGAATCCGCGGCGACCACGCCCGCACCGCGCGCACACTGACGCCGAACCGGTCGGCGAAGTCGAACGCGGCCGCCAGCGCCGCCGCGCCCGACGGGCTACCGTCGGTCCCGACCACCACCGGTTGGCCGTTCAGCGCTGTCTGTCCGCCGCGCCACGCCACCACCGGGCAGTGCGCGTGGGCGGCCACCGCCAGCGTGGTGGACCCCAGCAGCAACAGCGACGCGGCGTTGATCTCGTTGCCACCCAACACAATCAGGCGCGCCTCCCGACTCGCCGCGGTGAGGACATGATCGGCGGGCTCGCGGTGCGACGCTGTCGTCACGGTCAGGTCCGGGTAGTCGGCGTGGACTGCGTCAGTGGCGTCTTTGAGGAAGATCGGTGCGGTGTCTGCCTGGTAGGACATGATCGCGGCCTGGATCGCGGCACCCGCTTCGGTCAGGCCGCGACCCACACCCACCATGGCGTGCACGATGTGCAGCGGCGCACCCACACGTGCAGCGACCGCTCCCGCCCAGCGGGCCGCCGCGATGGCCAGGTCGCTGCCGTCCACCCCGACGACCACTGCCCCGGTGTGTTCTGACATGACGAGTTCCTCCGTGGTCGTTTCCTCAGGCGTGTCCTACGTGCGCACCGACTCCAGCAACACCCGACGTTCGGCAGCTGCCACCGTACGCCGCGCGGCCAGTGCGGCGTCGGGGTTGACCGACACCGAGGTAATACCCATCCGTACCAGGTGTTCGGCGAACGCCGGATTGGTGGAGGGCGCCTGACCGCATAGCGACGATGTGATCCCCTGCCGGCGCGCGGTGGCGATGATGTGGCCGATCGCGTCGAGCACCGCGGCGTCGGACTCGTCGAACAACTCGGCGCAGATGTCGGAATCACGATCCACACCCAGCATCAGCTGGGTCAGGTCGTTGCTGCCTATGGAGACCCCGTCGATGCCCATCCCGACATACTCCGGCAGCCAGTACACCACCGACGGCACCTCGGCCATCACCCAGCGGTGCAGACCGCGTTGACGCCCCAGCGGGCTGGCATCGACCAGAGCCAGACACTGTTCGAGTTCCCATCGGGTGCGCACGAACGGGATCATCAGGTGCAAATTAGGACTCTGCTCGCGCACCCGGGCCAGCGCAGCCAGTTCCAGGGCGAACACGTCGGGCTGGTTGACGTAGCGATAGCAGCCCCGGAATCCGATCATCGGGTTGTGCTCGACCGGCTCGTAGGTATCGCCGCCCTGCAGGCTGCGGAACTCGTTGGTGCGGAAATCGGTGGCGCGATAGATGACCGGGCGCGGGGCGAACGCGGCGGCGATCCGTCCGACGGCCTCGACCATCGAGTCGACCAATATGTCCTGCTCCCCGCGAGCGATCAGGTCCCGGGGGTGGCGGTTGCGCAGCGCCTCGGTCAGCATCAACTCCGCGCGCAGCAAGCCCACGCCGTCGACCTCTTGTGCCGCAACGGCTTCTGCGGTGTCCGGCATCGCGAGGTTGACATAGATCTTGGTTGCGGTCACCTCCGCGGCCGCGACGGTGGTCACCGGGCCGGCGGGACGGTCGACCGCCGAGGTCTGAGCGCTCGCGACGGCGTCACCGGTCAGCACCCGGCCGTGGGTGCCGTCGACGGTCACCAGCATGCCGTCCTTGAGGTCGGTGGTGGCCGTCCGCGCCCCGACAATGCATGGCACGCCCAACTCGCGGGCGACAATCGCTGCGTGGCAGGTCATTCCGCCGGTGTCGGTGACCAGCGCCGCGGCCCTGCGCATGGTAGGCAGCCAGTCCGGGTTGGTCATCTGCGACACCAGGACTTCGCCGGCCTGCAGACGCGATCCCTCCTCCGGGGTCAGCAGTACCCGCACGGTGCCGGCGGCTTCGCCGGGCGCGGCCGGCAGACCGCGTGCCACCACGTCGTGAGGCTCGGGCGCGGGCATCGTGGTGTGGTGCAGGGTGGTTACCGGGCGGGCCTGAACGAACCACGTTTTCCCTTCGGCGATGGCCCATTCGGTGTCTTGGGCACAGCCGTGGTGGTTTTCGATAGCGAGCGCCAGGTCCACGATCTCCCGTAGCTCGACATCACTGAGCACCTTCGACCTGGCCTCCTCCTCGCTGAGATCCACGTTCTCGTCGTTGCCGTCGGCGCCCCGAACGATCTTGAACGACTTGTACCCCAGCCGCGTGCTGAGAATCTTGCGATGCTCCTTCGACACGATGTAGGTGTCCGGTTCCACCGACCCCGACACCACGACTTCACCCTGTCCGAACGCCGCCTCCACCACGACACGGTCCTCGGCTCCGGTACTGGGATCGGCGGTGAACGCCACTCCCGAGCGCTCAGAGGCGATCATCTGTTGCACCACCACGGCCATCGCCGGGTCGGAGACGAAGTTGCGGCTGGCGCGGTAGGTGACCACGCGCGGGCTGAACAGCGAAGCCCAGCACCGCTGGACTGCCTCGATGAGGTCGTCTTCGCCGCTGATGTTGGTGAAGGTGGCATTCATGCCGGCAAAGGACGCATCTTTGCCATCCTCTCCAGTCGCCGAGGATCGCACCGCCACCAGCACGTCGTCTCCGAGCGCGCGGTAGGCGCTGAGTACATGTTCGCGAACCTCGTCGGCGATGCCGCCCTTCCACACCAAGGTCTGCATCTGCTCGCACATCTCGATCAGCCGGTCCGGGTTGGCGACCTGCTCCATGGCCGTGCGGTGTGCGGCGTTGAGCTCGTCGGCTACCCCGCCGGCGCGCATGGAGTCCCGGTAGCAGTCGCGCAGCAAGACGAAGCCGGGCGGTACCGGCAGCCCGGCGGCGATCATCTCGCCGAGGTTTGCCCCTTTGCCTCCGGCGTCCTCGGCGTCGCTGAGCCGCAGATGCGCGAAATCGCGCACCAGGTTCGAGTTCGTCATCGCTGTTCTCCGAATCCGTTGGCGTGTCTAGTTGTTACCGGTCAGCAAGACTTTGAGCGCGCCCGTTTCGCCGGCACGGCCGAACACGTCGTAGGCGTCCTCGAAGTCGTCGAGGACGAACCGGTGGGTGATCATCGCGGTCGTGTCGAGCCGTTTGCTTGCGACCAGCTCGATCAGCGTCGGGGTGGAGTAGGTGTCCACCAGTCCCGTGGTGATCGTGAGGTTCTTGATCCAGATGTCCTCCAGGTGCAGTGTGGCCGGGGCGCCGTGCACGCCGATGTTGGCCACGTGCCCGCCCGGACGCACCAGGCTCACGCACTGCTCGAAGGTCTCCGGCACCCCGACAGCCTCCATCGAGACATCGGCGCCGAGCCCTCCGGTCAACTCGTCGATGACCTCGCGGACCGACTGCGTGGCCGAGTTCACGACGATGTCTGCGCCGAACGTGCGTGCGGCCTCCAGTCGGGAGTCGGCGAGGTCGACGGCCACTATGTGACTGGGGCTGTAGAGCCGCGCGGTCAGGATGGCGGCCAGACCGATGGGCCCGGCGCCGACGATCGCCACCACGTCACCCGGTCGCACCGCACCGTTGAGCACCCCCACCTCATAGGAGGTGGGCAGGATATCGGCAAGCATCAGCATCTGTTCGTCGGTGACGCCGTCGGGTACTTTGTGGGTTGAATTGTCGGCGAACGGCACTCGCACGAGCTCGGCCTGGGTGCCATCGATGAGGTGGCCAAGAATCCAGCCGCCGCCACCCAGACACTGGCTGTACTGGCCCTCGCGGCAGTAGCGACAGCTGCCGCATGACGAAATGCACGAGACGAGGACACGGTCCCCCACCGACAACGTCTGCACTGCGTCGCCGACGGAGACGACGGTGCCGACTGCTTCGTGTCCAAGGATGCGCCCGTCGGTGACCTCGGGCACGTCGCCTTTGAGGATGTGCAGGTCGGTGCCGCAGATGGTGACGGCGTCGACGCGGACGATGGCGTCGGTGGCCGCACGCAGGACCGGATCGGGGACCTCTTCCCATGACCGTCGGCCTGGTCCGTGGTATGCCATTGCCTTCATCGCCCGTCCCTTGTCTTTGAGTTAAATTGCCAGACAGCAGATTTCATGCGCCTCTGCGATGGTGTCACCCAAGGGACGACCGGTGTCCAACCGGTGGGCGCCGTCCCAGGCACCGTCGTGCTCAGCGGTGCTCACCGCCAGGGCCGCAGCGATGCCGGGGGTGGCGTCCGAGGTGGTGTGACGCCGGCCTTCGATGCGCGCCTCGGCTTCGGCCAGCGGTAGCGTGCACGCGAATTCGACACTGCGGCAATGCATCAGCTCGGCAAGCTCACGAGCCCGGGCGCGGTGGTGGGGGTCTCGCCAGGTGCCGTCGAGGATCACCGTCTGTCCGGCACCCAACAGTCGCGCGGCCCTGTCCAGCACGGCGTCATAAACCTTCTCGACCTGCTCAGGGCTGTAGAGCCCGGAGCTCAGCGCACCGGCCTGGCCGGTGAGGACCCCGTCGCGCACCAACTCCCGCCGCACGTCATCGGTGGAGATGACCTCGGCCTGCAGATGCCCGGACAACCCGCGTGCCAGAGTCGTTTTCCCGGTGCCGGGACCACCCCCCACCAGGATCAGACGCACCGCCCCGGCTCGCAGGTGCTCGACGGCGAGATCCAGATGGCGGCGGGCGTCGGCAGCTGCTTCGGCGCGGCCCTGCTGGGCGCGGATGCAGTCGGTCTTGGCGCGCACCACGGCCCGGTAGGCGATGTAGAAGTGCACCAGCGAGGGCGGCGCCGGATCCTGCGCAGCGCGGCGGTAGTGGTCGAGGAAGGCCGCGGCCAGATCCCCGCGGCCCAGGAACTCCAGATCCATCGCCAGGAACGCCGCGTCGTCGATGCCGTCGACGTGGCGCAGCGCGGCATCGAACTCCAAGCAGTCCAGCAGCACCGGCCCCTCCGGGCGGCAGAAGATGTCGTCGGCCAGCAGATCGGCGTGGCCGTCGACGATGCGGTGGGTGGCGATGCGCTCGGCGAACAGCGCGGCGCGCCCCGCGAGGAACTCAGCACAAAGCCGTTCGACCTGATCGACGGCAGCTGCAGGCAGCAGTGTCGGCGCATACCCGTGCAGTTCGACCAGATTGTCCCGCCAGCGTTGCTCGACCCTGGTCGGGGTCGCATCGGCATCGATGTCGGCGCCACGGTCCGCCCCCGCGTGGAAGCGTGCCAGGACCTCGGCGATGGACCTCAGCTCGTCATCGACGGACACCCCGCGTTGCACGCGGGTGCTGAGGCGGTCGCGATCGGCATAGCGGCGCATCACGATCACCGGCTCAGCGGGCCCGTCGGCGACGTCGCTGAGATGGGCCACCCCCAGATAGGCCTGCGGCGCCAGCCGGCGGTTCAGCTCGACTTCGTGCCTGCACGCGCGCTCGCGCTGTTCAACCCCGGAAAAATCGAGGAAGTCTGTGCGGATGCATTTCTTGACCTTGTACGCGCGGTCCCCGACGAGGGCGACGATGCCGGTGTGGGTCTCGTGGATCTCCGGGCCGGCCGGCACGCGAACACCGGATGCGTCGTCGCCGCTCATAACCCCATGGTGCCCGAACGGCGCACACCTTCACAGCAGTCCTTCCGACTCCGCGCCGGGGACGAAAGTCCCTAGTGTCGGCTCAGGTCGCAGTCATCAGCCGGTCCGGACCGGCATCCGGGACCAGCCCCGCACACTGGATGTCCGGGCCCGTACTGCGTTGTCATAGTCGACGTCCCAGTCGCTCCATCTCTTCAGGACCTCCTCAAAGGCGACTCTGGCCTCCAGCCGGGCCAGCGCCGAGCCCAGGCAGAAGTGGATGCCCTGCCCGAAGCTCAGGTGCCCGCCGGTGCGATGGATGTCGTACCGGTCCGGGTCGATGTACCGGGTGTCGTCACGGTTGGCGGATCCGTTGAGCAGCAGCATGTACGAGCCTTCGGTGATCGTCTGTCCGTAGAGCTCCACGTCGTGGGCGACGTAGCGGGCCTGTACCGGCGACGGCGGCTCGAAGCGCAGCGTCTCCTCGACGGCCATCGGGATCAGTGCCGGGTCGGCGACCAATTCGCGCCGCTGATCGGGGTGCCGGCCCAGCAGCTCGCCCATGAAGCCGATCAACCGGGCGGTCGTCTCGCCGCCGGCGCCGGCGATCATCGCGGTGTAGGCGAGGACCTCGGTGCGTTCGAGCTGGCGGCGTCTGCCGTCGGATTCCTCGATCTCGGCGTTGAGCAACTCGGTCATCAGGTCATCGGAGGGGTGGGTGGCGCGCCATTCGATGTATTCGGCGAACAGCGCCATGGACTCGGCGAACACCGTCGCGCTGACGTCGGCGACATCGTCGCCGACGGTGATGCTCTGGTCGGTGCGCTCGCGGATCTTCTCCTGACCCTCTTCCGGGATGCCGAGCAGGTAGCCGATGGTGCGCATCGGCATGACGGCCCCCAAATCGGCCACGAAGTCGAATCCGTCACCGTCGATGAGTGGATCCAGTGCGCGCGAACAGAATCCGCGCACCAGGTCCTCGACGGCGAGCATCCTGCGCGGGGTGAAGACCCGGGACAGCAGACGCCGGTGCAGATCGTGCAGTGGAGGGTCCTCGAACAACAGGATGCCGGGCGGCACCTCGATTCCGTTGAACAGGATGTCGGCGGTGGTGCCCTTCCCGGAACGGTAGGTTTCCCAGTCCGGAAGCGCCTTGGCCACATCGTCGTAGCGGCTCAGCGCGTAGAAGTTGTACGTGTCGTTGTGATACAGCGGCGCTTCTTCGCGCATGCGCCGCCACACCGGGTACGGATCGTCGTCGATCGCGTGATCGAACGGGTCGTAGTACACCTCGGCGGTGCGATTGGCCGGCATGGGATACCCCTTACCTCGGTTGGTTTTCGATGCCTGGGAAGAGTTGCTCGGATGGCCCCTCGGTCACATATCCGCCCAGCTTGGTCGCAAGATGCGGCGCGAACACCGCGCCGTACATCAGATGTCCGACCACCACCACAGCAGCCACCGACAACAGCGAGGAACCCACCTTGGTCGACGACCGCTTGTCCGACCACACCTCGATGACGTTGCGACCCTGTCCGTCGACCCGCCCGAGCAGGTAGGTGAACACCATCATCTGCAGGCCCATCGCGACGGCGTCGTAGACCGGGTACTGGAACCTGCTGCCCTGGAACAACGCCAAACCGTCGATTACGTAGCCGTAGTAGAAGACCCCCAGACGGGGTCCGAAGAAGCCGTTGAACAGCAGTGCCCAGCAGAACCCGACCAGGAAACCGACGACCAGCAGCGTCTGTGGCCGGCGCCAGCCGAATTGACTGATCACTTTGCGCCCGAGCGCCGCGCCGATGACCGCGGGCAACACGAAGTAGGCGATATAGCCGATGGGCACCGCCGACGGCAGTCCGCCACCCCAGGTCATGTTCATCGGCCACCACGACGGCATCCGCGGCAGCTCCGGGGGGAACTGCGCGTACATGGCCCAGTCGTAGGGCGCTTCGATCCACGAGAACGAGATCGCCGAGATCGACACCAGCAGCAGCGGATGCAGGCGGCCGCGGCGGATGCTCAGGTAGACACCGAGGGCCAGGAACAGGATCCCGCCGACGTAGGCGAAGGACAGACCGGCGATCAGGGCCGGTGACAGTTCACCGTTCACGTTTTCTCGCCTCCGGGTCGAAGTAGAGCACCAGTCCGACGACGAGTGCGGCCAATCCGGCTAGCGACCCGACCATGATCAACGCTCCCACGCCCGTTCCTTCCATCGTTCGACACCGTGTAATAGTGCACACTATTACACGGTGTCGGTCAAGGTCCGACGATGTTGAACTCCGGCGCACCAATGAAGTTCGCTGCCCCAACACCGCGCCACCGAGGCGAGCACCCGCTGTCGACCTCTCGGTGAAGCACGTCGGTTATTGCTTGATGCCGCTCGTAACCTGTTCGCGCGCAGGGACTATCGCGCTACGACCACTGGGGAGATCGCCGAGGCCGCCGAGGGCAGCGAGATAGCCCGGGCAGGCAGCACGTGATGGACCGGTTCGGTCACGCTGGCCAGCCCGGTGGCGAGTGGGAATCTGATCGCCGTATTGACGGTGTAGTCGACTCCGGCGCTTATGTCAGAACGTCCTAGGTCTCGACATCGATCAGGTCGGGCTGGCGCGCGCAACGTCTCGTACGAATGCCATTGCGTTGGCGGGTCGACCGCCACGTCAGCCCCGCGGCATGGTTGCGGTGGCGTGCCCAACCCATGGCCCGTCACAGAGCTGATGGTCTGTCCCTAGTCCTTGTTTCCGGTGAGTTCCTTGGCGTTGGCGGCGAAGTCGGCGAACGTCGCACCGGTCTTCTCCTTGTTGGACAGGGCCTGAATCGACACATCATGGCCCTCGGCAGCCTTGCGCAACGCCCCCACAGTGGCCTGCTCGCGCGAAATGTGGGTGAACGGGTCCCAGTGATACCAACGCATGGCGTTCTGGTAGGTCATCTTGTCGATCTCGTCATCGGGGACGTTGTTGGCGGTGAGGACTTCGTCGAGTTGTTCGGGGGCCCCGGGCCACATCGAGTCGCTGTGGGGGTAGTCGGCCTCCCAGCAGATGTTGTCGACCCCGATCTGATGCCGAGTAGTGACCCCGACCGGATCAGCGATGAAACAGGTCAGGAAATGCTCCCGGAACACCTCGCTGGGCAGTTTGCCGCCGAAGTCCTGACCGGTCCAGGTCGAATGCATCTCATAGGTGCGGTCCACCCGCTCCAGGAAATACGGAATCCAACCCGTCCCACCCTCACTCAACGCGATCTTCAGATCCGGGTACTCCTTGATCGGACGCGACCACAACAAATCCGCGGCCGCCTGCACGATATTCATCGGCTGCAACGTGATCATCACATCCATCGGCGCATCCGGGGCGGTGATCGCCAACCGCCCCGAGGACCCGATATGCACATTGAGCACCGTGTCGGTATCGACCAGCGCATCCCACATCGGCTTCCAATGCTCGAAATCGTGGAAACTCGGATAGCCCATCGCCGCCGGATTCTCGGTGAACGTCAACGAATGCACCCCACGATCGGCGTTACGCCGAATCTCGGCCGCACACGCCTGGGGATCCCAGATCACCGGCAACGTCATCGGAATGAACCGCGCCGGATAGGCCCCGCACCACTCCTCGACATGCCAATCGTTGTAGGCCTGCACCAACGCCAACGAAAACTCCGCGTCCTCGGTGGCGAACAACCGCCCCGCGAAACCCGGAAACGACGGGAAACACATCGACCCCAAAATCCCGCCGGCGTTCATATCCTTGACCCGCTCATCAACCTGCCAACACCCCGGCCGGATCTCATCGAGCCCCTGCGGCTCCAGCCCGTACTCCTCCTTCGGACGACCCGCCACCGCATTCAACGCCACATTCGGAATCACCACATCGCGGAACTGCCAGGTATCCGACCCATCCGGGTTATGCACCAACCGCGGCGCCTCATCCAAATACTTCTTCGACAAATGGTTCTTGAACATGTCCGGCGGCTCAACAATGTGATCATCCACACTGATCAAAATCATGTCGTCCTTGTTCATGACCGTTCCCTTCATTGGTCGGCGGCCAGATTGGTGACCGCAGAGGCACACTGACGCGCAATGGTCGTGGTGCGCATGGGATGTCGCAGCACACAATCAACCAAAATAGTGTCTACTATTACACCGATAGTAGAGGACGTTGATCCGCATGGCTAGGTCCGGCGCAACACCTCGGAGTGTTTGGTGACCACGGGCAGTCGTGCCCAACCCGAGACGCTGGAGGTCCGTTCCCGCACCGCGGAGCCACGGTCGACGATCCCAATAGGTCCACCTTCTAAGAACCGCTTCGAAGGTCGCTCGTGCCTCCAATCGCGCCAACGCCGATCCGAGACAACGTGCCCTCCTGTGCACTGTTGAATAGTGGACGCTATTAAAGCGCGACGGTCAAGATACGACTATCGTCAGTCCCCATGCCGCAGCGTGTGTCGTCGAAGGGGTCGCCCACCCGGCGCCCGCGTGGTACGGCGCGCATGCTCCTGCTAGAGGCGGCGCGAGAACTGTTCGCTCGCCAGGACTATCGCCGCACCACCACCCGCGAAATCGCAGAGGCTGCCGGCGTTAGCGAGTACCTCGTGTTTCGCCACTTCGGATCGAAGGCCGGGATGTTCCGCGAAGCGCTGGTTCTGCCGTTCACCGATGTCGTCGACGAGTTCGGCAAGACGTGGCAGACCGTCATTCCCGAGGAGACCGACGAGGCACAGCTCGCCACGCAGTTCGTCGGCGAGCTCTATGACGTGCTGGTGCGGCATCGGGGCCTGCTACTGACCCTCGTGGCGTCGGACGGACTCAGCGAGGAGGAGATCGAGAGCGCGGGCATCGCCGACATCCGGCGCACACTGACAGTCCTTGGTCGCATCAGCAGGGAAGGAATGCGCATTCGTGGAATGCGGTCAAGCCACCCTGACCTGCCGGCCCACTCGACGGTGGCGATGATCGTGGGAATGGTCGCGCTGCGCTCGACTTTCTACGGTCCAGAGGCGCCCTCCCGCGAGGCGATTGTCGATGAACTGGTACAAGCCATTCTCCACGGCTTCCTGCACCGTCCGTAATCTACGTCACCGGTAACCAAATACTTGTTCTGAAGTACCTTCAGGGTTGATCGTCGACCCCGAGGAGGCTCCCGGTGTACGACGCCGATTCACCTAGCGAACAGCAATTTCGCGGCTGGGACGCCGATTTCACCCGGCGGATGATCGACGCCGCGCTGCGTTCTCCAATCTAGCGGGCCTCAGAGCACAGCGCCCTGCTCCTTATACTGCTCGATCTTCTCCCACGGCACACCGGCTTCGAGCAGAACCTCCTCGGTGTGCTGGCCGTGCTCGGGGGCTCCCGTGGGAACGACATGAGCCTCGTCGAACTGAACGGGGTTGGTCGGCACCACGAAGGGTGCGCCGTTCATGGCCCGCACGTCGGGGATGTAGCCATTGGCCACCACGGCGGGGTCGGACCGGAGTTCACTCGGCTTCTGGAGCACACTCCACGCTCCCGACAGGGGCGCGAGAACCTCGCGCCATTCGTCAACCGAGCGGGCGGCGAACTCCTCGTCGAGAATGTCGATCAGCTCACCGCGGTTCTCGAATCGCGCATGTCCCTGCGCGAACCGTGGGTCACTCACCAGGTCCGACCGCCCGATCACGGTCATGAACTCGGGGTAGAACTTGTCGCCCTGCAACATCATCAGCGTGATAAACCGGCCGTCTTTCGTCTTGTACGTGCTGGTCAGTGGATTGGGCATCTCACGATGGGAGAAGTTGGGCATCGGGTCTCCGCCGTAGAGCATCGACGCGGTCACCCCGGGACTCATCGACCACGCGGCCAGGCCCAGAAGCGACACATCGACGATCGAGGTCTCGCCGGAGTTCTTCCGTTTGTAGAGCGCCGTGGCGATTCCGCCGGCGATGGTCAGCCCTCCGAGAAGGTCGCCGAACGCCGGAGTCTGCATGACCGGTTCGGGCAAGTCCCGGGTGAACGCATCACAGATTCCGCCGCGCGACCAGAAGGACACTCCGTCGTAACCCGCTTTGTCGACATCTGGCCCTTGCGGGCCGTATCCCGATCCACGCACATAGATGATGTCGGGGTTGACTGCCCTGATGTCGTCGACATCGATCCGGAATCGCTTGCGCCGGTGCGGGAGATAGCTGGTCAGGAAGACATCGCAGGTTTTCGCGAGCTCATGCACGACTTCTTGCCCGCCGCTGGTCGTCATATCGATACCGATCGACTTCTTTCCCCGGTTGGGCACTTCGATCATGTAGTTCACACCGTCGGCGCCGCCGGGGATCAATCCCATGGTGACCAGGCCCCGCTGCGGATCACCACCCTCACGGGGTTCGATCTTGATGACCTCGGCTCCCCATTCAGCCAGCACCGCGCCCGCAGCAGGTACGAAAGTCCATGCGGCCGCCTCGAGTACGCGAATTCCGGCCAGGGGTTTGTCACTCATCGATCACCAGTCCTCACTTCGAGTAATCCGCGCGTATTTCGTCGCGGTCCTTGCGCTGCAGATATCGACCGTCACCGACTTCGGCCGCTCAGACGAGAACGTCGAAGATCGCGGCTGCTGTGGTGATGGGTTTGTCGTCGTTGCCCTCGTCATGCAGGAGCATGCGCACTCCGACCCGACCGTCCCGGCCGGGGTGCGCTGTCCCCTCCACCCGGAACGGTCCGATCTTGCCGCGCGCCATGAACATCACATGCCAACTCACAACCTGGAGCTTTCGGGTGCCCACCGCGGCCGCCGCAAGATCGGTTGCCGCCGTTTCCAATACGACGTGTTGTGGACCGATGTGGAGTGCGGCGTCCGGCGAGGCAAGCTCGGCACTCAGCGGTGGTAGCACCCAGTGTCCATCGGCCCGCAGCGAAGCGCCGAATGCCTGCCACAACGGGGGTAAGGTGGCGGAATCCTGAATCTCCAGCTCGGTGCCGGAGACATCCATTCTGCCCAACCCTTCGGGCGGAACTCCGATGACGGCGCCCTGCCCCTCGTTGAACGCGATCACCTTCTCCGGATTGTCGGCATCGACGATCACGCACCGGCCGTACCCCATCGTCCGGCCTTGATGGATGTTCCCCGATCCGACGATCTCGATGCGCGTGACATCGAACCCGGGATCGACGATCTGCACCGATGCGATGACGGGATTGGGCACGGCAACGAGATCGGTCTGGCACCCCTCGGGCGACGAGATGGCCAAGGGCGCCACCATGATCCCGCCGGCCTCGTTGCGCATATCGCACCGAATCGCCACGGTGTTGTCAATGTCTCCGGTGTTCATCTCGGAGTGGTGGCGGCCGATGTAGCGATAGCTCAGCAGCCCGGTCCACCGCCGATAGAGCTCCTCGCGGTAGGCATCGGCATCGCCGCTCAGTTCCCGGATGTCCCGCAATTGCTCAGACACGCGCAGATCCTTCCAGTCGATCGCGCCGCAGAGCCGGCCGGTCACACGATATCGACGAATCATGCTGTTTCGCTTGACTGATCGACGAAGCGCTCCGCTCTCCGCCACCTCCCGGGCGCCACAGCCACCGCTGCACTGTGCTACTGCACAGGTACGTACTGGGGACTGTACAACCCAACCGGGCGACTGTACAGATCGACCAATGTCGGTGCGGGATCGGCGACAAGCCGCCGCCATCGACACGCACCGAGACGCCAGCGACGGATCCGCAGTCGCTTCGAGTCCACTTTCGGCCGACGCAGTCGAAGTCTCGCCCGGTCGGGGCTTGCCGAAGAACCGCCCCGGCCTATAGAGTTCGGAACAAATATTTGGGCGTCGGCGCAGCTGGCGATGTCAGGAGGTTGGATGTCTGGTCGGCTCGAGGGAAAAGTCGCTTTCATCACCGGCGCAGCCCGTGGTCAAGGTCGCGCCCACGCAATCGCGATGGCCAGGGAGGGCGCCGACATCATCGCGATCGACATCTGTCGCGACATCCCGTCGAATCCTTACCCGCTGGCCACACCTGACGATCTGGCGGAAACTGAACGGTCAGTGAAGGAAACAGGGCGTCGGGTCGTTGCCCGTGTGGCTGATGTCCGAGAGCGTCACGAGCTTCGGGAAGCCGTCGAAGCGGGGTTGGCCGACCTGGGCAGGATTGACATCGTGTTGGCCAACGCGGGCATTCTCCCCATGGCCATGGGGCGTCAACCCGATGCCGCGTGGTTCGTCGATGCGACCGACGTCGACCTGCTCGGGGTCATGAACACCGTCGCGGTGTCGCTCCCACACCTTCCAGACGGTTCATCGGTCATCATCACCGGGTCGACCGCGGGCATGATTCGGGGCACCACCGATAGCCCAGACATGGGTCCCGGTGGACGGGGTTACGGTTGGAGCAAGCGCACACTCATCGAGTACGTCGAGGAGATGTCATTGGTCCTGGCCGACCGCATGATTCGCGTCAATGCGATCCACCCGACGAACTGCAATACCCGTCTCCTGCAGAACGACGGCATGTACAACATGTTCCGTCCGGATCTCACCCAGCAAGGCAAGCAGGCCACACGGGAGGATGCGGAGCCGCTCTTCACGATCTTCCAGGCGATGCCGATTCCGTACGTCGAGCCCGAGGACATCGCCAATCTCGGCGTCTTTCTCGCCAGCGAGGAGAGTCGTTACATCACCGGTCAGCAGATCCGGGTCGATGCCGGTTCGTTGCTGAGGTGGCCCAACGGCCCCGGTGGTTAAAGGGAAGGGTTACCGAGGGGTCTGCGAAACGCCCGGGTGAATCACCCGGGCGTTTCGCGTGCCTACACGTCGGTGGGGACCGGCGTGCCGGCTGATCGACTCAGCTTTCCGTTCTCAGTCCTGCGAGGCTGTCGTCGGACCGCCAGTCTTCTAGCAGCTTCTCGAACGCGTAGTACCCCAAGCCGTATGTCTCGCCCGTATAGGTCCTGGGCCGCAGTTCGCCGGACTCGTCGGCGATTTCCTGCCCGTCGTTGTTGAAATAACCTGGCGTGCACTCCCGAATGAAGGCGGAGGTGTCGACGGCCACTTCCCGGACGTGGCGGACGTAGGCATCCTGGGCCTCGAGGCTCGGCTCGACGACGCGCGCACCGCGGTGCACAACCTGGCTGATGATCCACGCAATATGGCGACCCTGGTTGTTGAATGTCTCGGTGGTCGACGCGTTGAAGCCACCCTGGAAGAAGCCGATATAGAACTGATTTGGGAAACTGTGCGTCATGACCCCGTGTAGCGTGCGGAATTCGTGCTTCCACTGATCGTAGAGCGACACGCCTCCGCGGCCGCAGATCTTCTCGATTCCCCACCTTCGTCGAAGGTCACTGGTGACCTCGAAGCCACTGGCGAAGATCAAGCAGTCGATGTCGTACTCGGTGGATTCGTGGATGAACCCGCGGCTGGTGATCCTCTCAACGCCACGCGTCCGCGACACATCGAGTAGCGTGACATTCGGCCTGTTGAAAGCTGGGTAGAACTCGTCGCTTGAGGCTGGGCGCTTACACATGTGTCGGTACCACGGCTTCAGAATCGCCGCCGTCTCTGGGTCTTTCACCGTAGCGTCGACACGGCGCCGCAAACGCTCCATGACTTGATAGTCCATCACCTCTCGGCGGGCGAGGAACTCTTCGGGTGACGCCGGCCAGCCCACCTGTTCGAACTCGGCCGACAGATTGCGGTTGATCTCGGTCCAGATGTCGCAGATGCCATCAGCCTCGCCGGGCGCCAGACCGTCAATCGCAGCATGGTGGAAGTTGATCTGTCGTTCTCGTTGCCAACCGGGCTTCAGCGAAGCCAGCCATGCAGGGTCGGTCGGCGTGTTGTGGCGCTCGTCGACGGTGGACGCAGTCCGTTGAAGGACGTACAACTGCTTGGCATACCGGGCCAGGTACGGCACCGCCTGGATCGCGGAGGCACCGGTTCCGACGATCGCCACCCGCTTGTCGACGAGCTTATCCAGAACCGGGGATTCCTGGCTGCCTCCGGTGTATCCATAATCCCAACGCGCGGTGTGGAAGACCTTGCCGCCGAAGTCGTCCAGCCCAGCCACGCGTGGGACCTTCGGGGTATTGATCGGCCCAAGTGCCATGACCACGAAACGCGCTCGCA
This sequence comes from Mycobacterium sp. SMC-4, assembly GCF_025263265.1. NCBI lineage: Bacteria > Bacillati > Actinomycetota > Actinomycetes > Mycobacteriales > Mycobacteriaceae > Mycobacterium > Mycobacterium sp. SMC-4. The sequence goes on along the minus strand of NZ_CP079869.1, from coordinate 1,974,106 downwards.
AGTCGTCTCCGCGGTCGGTCTCGATGTGCCATCGCTTGCCGTTCTCGTCCCAATCGAGCCCGCTCACACACGTGTGAAACAGTGCACCGCGATAGAGGTCGAACTTCGTTGCGACGTCCTGGCAGTATCGACGTATCTCGAGTCCATCCGCGAACTTTCTGGAGGGGAAGAACTTCGTCTCTTCGAGGAGAGGGAGATAGCAGTAGGAGTCATTGTCACACGAGAGCCCGGGATATCGGTTCCAGTACCAGACCCCTCCGAAGTCGCCGGCCTGCTCGATGATTCGTACGTCGTCGACACCGGCCGCACGCAGATGATATGCGGCAAGGATCCCGGCCCAACCACCTCCGAGGACGGCAACGTCGAACTCGTCGCTGACCGGATCGCGCGACATCCGGGGCATGTGCGGATCGCCGTAGTCCACCGGTCCCGCCGCCTCGGCCGCCGGAGCATACTGCTCCTGACCGTCCGGGCGCAGCCGCACATCTCTCTCCCAGCGATACTTTTCGCGCAACGCGGTGATGTCCACGTCGTCCGGATCTGGTACATGCGAGGGTTCACACGTCATCGATCTGCGCCTTTGCTTTCCGGGGTGAAGGTCAGGGGAAGGCTCTCCATCGCCAGCAGCGCCGCGTTGGGGAGGTAGCGGATCTCGTCGACGGGTATGCCCAGACTGAGGTTCCGCAAGCGCCGGGCGGTCTGCCTGGCGGCAACCAGCAGCTGCATTCGGGCAAGAGATACGCCCAGGCACAGATGCACACCGGCGCCGAACGTCAAGCTCTTTCGAAGGTTGACCCGGCTCGGATCGAACTGGCGCGGACATTCGAAAACCGACTCGTCGTCATTGGCAGAGGCGAAGAGCACCAACAGGTGCGCACCCTTCGGCAGCTCGGTACCCCCAAGCGTCACCGCTTCGGTGGTCACCCGGGACAGCGCTCGCACCGGTGGGTCGAGACGCAACAATTCTTCGATGAAGCGGCCCATGCCGGCGTCGTCGTCGGCAGTGTCGTAGAAGTGAGTGGCGATGCCGGCATCGGTGGCCACATGGAAGAGGATGTTTGCGAACGCCGTCGACATCGAGTCATGGGTGTTGATGAGGAGTGCCCGCGCGGTGGCAACCAGCTCTTCAAAGCTCAGCGGTTCCTCTTCCTGCGTTTCGGCCCTGATGATGTCGGACAACATATCGTCCTCGGGACTGTCCATGCGTCTACGAACGAGCGCTATCAGGTAGTTCTGCATCTCTGCGAGCTCGTGGGCAGCTCGCAGCATGTCTTCTCGGGTGTTCGTAAGGCTGAACTGGGACAGATAGGCACTACCCCACTTCTTGATGGTGCTCATGTCGAGATCGTCGACCTGGAGTTGCTGCATGCTGAACGCGATCGCCATCGGAAGTGCCAGTTCATGCAAACCGTCGACGTTCCCCCGCCCGCTGAAGCCGTCGATGAGGTCGTCGACGATCTTCTGGAATTGCGGCTCGAGAGAGCGCATCCGCTTTCTGCTGAACGCCTGCGACAGGAGCCGACGAACCCGGGTGTGGCGCGGCGGATCGATGTTGGCAACGTCGGGGAAAAAACCGCCCCCGTGCCGTTGCAGGACTTCTTTCACCGCGTCGAGGTGCCCATGTGCCATCTGCTGGTAGTAGCCGAGCTCCTGGGAAAACACGACGGGATCGCGCATGACGGCGGTCAGGTCCTCATGCCTTGACACCAGGTACATCCCGAGGTCCTTTTCGAAGTGGACGGGAGCCTCGTAGCGCAGCGTGCGGTAGTACGCAAACGGCTTCTGCTGGATGGCGGGGTCGACGAAAGACGCATCGTCCAACGAGTCCAGTCGCTCAACGCTCACTGGGCAATCGGACTGCGTCGCTGGTCCTTCTGTCGTCACAAGCTGTACCCTTCATTCATCGTGTATCGGCACCCGCGCGCGTACGCACGAATGATTGCTTCTTGCCATCCCACGTGTCGGGACCTACGCCCCGGCGACGCAGATCAGCCTTGATAACACGAAGTGTCGCCTGCGTTTTCGGAAGGATGTCGACAAACTCTATGTAGCGGGGAACCATGAAGCGGGCCATTCGACTACGCAGATCCGCGTACAGTTCTTTCGCGCTGATCGTCGATCCCTGCCGTTTCACGGCGAACAGCATCACCTCGTCTTCGGCGTCGCCGGCGGGCACCGCAACCGCGGCACACTCGAGGATCTCCGGGTTACGTAGCACGTCGGCTTCGACCTCGAATGACGAGATGTTCTCACCACGGCGACGGATGGCGTCCTTGAGGCGGTCGACGAAGATGTAATCACCGTCTTCGGTACGCATGAGCGCATCGCCGGTGTGAAACCATCCGTTGCGCCACGCGGCGGCCGTCGCGGCGTCGTTGTTCAGGTATCCCGCATTCATCACCCACGGCACCGCGGAGCGCACCACACACTCCCCCACCGTTCCGTCGGGTACCTCGTAGTCGTTCGAATCGACCAGGCGGACTTCGAAACCGGGATAACCGCTCCGCAGCCGGCCCACCGTGCGTGAGTCCGTGGGATTCCAGCCCGACCGGATGGCCACCCCACCCTCGGTGCTGTTGTACACGGTGCAGATGCGGACGCCGAAGCGCTCGCTGAACTGTTGATAGCTCGAGCCCAGTGGCGCCATGAACAGGTTCTTCAGCGTCGTCGGCCCGGAGGGACTCTCTGAGTCGCGCAGGAGCACCTCGGCCATTGACCCGACGAGCATGCCGGTCGTGATCCCGAACGTCGTGACATCGTCCCAGAAGCTGATCAACGCGAAGCGTGACCGCATGACGACCTGACCGCCGACCATCGCCGCGTTGTAGGGAATCGACTTCGAACCAAAGTGGGCGTGGGATGTCGTGCAATAGAAGACGTCCTCGGGCGTGAGATCCTCGATGGGAAATGTGCCCGTGTTGATGGAGTGCAATTGACCCCACGGCAATCGCACCGCTTTCGAGGGTCCGGTGGTTCCGGATGTATATGTGATGCAGGCGATGTCGTGAAACTGCGGCACGCTCATCAGGTCGTGGGCGGATGCGATGTCGGGCCGCAGATCGCCGGGTCGGGTTACGCCGGGCAGCAGGGAATTGTTGCCGGAATCGAATTCGCCACCGTCGAGCACCAACACGCGCTTGACTCCGCGCAGATCCGCGGCCACGGCCTCGACGACGCCGACATGCTGGGGCGCGATCACCAGCAGTTCGGGGGCACAGTTGTTGATCGCGTATGCCAGCATGCGCCCACGGAACTCCGGGTTTGTGGCCGCATCGATGGCACCGATGCTGGCGAGCCCTAGCCAGATGGCCACTGAGTCCAGACCCGCATCGAGGACCGTCACGACGACGTCGCCTCGCTGGACACCGAGCGCGAGGAAGCGTGCCGCCCACTCGGCGGTCAACGAATGCAGGTGACCCCACGTCGCCGACGGGCCGTCCACGGTTCGGATGAACGTCACGTCGGGGTGCTCTTCGGCCATCCGGTTTACGATGGCGGGCAGCGTTTCCGCCGACGTCGACGTCACGCGTACTTCCAGAATGCCCGCATTTTCGAGATTTTTCCCCGCTCGTCAAACGTGAAGTGGTCGACAAGAGGGCCGACGTGCTGCATCGCGCCCTCGCGGGTCACCACACCCTGCAGGATCGCGATGGCCTCGTTGCCGCACACGATGATGTCGCGCTCAAGCCACAACTTCATCGGGGAAAGGTCGGAAACCAGCTTCCAAAAATCCGTTCGAAGGCTTTCGATCCCTGTGTAGGTGTCCACTCCTACCGGGTCCTCCAGGACGGTGTCATCAGCCCACAGGGCTAGCCACCCCTCCTTGTCGTGGTTGCTCAGCGTGTCGCAGTGGGCGTTGATCGCTGCGACGATGGCATTGGCGTCCGGCATTTTTGGGGTTCCCTTCTCACAGTGACGTTTGTGATCGCACTCGAAGCTGTCTAGACTTTGCTCAACTCATCGTCCCATCCTGTATCACGTTCCTGCACAGCGGCTTTGACTCCCTTTTCGTAGATCAGCCGCAGGTGGCGCTCTTTGGCGACTGCTGCTTGAGCACTGGGGGCGTATGGAACCCGGCCCACATCGACCATCGCCGACAGTCCCGCGGCCTCGTAGATGCGGTGCGTACCACGTTTGTTCGCCACCAGGTCGTCGGTCTGCATCCGCGCGATCTGTTGAGCAAAGCGCATCGCCTCGTGCTCCTCCTCACCGAGTGCGACCACGCGGTTGACGTAGAACAGCCGATGGGCGGTCTCGGCGTCCAGCCACCCACCTGTCATCCACAAATGCTTCATGACGCGAATCGGAAAGTGGAACGGCATGAGGGCATAGGGACCGTACGGTGCGCCGACGCCGACCCGAGATTCCTCCCAACTGAACCGCGAATTCTCGGCGGCCACAACGACATCTGCCGCCAAGAGGAAGGTGTTGGCGTGAGGTCCGACGAACCCTTTGGCGGCAACGACGAGGCCCTTGGTGAAACGCCATGGAGGTAACAGGTCGCCTGTGTGGACCCAGTACTTGTCCTCGATCGTCGCGGGCTCCTGGCCCCCGACTGTTTCCGCGGCAACCTGGGAGATATCGTGACCGGAGGAGAAGTTCGGGCCTTCCGCCGTCAACACGACACACCTGATGTCGTCGATGCGGTCGCAATCGGCGAGGACCGAGTAGAACTCCTTTTCCATCGTGCTGTTGATGGCGTTCATCTTCTCGGGTCGGTTCAGACGTACGGAGACGATGCTCGACTGCCGTTGCACCTTGAGGCACGTCATGTCAGACCAATCAGATTCAGGCACAGTGGATCTCCTGTTCGCTTGCCTGGTATTCGGCCATCATCACGGTCTCAGGATCGAGGTAGTCCGAGAACGTGCTGGGCGATGACGTTGCGCTGGATCTCAGATGTCCCTCCGGCAATGGTGGCGGCGATACCGCGGGTGTAGCGCTCGAAACTGCTCGCGAAGTATTCGTCGAAGTTCATGTGTTCGTACCGGCCGGTCACGGGATGCAGCAGGCCCGTGATGCCCGCCGTCGCCAGCAGGACGTCGGCGGCGCGCTGTTCCGCCTCGGAGCCGAACAGTTTGAGCACCGACACCGAGGCCGTGTCCGCCTCGCCGCGGGCCGCGCGGGCCAGGGCTGCTGATCCCATTGCCCGCAGAGCGTGGTAGTCCATGATCATCGAGGCGTACTGGTCGCACTCGACCGATGTGCTCGGCCGGCAGTCCGCGATCAAGTTGTCGATGCGGTCGGCGAACAGCAGCCACATCATGGTCCGCTCGTGTCCCAGAGACCCGTTGGCGACCCGCCAGCCTTGGTTGAGCTCGCCGACCAGGTTGTCCGCCGGTACTCGGACGTCGGCGAAGAAGACCTCGTTGAAGTCGAGGCGATCCTGACCGGCGACGTCGGCGAACGGACGGCACACCAGGCCATCACTGCTCGTGGGAATGATCAGCGCGGAGATGCCCTTGTGTTTGGGAGCTTCCGGGTCGGTGCGCACGAATGTCAGGAGGAAGTCGGCGTGGTGCGCGCCCGATGTCCACACCTTCTGACCGTTGACGACGAACTCGTCGCCGTCCCGGACGGCCTTGGTGCTCAGCGAGGCCAGATCGGATCCCGCGTTCGGTTCGCTCATTCCCAGCGACGCCGTCATCTCCCCGCGCAGCACCGGAATCGCCCATCGCCGCTTCTGTTCGTCACTACCGAATGCGATCAGCGACGTGGCGACGATGTTGACGCCCTGGGGGTTGAAACTGTGATAGATCCTGCGCCTGCACAGCTCGTCGAGGTGCACGAATTGCTGCAGGACAGTGGCATTGCGGCCCCCGAACTCCGGTGGCTGGGCGGGGAGCAGCCAGCCGTTGTCGAACAGAAGGCGTTGCCAGTCCCTTGCCCACTGCGGCATGTGCGAGACCGATTGCGGACGCTCGTGCGTCTCCGACTCGGCCGGGAGATGCTCGTCCAGGAACGCCGAGAACTCGGCACGGAAAGTCTCGACGTCGTCGTCAAAAGTCAGCTGCACGGTACTCCCTTGCGATGACTGCGCGATGCTCTGCTGCTCCACCGAGCATCACTTCACCCGCCCGTGCGCGCTTGACCGCGAACTGCAGGTCGTTCTCCCACGTGAGCCCCATGGCTCCGAAACATTGCATGCCGTTCCTGACGACATCCGACTGCGCTTCTCCCGCCGCAGCTTTCGCCATCCGCGAGGTCAGGGCGCGCCGTGGATCATCAACGGCGATGGTCAGGGCGGCGAAGTAGGACAGCGCACGTGCCCGTTCGATCGCCACATGCATGTCAGCGGCTTTGTGCTGAATGGCTTGGAAGGAACCGATGGGAACCCCGAACTGACGGCGTTCTCTGACATGGTGGAGCACCATATCGAGAATCCGTTGGCAGGCACCCACCGTGTGGATCGCCATGCCGGTGCGGGCGATGTGCGTGGCGCGTTCCGTGTCGACGACGTTCCGGTTCTCGTCAGCCACCTCGACTCCGTCGAAGATCACGTCAGCGACGTGCAGCACTGGATCGAACACACCCGCCCGGCGCGTCGTCACTTGATCGTCGGCCACCATGAAGACGCCGGCGGCGGTGACGACCGCGAAGCGTTGCGCCCGGTCCGCGTCGAGGACGAAACGCGCAACGCCGTCGAGCGCCCATCCGGCACCTCTGCGATGTGCGGAAACGCCCTCATAGACAGCGGCGCCTGACCTCTGCGGATCGAAGTGCCGTCCCGCCAGGGGTGCGAACTGCGTGGTGGTGGCGAGGAACGGAGTGGGGTCGGTCGCTCGGCCGAGCTCTTCGACCGCGAGTGCGAGTTCGACGAAACTCTCCGCGCCGGAAAGTTCTGTCCAACCTTGATCGCAGTACCACTGCCACAGGGCGTCGCCGCTCTCCTCACCTTGGGCAACACGCCGCACGAGAGATGGCGGGCACTGTTTGGCCAGAGCATCCTCGACTGTCTGCCGCCAGAAACGCTGGTCGTCGTCGAGCTCTAGTAGCACTGCGCTCCAATCTCCTCGACTGCAGCGAGAATACTGTTCTCATTCTGCGAAAGTCAACGTTGACAAATCTTGACAATACTCATGAGCTAATAACAGCATCCATGATTGACAGGACGCGGAGATCGAGGACGGCGCAGCGCTCGTGGAGCACGCCGGCGGCCGTGGCGCGACGAGCTGTGAGTGCTACGTCGGTGCACGGACCCAGTGGCGCCCGAGCTTCGCGCCCAGGCCACGCCGAGCTCGAGGAGACACCATGACCAGCACATCCAGCCCGGGGACATCGCGGGTCGAACTCGACCTGTCGGACGTCGACCACCGAGTCGGCAAGCCTGTCGGCGGCGGTCAGCTGTGGGATCCGTGCAGCTCGTCGGACATCCGCCGGTGGGTGATGGCCATGGACTACCCGAACCCCATCCACTGGAACGAAACGTTCGCGCGTTCATCGAAGTTCGGCGGAATCATCGCGCCGCAGTCCATCGCGGTCGCGCTCGACTACGGTCACGGTGCGGGGCCCGCCTGCGTCGGACACATACCGAACAGCCACCTCATCTTCGGTGGCGAGGAGTGGTGGTTTTACGGCTGCCCAGTCCGCCCGGGGGACAAACTGTTCCAGGAACGGCGTTTCCACGACTACAAGGTGGTGGAGACCAAATTCGCCGGGCCCACCATGTTCTCGCGCGGCGATACCACTCACCGGAACCAACACGGTGTTCTGGTGGCCCGTGAGAGATCCACGGCGATCCGTTACCTCTACGAGGAGGCAGCCAAACGGGGCATGTTCGAAAGTCAGCTCGGGGACATCAAGCGGTGGTCGGCACAGGAGCTCGACGAGATCGACAAAGTTCGCCGCGACTGGCTGGAGTCCAACCGGCTCGGAATATCGCCGCACTTCGATGAGGTGAAGGTCGGCGACACACTGCCCCGCCGGGTCATCGGACCGCACAGTATCGCCACCTTCACCACCGAGTACCGAGCGTTCGTTTTCAACATCTGGGGTGGTTTCGAATGGGTGGCACCCCCCGACATCGAGGATCCGTGGGTCTATCAGGATCCGGGCTTCGGGAAGGATTTCGCCTTCGATGAGGAGGACGCCTTCATCGACCCCCGCAAGCGAGATGGGCTCTATCTGGGACCGTCGCGGGGCCACATCGATGCCGAGAGGGCGTCTGAAGTGGGGATGGCACGCGCGTACGGGTATGGCGCGACAATGGGCGCCTGGTGCACCGACTATCTCGCGTTCTGGGCCGGCCATGACGGGATGGTCCGCCACAGTAAAGCCGATTTCCGCGGACCCGCCTTCGAAGGTGACGTCACGTATTTCGATGCCGAGATCGTCGGCAAGGAGTACGACTCACCCTGGGGGGTCCCCGTCGTGCAGGTCAGGCTCCACCTGACCAACCAGAACGGCGAGGAGTTGGTCAAGTGCGTGGCCGAAATCGAGCTCCCGGCATAAGCAGAAGCATCCGCCATGAACACTGAAGCGAGCGAAACGCTTTCGCTGGTCTCCGGTCCACCGTTGAGCGATGAGCCGGGGCTCGGCTCCCTCACCTTACCGGGATTCCTCCGTGATGTGACCACGATGTACCGCGACCGCGAGGCTTTGGTGTTCAGCGCCGAGGGCACCCCCGCCCGATGGTCATACGACGAGCTGTGGAACCGGGCCGTCGATGTTGCGCGCGCTCTGCGTGCGGTCGGGATCGGCAAGGACGCCCGCGTCGGCGTCCTGATGACCAACCGGCCGGAATGGTTGTCGGCGTTCTTCGGCATCTCACTGGCGGGCGGCGTCGCGGTGACGCTGAGCACCTTCTCCACCGCCGCAGAGCTCGAGTACCTACTCAACGCCTCGAGCGTCGCCGTGTTGTTGTTCGAGCGGCGCGTGCTCAAGACCGACTTCACCGCTGTCCTTTGCGAACTGGCACCTGAAATCGCCACAGCCGACCCCGGTGCTCTGCAGTGTGAGACGTTGCCGTACCTGCGCCACCTCGCGACCGTCGGCGATGCGACGCCGGGCATCGACTCCTGGGATGCCTTCGTCGCCCGTGGCCACGACCAACCGCATCAGTTGATCCATGCGACCGCCGGGGCAACGCGACCCAGCGATGTCGGCGTGCTGTTCTTCTCCTCGGGCACCACGAGCAAGCCGAAGGGTATCCTCAGCGCTCACCGGGGTGTCACCATTCAGATGTGGCGCTTCCGCAGGGTGTGCCACTTCGGGCCCGACGATCACCTCCGCTGCTGGTCGGCGAACGGCTATTTCTGGTCGGGCAACTTCGTCATGTCCCTGGGCGCCACACTGGCCGCCGGTGGATGCCTGGTCCTGCAGCCCACATTCGATGCGGTCGAGGCACTCGAGTTGATGGCTGCCGAACGGGTCAATTATCCCTTCGCATGGCCCCATCAGTGGGCACAGGTCGAGTCCGCGCCCAACTGGCACTCCGTTGACCTCAGCTGCATGAGGTTCGCCGACGTCAAGACTCCGATAGCACGTCACCCAACTGTCACCCATGAGTGGCATCTTCCCGATCACGCCTACGGCAACACCGAAACCTTCACGATCTCAACCATTTTCGAGTACGGTACACCGGATGAGGTCCACCGCGGCAGTTGGGGTATTCCGCTTCCGGGTGTCACGCTCAAGATCGTCGACCCGATCGGCGACACGGTGCTCCCGCGCGGCGAAATGGGCGAGATCTGCGTCAAGGGGCCGACTTTGATGCTGGGATACGTGGGGGTCCCACTGGACGAGACGCTGGATTCCGAAGGGTTCTTCCACACCGGCGACAACGGTTATCTGGACGAAGAGGGGCGGCTCTACTGGGACGGCAGGCTGTCCGACGTCATCAAGACCGGCGGAGCCAATGTTTCACCACTCGAAGTCGACGATGCCCTGAGGACACATCCCGACGTGAAGGTGGGCAAAACGGTAGGCCTACCCCATCCCTCGCTCGGCGAGGTCGTCGTCGCCTGTGTCGTGCCCCGCGAGAACGCGAGCATGGATCCGGAGGAGATACGGCGCTACCTGCGGGGTCGGCTGGCGAGCTACAAGGTGCCGCGTCATGTGCTGTTCTTCGAGGACGCCGACATCACCCTCACCGGGAGCGACAAGATCAAGTCGAGTGATCTGCGCGATCTCGCGATGGTGCGAATGTCCAAAACGGTTGCCGGACAGTGACATCTATGACGTGCCGGTCGACCCGTCGGGGCGGGGCATGATTGCCTGACGGCACCAGGACCAGACGACCTCCTCGGTGAGGCTGGCGCCGTCCAATCCCTCGTGAACCGCGTTGAACTGACCGAACGAGGTCAGCGTGTAACCCAGGAGCGACGTCAATTGCGGCAGGGTCAGATCGTCACGGATGAGACCTGCTTCGGCGCAGGCCGTGAGGATCTCCGTCAGCAGCTTCCGGTGCGGCTCCCACACCTTGGCGAAAGCCTCTGGATTGTTCAACTCGAGGCTGAGGTTGTAGAGCAAGACCAGACGACCGCCCACCGCTTCCGACGCGCCCGGACGGGAAAGGACGCCCCGACACCAGGCTTCGAGCTGTGCCATCGGGCCGTCAGCGGCCTCGACCATCTCTCTGATTGCTTCGGTGTACTTCGAGGTGACGTCTTCGTACAACGCCAACAGCAGTTCTTCCTTACCGGCGAAGTGCTGGTAGAAGGTACGAAGACTCAGGTTCGCGCGATCAGCGAGGGTTTGCAGGGTGAGGCTCGCCGGGCCGGACTCCTCGACGAGTTCGAGGGCTGTCGCCAGGAACTGCGTACTCCGCTCCACCGCCCGGGCGCGCGCCTCGCCGAGGCGGCGCTCGATAGCGCGTTCCTGCCATGACGTGGCCGCTTCGCCTGTTCGCCCCGACTGGGGTCTGCCCGGCGTGGTCATCGGACGTCGTCGCGACGACGTGCGCGGTCACGGGTGGTCTCCGACGGCGGCATAACGGTCACCATATCGGCATCACACGGAAGGCCCGAAGTGCTGATCGCCGACACGCCACCCTCCCGAGAACTATGAGAACGTTGCTCTCTAAAAAGGCAAGTTTTCTTCTGACAAAGTGAGAATACACGAATGCGTTCAACGCCTATGGTGATGCGCAGAATCTGCTACTCTGAGGTGGCGCGAACCCGTCGAGCCCACGTGTCCGCAGCTCTGCAGCAGGCCTGCCCGCTAGTACGGAACATTCTTCGGCGTGCGGACTTTTCGCGGAGCAGCCCATCGGCGGCGGCCGCGGAGTCGACGTTCATCTCGCGCAGGGACCCGATCACCCGGGCCCGAGACGATTGATGAGAAGCGAGGAGCGCATGACGACGGAGGATGTGAGTTCCGTAGATTTCTTCCGTGATCCGCGGCTGACCGACGACCCATTCCCGTTGTACGAGGCCCTTCGCTCGAAGTGTCCCGTCAGTCGTGAGAACCACTACGGGGTGACGATGGTGACCGGCTGGCAGGAAGCGGTCGACGTCTACAACGACGCCACCACCTTCTCCTCATGCATCTCGGTGTCGGGCCCCTTCCCGGGCTTCCCGGTTCCCCTCGAAGGTGACGATGTCACCGATGTGATCGCGCAGCACCGCGACGAATTGCCCTTCAGTGATCAGCTCCCGACATTGGATCCACCGGTGCACACCAATCACCGGGGCCTGCTGATGCGCCTGATCACTCCCAAGCGCCTCAAGGAGAATGAGGACGCCATGTGGCAGCTGGCCGATGACATTCTCGACGAATTCCTGGCCGATGGCGAGGGTGAGTTCATCGCCGGGTTCGCCGGACCCTTCACGCTGCGGGTGATCGCCGATCTGTTGGGCGTGCCGGAACAGGATCGCCCGGAATTGCTCGAGCGGCTCGCGCGTGGCACCCACGGTGGCGGTCTGGGAAACGCGGACAAGACGTTGAGCAAGACACCGCTCGAGTACCTGTACGACGTTTTCGCGACGTACATCGAGGACAGGCGTGCCGAGCCCCGCGACGACGTGCTGACCGGCCTGGCGACCGCGACCTTCCCTGACGGAACCGTGCCCGACGTCGGCGACGTCGTTCGGGTGGCGACAAATGTGTTCTCGGCCGGGCAGGAGACCACGGTGCGATTGCTGTCCACGGCCTTGAAGGTGATCGGTGACCGGCCGGACATCCAGGCCAGGTTGCGGGCCGATCGCAGCCTGCTGCCGAACTTCATCGAGGAATGTCTGAGGATCGAGAGCCCGGTCAAGGGTGACTTCCGCTTGTCGCGCGTGCCGACGGTCGTCGGTGACCAGCCCATCAGCGCAGGCAGCACTCTGATGGTGCTCAACGCGGCCGCCAACCGTGACCCCAGGCGGTTCGTCGATCCCGACACGTTCGACCCGGAACGCAAGAACGCGCGCCAGCATCTGGCTTTCGGTCGCGGCATCCACAGCTGCCCCGGCGCGCCGCTGGCCCGTGCCGAAACCCGCGTGGGGATCGAGCGGCTTCTCGATCGCACCACCGACATCCGCATCAGTGAGAAACACCATGGTCCGCCGGGTGACCGCAGGTATCGCTACATCCCCACGTACATCCTGCGCGGCCTGACGCAGCTGCACCTGGAGTTCGACCTGGTCGGGAACCAACGATGAGGATCACCGTCGACGAGGACCGCTGCGCCGGCCATGGAATGTGCCTGACCTTGTGCCCCGAGGTATTCGAACTCAATGACGACGGCTGGGCCGTTGCGCAACCCTCAGAGATACCCGAACACCTCGAGGGGGCGGTGAAGGACGCGATCGCGAACTGCCCCGAACGAGCCATCGCCGAAATCACCAGCTAGAAAGGCATCGCTTCCCATGACTCACGCCACCTCTTTCCAGGCACTCGTCGCCCGTCAAGACGACGACGGCATCACGCTGGCAGTCGAGACTCTGCACGACACCGATCTCCCTCCCGGAGAGGTCACCATCCGAGTGCACTACTCCGGCGTCAACTACAAGGACGCTTTGGCCGTCACCCCCAAAGGCGGCGTGGTCCGCACGTATCCGATCGTTCCCGGCATCGACCTCGCCGGTGAGGTCGTCTCGTCGGAATCCGATGAGTTCGCCGTCGGAGAGGCCGTCCTCGCCCACGGCTACGACATCGGTACGGGCAGACACGGCGGCTACGCCGAATTCGCGCGCGTTCCCGCCGATCAGGTCGTCAAGCTGGGTGCGCTGAGCCCGCGCGAAGGTGCTGCGATAGGTACCGCCGGATTCACCGCAGCGATGAGTGTGCAGGCGCTGCAAAGACACGGCATCGTGCCGCAGGACGGTCCGATCCTGGTGACGGGCGCGACGGGCGGCGTCGGCTCGGTCAGCGTCGATCTGTTGTCTGCTGCGGGCTACGAGGTGGTGGCGTCGACCGGCAAACCCGAGGCGGCTGCGCATTTGAAAGCGCTGGGCGCGACCGACGTCATCGGTCGGCTGCCCGAAGACCCGGACGCCAAGCCCCGCCCGCTGGGCAAGACCCGTTGGGCGGGCGCGGTCGACTGCGTGGGCGGGGCCACGTTGGCGGACGTGCTCAGTAGCACACAGTACGGAGGTGCCGTGGCGGCCAGTGGCCTCACCGGAGGCGCCGGCCTGAACACCACCGTGATGCCGTTCATCCTGCGCGGCGTCTCGTTGCTGGGCATCGACTCGGTACAGATGTCGATCACACCGCGGCGCGCACTCTGGGATCAACTGGGCGATTCACTGCGGCCACAACATCTTTCCGACGTACTGCACGACGTGGACGTCAAAGACGTGCAGAGCGTGCTCGACGAGGTCCGCGCTGGGCGATACTCGGGGCGCGCGGTCGTTCGCGTCGCCGGTGGGTTCTGACCTCCGGGGTCTCGAGCGCCCGAATCGACATGCTCAGGTGCTTCTCGTCAGAAGCAGAGTTGCTTCGTTGTAAGGGAACAGGCGATAGAACATCCGGGGCCCCGGCGCGATGAGGCGCGCGGCCTCGACCTTGCTCACGATCTGGGGGTTGGCCAACTCGATGATCCTGCCCCGCTTGTGCATGGTCGCGGCCCCGCCGGCGAGGACGTTCTTCAGCCAGTCCGTGCCCATCCCGTAGCCGATCAGGATGGCATAGCCGGTGCGGGTGGTGAACACCAACAGGGGGGTGCGATACCGCCGTCCCGACTTACGACCTGTGTGCTCGAGGGTCCCCAGCAACGGAAGCCACGGCGTCAGCGACCGGGCGATCGGGTTGGTGACACGGCGATTGAAGTGCGCGACAGCACGGGGTACCCGCATGAATGTCCTTTCCTAGCCGGGGCTTTTCTGCACGACTACAGGGTCGGCGACTTCTTGGGCCGGTCCCACAGTGGCTCCCCCAGCTTGGCGCGGATCATCCCCCACGGGTCAGCGTACCCACCGGGCGCATTTCGGTACGGCGAGCGTCGTGCCATGACCTGTCGTACGACGGGGGCGAGCAGCCGGCCCGGGTAGTGCAGCAGCCGAAACTTCTCCGCCAACTCCGCGGTGAGGTCAGGGAACGAATGATTCTGGAACTTCAGAGCCTCCTGGGCCCGAGTCGTATCCATCCAGTCGGTGACGAACCAGTCGTCGTCGCTCTGTGGATCGCCGGGGCGCCCCGGCGGCATCGCACCCGGTAGCCCCAGGGCTGCAACGAGTTCCGAGGTTACCTCGGCATACGTCAGCCGGTGGGAGTCATCACCGCCGATCAACAGGATCTCGTGGGCGACATCGGCGGTGGTCGCCGCGGCGAAGGCCCAGGCGACATCTCGGACATCGACGGTCTGCACCCGGCCGTCGCTGGGCAGCGCCGCCTGGAAGTACATGGCGTCCGACGTGACGGGCAATGCACCCAGGTCCGGGCTGAGCACCGCCCCGAGTCGCAGAACCACCCATTCCAGCGCTGATCCCCGCACGATGTCTTCGGCCTCCGACTTCTGGCCGCTATACACGTCGTAGGGCCGCATCGGCTCCTCGGCTGTGAGCGGAGGAGTCGTACGATGCGGATTGCGGGGACCCATCACCGTGATGCTCGACGCATGAACGAAACGCGGAGACTTCTGCTGCTCCTCGACAACCCGAACCAAATTCGCCGTCGCGTCGACGTTGACCCGTCGTCCGACGTGAGGAATCGGATAGATGGCCGGAGCGATGACGGCCGCGAGATGAACGACGACGTCCGGCGAGACACCGGAAACAAGACGACGCACCTGTTCTTGGTCAGTCAGATCTGCCAACCGGACATCGACACCACCCGGCAGATTCTTCACGGCCTTTCGGTTGGCTGGGGTGTCAAGGTCGGTTGCTATGACCCGACAACCGAGTTCAGCCAATCGCTTAACAGTGGCGGAGCCCACCAGGCCGAAACCACCGGTGACAAGGACGGTGTTGGACATTTTTCTCCCGATATCTAGTGACTGATTCGAAGTTCTAGCGCCTCATCGCCTCGTTTCACCGAACGATCATGGGTCGTGGACCCGTTCGCCGTGAACCGACGCAGGATTCGCCACTGGCCGCCATCGCGCCCGGGTCCCCAGACCGCAACGACGGCTGCGGAACTGAACACCACTACCGCCAAGAACAGCAGAGATGACTGCATACCGGCCAGGAACGCGTCGTTGGCTTGTCGCGCAAGATCGCCTCCCTGCGGGCCCAGGCCGCCGGCAATATGAAGAGCTTGCGCAAGCGAACCGAGCGCAGGTTCGCGCAGCGTCGACGGCAGTGTCTCAACGCTGGACGCAAATGCACTGCTGTATCCGGCAGCAAGTAGAGAACCGGCGAGTGCGATGCCCAGAGCACCACCCAACTCGCGAGTCGTGTCGTTGATTGCCGACGCCACTCCCTGCTTGCTCAGGGGGACTGCACCCGTGATCGCAGTGGTAGCCGGCGCGTTGCAGATTCCCATACCGGCGCTGAGGATCAACATCGGCCAAGCCAGATCGAAGTATGTCGAGTCGACGCCCAGCGGGCGCATACACAGCAGTCCCGCGGCCAAGATTGCCAGGCCCCCAGCTACCGAGAGTCGCAGCCCGAGACGAGGAAGGAACCACTGCGTGAGCCCGGCGAGGACCATCATCGGGATGGCCAGAGGGGTGAGCGCGACAGCGGTTTGCAACGGGGTGTAGCCCATCACCAGTGCCATGTACTGCATGATCAGGAAGAAGAACCCGAAGATGGCGAAGAAAAGGGTTGTCATGCCGACTGAGCCCGTCAGCATGTCAGGCTTCTTGAAGACGCGGATGTCGAGTAGTGGATTCGGCCGCCGAAGTTCGACGAAGCCGAATACGATCGCGAGCACGACTCCACCGGCCAGGCATCCGTACACCAGCGGATCACCCCAACCGTGCAGCGGAGCTTCGATGACACCATAGACGAACGCAGCTATTGCTGAACCGATGAGCAGAGCACCCCACCAGTCGATGGGGGTGGGATTGGGGTCCTTCGACGACGTGATGGTCAGGGCGAGCGCGAAGAGGAGAACCGCAGCCCCGGCGAAGGCCCAGAATATGGTCCGCCACGACCCGAACTGCGTGATGATGGCGGTCCCCATGAATCCGACAATGGCGCTGGATGCACAGACACCCGCCCAGATGCCAATTGCCTTGGTGCGCTCCTCGTCTGGATACGCCGCTGTCAACAATGACAAGGTAGCCGGCAATACCGCCGCCGCACCGACTCCGGTGATGCTCCGCGCGATGATCAACGCCAACGGACTGTCGAAGAAGATCGGCGCCAGCGACGCTGCGGCGAAGATGAGCAGTCCGACGAGCATGACTCCGCGCCTGCCGTACCGATCCCCCAATGCGCCGGCCGGTAGTAAAAGGCACGCCATCACCAACGTGTAGCCGTCGACAATCCACGTCAGCTGAGCCTGGGTTGCGAGGGTATCGGTCGCAATCGCACCCAACGCGGCATTCAAGGCCACCATCGAAGAGATGACCAGCAGTACGCCCAGCGAGCAGACGACAAGGAGCCAGGTTCTCGAACGCCCGGTCAGAAAACCTGACTCGACGGCCCCGACCTTGTCGTTCAGCCTGTGCGCATTCACCGCCCGATGCCTGTCACTGGCCGATCAACTGGGCGGCGGGGCGGGAACTAGGGTGCTGATGTCCTCTCCTTGAAGAACTTTGATCGTCAGCGTGACATCGAAGTAATCAGTCCAACGGGTGATCCTGCCGTCAGCTCCAACGACGAAGGTCCCCATCACTGGAATTGCAGGCTTGGATCCGTCGGAGGCCTGGATGTAGTCGAGGCGTTCGGTCAGGACAACTGGACCGTCGTTGGCGATGTTGACGATCTCGAATGCATAGGCGTCTGGGAACATCGAGAACTGCGCACCCATGTTCTCCACGATCGCGTCGATGCCCGTGAACGCCGGCATGCCGACATTCTGGTACACGGCGTTCTCGGCGAGAAGTGGACGCAGCGCTTCAGGATCGCGACGCTCCATCAGCGCGCAGAATTCGCGGACCACCGCCACCGGATCGGACGTCGCTTTCTGATCAGACACGGAACCTCCAGTTTGAAGACGCATTCGGAGTTGTTTGTGGCGACGAGCGTCAACCGACAGGTGTGAACGTCACATGAAGTTCGCGTAGACCTCGCAGGATGAACGTCGGGTCGTAGTCGTAGCGGCGTTGGCCGGCCGGCCCGTGATGCTCCTCGGAGATTGCGATATCCGCCATGCGGTCGAGCACTCGCATCATCGTGATCCGGCCTTCGGCTCTTGCGAGCGGAGCACCGGGGCACGAGTGGGGGCCGCGGACGAAGGCGATCTGCTCGCGAACGTTGGGCCGTCCGGGATTGAAGGTGTCCGGCGACTCGAACTTCCTCGCGTCGCGATTGCAGGCGCCGGGGAGCAACATCACCGTGGTTCCCGCAGGCACTTCCACGTCGCCGATCTTCGTGGTCGTGCGTGCCATTCGGAAGTGGGCTTTCACAGGGCTTTCCATGCGTAAGGTCTCTTCTAGGAACGCGGGTATTCTGCTGCGGTCCGCGCGTATCGTCGCCTGCAGTTGCGGATCCTCACCCAGCACACGAACCGCCGCGCTGGTGAGCTTGGTCGTGGTCTCGGTGCCTGCGGCGAAAAGGAACGTCGACAGGTTCATGACGTCCTCGATCTCGGGCGTCGACCCGTCGTCGTACTTGGCTTCGGCCAGTTCGGTCAGCACATCCTGGCGCGGCGAGCGTCTGCGATCTTCGATGTAGGCGTAGAACTTCTCGTTCAGCCACTCCAGAGGGTTGAGCTCGGTGGTCCCCTCACCGAGCTCACCGGCGATCTGGGTCCCGAAATGCACCTGGAACTCCTGGTGATCCTCCTGCGGGACCCCGAGCAGGTCGGCGATGACCAGCAGCGAGAAAGGCTTCGCGTAGTCGGCGAGGAACTCGCAGCTGCCTCGTTCGATGAACGTGTCGAGCTGTTCGTCGGCCAGTCGCCACATGAACTCTTCGTTCTCTTTGAGGCGCTTCGGGGTGATCAGCTTGTTCATCAGGCTTCTCGTCCGAGCGTGCAATGGCGGGTCCTGGTTCGAGATGTGCTCGGCCATCGGGGCGATGTGGCGATGCTCCTCGATGAGATCCGTGACGTCGTCGGCATCGCCCGGTCCGAAAGGCAGGCCCGAGAACGGACCCGCCAGTGAGTTGCAGGACGAGAACGCCGGGTTCTTGTAGACCGAGACAGCCTCTTCGTAGCCGGTGACTGCCATCACCTTGAACGGGGTCGCCTCGGTCACCGGGCACTTCGAGCGGAGGTGATCGAAGTACGGGTACGGATTCGGGACCAGCGATTCATCAGTGAAGAAATCAGCCGTGTCGAAGTCGGTGTCTGTCATGTGCTTCTCGTCATTCCTCTCAATGAACACGGGTGGTGGTCGGCGGCGCTCAGGCCGGATCAAACAGGACCGGCAGTGACGTCGGTGAGCGGAAGACCATGCCACGGATGTGCGGATCGTCGGCATCGGGGTCGAGGCGCAGATCGGGCAGCCGGTCGACCAGCAAGTTGAAGGCGGTTCGCATCTCGAGGCGCGCGAGGTGCATGCCCAGACACACGTGCACGCCGTGCCCCCAGCTGATCGGCACCTTCGCCTGCCGGAAGATATCGAAGTTGTCGGGGTTGGCGTACCGGTCTTCCTGCCGGTTGGCCGCACCGAGCATCGGCATGACCGACGACCCCTGGGGAATGGGCACCCCGGCCAGTTCAGTGTCACGGGTGGCGACACGGGTGATGTTGAGCAGCGGCGCATCCCAGCGCACAGCTTCCTCGATGGCCTGCGGGAGCAACGAGCGGTCGGCGCGAACGGCCTCGAACTGGTCGCGATGGGTGAGCAACGCGAACAGCAGGTTGCCGAGGGAGCGGTACGTGGTTTCGACGCCGGCCGGGAGGAGAAGCCGGATAAAGGAGTAGATGTCCTCGTCGGCGAGCTTCTGGCCGTCGATCTCGGCGGCGGCGAGACTGCTGATCAGGTCCTCGCGGGGCTCAACACGGCGCGCTTCGAGGATGGGGGTGAAGTAGTCGACGAGCGCTTTCGACGCCGCCAAACCGCGCTCGGGATTGATCGTGTAGCTCAGCATCGAGACCGACCAGCGCTGGAATTGCGGGAAATCCTCCTCTGGAAGTCCGAGCAGCGCGGCAATGATGCGACTGGGATACGGGAAGGTGAACGTCTTGACCAGATCCGTTGAACCATCGGCGGCGAACCCGTCGATCAACTCGTTCCCGATTCGGCCGACGATCTCGTCTTCCCAACGGACGAGGGCCTTCTGGGTAAACGCCTTGGTCACCAGGGAGCGCAGGCGGCCGTGGACAGGCTCGTCCATGCCCAGCATGACGCCGTGGCCCAGCACGTCACCGAAGATCTGGGTGACGGCCTGAGATGAGAAGGTCTCGTGGTCCTTCAGCATCGTCTGAATGTCTTCGTGACGGTAGACGATGAAGACAGGCTTGCCCTCCTCGCCGGGCATGGTCGACATGTCGATCCGCTGGATCGGTGTGTCGTGACGCTGCCTGGCCAGCTCGGGGTAGGGATCGCGGACATCTCCCGAGACGACATCGTCGAACGACGCGAAATCCTCGAGTTCCTCGAAAAGCTCCGACATGGTGCTCCTATCAGATGGCCGGGTAGGCCACGGATTTGATCTCGGTGTACTGGTGGAAACCGGCCAGTCCGTTCTGGCGTCCGACACCGCTGTTCTTGTAGCCGCCGAAAGGCACATCCGCGCTGTAACCCGCAGTGCCGTTCAACCCGATGAATCCGGCGCGCAGGCGGCGCGCCACGGCCAGTGCCCGTTCGTTCGAGCCCGACATCACCATTCCGGCGAGTCCATAGACACTGTCGTTGGCGATGCGCACTGCGTCGTCCTCGTCGTCATAAGGGATGACGGCCAGCACCGGACCGAAGATCTCCTCCTGCGCGATGGTCATCGAGTTGTCCACATCAGTGAACAGCGTGGGACCGACCCAGAATCCACGGTCGAACTCCGGAGGCGGTTCGGTGCTGCCGACGAGCAGGGTCGCGCCTTCGTCGACGCCCTTGCGGATGTACCCGAGGATGCGCTGCTGCTGCTTGCCCGACACGATCGGTCCGCAGATGGTGGCCGGGTCTTGGGGATCGGCCGCCTTGATGTTCTCGTACAGCACCTTCAGGACTGCGACACCCTCGTCATAACGGCTGCGCGGAAGCAGCATTCGAGTCGGCGTGGCGCAGCCCTGACCTGCGTGCATCAGCGGGCCGATACCGATGAGACATGCCGTGGAGAAGTCGGCGTCGTCGAGAACGATCGTCGCGGACTTCCCCCCGAGTTCCAGGAACAACCGCTTCATGGTGGCCGCACCCTTCTCCATGATGCGCTTACCTACTGCGGTCGAGCCGGTGAACGAGATCATGTCGACCTTGGGCGACAGCGTGAGCTCCTCGCCGACGAGGTGGTCCGACGCCGTCACCACATTGACGACACCGGCAGGGATGTCGGTCTTCTCGGCGATCAGCCGGCCCAACCGGGTGGCGTTGAAGGGCGTGTCCGGTGCGGGCTTGAGGACCACGGTGTTACCGGTGGCGAGCGCCTGTCCGAGCTTGTTGATCGTCACCTCGAACGGAAAGTTCCACGGCACGATCGCCCCGACCACTCCTACCGGCTCGCGCCACACCTTCCGGGTGGAATTGACCCCGGTCACCGTGACCACGGCATCGCCGAGATCGGTTTCCCATTCGAACGAATCGATCAGCCGGGCTGGGTACTTGAGCCCGTCCTCGAACGGCGCGTCCAGCTGAGGCCCGTGCGTGACCGCCCGCGGTGCGCCGACCTCGAGGATCAGTTCTTCACGCAGTTCTTCGAGCTCATTTTCGATGGCCTCATGCAATTGCAGCAGGCAGCGCTTGCGCAGCTCGCGGTTCGTCGACCAGTCGGTCTCGTCGAACGATCGGCGGGCTGCGTCGATCGCACGGTTCATGTCGGCTGGCGACGCATCGGCGACCTCGCCGATCACCTCTTCGGTGGCGGGATTGATGTTGGTGAACGTTCCCGACTGACCGTCGACGAGCTCGCCGTCGATCATCATCTTCGACTCGAACCGCACCGTGGTGGCCTCGGTCATCGGTTCTCACTCTCGTCGGCCGCGGATCGTGCCGGCGAGAGCCGTGACGCCAGCGACACCAGCTTCGTCAGGACCGGCTGCGGGATCACCTTGGCTGCCGACACCATCGCGCGCTGCGCCGTCGTCAGTGGCCATGCGCCGTCGCGCATCGAGCCGAAGCGGGGAATACCCAACACGATGCGCGACATGTGATGCATGCCCGAGGCGGGCAGAACCCTGTTGGATACGAGCAGCATCGACGCGTCCGGACCGAGTCCGTGCCGCCGGAAGGCACCTTGGTCATCGAGGGCCTTCACGAGCCCATCGGTGAAGAGCTGGGGGGACCGGGCGAACTTGATCGCGTACCGGCCACGGCTGTCCATGGTCTGGTGCAGCCGGGCGTACGGGCCCGAGAAGTCCCGTACGTCGGTGGAGCCCGCGTCGGTGATGATCTCGGTGTCGTAGGTGCCGGTGACCAGCACCGTCACCCCGATACCGAACGGAGCCAACTCGAACGCCAGCGACTCACCCCACCGCTCCATCGCACCCTTACTCGCCGAGTACGGTCCGGTCGCAGGCTGACCACGGACTCCGGCCGCGCTGCTGACGAGCACGATGCGTCCCTGCCCGGCTGCTCGCATTGACGGCAGCAGAGCTTTCGTCAAGGCCACCGGTGCGACCACATGGGTGGTGAACATGTTCTGCCACAGCGTCGTATCGGTTTCTTCAACCATGCCCGCCGCCGAGATCCCGGCGTTGTGCACGATGGCGTATGGCGCGCCGGCACGCTCCTCGATCTCCTTGGCCGCCGCCGAGATCGACTCGGCGTCCATCAGATCGAGCTGAATTCCGATGAGGCGCTCGTCGTCGTCTGCGGCTCCGGTGGCCTCGCGTAGAAGCGGCATACCGCGTTCGGGTGTGCGCATGGTGGCAAACACCTGCCAGCCCTCACGGTAGAGTCGCACCGCCGAGGCGAATCCAAGCCCACGCGAGGCGCCGGTGATAACCACGCTGCGCGGCCCGACCGTCGAAACACTCTGTGGCTCAGTCATTGGACCCCTCTGTGGCGCAACGGTTGCTCTTCGAACCCAGTTCGACATCGGTATCGGCGAACGGGCCCTGTTGCCAGGTGGCCCATTTGCCCACCGAGTACGGCCCCTCGGCGCCGTTGGCCCGGTAGAAGCCCTGGGGGTCGTAGACCTTCGCCTCCGGATACGGCCACGGGCACGCCACCGACGTCGCCAGACCGCTTGCCTTGATCCCCCAGAACCACGCCCCGTAGGCAAAATAGGACGCGTTGATGATGGCGAACATCACCAGGAAGGTGCCCAGTACGGGTTTGGTCGGAAACAGCTTCGCCTTTGCGGCCAGCTTCTCAGCCACTGACTTCCCGGTGTCATCGCGGTAGACCAGAATCGCAGCCGGGATCATCACGAACGTCACCGCGAAGGACTCCCATATCAACGGGAACTGGAAGGGGGTCCCGACAAAGATCGAGCCGAACGGGATGACCTGAGAGTAAATGTAAAGGCCCGTGCGTATGGATCCGACCTCGAGCGCCGCGTCGAACCAGAACCCGATGACGAGCACGAGCAGACCAAGGGTGATCAGCGGATGTCTGCTGACGAACGCCTCTGGGCCTTTCTTGGCCTGCCACCTACGCATGATCCACACCGCGGGGAAATACGGGCCGAAATAGAAGATCACGTAGCCGAACACGATGAACGGCTCCACAGTCGGCGACATCATGATCAGGTACCAGGATTCCGGCCAGTGCAGGAGATCCGGGTTATACACCGCGTAGGGCGCCCAGTTCATGATGGGGTCCTGCCACACGATCAGCGTCGTGCACAGGAACATCAGCATCAACGGACTGCCTGGATTGCGCCTCCAGCCAACGATGAAAACGACGACGAGAGCCACGAGCATGAGCGCCGTGCCGATCTGGATGAACCACATCCAGCCGTCGAAGTCGAAGAGGTAATTGACCGGACGCGGCCTGCCGACCGTTTCCGGATTGGCCACGCGCGGATCGAGTTCGGTGCGCGACACCGCGAGGAACAACCCGATGAACGCAAGCAGGCCGATGCCGGCCAACCACGAGCCCAACGATCCGCCGCGTTTGCGTCGAGTGGGCGGTCGCTTCTCGGGGTCGACGAGCAGGGGGCTGGATTCTTCGGTACTCATGGGTTCACTCCTGACCGAATCGGTCGACTAGATGTGAATTGACACCGTCAGCATCCAAGGTCCGGGCGACGAGGTATCCCGCACCCATCCACGCCCGGCGGGTCCACTTGCCGAAGGACACTCGTGTCCCCGGAGCTCCGGCTGCCGCGGGCATCATCTTGACCCGCTCGATCGCCTCTTTGACCCCGCGGGGGCTCAGCGGGTGCGCATCGGCGAAGGCTCGTACCAGCGTCCACGCGATGTCATGGTTGACCACCGAAACGCAGTACTCGGGACGGTTCCCGTACTTGGCCTCGTAGCGGTCCAGGAATTCCTGACCCAGCTTGTTCTCCTCGTCGTACTGGTCCACGCCGATCCACCCCATGAACGCCTTCCACATCACGGGGTTGATCCACGCGTTCTGGAACGCGGTGGTGGTGAAGCGCGGCGGATCCCAGTCGAGAGCTTCGAGAGCCGGGTTGATGAAGACGACGCCGAAGCCGAAGCCGAAGTGGACGATCGCTTCCGCGCCGGCGGCGTGCAGCGTGGACACGGCGGAACTGATGTCCTGCGCTGTCTGGGCGATCGGCGCCTCCGCCACGATCCGAATTCCCTTGCGCAAACATGCCTTCCGCATGTTGCCGAGGTAGCTCTCACCGATCAGATTCTGCTCGACCAAGACGCCGACAGTGGTCAATCCCCGCTTGGCGATGAGGTCGGCGATGAAGATGGGCTCATCGGTCATCGACCCCTGTGGGAACGAGAACGTCCACTCCCCCAGCCAGTCGTCGGTGCCGGTCACACTGAGCGCCGGCACTTTGAAGCGCTCCTCGATCGCCTCGCGCGTCGGGACGACGTTGTCGGTGATGTTGGGGCCGAAAACAACCAGGCACCCTTCGTCGACCAGTTCGGCGTACGCGTCGATCACCGCCTTGACCGTCCCCTTAGGGAGACCTTCGACCTCCTTGTAGATCACCTCTACGGGGCGGTCAAGAATGCCCTTCTCCAAAGCATCTTCGAACACAAGGTCCAACGATTGCACGAACGAGTCCAACAGCTCCTTCGGGAAATCCGCAGCCAGCGTGAAGTCCATCAGGTAACCGACTTTGATCGGGTCGGTTTTGCTCTCGTACGACACCGCCACCTCCATTGTGAAGCTTGACCTAATATTTGTTCAGACACTAACGTCCGCTGAGGCGCAACGTCAATCACCGGAGATCGCGTGCACCCGCACCCAGGTACACGTCGATCATTTCGTTGAGGCCGCGACCCACGGTGGGGTCGTCGGTCAGCGGTCCCGCGATCGCCGCTCTGGCCGCATCACTGATCGGCAGCCCCTCGGAGATCAATTGTCCGGCCGCGATCAGCACACGGGTGGACGCCACCTCCCGCAATCCTCCGGTCTCCAGGCGACGTATGGCCTGGCCGAACTTCACCAGCGCAGCAGCGACCGTCGCGTCCACTCCCGATTCGTGGATGACGATGCCCTCTTCTACCTCGGGAGCGGGGTAGCCGAATTCGATCGCCACCATGCGCTGCCGGGTCGAGTCCTTCAGATCCTTGAGGACACTCTGATACCCCGGGTTGTAGGACACGACCAGACCAAACCCCGGGGCTGCGTCCAGGGTGACACCGAGTCGCTCGATCGGCAGCTGCCGTCGATGATCGCCCAACGGGTGCAATACGACAGTGGTGTCCTGCCGAGCCTCCACCACCTCATCGAGATAGCAGATTGCACCCTCGCGAACCGCGCGAGTCAGAGGCCCGTCGACCCAGACAGTTTCGTCGCCCCGCAGCAGATACCGGCCCACCAGGTCCGCCGTGGTCAGATCGTCGTGGCAGGACACGGTGATCAGCTGTCGGCCCAGGTCATAGGCCATCGCCTCGACGAAGCGGGTCTTGCCGCAGCCCGTCGGGCCCTTCAACACCAGCGAGAGGCCCTGGCGATACGCTGCCTTGAACACCGCCTGCTCATTGCCCACCGGCTGGTAGTAGGGGCGCTGGGCCTCCACGTGCGGTGCGGTGCCGTTCTGGTGCGCGAGTCGAGTGTCGTTTGCCATAGCGCCCTTCCATGCCGGCCGCACCGTTGCGACCTCTAGAGCCTAGCGGGAACAGATATTTGGTTCAAGCTTTTGCGGGCACTGGTGTCGGGACTCCTGAACTGGCCGATACTCGCTGCTGCACAATTCTTTTCATGCTGTGCCGATTCAGGCGATCCGCCTGCGAACCTCAGCCGAGCGAACGGCTGATCGGAACAACGGGGCGATGATGCCGACGAGTCGCTCAGGCTGGCCGACTGTGGCGTGTGCGGCGCTGCCGAAGACCTTCTTCAGCGATCGCGCGTCGGTGCCCGCACCCACCGTCAGGCAGACGCACCCGATTCCCCGGCGCCGCGCCTCGTTGATTGCTCGACGCGAATCTGCGGCGCCGTAGTCACGCTCATAACCGTGGTCGTAGGCCAGTCCGTCCGTCAATACGACCAGTAGTCGACGAGCGGTCCCGCCTCGGCGCTCCAACACCGACGACCCATGCCGGATTGCCGCCCCCAGTCGCGAATATGCCCCTGGCTCAAGGCTGTTGAGTCGCCGGAGGATACTGGCTTCGAGGTGCTCATCGAAGCGTTTCACCGGTACCATACTCACCGCCGCACGGCCCTGCGAGTAGTACCCGTAAATCGACACCCGATCACCCAGATCGTGCAGGGCAACAGCGAGGTTGGCGATTGCAGTCCGCTGTTGCTGGTGCACGGTGCGTCCTAGCGTGCCCGGCTCGGACACCGAACCTGAGATATCCAACAGGAGCAGGACGGACAGATCGCGCCGCTTACGCAGGCTGTCGATATAGACCGCCTCGTCGGGTACCGAGCCCGCCATCACCTCGACACGCGCCTCCACCGCCGCATCGATGTCGATGTCGTCTCCCTGCGGCTGCCTATGCCGGCGATGCAAGCCCATACCGAGGCGCGCAAGCGGCCGGCGCACGCCGATCGCATTGTCGATGGCCTGGGTGGCGAAGGGCTTGATCTTCGGCTCCACTTCACGCACCGTGCACCAGTCTGGTCGGTAGGCACCACGGGACGCATCCCACTCCGGATATCTCACGCCGTCCACCGCGACGTCGGCAGGATCCTCGGCTGGAGTCGACGCGGTCGAGGACACCGCGTACGCCCCACGCCTGGTCGAGTTCGTACGATGGGTCGGGGTGTCCGCTCCCGGCGGACCGGCACCATCGCCTCCGCTCTTGCGGGCCGCCGACAGCAGCTTCTTGAACACTTTGCCGAGGAAACTGGCCCCGCCGACGGGGCTGGTGAACACGTCCTGATCGTCGGTGTCGTCGACTGCGTCCTCGGCGAGCTCCTCCAATTCACCCTTGGCCTCTTTGCGGGCAACGTGACCGCCCTTCGGCTCGTCGACGCCGGTCCTCTTCAACGCCGACGCCAACTTCTTGGCACGAATGACACCGAAACCCGGAGGCGGGTCGGCAAGAGCCACCTTGGCGGTCGCTATGGCCAGAGACGACTCGGCGGAATCGCTGAGTGCCGCCACCTCTCGATCGGCCAGCGACGTCAACACCCCCGGCAGCAGGAGCTCGTTGGCGACCAGAGCGCGGTGCCCTTCGACGGCGAGATACCGGCGGGCGATTCTGGGGTGTCGTACAAGCCGATCGACGACATCGGTCGGCAGGCTGTCAGCCGCGATGAGGGACGCATGCACGGCAACGGACTCGCGATGGGCCTGGCTGTGCGCCAAAGGATCGAGGAACACCGTTTGTCCGTCGGTCCACGATGGTTCGCCGGCGACACCGGCGGCCACGGCCATGGGTCGACCCGCTAGTGCGGACGCCAGCATACCGAGGCTCTGCAGCGGGTCGCCTTCAACCTCAACCGTCACAGGTCACCTACCTTGCCCACCTTCGACATATTGACCTAATAATTGTTCCACCGTAGAGTCCGCGTGAAGTTGAGTCAATCAATCGTCGATTCAGATGAGGTCGATCGGGCACGTGGATTTTTCCTACCCTCAATCCGCTGAGCAGTTCCGTAAAGAGCTGCGGGAGTGGTTGTCGGCGAATCTCACCGACACCGTCGTCGAAGCCAGCGCACACCGCGGCAACGATGAAGAGGCCTTCGAGTTGCTGCGCGAATGGAATGCAAAGATCGCCGACGCCGGGTGGGCGGCGGTGTCGTGGCCCCAGGCGTACGGCGGACGCGGCGCCGGCGCTATTGAACAGCTCGTCTACGCCGAAGAGGCGACGCGAGCCAGGGTCCCCCATCCGCTCAACACCATCGGCATCAACAACATCGCACCGGCGGTCATGCAGTACGGAACGGAAGCGCAGAAGTCCACCCTCCTACCGCGAATGCTGCGCGCCGACGACATCTGGTGCCAGGGCATGTCGGAACCCGACGCCGGATCCGACCTGGCCTCGCTGCGTACCAGGGCCGTCCAGGACGGCGACGACTTCGTGGTATCCGGTCAGAAGATCTGGACGTCGCTGGGCCACCGGGCGGACTGGTGTCAGTTGTACGTGCGTACCGACCCCGAAGCGCCCAAGCACAAGGGCATTTCCTGCCTGATCGTCGACATGTCGCTGCCCGGGATCGAGGCGCGTCCCCTGATGACGCTGTCGGGCGATACCGACTTCGCTGAAGTGTTCTTCAACGACGTACGGGTTCCAGGCGATGCCCTGCTCGGACCGCTGAACAAGGGCTGGCAGGTCGCGACCACCACATTGAGCTATGAGCGCGCCGGAGCGGCACGCCTGTACGCCGAGATGCAGGTGCGCCTTCGGGATCTGGTCGCCGATCTGCGTGCCACGACCACGTCCACCTTCGATGACGCTTCTACGCTTCGACGCCTCGGCGAACTCGACACCCGCATCAAGAACCTGGAAGTCCTCTGCCAGCGCTCGATATCAGCGGGCATGCACGGTGGTGACGCATTCGCGACTGCCGGCCTCGCCAAGTCGGTGTGGGGTCAGATCGGCAAGGACCTGGCCGCTCTGGCCTTCGACACGCTCGGCCCAGGCGTGGCCGAGGGCCGGTGGGATGCGTACCGGTTGACCTCGCATGCGCTGACGATCGCCGGCGGAACCACCCAGATCAGCAAGAACATCACCGCACAGCGAGTGCTGGGACTGCCCCGAGCATGAACCTGGAATTGACCCCCGAGCAGCTCGCGCTGCGCGACTCCGTCCGCGAGTTCCTCTCTGCGAAGGCGAGCGTCACCAGTCACGTGCGACCGATGCTCGACGATGCGGTCGGCACGACGGACGACGTGTGGCGCGGTCTGGCCGATTTGGGGACGACCGGCCTGTTGGTCCCCGTCGAACACGGCGGTGAGGGCATGTCGATGGTGGAGGCCGCGATCGTGGGTGAGGAACTGGGTGCGGCCCTGCACCCGGGACCGTGGCTGTCGAGTGCCGTCGCCGCGCCACGGGCGCTCATGCGGTTCGGCGCCGAAGCGAAGTGGTTCACCGGACTTGCCGACGGCACGACACGGGCGGCGGTCTCGTTACCCGGGCCCAGCGAGGTCGCCCTCGACGGGGCCGGGTTGCTGCATGGTGAATTGGACGAGGTTCCCGATGCCGCAGCGGCAGACACGCTGTTCGTCCCCATAGGTGATGTGCGACCGGTGCTGGTTGCCGTGCAGACGTCCGCGTCCGGCGTACGGATCACGCAGACTCAGGGAATCGACAGGTCGCGCAAGGTTTTTCGCGTCGCATTCGACGGTGCTGCAGGTATCGTGGCCGCCTCCGCCTCCAGCGCGGCACTCACATCTCTACGTGACGACATGATTGTCGCGTGGGCCGTCGACGCCGTCGGGGCCGCGCGTCAGATCTTGCACACAACGGTCGAATACGCGAAGGTTCGCCGCCAGTTCGGGGCGCCGATCGGCAGCTTCCAGGCTGTCGCTCATCTGTGCGCCGACATGTACGAGACGGTGGAACTGGCCCGCAGTGGCGTCCAGTACGCGGTGTGGGCCGCAGACTGCGCCGATCCGGCGGAGCGCCACCTCGCTGCGTTACGCGTCAAGGCGTATTCCGGCGCACTGGTCGGTGTCGGCGACACGGCCATCCAGGTCTTCGGCGGAATCGGCTTCACGTGGGAGCACGATGCGCAGCTCTACCTGAAGCGGCTGCTGAGCTTCAGCCGGTTTCTCGGCAGCCCGGATGACTATCTCAAGCGGGTGGGTGCTGAACTGGTCGGGAGCGCCGGGTGATCGACTTCGATGTCTGCGACCGCCTCGGCGTCAGCGCGATGCCCGCCAATGCCGATGTCTCGTTTCCGGAACCGCCGACCACAGAGCACTGACCACGGATGGAGAGTCGATGACCATAGGCGCCGAATTGCTGGACCGCATTGCCCGACTCGAGGCACACGCGGAGATCCGGGAATGCATCGAGCGGTACGCGCGGGGTATGGACCGCAGAGATCGTGAAGTACTGCGGTCGGCCTACCACGACGGCGCAGTTGACGACCATGTCGGCTTCGTCGGTGGCGTCGAGGACTTCATCGACTGGGCCTTCGCTTACCACTCGACACAGACCCGCTACCAGCACTACCTGCTGAACCACACCGCCGATATCGACGGAGACGACGCGCATGCCGAGACGTACTACCTGTTCGTGGGCACCGACAGGGAGCCCGAGAATCATCTGACCCTGTCAGGCGGTCGCTACGTGGATCGCCTGCAACGGCGGGATGGCCGCTGGGCGATCACAGACCGGGTGTGCGTCGTCGAATGGAACGCCGAGTCGACATCGTTGGTGACCGACGAGGTGATCGCGATGATGGCCGCAACGATGAGGGTCGCCGCTCATGACACGTCGGATCCTTCCTACGACCGTCCACTGGCGGCGACACGGCCGCATGACCGAGGTGAACGCCGATCGCACCGCACTCGGTAGGATCGATTTCGTGGGTTCACACCCGCCGAAACGTTCGGTGAAGGAGGAGCGATGGCCGACGCCGACGCCAGGCGGAGTCGCGCCCGCAGCCGGCCCGCGAACAAGAAGAGCCCCCGCTCGGCCAAACTCACGGCGGTCGCCGACGAGCCCACAGCCGACGCCACCCGACGCACCGAGATCCTCAAGACTGCCGATACCGTCATCGCGACGACGGGCCTGCGCAGCTCGCTCCAACAGATTGCCGACGCCGCGGGCATTCTCGCCGGCAGTCTGTACCATCATTTCGAATCCAAGGAAGCCATCCTCGTCGAGTTGATCCGGCGCTACCACGTTGATCTGGACCTCGTCGGCGATACCGCTCTCGAACGCATCGACCGCCCTGACCCCCGCCCGGCTGCGGAGCAGATCACCGAACTCGGGTGCGATATCGCGCGTTGCGCAGTGGAGCATCGCGCAGCGCTGCAGATGTCGTTCTACGAGGGCCCCGGCACCGACCCTGAGCTTCTGGAGTTGGCGAAGCGCCCGCCCACCAAGATCCAGGCCGCCATGTTGCAGGCGTTACGCGCCGGCCGCTGGAGCGGATACATCCGGTCCGATATCGACCTTCCGACGCTGGCCGACCGCCTGTGCCAGAGCATGTTGCACGCCGGCCTCGACGTCGTTCGCCACAAAGCCTCGACCACCGAGGTGGCCAAGCTCAAGAGCCGGATCGCCCTGGAAGGGCTCGCGGTCGATCCGCCGTCGGATGCCGACCTCGACAAGTCGAACGCGTTCGCGGCAGCGCAGCAGGTCATCGACAGCTGGGACCACACCGAGGCAGAGACCGATCTCAAGGCCGCTCATGTGCGCGCCGTCGCACGCGCCGAATTCGGCCGACGCGGCTACGAGATGACGACCATTCGTGACATCGCGGCGGCTGCAGGTCTGGGTACCGGCACGGTGTATCGGGTGATCGGCTCGAAGGACGAGCTTTTGATGTCGATCATGCTCGAGTTCGGGCACAAGGTCGGTGGCGCGTGGGCAGACATCGTCCGTTCGGACTCGACGACCGTCGAGAAGTTGGACGCGCTGAGCTGGCTGAACGTCAATGCCCTCGACCAGTTCCCCGACGAGTTCAGAATCCAACTCGCGTGGCTGCGCCAGACACCCCCCGACACGTCGACCCCGGCGTGGTCCTTCACGACCCGGATCCGTCAGATGAAAGCTCTTCTCTCCGAGGGCATACGTGCCGGTGAGATTCAGGTCGAGAGTCCCACGGCAGATCTGTTGGCCCGATGCATCATCGGCGAGCAGTGGATTCCCGAGAACATCCTCCAGGAGATCGGCACGCGTAACGCGCTGGTATTGGCTCGCGATACGACCTTGCGGGGCATCGCAGTCCGGCATCAGTAGGACAGCGCCGGCCACTCCGGGCGCAGTGACGGCCACCGCTCCGGCTCACGCGTCGCCAACGTGTTACTCAGGGCCTCAACCTGGATTCCATCTTTTTGGGCCCGTCATCGCAATAGGGAAATTATTGACGGAGATGCTAATTCAGCGGAAATGCTAGGGAGCGAACAAACTTTCACACGGCCGTTGACCATCCCTCAATCCCGCTGTTATGTTTCGGATCAAACATTTGGTCTGCTCGGTCGTAGACATGTGACAGCGGCCCAGACCGGGAGGTGACGCAATGTCCGGATCCGGATCAGCTCGGTGACAGGATCCGTGATGCGCCCCCTCGTCGGCCTGCTGAGCGTGCTCTGCGTCATCGGCGTCGTCCTTCTCAGTGCCGCCCTGTTCCGCGGAGCCTTCACCGAATCCGTGCCCGTGACCATCGTCTCGCCCCGCGCGGGCCTGGTGATGAACCCCGACGCAAAAGTCACCCTGCACGGCGTGCAGGTGGGCACCGTGGGCTCCATCGAGAACCTTCCGAGCAATCAAGCGACCATCCACCTCAAAATCGACCCCGCCCGCATGGCGCTCATCCCCGCCAACGTCGAGGTGGACATCTCATCGACCACTGTGTTCGGCGCCAAGCAGATTCGTCTCGTCGCACCGCCGGAACCATCGCCGGATCCTTTGCGCGCCGGCCAGACCATATCCGCCGAGCACGTCATGCTCGAAGCGAACACGCTGTTCCAAGAGCTGGTCACATTGCTGGCTTCGATCCACCCCCAGAAACTCAACGAGACTCTCGGCGCGCTCACCACCGCCCTGCAGGGCAGGGGCGCTCAGCTGGGCCAGACGCTCACAGACCTCAATTCCGCACTGCGAACAGTGAACCCACGGCTCGATGCGTTACGCAGCGACTTGGCAGCCGCCCCCCAGGTGGCCGCCGCATACGCCGACGCGGCACCAGATCTTCTGTCGGTAGCCGACACCGTCACGCGGCTGTCCGCGACTATCGTCGACAAGGCCGACGATTTGGACGCGTTGCTGATGAGCACAACCGGTCTCGGCGCCATCGGCAACGACGTGCTGACCGTGAACGGACCGCCGCTGGATCGCGCGCTCGAATTATTGGTGCCCACAACCTCGCTGGTCAACGAGTATCGGCAAGCACTGACCTGCGGTATCGGT
Organism: Mycobacterium sp. SMC-4; assembly: GCF_025263265.1. Lineage (NCBI taxonomy): Bacteria > Bacillati > Actinomycetota > Actinomycetes > Mycobacteriales > Mycobacteriaceae > Mycobacterium > Mycobacterium sp. SMC-4. Next base: position 1,940,959 of record NZ_CP079869.1, on the reverse strand, counting down.
GGCATGCTCGTGATGGCGAACAACCCGCCGCTGGGGCCGCCGGGAGTCGATATTCTGGCCGGATTCCAATGGGGCCAGGAGCGATACCGCTACCCTGCGGACCTGCCGAAGATCGCCGCATCTGGCGGTCCGCAGTGTGCGAATCTCCCGAAGGTTCCTTACGGAAAGGCACCCGAATTCGTCGTTGCCGACACCGGCTCCAACCCGTGGAAGTACAACAACCCAGGAGTGGTGCTGAACTCTGATCTGCTGAAAAAGATCCTGTTCGGCCCGTTCGACGGGCCACCCCGGAACAGCGCTCAGATCGGCCAACCAGGATGAGGCAGCGCGGGAATTCGACGATCGTCAAGTTCGCGATCTTCACAATGATCACCGCATTTCTGACCGCGTGCCTCTTCGCAGTGTTCGGCAACTACCGTTCGGCGACCACGAACACATACTCGGCAATCTTCACCGACGTATCCAAACTCAAGGCGGGTGACACTGTCCGCTTCGCCGGCGTACAGGTGGGCAGCGTCAACCGACTCGTGATGCAGCCCGATCACACCGTTGTGGTCACCTTCGACACCGACCGCGAGATAGCCCTCACAGCAGGCACCACCGTAGCGGTGCGCTATCTCAACCTCGTCGGCGACCGCTATCTCGATCTCGTCGACGGCCAGGGAAGCTCCGCGATCCTCACGCCAGGATCGACGATCCCCAAGACACAGACCGCACCCGCGCTCGACCTCGACGTGCTCCTGGGCGGGCTGAAGCCGGTCATCCGCGGACTGAACGCCCAGGACGTCAACGCACTGGCCGTTTCGCTGGTCCAGATCGTCCAGGGTCAGGGCCCGACGATGACGTCGCTGCTTTCGCGTACGTCGTCTTTCACGCAGGCGCTTGGAGACAAGCGGGAAGTCGTACAACAACTCATCGACAATCTTCAGACGACGCTGGCGACCCTGTCCGATGAGGGCACCGAGTTCTCGGGAGCGATCGACCGACTACAGCGGTTGGTCACCGAACTCGCCGGCGATCGCGAACCCATCGGGGCAGCCATTGACTCACTCAACGCGGGAACTGCATCGCTGGCCGATCTATTAACCGAGGCGCGTCCGCCGCTGGCCGGCGCCGTCGACGAGCTGACGAGGCTGGCGCCCAACATCGATGACAAGAAGGATCGTATCGAGACAGCGCTGGTGAAAGCACCCGAGAACTACCGCAAGCTGGCCCGGCTCGGCTCTTACGGCAGCTTCGTGAACTACTACATCTGCTCACTGGCGGTGCGCGTCACCGACCTGCAGGGCCGCACCGCCCAGTTCCCAGTCTTCCGACAGGACGGGGGTCGGTGTGAGGAGAACTAGATGCTGAAGTACCGCGGACGCCATCTCATCCGTGCGGGCGTGATCGGCGTGGTGCTCACCGTTCTGGTGATAGCCGTCGGGCTTGCTCCCGAACGCCTCGCCGCCTGGGCGACGGGCATTCGTTACCAGGCGGTGTTCGTCGACGCCGGCGGCCTGGCAACGGGCAACGACGTGACTGTCGCCGGGATGGCGGTCGGCAAGGTCACCGCGATCACCCTGCAGGATCCGAACGCGGTGATCAGCTTCGTCGTCAAATCCGGTGTGACCCTGGGCTCGCAGACAACGGCGCACATCCGAACCGGCACACTGCTCGGTGAGCGCACGCTGACGCTGGAATCGGCAGGCGATGACCTGCTGCGCCCCCTGTCTGTCATTCCGATCAGTCGGACGTTCGCTCCCTACTCACTCACCGAGGCTGTCGGCGAGCTCACCACGAACGTGGCGGCCACCGACACCGGGGACGTCAACCAAGCCTTGGACACCCTGTCTGACGCCATCGACCAGATCGCGCCGCAGCTGGGACCGACATTCGACGGGCTGACCCGGATTTCTGCGGCCCTCGAGGAACGGAACACCGCACTGGCAGGGCTGTTCACGAGCGGACGCGAGGTGACAGAAATTCTGGCGCAGCGCAGCAATCAGGTCGCCGCGCTGATACTCAGTGCCAACGAACTCGTGGACATGCTGTCCCGACGCCGAAGCGCCATCGTCGAACTGCTCGCCAATACGTCGGTGTTGGCGCGCGAGATATCAGGTCTGGTCGCCGACAACGAGGCCGAACTTGCTCCCACACTGGACCGCCTGAATTCCACAATCGACATGCTGCAACGCCAGCGAGACAACATTGCCGTTGCGCTGCCCCGGTTCGCGAAGTACATGACCACGCTCGGCGAAACCGTCTCCAATGGTCCCTACTACAGCGCGTACATCCCCAACCTCGATCTGCCGCCGTTTCTGCAACCTTTTCTGGACTACGCCTTCGGTTTCCGGCGCGGAGTAGATGCCGGCCAGCCGCCCGACGACGTCGGCCCTCGCGCCGAATTTCCGTTCCCGTACAACGGTATTCCGGAGCCACCACGGTGACCCGCCGCCTGCAAGCCCTGGTCATCGCCCTCGTACTGATTGCACTGTCCGTGTCGGCGGGCGGTTTCCTGCTGGTGCGCCATCTATTCGCACCCGCGACCATCGTCGCCACGTTCTCCTCCGCTCGCGCGATCTACGCCGGCGATGAGGTCCGCATCGCCGGCGTACCGGTGGGATCCATCGCAGAGATCCAGCCGGCCGGAAAACATGTCAAGTTGACCCTCGAGGTCGACCACGGGGTGCGGGTGCCCGCGAATGCCAAGGCCGTCGTAGTCGCCCCCAACCTGGTGTCCGCGCGCTTCGTTCAGCTGACCGCATACTCCGGCGGCCCGGTGATGGCCGACCACAGCACCATCCCGATCGATCGCACCGCAGTGCCTGTCGAGTGGGATGAGATCAAGGAGCAATTGACTCGTCTGGCAACAGATCTCGGACCGCAAGCAGGTCTGAACACCAGTTCGATCGGCCGCTTCATCGACAGCGCGGCAGGCGCCATGGAAGACAACGGCCAGAAGCTGCGCGACACGCTGCATGAACTGTCGTCGGTCAGCAGGATCCTCGCCGACGGCAGCGGTGACATCGGTCAGATCCTGGAGAACCTTCAGACCTTCGTCGCAGTGCTGCGCCAGGCCAACGAGCAGATTGTCCAGTTTCAGGGTCGGTTCGCGACACTGACCAGCGTTCTCGACGGTGGGCGAAGCGATCTCGATGCCGCGCTGAAGAATCTGTCGGTCGCCGTGGCCGACGTCCGTCGCTTCGTTACCGGTACCCGTGACCAGGCTGTCGACCAAGTGCGGCGGTTGACCGACCTCACGCAGATCGTGGTGAATCAGCAGGAAGATCTCGAGCAGGTTCTCCATGTCGCGCCCAACGCGATCGCCAACTCGTACAACATGATGGACCCCCGGGTCGGGGGTGCAACCGGAGTGTTCGTGCTCAAGAACATGGCCGACCCTCAAGCTTTCCTGTGCGGGATGATCTCTGCCCTGGAGAACGTCACCGCTCCTACGACCAGCAAGCTGTGCGCCCAATCCCTGGGTCCGGCGTTCAACCGCATCAACTTCAACTACCTACCCTTCCCGGTCAACCCGCTGCTCACCTCGGTCCCGCCGGAATCGAAGCTGATCTACACCGACCCCGCGCTGCGGCCCGGGGGCCCGGGCACCCGGTCGGGACCGATGCCCGTCTCGCCGTCAGACTCGGCATACGCCGATCAACCTCCTCCGCCGCCGGACGCTCCCCCACCGCCGGACGCTCCCACTTCGCAGGGCACACCCACGTTGCCGCAAGTCCTCCTACCTGCCGAAAGGCCAACACCGTGAGGGTCCGCCATATCGTCCCCATCGCGATGCTGACGACGGTCGCCACAGCATGCGGTTTCGGAGGAGTCAATTCACTACCTCTCCCCGGGACCGTCGGGCACGGCGCGGGAGCATCGACCTACACAGTCGAGCTGCTCAATGTCGGAACGTTGGAACCGAATTCACCAGTCCTCATGAACGACGTGGTGGTGGGCAGTGTGCGCCGGATCGGTGTCGTCGACCGCCACGCCGAGGTCGAGATCACCATCGTCCCAGGAGTGCACGTTCCCGCGGATGCAACCGCAGCCGTGGGACAGACGAGCCTACTCGGGTCGATGAACCTTCAGCTCACCGCGCCCAACGGCCAACGCGATGCCAAACTCCAGCCCGGATCCGTGATTCCGCTGGAGCGCTCGTCTGCCTATCCATCGACCGAACAGACGCTCGCAGCACTCTCGACCGTCGTGAACGCCGGCGGGCTGGGTCAAATCGGTGACATCGTTCATTCGTTGAACAACGCATTCAGTGGGCGCACCGACGACATTCGCGAGCTGATGAGCAACCTCGACACCTTCGTCGGCACCCTTGACGACCAACGCGAAGACATCATCTCCACCGTCTCCGAGTTGAACCGGTTCGCCGGCACCTTGGCCCAGCAACGAGACACCCTAGCCACGGCGCTGCGCGAGATCCAGCCTGCGCTGGACATCCTTCGTGAGCAGCGACCCGCACTCACCGCGGCGCTCGATGCGTTGCGCACGTTCAGCGACACCGCCACCAAAGTCGTCGCAGACACCAAAGCCGACCTCGTCACCAATCTCGGCCACCTCGGCCCGGTCCTCGCCGCGCTGAACGACATCGGGCCCGACATCGCCACCGCCCTGGCCTTCGCCACGACGTTCCCGCTGAATCAGAATCTCATCGACCGGGGTATGCGAGGCGATTACTTGAACCTCTTCGTCACTGTCGATCTCACGCTCAGCCGCTTCCGGCGTGGCCTGCTGTCGGGCACGTCGTTCGCCGACCCCAATGCCCCACTCGTTCCCGCCCCCGGCGATCCCGGTTACGAGAGGTTCTATTCGAAAAACCCGCTCGGAGAGGCCGTCGCACTGCCGCCGGGGGTCATGGGACCCGATCGGCTTCCCCCAGAGACACAGGCGAATCCCTGATGCTCACCCGTTTCGTCAGGATTCAGCTCACACTGTTCACCATCGCCTCGGTGGTCGGGATGAGCGTCCTTGTCGTGCAATACCTCAAAGTGCCCACGTTGCTCGGGGTCGGGCGCATTGCGGTGACAATGAACATGCCCGACGCGGGCGGCCTCTACCGCTTCGCCAACGTCACCTACCGCGGTGTCCAGATCGGGAAAGTAACCGACGTCGATGTGAATGCTGATGGAGCCGTCGCGACCCTGTCCCTGACCACGTCTCCCCGGGTACCTTCGGATCTGCGGGTCCAGGTACGCAGCGTGTCGGCCGTGGGCGAGCAGTACGTCGATCTGCAACCGGACAGCGAGGACGGCCCCTACCTCAGCGAGGGATCGGTGATCCCGGCGTCGGACGTCACCGTGCCGAAACGAGTGGCACCCATGCTCGACCGGGTCAGCGGCTTGATCGCCAGCGTGCCCACCGAAAATCTGGGCACACTGCTCGACGAGACCTTTCTCGCCTTCAACGGTGCGGGGAGCGATCTGCAGTCTCTGACTGATTCCACCGCACGCCTCGCCGCTGAACTCGATCGCACATCCGGACGCACGGCGCAGTTGGTCGAGGACGCCCAACCCTTCTTGGAAGGACAGGTGGCCACTTCCGATGCGCTGCGAACCTGGGCGGCGAGGCTGGCTTCGGTAAGTCGACAAGTGGCGGCCAACGACCCCGATCTTCGCACTGTGCTGGAGACGGGACCGTCTGCAGCAGAGGAGGTTTCGCAGTTGCTCCAACAGGTGCAGCCCACCCTCCCTGTGTTATTGGCCAACATGGGCTCGCTGAGCCAGGTGGCCGTGACCTACCATCCCGGCCTGAAGCAGCTTCTGGTGCTGCTGCCACCGTTGACGGCCATGTACCAGGCCGCAGTCGGCGACAACAATGCGACCGGCATCCCCGTCGGGGACTTCCGGATTTCGGTCGACGACCCTCCGGCGTGCACGGTGGGATTCCTCCCGGCCTCGCAGCGGCGCAATCCGGCCGACACCACCACGTTGGACACCCCCGACGGTCTCTACTGCAAGCTTCCGCAGGACTCGCCGATTTCCGTGCGCGGTGTCCGGAACACGCCTTGCATGGACAAGCCCGGCAAGTACGCGCCCACTGTCGAGATCTGCAAGAGCGACGAGCCGTACAAGCCGCTGGCGGCTCGTGAGCATGCGCTGGGCCCGGGACCGTTCGATCCCAACCTGGTGGGCCAGGGAGTTCCGCCGGATAGCCGGGTGAACGAGGACGAGCGGATCTTCGGACCCATCACGGGAACGCCTCTGCCGCCCGGCGCATCGCCGGGTCCGGGCGCACCTCCGGCACCCGCCGCGCCTCCGCCGCCGATCCGGCCGGACAACCCAGTCCTTCCACAGGCGGCCGCCCCGAGCAGCTTCGGGAACGCATCGGATGCAAGACCGCCGCTCGCAATCGCCCCCTACGACCCCGCTTCAGGAGCAGTCGCCGGCCCCGATGGCCACGTGTTTTCGCAGACGAACCTCGCCGAGGGCGGGCGGGTCCGCACGTGGCAGGAGCTTGTTCTGCCGCCGGCGTCGGGGGCCACTCGATGATGACCGCGCGCAGGACGCTGAGCGTTGCGTCCGCCGTGGTCATGTCGGCCGCGGCTATCGCCGCTGCGGCACCCGCCGACGCGGGGCCCAACGACGTCGCACTCAACGGCACCTTCGTGGCGTTCTCCGACGGCCAGTGGTCCAAGACCCGCGAACGCTTCGAGCCACGCCCGAGCGTGACCAGCGTGTGGACCCTGACGTCGTCGTGCACAAGCTTTCAGGACTGCACCGGAACACTCGTCAGCGACCAGGGGTGGTCTGCCCCTCTGGTCTATCTGAGCCAGCGTTGGCGGGCCACGCGGGTGATCCCCGGCTGGCTCAAGTGTCCGGATGGCACCACAGCTGACGGCACCCAGTCGTTCACCTTCTGGGCTCGTCGATTCGACGTGCCGGAGCGATTGGATCGCATGGTCGGCTTCGACGAGACGATCGGTCCCAGCGGTGCGTGCGGGGTGAACAGGTGGATGAATGTGCGCATGCCCCTGACCGTCACCCGACGATGAGTTGCTGAACCACGTCCACGGCCGACCTTTGGTTGCGTCACTCAAACACGTGTCGCGGCAACGTGGTTGGCAGATGCAGCCACGCGATAGGTCGCGTCGATTCCGTGCAGCCAGTCCAGCGCGACGTCGCGAGCCATCCGAGTGATGGATTGACGGCGGCACGGCATTGACTCATTCGAGGCAGGACGCCTCAGCGGCACCGTCTCCGGGCGTCGTCGGCACTCTGAGGCGACCGTCCGCGCCGCCCACATGGGTTCGCCGGGATGCACGACTACTCCGGCAGCCGCAGCTCGGGCTTCTCGACCTCTTCGATGTTGACGTCCTTGAACGTGATGACCCGCACGTGCTTGACGAAGCGCGCCGGCCGGTACATGTCCCACACCCACGCATCCCCGAGTCGGAGCTCGAAGTAGACCTCGCCGTCGGCGTTGCGAGGCAACAGTTCGACACTGTTGGCCAGGTAAAAGCGCCGCTCGGTTTCGACGACGTAGCTGAACTGTCCGACGATGTCCTTGTACTCGCGGTAGAGCGAGAGCTCCATCTCGGTTTCGTACTTCTCGAGATCCTCGGCACTCATCGGCTCAGCTGTCCTTCATGTCGGTCGGAGTCCATCGGCCCCATTGCGCTCATCTTCCCGCACGCGTGTTCGGCATGCTCTCCGGGTTCCCATTCCAGCTCAGCCGACCCAATGACTTGCGCGTCGCACACCACCAGCCGGCGGACGTTGATGAAGGAGTACCGGTGCTGACGGGACGGGCCGAGTGCGGCCAGCGCAGCGCTGTGAGCACGGGTGCTGTAGCCCTTGTGCTCGGCGAACCCGTAACCGGGGTGCTCGTCGTCCATCTTGACCATCAGCCGGTCGCGGCTCACCTTGGCCAGCACGCTTGCGGCCGCGATGCAGGCGGCCGCTGCGTCGCCGCCCACGACCGGCAGCGACGGCATCGGCAAACCGGGCACCCGGAAGCCGTCGGAGAGCACATAACCCGGCCGAACCGGCAGTCCCGCGATTGCCCGCCGCATCCCCTCGATATTGGCCACGTGCACGCCGCGGCGGTCCACTTCCACCGACGGGATGAAGACCACATGGTAGGCCAGTGCATACCGCCTGATCAGCGGAAACAGCCTCTCCCGCTCGGCCTCGCCGAGCTTCTTGGAATCATCGAGCGCCGACAGGCTCTCCAGCCGGTTGGGTCCGAGCACACAGGCGGCCACGACCAGCGGTCCGGCGCAAGCGCCCCGCCCGACCTCGTCGACACCGGCCACCGGGCCCAGTCCGGCGCGGTACAACGCCGACTCCAGGGTGCGCAAGCCCGAGGATTTGCGGATCACCGCACGCGGTGGCCACGCAGCACGCAAGTCCGAGGCCTCCTGTTCAGGTCTGCGGGTTGAACGAGCTCACCCCACCCCACCGCGACGGCGGCCAGGCGATGAACTGTGCCTTGCCGATGACATTCTCCACCGGAATGGTGCCGGGGATCGGGTCACCGGTACAAATCAGGCCACGCTGCACGTCGTCGGGATCGTTGCCGCAATGGGTGCGCGAGTCCGCCGAATGGGTGCGATTGTCGCCCATCACCCACAGCCGGTCCGGGGGAACCTCGACCGGGCCGAACTCGTTGCCCAGGCACGGGTAGACAGCCGGGTCGGCGTTGAGGGTGTCGCGGTCCAGGTAGGGCTCGTCGAGGGGCTTACCGTCGACGGTCAACCCGGTGTCGAGTCGGCACTGCACCGTCTGACCACCCACGGCGATGATGCGCTTGACCAGATCGTTCTGGTCCGGTGGGACGAATCCGACCACCGACAGCGCGTTCTGCATCCAGCGGATCGCCGGGTTGTCCGAACGGATCGACTGATAGCCGATACTCCAGTTGGGCGGACCCTTGAACACGACCACATCACCGGGTCGCGGCGAGGTGAAGTGATAGCTCAACTTGTCGACCATGATCCGGTCCCCGACACAGCCCTCACAACCGTGCAGCGTGGGCTCCATCGACTCCGACGGGATCAGGTACGGACGCGCGATGAACGTCAGCATGACGTAGTACAGGACCACGGCGATGGTGGTCAGGATCGCGGCTTCGCGAAGCGCGCCGCCCTTCTTCTTGCCGGAGTCCCTTTCGTCCTGCGCCGACGCATCAACGTCCGCGGGATCGGCGGTGTGCTCGGGCTGGGAATCCTCAGGCGTGGCGGGTCCGGTCACAAGGTCAGACTAGTCAGCAGACATCCTGGACCCGGCCGGCAGGCAGGTCAGCGCTTTTCCTTGATCTTGGCTTTCTTGCCGCGCAGCTCACGCAGGTAGTAGAGCTTCGCACGGCGGACGTCGCCGCGGGTGACGACATCGATGTGGTCGATGTTGGGCGAGTGCACGGGGAACGTGCGCTCGACACCGACGCCGTAGCTCTCCTTGCGCACGGTGAATGTCTCGCGCACCCCGCCACCCTGGCGGCGGATCACAACGCCCTTGAAGACCTGGATGCGCTCCTTGGAGCCCTCGATGACCTTGACGTGGACGTTGAGGGTGTCGCCGGGGCCGAAATCGGGGACATCGTCGCGCAACGACGTCTGGTCGACGAAATCGAGCGTGTTCATCGGTGACACTTCCTTGCTGATCGCGGCTGCGTGCGACGTCTTGACGCGCAGAGCCGTAGGTTTGTCGGGCGTCTGGGGTGCGGTCGTGCGGCGGAGCGGTGGCTCGTCCGTTTCCGGCCGTGCACAGACAACTGCCCAATTGTGCCAGACGAAGGGCCGATCCCCGAAATCCGGTGACGGATGCCTCAGCGGCATCAGAGCACATCTGTTCGGCTGCGTCTAACCTGGGACGGACGGGCTACGGCGCGGGGGTACCCCGCCGGACAGGGTGTGGATTCGATCGATCACGGAGGCGACCGATGCGACGGCGGCCGTACCGGCTGGTCACCACCACGGCTGCGCTGATGGCCACCCTGCTGACCCTCACCGCGTGTCACACGCAGGTCCACGGCGTGCCACCGGTGCCTTCGGGCCCGCCTTCCACTGTCGTCGCGCCCCTGGGCACGATGGCCCCGCTGCCCGTCCGTCCCCCAGATGAGCCTGCTCTGGCCTTCGTCGGCCTCGCCGAACGCGAACGGCAGGCCACCGCGCAAGCCGCCCGGGCCGGCGCTGACATCACCTCGGCCGTGCTCGATCGCAACACCGGCCAGTTGGTGACCAACGGGGACAACCGAACCATCGCCATCGCCTCGGTGGTCAAGGTGTTCATCGCCGACGACCTGCTGCTGCAGGTGGCCCAGGGCAAAACCACGCTGTCGCCGCAGGACCGACGAGACCTCGACGTGATGTTGCGCGCCTCCGACGACAGCGCCGCGGAGGTGTTCTGGAACCGCAGCGGAGGCAGCGCGATCGTCGACCGGATCGTCGACCGCTACCGGCTGTCGGCAACCCGCCCGCCCAGCAATGGGCGTTGGTTCAACACCACCAGCACCGCTACTGACCTGGTCCGCTACTACGACATGCTGCTGGCCGGTTCCGGCGGGCTGCCGGCAGCACAGGCCCGCATCATCCTCGACAACCTGGCCGCCTCCACACCGACCGCACCAGACGGGATGGTGCCCGGCGGGGTCTACCCGCAGCGCTTCGGCATCCCCGAGGGTCTGCCCGCCGAGCGCGTCGCAGTCAAGCAGGGCTGGATGTGCTGCGTGGGCGCCGATTGGATGCATCTGTCGACCGGAGTCATCGGCACCGACCACCGCTACGTGATGGCCATCGGCTCCATGCAGCCGACCGACGCCGACACCGCGCGCGCCACCATCACCGACGCGGTGCGCACGATGTTCCCGGAGGGCCGCATCTAGTCGAGCAGGTCTGGCCGGCGCTCGGCGGTGCGCTGGCGGCTCTGCTCGCGGCGCCACGCGGCAATGCGAGCATGGTCACCGGTGCGCAGCACCTCGGGCACGTCCAGACCCCGCCAGCTCGGCGGACGCGTGTAGCTCGGCCCTTCCAGCAAGCCGTCAACCGCCTCCGAATGCGAATCATCCTGGTGCGAAGCAGGATTACCAAGTACATCAGGTAGCAACCGCACCACCGCCTCGATCATCACCACCGCTGCCGACTCCCCACCCGGCAGGACGTAATCACCGATCGACACCTCTTCGACCCGCATCCGCCGCGCGGCGTCGTCCATCACCCGCTGGTCGATACCCTCATAACGGCCGCAGGCGAACACCAGGTGGGCCTCGCCGCTCCAGCGTTGGGCCACCGATTGCCGGAAAAGTCGGCCCGCCGGCGACGGAACCACCAGAAGCGTTTCCGGAGAACAGATCTCATCGAGTGCTTCACCCCACACCGGGGCTTTCATCACCATCCCCGGACCACCTCCGTAGGGCGAATCGTCGACCGACCGGTGGACGTCGTGGGTCCAGTTACGCAGATCGTGCACCGCCAGGTTGACGATACCCGTCTCGATTGCCTTGCCGGGCAACGATTGTCGCAGCGGCTGCAAAAATTCCGGGAAGATGGTGACGACGTCTATCCGCACGGATCCACCTCTCTAAAGATCGAGCAGGCCCTCGGGGGGATCGATGGTCACCTTCTGATCTTCCAGCGATACCGCCACCACGATCGCCGACACGAACGGCACCAGCACCTCGGCGTCTCCGGCAGCGCCGGCATGGGCGCCGGTGCGCACCGACAGTAATTCGCCTGCGGCCGTGTGCAGCACCTCTGCCACGGTGCCGACCCGTTCTCCGTGGACCGTCCAGACCGTCAGCCCTTCGAGCTGGTGATCGTAGTACTCGTCGGGGTCTTCGATCGGGGGCAGCTCCGAGGAATCGACGACGAACAACGTCCCACGCAACTGGTCTGCGGCTGCACGATCGCCGACCCCGGCCAAGCGCATCAACAGGCGTCCACCGTGGGACCGCACCGAGTCGACCACATAGTCGCGCTGCGCGCCCCCCTTTGGGGCACGGCCCCGCAGCGTCGCGCCGGCGACGAAGCGGGCTTCGGGGTCGTCGGTACGGACTTCGACGGCGACTTCACCGGTGACGCCGTGCGCCTTGACCACACGACCGATCACCAGTTCCATCAGGCCCCGTTCGATCCTGCGCTGCGCAAGCGGTGCTACCGGTCGGTGTCGACGACGTCGACGCGGATGCCACGGCCGCCGATGCCGGCGACCAGGGTGCGCAATGCGGTGGCGGTCCGACCTCCGCGACCGATGACCTTACCGAGGTCATCGGGATGCACGTGCACCTCGACGGTACGGCCGCGCCGGTTGGTCACCATGTCGACACGCACGTCGTCGGGATTGTCGACGATGCCGCGGACCAGGTGTTCTACGGCGTCAACGACGACAGAGCTCATCGTCGGTCTCAGCTCTGCGCCGGCGCTGAATCGCCCGAACCCTCGGTGGCACCGGCGACGGTGGCATCCTCGCCTTCGGCGGCGGGTTCGGACTTGTCGGCGTTGCCGGCAGGGTCAGCGGTGGCCTCGACGTCGGATGCCGCCGGCTCGGCTTTCTTGGCTGCGGGCGCCTTCTTCTTCTTCGGCGTGGTGGCCTCGGTGGTGGCGCCGCCCTCGGCCTCGGCCAGCGCGGCGTTGAACAGGTCCAGCTTGGATGGCTTGGGTTCCTTGACCTTCAGCGTGCCCTCCGCGCCCGGCAGGCCCTTGAACTTCTGCCAGTCACCGGTGATCTTGAGCAGCTGCAGGACCGGCTCGGTCGGTTGCGCACCGACGCCCAGCCAGTACTGCGCGCGCTCGGAGTTCACCTCGATCAGGCTGGGGTCTTCTTTGGGGTGGTAACGGCCGATGACCTCGATGGCGCGTCCGTCGCGGCGGGTTCGGGCATCGGCGACGATGATGCGGTACTGGGGATTGCGGATCTTGCCCAGCCGGGTCAGCTTGATCTTGACAGCCATGAACGACACTCCTACTGCGTTTGCCACGCTGACAATTCAGCGATGCGGGCGGGTTGCCCGATCCGGTTTTGCCTTACGTGTGTGACCGCCGTACGGCCCATCCCTGACGGGAAGCCGCACGTGGACAGCGGCTCATTGTGCCAGAACGGCTCGCCGCAGCGGAAATCGCAATTCAGATGCCCAGCACCGACTTGGCGATCAGGAAATAGATCATCAGTCCGGTCGCGTCGACAAACGTCGAGATGAACGGGTTGGAGAAGACCGCCGGGTCGACCCGGATCGCCCGGGCGAACAGCGGCATCACACCCCCGACGGTCGCGGCCATGGTGCACAGGCTCACCAGAGTCAACCCGATCACCGAGCCGATCGCCGGGTCGTAGATCAGGCTGGTCACCAGGTAGGCCAGGCCGCCGAGCAACACACCCAGCGCAACCCCGACGCGCAGTTCGCGGAACAACACCTTGCCGAGGTCGCGTGGCCCGACGTCGCCGAGCGCCAGCGCGCGGGTGACCGTCGTGGCAGCCTGGTTGCCGGTGTTGCCGCCGGTGCCGATGAGCAGTGGCACGAACAGTGCAAGCGTGACGACTTCCTCCAGGGTGGACTCGAAGACTTCGAGTACCTGCACGGTCAGCGTCGCGCCGATCGCCAGCACCAGCAGCCACACCACCCGAGCGCGGACCAGGCTGGTCACCGGCGCGGTCAGATAGGGCCGGCGCAACGGCTCGGTACCACTGATGCGGGCCTGATCCTCGGATTCGGCGGTCTCCAAGATCCGCAGCGCGTCGTCCACGGTGAGGATTCCCACCAGTCGTGTCTCGTTGTCGACGACCGGAAGTGCCAGCACTTTGAGGTCTGCACAGCGGCGGGCGGCGATTTCGGCGCTCTCGGTGGAACGCGCCCAGTGCGGAGCCGACATCACCGCACCGACCGTGGTGTCCGAGGCTGCGGCCAATAGCGCACGCAAGCTGACCACGCCGACCAGGACGCGTTCCTCCTCGACCACGGGCAACGTGTAGATCGTTTCGGCGTCGCGGAGCCTGCCCGTCACCCGGGCGATGGCTTGCGCCGCGGTCATCGACGAGCGCACGGAAACGAACTCCGGGCTCATTCGCCGGCCGATGGAGTTCTGCGGGTAGCCCAGCATCCCCGCGGTGAGGTCGCGTTCCGGTGCCGGCAACCCGCGCAGCAACCGCGCTGCCACCTTCGCCGGGAGTTCGTCGAGCAACTCCACCCGGTCGTCGGGGTCGAGGTCGGCGAACAATGTGGCCACCGCGTCGTCCTGCAGCCCGCCGACGATATCGCGCTGCAAACTCGGGTCGAGCCGCTCGAACACCTCCAGGGCCTGCCCCTTGGGCAACACCCGGTAGAGCACCGCCTGGTCCCGGCTGTCCAACCGTTCCAGCAGACCGACGATCTGAACCGCCGACAGCGGCCGCAAAGCAGCGGTCAAAGCCGGCAGATCAACGTCCTCCAATGCCCGCCTGATCGACTTGACCTGGGTTTCCGACGGAGTAGCTGCCATGTCGGTCATCACTACACGATGGCGGTGAACACCGGCTTGCAGAACCCGATGCACCGGCCACAATCACCGGTGACTGTGCCGTACGCTGCGACCGTGACCGACGGGAGCGCGCGGCTGGCCGAGCTGGAGGAGATCAAACAGCTCAAAGCCCGGTACTGCCGCCTGCTGGACACCAAGAAATGGGCCGAATGGCGGATGCTGTTCGCCGACGACTTTCGCAGCGACACCTCACCGGCTGGCGGCAAACTCATCGTCGGCGCCGACGATTTCGTCGCGTTCACCCGGCGCAGCGTGGGCGAACGCGCCACCGTGCACCAGGTGCACGCACCCGAGATCGAGTTCACCTCAACCACAACGGCCCGCGCGATATGGGCGCTCGAAGACGTGGTGCGGCTGGCCCCCGGCGTCAATCTGCGCGGCTATGGGCACTATCACGAGACCTACGAGAAGGTGGACGGGCAGTGGTATTTCACCAGCTCCACGTTGACCCGGATTAGGGAAGACATCTTCAACATGCTGACGTCGGTGTACCTGTCCGACCGCATCAAGAAGGCTGCCGGTGCAGTGGCGCGCCGGCTCGTGCGCTGAGAAAGCCGGTCCGGAACCGGCTCAGACCAGCTTGTCGAAGCACTTCTCCTCCACCCGTCGGCTCATCCGCCAGCCCTGCTCGGTACGCACGAACTCGTCGACGTACCAGATCCCAACGAAGTAGATCTGGGGCTGCTCGGCCGCGCCCCCGAGCACCATCGGGTTGAAGCAGATCGCCCGCGACGTCGCCTGGTCGCCGTTCAACCGCACGTCGATGTTGCCGAGCATGTGGTAGTACGCGGGGAAGTTCGGCAGCACCTCTTTCAGCCAGGCCTTGACCTCGCCGAAGCGACCGTCGATGCCACCCGATACCCGGTAGTCGATGTAGGCGTCGCTGGTGAACACCGCATCGAGGTCGTCGAAGCGGCGCTGGTCGATGGCCGTGGAGTAATCGACCAGCAACTGCTGGATCTCCAGGCGGTCCGAGATCTCCCCAAGAGTCATCACCTGCACGATTCAACACGATGCACGATCCCCGGGACCGTGCTTACACTCGACCGTCATGACGTCACGGCTTCTCGTATGTGTGGGTGTCACGCTCAGCCTGGTCGCAACCGCCACAGCCGGCGTTGTCACCGCTGCGCCCGCGGTCGGGGTGCCGGCGGGCATCAGCCAGCCGGCGGGTTCTGCACCGGTACCCGACGGTCCGGCGCAGGCGTGGGTCCTGGCCGACATGGATACCGGCGCCATTCTGGCCGGACGTAACCAGGACGGCCGGTACGCCCCGGCAAGCACCATCAAGGTGCTGCTCGCCCAGACTGTCCTCGACGAGTTGCCGCTCGAGGCCACCGTCGTGGCCAACCAAGCCGACACCGAGGTCGAATGCAACTGCGCGGGTGTGACACCGGGCATGACCTACACCACGCGCCAACTGCTGGAGGCGCTGCTGCTGGTGTCGGGCAACGACGCGGCCAACACCCTGGCGACCATGCTCGGTGGACACGACGTCGCGCTGGCCAAGATGAACGCCAAGGCCGCCGCACTCGGAGCCCACGCGACCCAGGCGGGCTCGCCCTCCGGACTGGACGGCCCAGGAATCGAGATCTGGTCCTCTCCGCGGGATCTGGCCGTCATCTTCCGGGCCGCCATGGCCAATCCGGTGTTTGCCCAGATCACCGCGCAGCCGACGGCGGTCTTCCCCACCGCAACCGGTGACCGGGTGTTGGTCAACCAGGACGAGCTGCTGCACCGTTACCCCGGAACATTCGGCGGCAAGAGCGGATACACCGACATCGCGCGCAAGACCTTCGTCGGTGGTGCCCAACGCGGCAGCCGGCATCTGGTGGTCGCTCTGATGTACGGCGTCAACGTCGAAGGCGCGCCGACATATTGGGACCAGGCGGCGGGCCTTTTCGATTGGGGCTTCGCGCTGAGCCCCGACGCGGGAGTCAGTCGACTCTAAGCCCGGACAACCCAAACGCGACACGCGGAGTCGATACCCGATGGAGACCTGATCGCGCACGGATCGAGTCCGGGTGCCGTTAACGTCGCCAAGCGTGCGAAGACGGTTCGCGGGGTTGGCGCTCGCCCTGTGCGCGGCCCTGGTGACCGCCCTGCTACCCCCTGGTTCGTCAGCGATCGCGCAGCCTGCCGAAGCGGCTGCGGCCCAACCGGTTCCCGATGGCCCCGCCAAAGCGTGGCTGCTCGCCGATCTCGACACCGGTCGCGTGTTGGCCAGTCGCGATCCGTACGGCAACTACGCACCGGCGAGCACCATCAAGGTGCTCATGGCCATGGTGGCGCTCGACCACCTGCGCCCGGAGAGCTTCGCCCGCGCCAATGCGTCCCACACCACCGTCGAATGCTCCTGTGTCGGACTCAAACCCGGCCAGGCCTACACCACCCGACAGCTGGTCGAGGCCATTCTGATGGTCTCGGGCAACGACGCAGCCAACATGTTGGCGGACATGCTCGGCGGGCAACGGGTGGCTGTGGCCGCGATGAATCGCAAGGCCGCACTCGTCGGCGCGAGGGCCACCAGGGCGTCCTCGCCGTCCGGTCTGGACGGCCCCGGCTGGGAATCATCAACCACACCACACGATCTCGCGGTCATCATGCGTGCGGCGCTGAGGTATCCGTTGATCGCCCACATCATGGGTTCACCGTCGGCGCAGTTTCCGGGCAAGACCATCCACAATCAGAACGAGCTGCTCAAGCGGTATCCGGGCAGCCTCGGCGGGAAGACCGGCTACACCAACTTGGCCCGCAAGACCTACGTCGGTGCCGCCCAGCGCGGAAACCGGCGACTGGTCGTCGTGCAGATGTACGGCACCGGTGATCTCTACGGGCATGCGATCCGGCTGTTGGATTGGGGCTTCGCGCAGCCTTAGGGTCGTGGCGCTACCCAGCTAGTAGACGACACCGCGCAGCATCACCAATGTCGGGTTCGCCAGCACCGCCGCGCTCGATCGCGGGTCGTCGGCAAAGCACACCAAATCTGCCGAGGCCCCGTGCCGCAGCCCCGGCCGGCGCAACCATTCCCGGGCGTCCCAGCAGGCCGCGCCCAGCGCCTCGGTGGGGCTCATGCCGACACCCTTGAGCGCCTCGACCTCGTCGGCGATGCGACCATGCGCGACGGCGCTGCCGGCATCTGATCCGGCGTAGATGGGCACACCGGCTTCGCGGGCGGCGGCGATGCGCTCCCGACAGCTGCGGTACAGCGCCCGCATGTGCTGCTGATAGCGCGGGTAGCGGTGCGCCGCGTCGGCGATCCCGGGGAAGTTCTCGATGTTGATCAACGTCGGGACCAGTGCGGTCCCGTACTCGACCATCAGGTCCACGGTGTCCTCGGTCAGTCCGGTGCCATGTTCGATGCAGTCGATACCTGCGGTGATGAGTCCGGGCAGCGCGTCTTCACTGAACACATGTGCGGTCACCCGCGCCCCGTTGGCGTGCGCGGCGGCGATGGCCGCCTCGAGTACGTCGTCGGCCCACAGCGGCGCCAGGTCCCCGGTGTCCCGATCGATCCAATCCCCGACCAGCTTCACCCAGCCGTCTCCCCAGCGAGCCTGGGCGGCCACCGCCTCGGGAAGCTGCCAGGGGTCTTCGAGTTCGAGAGCGAAATCCCGCTGGTAGCGCTTGGGGCGCGCCAGGTGACGCCCGGCCCGGATGATGCGCGGTAGCTCCGGACGCTCGTCGAAGCCTCGGGTGTCGGTCGGCGAACCCGCGTCGCGCAGCAGCAGGGCCCCGACGGCGCGCTCAGCTTCGGCCTGCTCGACCGCTTCATCGAGCGGGATCTCTCCCTGCGGGCCCAGGCCCACGTGACAATGGGCGTCGACCAGGCCGGGCAGAATCCAGCCACTGTCGCCGTCGGCGCCGAAGATCGTCTGCGCACCACGGACCGGCTCGGCGCTCAATGTGCCGTGGACGATCCACCACTCGACGGGTTCACCATCGGGCAGGCCGCGTCCACGGACGTGCAGAGCAGCGCCGGCCGGCATGGTCATCCGCTCTTCGCGCAAGCGCTCATCGCCACTAGTTCTTCGGAAACTTCAGCTTCGACAGGTCGATGTCGGCCAGACCCGGCGGCAGTTCGTCGAGACCCTTGGGCATGTTCGACAGGTCCGGGAAGCCCGGGGGCAGACCGGCCATGCCCGCGCCCAGCGGATTGCGCGCCTTGGGCGGCGTGGGGCCCTTACCACCCTTCTTCCGCTTGTTCTTGCCCTTGGCTGCTTTGCGGTTGCTCTTGCGGGCAAAGGGCATGCCCATCTGGCCCGCCATCTGCGACATCATCTTGCGGGCTTCGAAGAATCGGTCGACGAGCTGGTTGACCTCCGAGACCGCCACCCCCGAGCCGTTGGCGATGCGCAGCCGCCGCGAGGCGTTGATGATCTTCGGGTCGGCGCGTTCCGCGGGCGTCATGCCGCGGATGATGGCCTGCACCCGATCGAGCTGGCTGTCGTCGACGGCGGCCAACGCATCCTTCATCTGTCCGGCGCCGGGAAGCATTCCCAGCAGGTTGCCGATCGGCCCCATCTTGCGGATGGCCAGCATCTGCTCGAGGAAATCCTCGAGGGTGAGCTCTCCGCTGCCGATCTTGGCGGCGGTGGCCTCGGCCTGTGCCGCATCGAAGTGCTGCTCGGCCTGCTCGATGAGGGTCAGGACGTCGCCCATGCCCAGGATCCGGCTGGCCATCCGATCGGGGTGGAAGACGTCGAAGTCTTCCAGCTTCTCCCCCGCCGAGGCGAACAGGATCGGCACTCCGGTGATCTCGCGCACCGACAGCGCCGCGCCGCCGCGGGCGTCGCCGTCGAGTTTTGTCAGCACCACGCCGGTGAATCCGACACCTGCCCGGAAGGCCTCGGCGGTGTTGACGGCGTCCTGACCGATCATCGCGTCCAGGACGAACAACACCTCGTCGGGATTCACGGCGTCGCGGATGGCCGCGGCCTGGTTCATCAGCTCCTCGTCGATGCCGAGCCGGCCCGCGGTGTCGACGATCACCACGTCGTAGAGCTTGGCCTTGGCTTCGCCGAGACCGGCCGAAGCCACCGCCACGGGGTCTGCGGTCCCTTTGACCTCTTCGGCGCCGGGCGCCGTGCCGGGATGGGGTGCGAAGACGTCGACGCCGGCACGTTCACCGACGATCTGCAGCTGGTTGACCGCACCCGGACGCTGCAGGTCGCAGGCCACCAGCAGGGGTGTATGTCCTTGGGCCTTCAGCCATTTGGCAAGCTTGCCGGCCAGCGTGGTCTTACCCGAACCTTGCAGACCGGCCAGCATGATGACCGTCGGTGGGTTGCGCGCGTAGGCCAATTGGCGAGTCTCGCCGCCGAGGATCGCGATGAGCTCCTCGTTGACGATCTTGATGACCTGCTGGGCGGGGTTGAGCGCGGCCGATACCTCCGCACCCTTGGCACGATCCTTGATGCGGGCGACGAACTGCCGCACCACCGGCAGCGATACGTCGGCTTCCAGCAGCGCCAAGCGGATCTCTCGGGCGGTGGCATCGATGTCGGCGTCGGTCAGCCGACCCTTGCCCCGCAGACCCGAGAGGGCACCGGTCAACCGGTCGGACAGGGATTCAAACACGTGGGCAAGCCTACTTGGCGTCGAGTGCCCGCACCGCGATCGGTAGCCCGGATCCGGTTAGACCAGCCCCTCTCAGCTGGCTTCCTCCACCGGCTTGGCCGGCGGAGCGGGTAGAACAGCGAACAGTTGAAGTTCCAACTTCGGCCGCACCGTCTCGACGGTGCTTCCGGGCGGCAACACGATGCCGAAGACGTCGACCACCGAGGAGCCCAGCGTGGTGACCTTCGCCCAGGCGATGTCCACACCGGCGCGCTCGAACACCGCTGTCAGCGCGGACAGCAGACCGGCTCGATCGGTGGCCCGGATCTCGGCCACCAGCTGCCCTGCCTCGGCGCCGTCGTGCCACAGCACGCGCGGCGGTGCCGCAGGCGAGTTGATCGGAACGGCCGGACGCACTTCGCCGACCCGGCCCGATGCAGCCGCATCGGCGGCCTTCTTCTCCAAGCCGCCGACCACATCGAGCTCACCGTCGATGGCCAGGATGAGTTGCTGGCGCAGCAACTCGGCAGCCGGCGGGCTGCCGAAATGGGGCGACACGACAAACGTGTTCACCGCGCTGCCGTGGCAACCGTTGACCGACGCCGAATGCACCCGCAGCGAGTTCAGCGCCAACACGCCTGCGGTCTTGGACAACAGCCCACGACTGTCCGGGGCGATCATGGTGACCTGGTAGATGTGCGCCGTGTCGGCGGGAACGAGTTCAACGTGCACACCCGAGCCGGCGGCCAGCGCCACGAAGCGCGCGTCGATGGGGTCGGGCTTGGGAAGCGGTTCGCCGGCCATCACCAGACGGCAACGCCGCACCAGGTCGCCGATCAGCGACGCCTTCCAGTCGCCCCACACGCCCGGTCCGGTGGCCAGCGAGTCGGCTTCGGCCAACGCGTGCAACAGCTCCAGGACGACGAGATCTCCGCCGAGTGCGTCGACCACCGTGGCTATGGTGCGCGGATCCTGCAGGTCGCGCCGGGTGGCGGTCTTGGCCAGCAGCAGATGGTGGCGTACCACCGCGGCCAGGATGTCAATGTCGGAGGGCCACAGACCCAAGCGGTTACCGATCTGGGTCGCCAATTCGGCGCCGATGATGCTGTGGTCACCGCCGCGCCCCTTGCCGATGTCGTGCACCAGCGCGCCCAGCACCAGCAGATCGGGCCGAGACACCCGGGTGGTCAGAGCGCTTGCCCGCGAGACGGTTTCGACCAGATGCCGGTCCACGGTCCAGATGTGAACGACGTCGCGAGGCGGCAGGTCGCGCACCGCTCCCCATTCCGGGAACAGCCGGCCCCACAGTCCGGTTCGGTCGAGCGCCTCGATGGTGGCAACCACTGACGGTCCGGCTGCCAGCATCACCAGCAGGTCCTTGAGCGCCTGACGCGGCCATGGCGCGCGCAGTTCCGGCGCCGACTCCACCAGCCGGCTCAACGTCGATGCTGCCATCGGCAGCCCGGTCACCGCGGATGCGGCAGCCACCCGCAAGATCAGCCCGGTATCCCGCTCCGGGCGGGCGTCGCGAGCCAGTACCACCTCGCCGTTGAATTCGATGACACCCTCGTCGAGTGGGCGCCGGACCGGCCGGCGCAGCACGGCCAGTCCGCGTCGCGGCAGCGCGTTGGCCGCCGTGCGGATCCCGGCGTCGACGTAGTAGCTGACGGTGCGAGCGGCATCGGAAAGGATCCGGGCCAGATCGAACCGGTCACCGATCCTCAGTGCCGCACCGATCTCGTCGGCGTGCTGTGCGAGCAGGAGCTCTCGGCCCCGCCCGGCCACCCGGTGCAGCTCGGTTCGCACATTGAGCAATGAAAGATGCGCCTCCCCAAGTGTTTCGGTGGGCGATGCCAAAGAACGGCTGGGGTACACATCGGCGAGCTGGGCGATGGCCAGCGCGTTGAGCAGCTGCACGTCGCGCAGGCCGCCTCGGCCGCACTTGAGATCCGGCTCGGCGCGGTGGGCGATCTCACCACTGCGCTGCCAGCGCGCGCGGGTGTGCTCGACGAGTTCGTCGAACCGTGAGGCGATCCCGGTGCGCCACTGCCTGCGTGCCCCACCGATCAGCAGCGCCGACAGATCGGCGTCTCCGGCGATGTGTCGCGCTTCGAGCATCGCCAGTCCTGCGGACATGTCCTCAGCGCCGACCGTGAGCGCCTCGGGTACGGTGCGGACGCTGTGATCGAGTCGGATATTGGCGTCCCACAGCGGGTACCACAGCAGCTCCGCAACCCCGCCGACGGCCTCCGGCGGCATGTTGTCATGCAGCAACATCAAGTCCAGGTCGGAGTACGGAAGCAGTTCGCCTCGGCCCAGCCCACCGGTGGCGACAATGGCGAACCCGCTTGTCGCGGTGATGCCGATCTCGGCGGCTTTGGTGGTGAGCCAGAAGTCGAAGAGGTCGAGCAACGCATTGCGCAGCGCCGCCGCATCGAGCGGGCGGTTTCCACCGCTGACCAGTTGTTGCGCCGCTGCGGTGAGATCTGTTGCAGGACGGGCAGAACCCGCCGCCGGACGCTCCCAACGGGAGTGCCCGGCGGCGGGCTGCGGGTGCTTGCTCATGAGTTGTCCTCCCAGCACTTGACGATCCAGCGCTTCCGCGGCGTTACTGCCGGGAGACGACTTCTCAATGGGCGATCCGGGTCAGAGAGCGTCTGCCCCCCGTTCACCGGTGCGCACCCGGACAACCGTGTCGACCGGACTGACCCACACCTTGCCGTCGCCGATCTTGCCGGTGCGAGCAGCCTGGACGATCACGTCCACCACCTTGTCGACGGCAGCGTCGTCGACGACAACCTCCACCCGGACCTTCGGGACGAAGTCGACGGAGTACTCCGCACCCCGGTACACCTCGGTGTGCCCCTTTTGGCGACCGTAACCCTGAACCTCGCTGACGGTCATGCCCAGGATGCCCGTCTGTTCCAGACCGGTCTTGACATCCTCCAGCGTGAACGGCTTGACGATCGCAGTAATCAGCTTCATGTAGTCGATCCCTTCCGAGGAAATTGTCGCCGATCAGGCGAACTCGTAAGCCGTTTCGGCATGTTCGGTCTCATCGATACCAGTGTCCTCGTCCTCCTTGGACACCCGCCATCCCATCGGCTTGACGATGAACGCAATGATGAGGGTCATCACACCAGTGAACACGACGGCGACTACGGCGATCACGATCTGCACGATGAGTTGCTCGATCCCACCACCGTAGAACAGCCCGGTTTCGGTGGCCAGCAAGCCGACACCCACGGTGCCCCACAGGCCGGCGACCAGGTGCACACCGACCACGTCGAGCGAATCGTCGTACCCGAACTTGTACTTCAGCGAGATCGCCAGCGCGGACAACACACCGGCCACCGCACCGAGGATCAATGAGCCGATCGCGCTCAGCGACCCGCACGCCGGGGTGATCGCCACCAGACCCGCGACGATGCCCGAGGCTGCGCCGACGCTGGTGGCATGGCCGTCCCGGATACGCTCGACGACCAACCAGGCCAGCATCGCTGCCGCCGTCGCTGCGGTGGTGTTGACCCACACCGCGCCGGCGACCATGTTGGCCGCGCCCTCGGAGCCGACGTTGAACCCGAACCAGCCGAACCACAGCAGGGCGGCGCCGAGCATCACAAACGGGATGTTGTGCGGGCGGAAGGCGCTCCGGCCGAACCCGGCCCGCTTGCCCAGCAGGATCGCCAGCACCAGCGCCGCCATACCGGCGTTGATGTGCACCACGGTGCCGCCGGCGAAGTCGATCGGTGCCACATTGGCCTCGCCGTCTTCTGAACCGAACATCATTGCCGCGATGCCCGATTCCGAATCAGAGAGCAGACCGCCACCCCAGACCATGTGGGCCAGTGGGAAATACACCAGGGTGACCCAGATGCCACCGAAGAGCAGCCAGGTCCCGAACTTCATCCGCTCGGCGACGGCACCGCTGATCAGCGCCACCGTGATGACCGCGAAGGTGAGCTGGAAGGCCACCCAGGCGATGGCAGGGACCGACCCGAAACCACCCAGGACGAAGGTCTCCACGCCGTCGATCTCGCGGACCTCGGTCAGCTGACTGACCCCGAAGAGCGTGAACGGATTGTCGAAGAGGCCGAGAATGTCGCTTCCGCCGGTGTGCGACGAAGCAAACGACATCGAGTAACCCCAGAGCACATAGATGACACTGACCAGGCCCATCGAGCCGAACGACATCATCATCATATTGAGCACGGACTTCTGCCGAGAAAGCCCGCCGTAGAAGAACGCCAAACCGGGTGTCATGAGCAACACCAACGCGGCGGATGTGAGCACCCACGCCGTGTCTCCCGCGCTCAGGCCCTCCGGCCCGAACGGAAGGAATTGGTCGTCTGGCAGGGCCAAGACCACATCATGTAAGCCGAATGCCACTTTGTGTGAACCTCCTTGGGATGACGGCCGACGCGGATCGGCCTCCCGAAGAGACTCTGCGGAGCGCGTTTCCTCGGTGATTCTGTTGTGTTTCGGCTAGGTGAACGCACACGCCGAAGTCGTTACGCTCGTGTTTCGCCCGGGCGAATGCGCTCAGCCGAGCAGTGCGTCGACGAACGCCGCCGGCTCGAACGGGGCAAGATCGTCGGGACCCTCTCCCAGGCCCACCAGCTTGACCGGGACGCCGAGTTCTTGCTGTACCCGGAAGACGATCCCGCCCTTGGCGGTGCCGTCCAGCTTGGTCAGCACCACGCCGGTGATGTTCACGACCTCGGCGAACACCCGCGCCTGGGGCAGGCTGTTCTGCCCGATGGTCGCGTCGAGCACCAGCAGGACCTCGTCGACTGCGGTGCGCTTGCCCACCACCCGCTTGACCTTGCCCAATTCGTCCATCAGGCCGGTCTTGGTGTGCAGCCGTCCGGCGGTGTCGATGACGACGACGTCGGCCCCGGCGGCGATGCCGGTGTCGACCGCGTCGAAGGCCACCGACGCCGGGTCGGCGCCCTCTGGACCACGAACCACCTGGGCCCCCACCCGGGAGGCCCAGGTCTGCAGCTGGTCGGCGGCAGCCGCACGGAAGGTGTCGGCCGCACCGAGCACCACCCGGCGTCCGTCGGCGACCAGCACTCGGGCCAGTTTGCCCACTGTTGTGGTCTTGCCGGTGCCGTTGACACCGACCACCAGCAGCACCGACGGCTTGTCCTCATGCGGCAGGGCCCGGATGGAGCGGTCCAGGTCGGGCCGCAACTCGGCGATCAGCACCTCGCGCAACACCGCTCTGGCGTCGGCTTCGGTGCGGACCCGGCTGCTGGCCATCCGGCTGCGCAGCGCGGCCACGACCGACTCGGTCACCACGGGGCCGAGATCAGCGACGAGCAGGGTGTCTTCGACCTCTTCCCAGGAGTCCTCGTCGAGGTCGCCACCGCCGAGCAGGCCGAGCATGCTGCGTCCGAGGGTGTTCTGAGACCGGGCCAGCCGTCCGCGCAGCCGATCCAGGCGGCCTTCGATCGGCGCGATCGCCTCGATGTCGGGCGCGGGCGCTTCGGTGACCGCAGGCGCGGGCTCAGGCGCAGGTACGGGTGCGGGCTCAGGTCCTGGCTCGGGTTCGAGCGTAGGTTCTGGCTCGGGTTCACGCGCAGGTTCAGGCTCCGGCGCGGCCGGCGGCGGGGTCGGGGGGGCCGGCGGCGGTTCGGGAAGTCTGACGTCGGCAATCGGACGTTTCGGCGCGTCCCGCGGGATGGTGGCATCATCGCCGACGGCAGGCAAACCGGTGGTGTCGATTCGTTCCGGCGCCGGTGCAGCGGCCGGCGGGGTTTGGGCCGGCGCCGACGAGGTAAAAGTGATGCCTGATGACGCGGTGTAGCCGCCGGATCGATCGACGGGAGTGGCGGTGTCTGGAGCTTTCAAGCTGATGCGGCGACGCCGGTATCGCACCAGGCCGACGACGAGCGCCACGATCAGCATTACAGCGATGACCGCGATCGCGATCCACAGGCCCAGCCCGATACTCTCCGTCACCCCGTCATTGTCGCAGGGGTGCTCGCGGTGACCTTCGACCCCGTGGCCGCACTGGCGCACCGCAAACGCCGACACATCGACGTGTGCCTGACCGAGGCCGTCGACTACCAGAGCGTCACCACCGGCCTCGAGCGCTACCGGCTGCCCTACAACGCGCTGACCCAGACCGACCTCGACGGCATCGACCTCGGCACGCAGTTTCTGGGATGCCGCTTGCGGGCCCCGGTACTGATCGGCGCCATGACCGGCGGGGCGGAGCTGTCGGGGATCATCAACCGCAACCTGGCCGCCGCCGCGCAGCAACTCGGCATCGGCATGATGCTGGGTTCGCAGCGGGTGATGATCGACGACGACGCCACCGCGGCGAGCTTCGACGTGCGCGAGGTCGCTCCCGATGTTCTGCTGATCGGCAACATCGGAATGGCTCAGCTGCACCACACGCTGGTTCCCGGCCTGGTCAGGGCGTTGGACAAGGTCGGCGCCAACGCGTTGGCGGTGCACACCAATCCGCTACAGGAAGCGATGCAGCACCACGGCGACACCGATTTCTCCGGCTCGCTGGGACGCCTGCGCGAGGTGGTCGCCGGCATCGGTTATCCGGTCATGGTCAAAGAGGTCGGCCACGGCTTCGGTGCCGCGGCGGCCGCAGAACTCGCCGACCTGCCCGTCTCGGCCGTCGATGTGGCCGGCGCCGGCGGGACGTCGTGGGCACGCATCGAGCAGTACGTCCGGTACGGCGAGGTGCGCTACCCGGCCCTCGCGGAATGGGGCATCCCCACCGCGCAGGGGCTCATCGAGGTGCATCGCGCGCTGCCGAACATGCCGCTGGTGGCATCCGGGGGCATTCGCACCGGGGTAGACGCGGCCAAGGCCCTGGCGATGGGTGCCGACGTGGTCGCCATCGCGCGGCCGCTGTTGGCACCGGCCATCGAGTCGGTGGCCGCGGTCGTGGACTGGCTGCAGAACTTCCTCTACGAGCTGCTGGTCTGTCTGCACGGGTGCGGCGCGCCCGACCTGGCCGCCCTCCGCCGTCGCGGAGTGGTCGAGATCGGCTGAACCCGCAGGCCCTGAACTGGCCTAGGACGGGCTGGCTACCAGTTCGTGGCCACGCAGACGCTGAGAGATCACCGTGGTGATGCCGTCGCCGCGCATGGTCACGCCGTAGAGCGCGTCGGCCACTTCCATCGTCGGCTTCTGATGGGTGATGACGATCAGCTGCGAACGTTCCCGCAACTGTTCGAACAAACTGATCAGACGCCGGAGGTTGACGTCGTCGAGGGCCGCCTCGACCTCGTCCATCACATAGAACGGTGACGGCCGCGCCCGGAAGATCGCGACCAGCATCGCCACCGCCGTCAACGACTTTTCACCGCCGGAGAGCAGCGACAATCGCTTGATCTTCTTACCGGGCGGCCGCGCTTCCACTTCGATGCCCGTGGTGAGCATGTCGGTGGGATCGGTGAGCAGCAGCCTGCCCTCGCCGCCGGGAAACAGGGTCGAAAACACCTGCGAGAATTCACGTTCGACGTCGGCGTAGGCTTCCTCGAACACCTGCAGGATGCGGGTGTCGACCTCGGCGATGACATCGAGCAGATCCTTGCGGGCGCCCTTGACGTCCTCGAGCTGAGTAGACAGGAAGTTGTAGCGCTCCTCCAGAGCTGCGAACTCCTCCAACGCCAGCGGGTTCACCCGGCCCAGTTCCTTGAGTTCGCGCTCAGCCCGCTTGGCGCGGCGCTCCTGTGTGGCGCGGTCGAACGGCATCGGTACCGGGGCGCTCACCTGCTCGCCGCGTTCACGGGCCTGCTCGTACTCGGCCATCTCCAGCTCGGTCGGCGGCAACGCGACCGCGGGCCCGTACTCGGCGATGAGATCGTCGACGGCCATCCCGAACTGCTCGAGCACCTGCTCTTCGAGCTGCTCGATACGAAGCGCCGCTTGGGCTTTGGCGACCTCGTCGCGGTGCAGTGCGTCGGTCAACGCGGTGACACGGGCGGTGAGGTCGTTGACCTCCTCGCGCGCGGCAGCCAGCGCACCGGCGCGCACCTGCCGCTCGGCGGCCACCTCGTCGCGGATCTGCGAGGCCACCGCCACCGCGGCATGCAACCGTGCGGCAACCAACCGCCCGGACTCGGCCACCGCGGCCGCCACCGCCGCCGCGCGTACCCGCGCCTCGCGCACGTGCTGTGCGCGCACCCGCGCCTCCCGCTCGGCTGCGGCCGCACGGCGTAGCGAATCCGCTTTTCCCCGAACGGCGTTGGCGCGCTCTTCAGCGGTCCGCACAGTGAGCCGGGCTTCGACCTCGGCAGCGCGGGCGGCTTCGGCGGCAGCCGAACTCTGCTGCCGATCGACCGGCTCGGCCTCGAACATCGGCTCCTGCTGGGCGTTGAGCAGCCTTTGTTCGAGGTCGCGGAGTTCGGCGATGGTGCGGTCGCGGCCGACTTCGAGTTCCTCACGCTGCTTGATCAGCCGCTGCCATTCGTCGTCGGCGGCCCGCGCATCCTGGCCCAGCCGGCCCAGCTGTTCGTAGATCGACGAAATCGCCGCGTCGGATTCGTTGAGCGCCGCCAGTGCATGTTCGGCGGCGTCCTGGCGGGCAGACTGCTCGGCCAGCGCCCCGGCCAGCGCCGCGGACAATTCGGAGGTCTGCCGCTCGGCGTCGGCGAGTTCGGATCGCGCCTTGTCGACTTCCGAGGCGATCTCCAGCGTGCTGGGTTTGCGGTCGGAACCACCGCTGACCCACCCGGCCCCGACGAGATCGCCGTCGGCGGTCACTGCCCGCAAATCTGGATGTGCTGCAACAAGTTCCAGTGCGGTGCCAAGCTCGTCCACCACGGCGACACCGGTCAGCAGTGCCGTCATCGCGCCACGCACCCGGGGGGCCGGGTCGACCAGGTCCAGCGCCCATCGCGCCGCACCGGGCAATGTCGTGGTGTTCGCCGGGGCCGGCGCCGGCCAGTCGCCGAGCACCAGCGTCGCGCGCCCACCATCAGAGGTCTTCAGCGCAGTCAGGGCCTCGCGTGCGGCACCACTGTCCTGTGCCGCCAGCGCGTCGGCTGCCGCGCCGAGCACCGCGCCGATGGCCACCTCATGCCCCCGGTGCACTTTCACCAAGCTGGCTATCGACCCGAAAAGCTTTGTGCTGTCTGAATTCTCCTGCAACCAGGCGGCGCCGTCCTTACGGTCGAGTCCGACCGAGAGGGCGTCGATGCGGGCCTGCAACGAGGCGACCAGTCGTTCGGCGCCACGCTCGGCGGTCTGCAACTCGGCCACACGCTCGTCGGCCAGACGCAAAGCGGTGACGGTGCGGTCGTGGTGGTCGTCGAGTCCGACCTCGCCGGCGTCGAGTTCTGCGACACGCCCCTGCACCGTCTCGAACTCGGCCTGGGTCTGCTGGGCACGCAGGGCGGCATCGTCGATTCCGGCGGACAACCGCGCGAGCGTGTCGTCGATCGACTCCACCCGAGTGGCCATGGTGTCGACCTGACCGGCCAGTCGCGCCAGCCCTTCGCGTCGGTCGGCCTCGGCACGGGCGGCGGCCATGTGAGCGCGCTCGGCTTCGGCGGCGACCTGCTCGCGCTCGGACAGTTCGGCCCGTGCCGCATCGAGCCGCTCCCGGGACTCGGCGAGCTCTTCGAGGAGTTGGCGCTCCTGTTCGCCGACAGCATCGGCCTGCGCATCCAGTGCATCGGGATCGGGCCCGCCGGAGTAGTCCGGTTCGGTGTCGAGATGCTGGGCGCGTTCGCTGGCGATACGGATGGTGGCTCCAACCCGCTCGGCGAGCGCCGAGAGCCGAAACCAACGCTGCTGGGCGGCATTTGCCCGCTCGCTCAGATCCTCCACGGCCGCTTCATGGGCCTCGAGTTCGGCCGAGCGTGCCTGCAGCCGTTGACTCAACTCTTCGTGTTCGCGACGCAGCGAGGTCTCGGCCTGATTACTGTTGTCGAACTCGGCTTTGCGGGCCACCAGGTCGTCGGCGGCCAGACGCAGCCGGGCATCGCGCAGGTCGGCCTGGATGGTCTGTGCCCGCCGCGCCATCTCCGCCTGTCGGCCCAGCGGCTTGAGCTGTCGCCTCAGCTCGGTGGTCAGATCGGTCAGACGGGCCAGATTGGTCGACATCGAGTCGAGCTTGCGGACGGCCTTCTCTTTGCGCTTGCGATGCTTGAGCACACCTGCGGCCTCCTCGATGAACGCCCGGCGGTCCTCGGGGCGGGATTCGAGGATCTCGGCCAACTTGCCCTGACCGACGATGACGTGCATCTCACGGCCGATACCCGAATCCGACAGCAGCTCCTGCACATCCATCAATCGGCAACTGCTGCCGTTGATTTCGTACTCGCCGGCACCATCACGAAACACCCGACGCGTGATGGACACCTCGGAGTACTCGATCGGTAGTGCGTTGTCGGAGTTGTCGATCGTCAACGTGACCTCGGCGCGACCCAACGGGGCGCGCGAGGATGTGCCGGCGAAGATGACATCCTCCATCTTGCCGCCGCGCAGGGTCTTGGCGCCCTGCTCGCCCATCACCCAGGTCAGTGCGTCGACGACGTTGGACTTCCCTGAGCCGTTGGGACCGACCACGCAGGTGATGCCGGGTTCGAAACGCAGAGTCGTCGGCGAGGCGAAGGACTTGAAGCCCTTCAGCGTCAGACTCTTCAGATGCATGACGTCAAACCCTACCGCCGAGATGGTCAGCGTTCGCTGAAGCCCGCGATCGCGTCGACCGGGTCGGACCAGTCCGAGATCACCTTGTCCACCTGACCTGGCGTGTCACCGGCACTGAGCAGGGCGAGTAGCTGTTCGCAGGCCCCCCGGGGGCCTTGGGCGACGACGTGAACGCGACCGTCGGGCTTGTTGGCGGCGAACCCGCTCAGACCCAGTTCCAGCGCACGCGACCGTGTCCACCAGCGGAAACCTACGCCCTGAACGTGTCCGTGCACCCACGCGTCCAGGCGAACCTCACTGTCGTCCAACATCTTTTACCTCAAGAGTCACTTTCGTCCCACTCTTTAACGTGCGTCCCACTGTGCACACCTGGTCGATGGCCCGTTCGACGACGGTCAAGAGCCGGGACAGCTCCTGGGCGTCGAGCTGGGTCAGATCGAGCTCGAGCACTTCTTCGAGCGACGGATAGCGCTCCTGGTCGCGATCGGCAGCTCCGGTCACCCGCACGGTGGCCCGGTAGTCATCGCCCAGACGGCGTCGCAGCGGCTGGTCGCTGGCCATTCCGCTGCATGCCGCGAGCGCGATCTTGAGAAGCTCGCCCGGCGTGAACACGCCTTCGACGTCCTCGGAGCCCACCTGCACCTCGGCGCCGCGAGAGCTGCGGCCCGTGTAACGCCGCACCCCGGTACGCTCCACCCACAATTCGGTCATGGCTTATTTCTACAACCTCGCGCCGCGGGGCCGCGGTTGGCAGCGGGGGCAGAAAAACGACGAGCGGTTCATGAACTTGTCGCGCCGCATCACTGCCCCGCAACGCCGGCACGGCTCGCCGGCCCGCCCGTAAGCGTCCAGCGACCTGTCGAAATACCCCGACTCACCGTTGACGTTGACATACAGCGAGTCGAACGACGTGCCACCCTGCCCCAGCGCATCGGTCATCACCTCGGCGGCTGCATCGAGTAACTCCCGCAGCTTGGGCCGCGACAACGCCGAGGCCAGCCGGGCACCGTTGACCCTGGCCCGCCACAGCGCTTCATCAGCGTAGATGTTGCCGATACCCGAGACGACCGTCTGGTCGAGCAGCTGGCGTTTGATCTCAGAATGCTTGCCCCGCAACACTTTCACCACGGCCTCACGATCGAAGAGCGGATCCAGAGGATCGCGGGCGATGTGCGCGACCGGCATCGGCACGGCGGTGCCGTCGACGATGACCATATCGGCGATCATCCAGCCACCGAAGGTCCGCTGATCGACGAAGCTCAGCATGGTGCCGTCGTCGAGTAGCGCGCCGATACGCAGATGGCTGTCGTCGGCCAGCGGCCCCAACAACATCTGCCCGCTCATACCCAGGTGCACCACCAGCGCGGCATCGGGGCCGAGCGACAGCCACAGGTACTTGCCCCGGCGGCCGGTGCCGGTGATCGTCGTATCCAGCAGGCGCCCGGTCAGGTCGGCCGGGCCCGCTTCGTGGCGGCGCACCGCCCGCGGATGGTGCACCCGCACCGCGGTGATGGTTCGGCCTGTCACATGCGCATCGAGACCACGACGAACCACCTCGACTTCGGGAAGTTCAGGCATCCGTCACGGTTGAGGCGATCGTGCGTCGTTCAACGCGTTCCATGCCGCCGCGGCTGCCTTGAGTTCGGCTTCCTTCTTGGTTCTGCCCACTCCGGTGCCACGCTCGAGCTCGGCGACGACGACCGTCGCGGTGAACTCCTTGTCATGGTCTGGCCCGGTGGAGGTGACCAGGTAGGTCGGCACACCCAGACCGCGAGATGCGGTCAGCTCCTGCAGGCTGCTCTTCCAGTCCAGCCCGGCCCCCAACGTCGGCGCGGTGTCGAGCAGAGTGCCGAACAGACGCAGGATCACGTCCTTGACAACCGTCGCCCCGTGCTCCAGATACACTGCACCCAAGAGAGATTCGACACCATCGGCCAAGATACTCGACTTGTCGGCGCCACCGGAATTCTCTTCGCCCTTGCCCAGCAGCAGGTAGGCACCCAGGCCGTGGTCGCTGAGCTGGCGGCCGACGTCGGCCAGCGCTTGGGTGTTGACGATACTGGCACGTAGCTTCGCCAGATCGCCCTCGGACCGATCCGGATGGCGATGATAAAGCTCTTCGGTGATGGTCAGTCCCAACACCGAGTCACCGAGGAATTCCAGACGCTCGTTGGTCGGCAGACCACCATTCTCGTAGGAGTAGCTGCGGTGGGTCAGTGCGATGGTGAGCAGTTCGTCGGGCAGGTCGACCCCCAGCGCCTTGAGCAGCGGTGCGCGGTCCACCGTCACGAGTCGTCGCCGATCTGCTCGCGCAGGGCGGCCAACTTGGCCCAGCGCGGATCGATCTGCTCGTGGCCATGGCCCGGCCCGGCGGTGGCCAGCGCCACCCCGCACTCGGGACACAAACCGGCGCAGTCCGGGTTGCAGATCGGCGAGAACGGCAGGACCAAGCCGATCGCGTCGATGATGGGCTGCTCGAGGTCGACGGCCTCGGTGCCGCCGCCCCGGATCACCCGGGGAAGCTCGTCGTCCTCGGTGGTTTCGTCGGTGGCGCTGTCCGGATAGGCGAAAAGCTCGGTCAGCTCGATCTCGATCTCACCGGCCAGCGCCGTCAAGCAGCGCGCACATTCACCCGTCGTGGCCGCTGACACGGTTCCCGACACCAGCACACCCTCGGAAACCGACTCCAGTCGAAGGTCCAGCTGTAGCGGACTGCCCGCATCCACGGCGATGAGTTCCAGCCCGATTCGGGAGGGGCTCGGCACGGTCTTCTGCACCGTCGACATCGAGCCCGGCCGTCGGCCGAGCCGAGAAACATCGATCACCAGCGGCGACCGTGACCCCCGGTGCGCCGCCGCGCGTGCGTGCGTCGCCATGCCCGTAATCGTACGGTGAGGCCGATCCCGCGGTCAGCGGCGGTCAGCGCGACACGTAATCGTGCGTACCTGCGGCGGTACGCAGTTGATGACGGCCCCGACCGACCGAGCGCAGCGTTCCGTTGAGGAACTCTTCGAACTCTGCCAGTTTGCTGTCGACGTAGATGTCACACTCGCCGCGCAGCCGGTCCGCCTCGGCGTGGGCGGTGTCGATCATGCGGGTGGCTTCAGCGGTGGCGGTGGCCACCACCTCGGTCTGCGACACCAGCCGCTGCTGCTCCTTGATGCCCTCCTGAACGGCCTTCTCGTAGGCGAGGTTTCCGCTTTCGATCAACCGGTCGGCCTCCGACTTGGCGCGGCCCGTGCTGGCCTCGTACTCGCGCTTGGCGGTTGCGGCCAGGCGTGCGGCCTCCTCGCGGGCCTCGACGACCATCCGCTCGCTGTGCTGGCGCGCCTCGGCGACCATCCGGTCAGCCTGGGCCTTGGCGTCGGCCAACAACCGGTCCGCCTCGGCACGGGCGTGGTTGACCATCGAATCCGCCTCGACGTTGGCCGTCGAGACCGTGGATTCTGCGTGCTCCTTGGCCTCGCGCAGCACGGTGTCGCGGGCGTCGAGGACGTCCTGGGCGTCGTCCAGCTCGCCGGGAATCGCGTCCTTGATGTCGTCGATCAACTCGAGGACATCGCCACGGGGCACCACGCAGCCGGCCGTCATCGGCACTCCGCGGGCTTCTTCGACGATGGCACCCAACTCGTCGAGCGCTTCGAAAACTCGGTACACGGTGACACCTTCCAGGCGTAGTTGTTAGTAACCAGTGTGCCTGGTGTTACGGCTGTGACTCGGCTTTCTCGTCCCGGTGTGTCGCGGGCCCCGCCACCGGCACACGAAGTGACGCGTGTGTCCACATTATGTCAAGCCCGGGGGCCGCGTGGCAGGGTCAGCGCAGCGCCGCGCTGATGGCGTCGCGCGCGCGGTCGAGCATCGACGCGAACGGCCCCACCGCGAAGTTCAGTTTGGCCGATTCCACCCCGAGGTGCGGCCGGGTAGGAGCGATCGCTTCGGCCGCACGGACGGCGGCTGCCATGGTCTTGAGCTCATCGGCATCGAGTTCACGCTTGAGCTTGGGGAACTCCTCGACCTCCTCGTTCTGCGCGTGCTCGAGCACCGCATCGCGAAACGACGTCAGCTCGTCGAGGAACTTTTGCGACGCGATGTCCATGCCTTCGAGCGAGGCCAGTTGCTGTTTGGCGGCGTGTTCCTCGTCCAGGCGGGCGTCGACGATCTCATCCCCATCGGCGACTTCCCGACGCGTGCGCGGATGCACCACCATCTCCTCGGCGGTCTCGTGCACCGCCAGCAGCTGCCGCAGGTCGGTGAAGGCCTTCTGCCGCGCCTCGGGCTCCGAGGCGTAGAGCACGTCGTCGAACATGTCCTTGATCAAATTGTGCTGATCGGTCAGGAACGCGACGACGTCATCGGTGGATTGGACGAATGTTTCAGGCACGGCAGTTACCTCCGTCGGACGGGACAACGATCGGCCGGCGCGAATGGGCTGGACGCCGGTGTATCGGTGATACCCGCAGGCAGCGGCGTCAACCGCGCAACTTGTCCCGCAGTCGCGTGTTGACCGCTTCGGGGAGCAGGTCAGAGACGTCACCGCCGAGGGTGGCGACCTCCTTGGCCAACGACGACGACACGAACGAGTAGCGCGGCGCGGAGGCGACGAAGAACGTGTCCACCCCCGCGATGTGCTTGTTCATCTGCGCCATCTGCAGTTCGTACTCGAAGTCGGTTCCACTGCGCAGGCCCTTGACGATCGCGGTCATCCCCCGCGCGCGGACGAAATCGACAACGAGCCCCTGGCCCGCCTCGGCTCGCACATTGGGTAGATGGGCCGTCGATTCCTCGATCATCGCGAGACGCTCATCAGGGTTGAACATGCCCTTTTTGTTCGGGTTGACCAGAACCGCGACGACGACCTCGTCGAATTGGGCGGCGGCACGTTCGAAGACGTCGATGTGACCAAGGGTCACCGGGTCGAAGGATCCCGGGCACACCGCTGCGCTCATGGGCCACGACGCTAGCAGCACGTCGCGGTGGCCCACTGAGGGTCAGCGGCGCTGCGCGAGTTCGATGCGGGTGTCGCCATAGCGGCGGGATTTCCACACCGACCACTGCTGCGGCCAGGTCAGTTCGACACCGCCGGCCGGCCGCTCGACGACCGCGACGCCGCCGGACGCGGCCCACCCGTTGTCGGTCAGCGCCGTCAACGTCGCCTCGACTTCGGCGTTGGACAGCTCATACGGTGGGTCGGCAAACACCAGATCTGCCGGCCGGCCGGGCGCACCGGCCAGCACCGCGGCCACGGCACCGCGCCGCACCACCGCGCCGTCGACACCCAACGCGGCGATGTTGCGTTCGATGACCGCCGCGGCCCGGCCGTCGGCTTCGACGAACAGTGCCGACGCGGCGCCACGTGACAGCGCCTCCAGGCCCAGCGCACCGCTACCCGCGTAGAGGTCGAGCACCCGCAGGCCTGCGAAGTCGAGTCGAGCCGAGAGCAGGTTGAACAGCGATTCGCGGACCCGGTCGGTGGTGGGCCGGGTGCCGCGTCCGGATTTGTGCTGCGGCACCACGATTCGTCGCCCTCCGAACCTGCCGGCGACGATGCGACTCAGCTCACCACCACCAGCAGGTCGCCCCCTTCGACCTGCGCGGTGCCCGCCACCGCGACCCGCTCGACCGTCCCTGCCTTGGGCGCGGTGATCGCCGCCTCCATCTTCATCGCCTCGATGGTGGCAATGGTCTGCCCGGCGCTGACGCTCTCCCCTTCTGCGACATTGACACTCACGACGCCGGCGAACGGTGCGGCAACATGGTCGGGGTTCTTGCGATCGGCCTTCTCGGCTACCGGCACCTCGCTGGCGACATTGCGGTCGCGGACCACCACCGGGCGCAGCTGGCCGTTGATGATGCACATGACCGTGCGCATGCCGCGCTCGTCGGGATCGGAGATGGCTTCTAGGCCGATGATCAGCTCGACCCCGCGTTCGAGCGTGACGCGGTGTTCCTCGCCGTGACGCAGGCCGTAGAAGAACTGGTTGGCCGACAGACTCGACGTATCACCATAGAGCTCGCGGTGGGCTTCGAATTCCTTGGTGGGCCCGGGGAACAACAGCCGGTTGAGGGCGGCCTGCCGTTTCGGCCCGGTCTGGGACAGCAACTCCTCGTCATCGGAGGTCAACTCGGTCGGCGGCTTGGCCGGCGCGCGACCGGCCAGCGCCTTGCTGCGCAACGGTTCGGGCCAGCCACCCGGCGGATCGCCGAGTTCACCCCGTAGGAAACCGATCACCGAGTCGGGGATGTCGAATCGGTCCGGCTCGGTGGCGAACTCGTCGGCGGTGATGCCCGCACCCACCAGGGCCAGCGCCAGATCGCCGACGACCTTCGAGGACGGCGTCACCTTGACCAGGCGGCCCAGGACGCGGTCAGCGCCGGCATAGGCCTCTTCGATGTCCTCGAATCGGTCCCCGAGGCCCAGCGCGATCGCCTGCTGCCGAAGGTTGGACAGCTGACCGCCCGGTATCTCGTGCCGGTACACCCGCCCGGTCGGGGTGGGCGGGCCGGAAGCCGCAACGTCGAAGGGCGCGTACACCTTTCGCAGCGCTTCCCAGAACGGCTCCAGGTCGCACACCGCAGGCAGCGCCAGGCCGGTGTCGTACTCGGTGTGCGCCGCGGCGGCCACGATGGAGCTCAGCGCGGGCTGGCTGGTGGTGCCCGCCATCGGCGCCGACGCCCCGTCCACGGCGCTCGCTCCTGCCTGCCAGGCCGCCAGATACGTGGCCAGCTGACCCCCCGGGGTGTCGTGGGTGTGCACATGCACCGGCAGGTCGAAGCGGCTACGCAAGGCGCTGACGAGGGTGGCCGCGGCGGGAGGTCGTAACAGGCCGGCCATGTCCTTGATCGCCAGCACGTGGGCGCCCGCGTCGACGATCTGCTCGGCGAGCTTGAGGTAGTAGTCCAGCGTGTACAGGTTCTCGGCGGGATCCGACAGGTCACCGGTGTAACTCATCGCCACTTCGGCAACCGCGGTGCCGGTCTCGCGCACAGCGTCGATGGCCGGGCGCATCGAATCGACGTTGTTGAGCGCATCGAAGATTCGGTAGATATCGATACCCGTTGCCGTCGCTTCGGCAACGAACGCGTGGGTGACCGACTCCGGATAGGGCGTGTAGCCCACGGTGTTACGGCCCCGCAGCAGCATCTGCAGACAGATGTTGGGTACCGCCTCACGCAGCGCAGCCAGCCGTTCCCACGGATCTTCCTTCAGAAACCGAAGTGCCACATCGTATGTCGCCCCACCCCAGCATTCGATCGACAGCAGCTGCGGGGTCATCCGCGCGATGTAGGGCGCGACCATCAACAGACCGGAGGTGCGGATCCGGGTGGCCAGCAACGACTGGTGCGCGTCACGGAAGGTCGTGTCGGTCACCCCGACCGACCGGGATTCCCGCATCCATCGGGCGAAGGCCTCTGGACCCACCTCGGAGAGCAGGTGTTTGCTCCCGCGCGGCGGCATGCTGTCGAGGTCGATCTCGGGCAGCTTGTCCTGCGGATACACCGACGAGGGCCGCTGACCATGCTGCTGGTTGACGGTGACGTCGGCCAAGTAGTTCAGGATCTTGGTGCCGCGGTCGGCGGTCGTGCGCGCGGTCAGCAGGTAGGGCCGGTCATCGATGAACGACGTGTTGATGTGACCGGCGCGGAAGTCGGCGTCGTCGATGACGGCCTGCAAAAACGGGATGTTGGTCGATACGCCACGCACCCGGAACTCGGCCAGAGCCCGGTGGGCCCGCTTCACTGCTGCGTCGAAGTCTCTTCCGCGACAGGTGAGTTTGACCAGCATGGAGTCGAAATGAGCGCCGATCTCGGCACCCAGATGGGTGCCCCCGTCCAGCCGGATGCCGGCACCTCCCGGCGAGCGGTAGGCGGTGATACGGCCGGTGTCGGGACGGAACCCGTTGGCAGGGTCTTCGGTGGTGATCCGGCACTGCATGGCGAATCCCCGGGGCGCCGTCAGCATGTCCTGGCTCAGTCCGAGGTCGGCCAGCGTCTCCCCGGAGGCGATGCGCAGCTGGGAGGCGACCAGGTCGACGTCGGTGATCTCCTCGGTGACGGTGTGTTCGACCTGGATGCGCGGGTTGCACTCGATGAAGACATGGTGCCCGCGTTCGTCGAGCAGGAACTCCACGGTGCCGGCGCAGGTGTAGCCGATCTGGCGGGCGAAAGCGACGGCGTCGTCGCAGATCCGGGCCCGCAACTCCGGGGCGAGGTTGGGCGCCGGGGCAAGCTCGATCACCTTCTGGTGGCGGCGCTGCACACTGCAGTCGCGTTCGAACAGGTGCATCACGTCACCGGTGTTGTCGGCAAGGATCTGGACCTCGATGTGGCGCGGGCGCAGTACCGCCTGTTCGAGGTAGACCGTCGGATCTCCGAATGCCGATTCGGCCTCCCTGCTGGCGGCCTCGATGGCTTCGGCCAGTGCGCCTCGCTCGGTGACCCGGCGCATCCCACGACCGCCGCCGCCGGAGACGGCTTTGACGAACACCGGGAACTCCATCGCCTCGGCGGCGGCCAGCAAGTCCTCGGGCGAGGCCGAGGGTTCTGAGGACGCCAACACGGGCAGCCCCGCCGCGCGCGCCGCGGCGATGGCCCGCGACTTGTTTCCGGTCAGCTCCAGGACGTCTGCGCCGGGCCCGACGAAGGTGATTCCGGCCGCGGCGCACGCGGCCGCGAGCTCGGGGTTCTCCGACATGAACCCGTATCCGGGGTAGATCGCATCGGCGCCGGCCTCGGTGGCCACCCGCATGATCTCCTCGACCGACAGGTAGGCCCGGACCGGATGGCCGGGCTCCCCGATCTGGTAGGACTCGTCGGCCTTGAGCCGGTGCAACGAGTTGCGGTCCTCGTGGGGATAGACCGCAACGGTCGCGATACCCATCTCGTAGGCGGCCCGGAACGCACGGATGGCGATCTCACCACGATTGGCGACAAGGACTTTGGAGATCCGACCGGTCACGGTTCACCTTAACCGTCGTCGGATCGTCATCAAATCAGAGTCGACCAGAAGCTCCAGAATCGCTCCAGGGCCAGCAGCGCCACCGCGGTGAACCACAGCGTGACCAGCGACCAGCGCCAGGTGTACAGCGCCCTGACCACGGCGCTGCCGGACAGCTGCGGACGCACTGCCAGCACCGTGGTGACCACCAGGAGCGGGATGGTCACCGCCCAGACCACCATGCAGTACGGGCACAGCGCACCGATCCGGTACAGGCTCTGGAAGATCAGCCAATGCACCAGGACGGCGCCCAGCAGCGTGCCGCCGGCCAGACCGGCCCAGTACCAGCGCGGCAGCGCCACGTTGGCCAACGCGAGCACGCCGGTAACGACCACGATGGTGAACGCCACGATGCCGAGCAACGGGTTCGGGAACCCGAACAACGAGGCCTGCGGGGTGATCATCACCGACCCGCAGGACAACACCGGGTTGATGCTGCACGTCGGGATGTAGTCCGGGTTGATCAGCAGTTCGATGCGCTCGATCGTCAGGGCCAGTGCCGATGCCAGGCCCACGACCCCGGCCACGAGCACCCACAACGCGCTGCTGCGCGGGACCGCGGCCGGCGTCGGCTTCTCGACCGACGTGTCGGTCGAGTCGACGGCTTCGGTCGCGGAGACGGTCATGACGCGGGAACCGGATCAGCCGCAGGGGGTGCCGCCTCCAGGCCGGGCACGTCGCCGACGATTTCCTTGATCTTGTCGACCAGCGCATCCGGGGTGCTGTACTGGTAGTCCTCGCCGTTGATGCGCACCGTCGGAGTCGCCTGGATGTCGGTGGCTGCCGCCAGCCCGCGGACCATCTCCACGTAGGTGCCCTTGTTGATGCAGTCGGGCACAGTTCCGGCCACACCGGCCTGCCGGGCCACCTCGATGAGCCGAGCGTTGTCGGGGTAGGCCCCGCCGACCTCACCGGGCTGCTGGGCGTAGAGCGCGGCGTGGAAGCGGCGGAACGCGTCGACCGACTCGTCTGCCACACAGTAGGCCGCCCCGCCGGCCCGCGACGAGTAGTTCCGGTTCTGTGGCCGGTCCATGATCCCGACCATGTAGTAGTCGGCGGCGATGGCGCCGGAATCGACGAGCCGGCTGATTGTGGGACCGAACTGCTGCTCGAAGAGCCCGCAGTGCGGGCACAGGAAGTCCTCGTACATCGACACCACGGCCTTCGGCTCGTCGGTGCCCTCGTTGGTGATCAGACTGGCCGAGGCCACCCGCACCGACTTCGTCTCCCCGGCGGTGGGCTTCTCGTCGGCCGACATCACGATGTAGAGGACCAGAGCGACGGCGAAGAGGACCACGACCGACGTCAGACCGATCTGTACGAACAGATTGCGCTTACGGTCGGCCGCCTTCAGGTCATACCGTGCGTTCTTCTTGGGTTTGGTCGCCACGAGCACAGCGTACCGGCGTCCCCGAGGGTCCTATCCCACGTGGCTCAGATGCGCCCGCAGTGCTGAGATGATCTCGGCCATCGCGGTGACACTGTCGCCGCCCAACGGGAAGAAGTTGGCGAACCCGTGCACGAGTGAGCCATATTCACGCAGGTCGACCGGGGTGCCTGCGACGCGCAACGCCTCGGCGTAGAGCCGCCCCTCGTCGCGCAGCGGGTCGAAACCGGCCGTCACCAGCAACGCTGGGGCCAGTCCCGACAGGTCGTCGGCCAGCAGCGGAGACACCTGCGGATCATCGGCAGACAGGCCGGAACCGTCGAGAAATCGGGAGGTGAACCAGTCGAGATCGTGCTGGGTGAGGAAGAACCCACGGGCGAACAGCGTCTTGGAGCGGGTATGGCAGGAGTAGTCGGTGACCGGGTAGAGCAGCAGCTGTAGCGCCGGGGGCGGTGCCTGCTCGTCCCGTGCCCGCAAGGCCACCAGCGCCGAGAGGTTTGCTCCGGCGCTGTCGCCACCGACGGCGATGCGCTGCGGGTCGGCACCGAGTTCGGTGGCATGCCCGACCGCCCAAAGGTAGGCCGCGTAGGCGTCCTGAGCGCCGGCCGGCGCCTTGTGCTCGGGCGCCAGGCGGTAGTCGACCGACAGCACGTGGAGACGACCCGTGCGACAGATCTCACGGCACAGGTCGTCATGTGAATCGATACTGCCGATCACTTGGCCACCACCGTGGAAGAACAGCAGCAGTGGCGCGTCGGGTTCATCGGTTCGGTAGTGCCGCGCGCGGCGGGGACCCTGCCCGCCGTCGACTGTGAGCTCGCTTACCCCTGGCACCGCGATGCGCTGCCGGAAACTGGCCGACAGCGCCTCCAGGTTGGCTCTGGCGATCACCGGGTCATTGTCGGCGACGAGTCCGTCGATGCCCATCATCTGCTGGCCGGCCAGCATCAACTGCAGGGTGGTGTCCAGGGTGTTGCCGTCGATGGCCACCGCACGCCCGCCCAGCGCGAGCCGTTTGAGGCCGTGCGGGATATGCGGCATGCCGCGCAGGGTCAGCCCCGCAACTGAGTTGATCACGGTGTCTTTGCGGGAGAGTCTGACTGCCGAGGGCCGCAGGGTGCTCGGGTCGGCGGTCATATCTGTTCCTCCTCTGGCCGAGCCTCGGACAACCATCAGTCGGCTCTCGAGGCGGCGATTGCGCGAACTGCCGCACCGGCGCACAGTGGGCGTCAGACTACGGCGTGGCGCGCGGCCGGGCACTGATTAGGTCGGTATATCTGGCGGCAATATAGTCTTCGCGAGCGTTCCACTTCAGAGAAGAAGGTGACATGACCTCGGCGGATTCGATCCCCAGCGTGACTCTCAACGACGATCACACGATGCCGGTGATCGGCCTCGGCGTCGCCGAGCTCTCAGAGCCCGACACCGAACGTGCCGTCACGGCCGCGCTGGAAGCCGGCTGCCGGCTGATCGACACCGCGGAGGCCTACGGCAACGAAGCCGCGGTGGGCCGGGCGGTCAGGGCTTCGGGCGTACCGCGTGAGGAAGTGTTCGTCACCACCAAGCTCTCGCCCCAAGACCTGGGCTTCAGTGCGTCGCGGGAAGCGCTCAAGGCCAGCCTGGATCGGCTCGGCCTGGATTACGTCGACCTCTACCTGATCCACTGGCCGGCCGGTGAGCAGGGAAAGTACATCGACAGCTGGGGCGGCATGATGAAGGCCAAGGAGCTCGGCGACACGCGCTCGATCGGCGTGTGCAACTTCCATGCCCACCATCTCGACGACATCATCAACTTGTCCTTCTTCACCCCTGCGGTGAATCAGATCGAACTCCATCCGCTGCTCAACCAGACTGAGCTGCGCGCGGTCAACGCCGAGCACGGCATCGTCACCCAGGCTTACGGCCCGCTGGGAGTCGGCCGCCTCCTGGATCACGCCACCGTCACCGGTGTGGCCGAGGCGCACGGGAAGACCCCGGCCCAGGTGCTGATCCGGTGGAGCGTGCAGCTGGGCAACTCCGTCATCCCACGCTCGTCGTCGCCCGAGCGCATCAAGAGCAA
This sequence comes from Mycobacterium sp. SMC-4, assembly GCF_025263265.1. NCBI lineage: Bacteria > Bacillati > Actinomycetota > Actinomycetes > Mycobacteriales > Mycobacteriaceae > Mycobacterium > Mycobacterium sp. SMC-4. Next base: position 1,897,881 of record NZ_CP079869.1, on the reverse strand, counting down.
CCTCGAGGTGTTCGATTTCGAGCTGACCGACGAGCAGATGACAACGCTCAACGCTCTCGATGACGGCACCCGGTTCCGCCCCGATCCCGACACCTACACCGGGGCCTGAGCGACTCACCCGGTCGGACAGGTCTGAGCGGCTTCCCGCAGCACGCGGGCCGACGGCGCGTCGACCGGCAGACGGTAGCCGCGCAGGACCGCGACGTACTGCACCGCGTACTGACAGTGGAACGCCTGGTTCGGCGGCATCCACGCCGCCGGCTCCTTGTCACCCTTGTCCTGGTTGGTGGGGCCGTCGACGGCGAGCAGGTTGGCCGGATCGTTGGCGAACCTGGTCCGCATCTCTTCGGTCCAGTCGCGTGCACCCAGATCCCAGGCGTAGGACAGCGCCACGATGTGGTCGATCTGGACCGACGCGCCGGTCTGCGCACCGCGCACGAACGCCACCGTGGCGCTGGTGTACGGGTCGCGCAGCGTGCCGGTGGCCACCGCGGTCGGGCACCGCGAGATCGCCACATAGGTCTTGTCGGCCAGATCCCGGTCCAGGATGTCGTTTCGGGTGTCACATCCGTTGAACCCACCGGGCGCGGTGGTGGCATCAGTCCACGATTCACCGAAGGCGTCGCGGCGGTAATCACTACTGCGGGTTCGGGCCTCGATTTCGGCGATCCCGGCCAGCACGTCGACACCGGGCGCGACGACGGGCACCTCGGCGGCCGCGATGTACTCCGAGGGCCGTTGCGCGCTGGTGGTGACCTGATAGGCGACGATGACCGACAGCGCGCTGGCCACCGCCAGCCACAGAATGTGCTTGCGGCTCATGACATGTCCAGGAATTGGACCCGATCGGTCACGGTGAACGGCGCTGACAGCGCGGCCATTCCCGGGTCGTCGGGATCGGTTTCGTAGACGGTCTGGCACAGTTCACGCGCGGCCAGGATGATCTCGAGGTGATGGGCCAGGGACAGGAACCGCAGCGTGACAGCCCGGCCCGACTGGTGCAAACCCAGCACGTCACCTTCGCTGCGCTCCTGCAGGTCGAGGTCGGCCAGCGCGAAACCGTCCAGCGTCGCGGCCACTGCGCGCAGCCGTTGTCCGGCCCTGGACGAGTCGGGAAGGTTGGTCGCCAGCAGACACAGGCTGGGATGCTGACCGCGCCCGATGCGGCCCCGCAGTTGGTGTAGCTGACTGATGCCGAAGCGATCCGCGTCCATCACCACCATGACGGTCGCATTGGGTACGTCCACGCCTACCTCGATGACGGTCGTACATACCAGAACGTCGAGATTGCCGGCGCGGAAAGCGGCCATCACGGCGTCTTTTTCGTCGCTGGGCAGTCGCCCGTGCATGAGTCCCAGCCGCAGCCCCGCCAGCGGGCCGCGCTGCAGCCGGGCGAACAGTTCGACGACGGTCACCGGCGGGGGGCCCGAATCTCGTTGGTCGGTGCTGCTGGACGTTTTCGCGCGCTTGTCGTTGCTCTTGGGCGTGGTGTCGGCGTCCTCGACCCGACCGGGCTTGTCCCCCTCGTCGATGCGCGATGCCACGACATAGGCTTGCCGACCCGCTCGTACCTCCTCGGCGATACGCGACCAGGCACGATCGAGCCAGCTCGGTTGCTGGCGGGCGAAGATGGTGTTGGTGGTGATCGGTTGTCGACCCCTCGGAAGCTCCCGCAGCGTGGAAGTTTCCAGATCACCGTAGACCGTCAACGCGACCGTCCGCGGGATCGGAGTTGCGGTCATCACCAGCAAGTGCGGCGTGATTCCGTCAGGAGCCTTGGCACGCAAACGATCTCGTTGCTCGACGCCAAAGCGGTGTTGCTCGTCGACGACGACCATTCCCAACCTGTCGAACTCGACGGCATCTTGCAGCAGCGCGTGTGTGCCGATCACGATGCCGGCCTGCCCGGAGGCGACCGAGGCGCGCACCTCACGCTTATGCGGCGCCGACATCGAACCGGTCAGTAGCGCCACATGTGTTCCAGTGTCCGAACCCCCGAGCTGGCCCGCCATGCCAAGCGGTCCGAGCATGGCGCGGATGGACTGGGCATGTTGGGCGGCAAGAACTTCGGTGGGCGCCAGCAGTGCGCACTGGTAGCCCGCATCGATCATCTGCAGCATCGCCAGCAGCGCCACGATGGTCTTGCCGGAGCCGACCTCACCCTGCAGCATCCGGTTCATGGGTTGTGCGGTGGCCAGCTCAGCGGACAATACCGTGAGGACTTCGCGCTGCCCGGCGGTCAGCGCGAAAGGCAGCTGTGCGCTCATCGCAGCGGCCAGGCCGTCGTCGCGGGGCGGTGCGACCGGGCCGGTGCCGTGTAGCTCGCGGTGCCGGCGCACAACCAAACCCCACTGCAACCCGACTGCCTCGTCATAGGTCAACCGGTCGATCGCCCTGGCCCGGTCGCGCTGGGTTTCGGCCAGGTGCACCGCGCGCAACGCATCGTTCTCCGACATCAGATCGTGCTCGCGGACAAACCAATCCGGCAACGGGTCGGCGATCGGATCCAGTACCGCGAGCAGCTGGCGCACGCACGCGTAGATATCCCAGGTCTGCACCTTGGCATGGGCGGGATAAATCGGGAAGAACTCGCGCTCGAACTCGGCGAGCAGGGCTTCGCCGGTGGCTTCGGAAGCAGAGGCGATGGCCGTCAGCGATTTGGTTCCGATGGCGCGGCCCCCGGGCGCGTCGAGCACCAGGAACGCCGGGTGGGTCAACTGCAGCACCCCGCGGTAGTAGCCGACGACACCGGAGAGCATCACCTTGGTGCCTTCGACGAGTTTGCCTTTGAGGAAGCGCGGGTTGAAGAACGTCGCGGTGACCTTCGGGCGCCGATTGCCGAGGGTGACCACCAGGAATTCCCGCTTCGGGGTCCGGTTGGTGTACTTCCTCTCGGCCTTGGTGATGACGTCGACGAACGTGACGTGCTCGCCCTCGTCCAGGTCGAGTTCCTCCCCCTCGGCGCGCACGGTCATCGCATCGCTGTACTTGCGCGGGAAGTAGCGCAGCAGATCGTCGACGGTGTGCAGCCCGAGGTGTTCGGCCAGCTGGTCAGCGGCCTTGCGGCCGATCACGAAGTCGAGACGGTCACCCAGCGTCGCCATGTCATTCGACCCCGATCAGCAGCGCGTCGCCCCGATGGCCGGTGTGAAAACGCACCATTTCGGTGCCGGGGTGCTGACGGTGGACATGCTCGGCCAGCGCATCGCTGATGCGGGGTTCGACGCCCTGTCCGAGCAACACGGTCACCAGTTCGCCGCCGGCCGCCAGCATCAGGTCGATCAGCCCTGCCCCGGCGGCGACGAGATCGTCGCCCACGATGACAACCTCGTCACCGGCGATGCCCAGGCCGTCGCCGGGTTTGCAACTACCAGCCCAGGTCAGCGCCTCCTCGGTGGCCATGCGTACCGACGCATACCGGGCCGCGCCGGCCGCCCGCGCCATCGTGTAACCGTCGTCGACGAGTGGGCGATCCGGTTCGTGAACCGCCAGTGCCGCCAGGCCCTGCACCATCGATCCCGTCGGGACGGGGACCATGTCGATCCCCCACTCGGAGGCGACCGCCCAGCCGGCCAGCAGTTCCTCGGCGGCCACGTATCCGTTGGGCAACACCATCACCTGCGCTGCACCGGTGTTGACCAGGGCGTGTAGCAGTTGATGAGCACTGATCGGGGCATCGGGATCGGGTCGCAACACCTGCGCGCCCTCCTTGCCGAACAAGTCTTCGGCGCCGTCTCCGTCCACGAGGGCCAGGACCGCCCGCTCCCGGCTCCAGGCACCGGCGCGATGGCCACCGCCGTGCAGCGAGGTGATCTGGATGTTGCTGGGGGTTCCCACAGCCAACGCCGCCTCGACCGCGGCGCCGGCGTCGTCGGCGTGGACGTGGACCGAATAGCGGTCGGCATCCTCCCCGGAAGCGGCGATCGCCACCGAGTCGCCCAACTCGTCGAGCCGGGCGCGCAGCGTGTCGACACCGGCGGCGTCACACCCGGCAAGCAGGTACATCACCTCGAACTGCGGGGTCGCCGTGCACGCCGGCGCCGGCGGACCTGCCGGTGCCGGTTCATAGCGGCGCCGCCGGGGTGCCTGGCCGGTCAATGTGGTGCTCAGGGCGTCGAGCAGGACCAACAGCCCGCGTCCGCCGGCATCGACCACCCCGGCCTGGGCGAGCACATCGAGCTGACTGGGTGTGCGTTCCAGTGCCTCGGCAGCGGCCTCCGACGCCGACGCGACCACATCCCTGAGTTCGGCGTGGGCGCCCGCGGCGTCCTCGGCTGCCGATGCCGCGGCCTGCAGCACCGACACGATGGTGCCTGCTATCGCTTCGCCCATCGAGGTGACCACCAGACCCACGGCGTGCCGCAGCGTGGCGGCGAGCACGGCACCGTCGATGTCGGCGAGCACCCCACCGCGATCGGCGGCCACCGAGCTGGTCACGTCTGCCACGGCCCGCAAAATCTGCGACAGGATGACACCGGAATTGCCGCGGGCACCACGCAGCGCTCCGTCAGCCATCGCGGCAGCCAGCACCGAGACGTCGTCGACGGCGCTGCGGCTGTCGGCCTGCGCCCACGCGGCACGCATGGTGAACAGCATGTTCGTACCCGTGTCGGCGTCGGCGACCGGAAACACGTTGAGTCGGTTGATCTCGTCGGTGTGGGCGATCAAGTCGGCCACCGCGGTATGGGCCCAACGCCGCAACGCGGGTGCATCAAGCCGCCGAGCCGCCATCCCACCTCCACATCGCCGCGCCGCACACCGAGAGGCGTCGCACCGACGCCACCGTGGGCGTCAGCCTAGTCAGCCGCGCCGACAGGGCTGAAGACCCGACTGCAGCCTTGTGGACACCGGTCGGCGGTGCCGGTCGCTGCCCGGTCGCGACCTGGCCGAGCCGCGAATTTTGGCTACCGCGGCCCAATCGGTATCCTGGTCGGGTTGTCGGGTCGCGCCGCCGTGCCGGTGGCCGAGGACCCGGACCCCAAGAACTGACTCGAGGAGTTTCACTATGGCTGCCGTGTGCGAGATCTGCGGGAAGGGCCCCGGCTTCGGCAAGTCGGTGTCGCACTCCCATCGCCGGACCAGCCGTCGGTGGGACCCGAACATCCAGTCCGTGCGCGCGGTGACCCGGCCGGGTGGGAACAAGCAGCGGGTCAACGTGTGCACGTCCTGCCTGAAGGCGGGCAAGGTCACCCGCGGCTGAAGCGCCTTCGCAGCTTCGTCGCCGGGCTCATGTTTGGCACCGGTTTGGCCGGGTACGGGCAGTCCTGAGGCCGGGCACAGGGTTCGGCCGGGAAGGATACGGCCATACAGCATGAGCAACAGTAGAGGTCTGCGTTCTGCATTGATCACTGCATTCGGGGCTCTAGCCGCTGCGGGGCTGGTCGCAGCCTGCGGTGACAACGGCAACGGCACCACGGACCCGGAGCGGGTCAACGACACCGAGCAAACGGTGACCGAGACCACTCCACCCGAGATGACCGAGACGACCCCGCCTGAGATGACCGAGCCGGCTCCCCCCGCCGATGGTCAGGCTCCGCCCGCTGACGATCCGGGCACCGTCGAGATCCCGGCACCGGACATCAACCTGCCCGAGGTGACCACCAGCCCGGTGGGCTGATCACAGCACGGCGCGGCGGGATCCGCGACGGCCCCGTTCAGCGGGTCCCCCGCACCGCGCCGTCAGGGCAGCCGCCAGTCGACGATTTCGGCTCCCATCTGCTCCAACAGGTCGTTCGCGCGGCTGAACGGTCGCGAACCGAAGAAGCCCCGTGAGGCCGACAACGGAGACGGATGCGCCGACTCGATCGTGCGGGTGTCTTCCAACATCGGCTTGAGGGTGGCAGCGTCTCGCCCCCAGAGCACTGCAACCAGTGGCTGCCTGCGCGCCACCAGGGCGCGGATGGCACGCTCGGTGACCGCTTCCCACCCTTTGCCGCGATGCGAAGCCGGGGTTCCCGGGCGCACGGTCAAGACCCGGTTCAACAACATGACGCCCTGCTGCGCCCACGGCGTCAGATCCCCGCTGGACGGCTTCGGGTAGCCCAGATCCTCGCAGTATTCCTTGAAGATATTGTCGAGGCTGCGGGGTAGCGGACGCACGTCGGGTGCAACCGAAAAGCTCAGACCGACCGCGTGCCCCGGGGTGGGATAGGGGTCCTGCCCGACGATGAGTACCCGCACGCGGTCAAACGGAAAGCTGAACGCTCGCAACACGTTCGGCCCCGCGGGCAGGTAACGGTGGCCTGCGGCCAACTCCGCGCGCAGGAACTCCCCCATCTCGGCGACTTGGGCCTCGACGGGAGCGAGCTCACGAGCCCACGCTGGATCGATCAGTTCGGCGAGAGGACGGGCGGTCACGAGAGGCCAACTTAGCGGTCAGTAGGACTGCCACCCCGGCGCCCCACCCCACTGGGCGCCGTCGACGGTCAACCTGGCCGCGCCGTCGCGGGGCAGCACCGTGCCGATCCTGCGCCAACGGGGCGGCAGCTCCGCCGCGAACGTCGCCACCAACGCGTGATCCTCCCCACCGCCGAGCACCCACTGTCGGGGGTCGACTCCGACAGCCCGGGCTGCCCCGGTGACCGCGTCGATATCGTCGGTCAGGGCGTCGATGGCCAACTCGATGTGGACATCGGAGGCCGCCGTGACGTGGGCGAGATCGGCGAGCAGTCCGTCGGAGACGTCGATCATCGACGTAGCCCCCCACTGCGCCGCGACCCGGCCCTGACCGTAGGGCGGTTCCGGCACGAGGTGACGTCGAAGAATCCCCGGGAAAGAATCGACCTTGTTGTCCCACAATGCATATCCGGCTGCAGATCGACCGAGTTCACCGCAGAGGGCCACGGTGTCGCCGGGCGCTGCGCCACTGCGTCGCACCGGATCGCGCCCCTCGAGGTCCCCTATCGCGGCCACCGAGATCACCCACAGCGGAGCCTGGACCATGTCTCCTCCGACCACCGCGGCACCGGTCAATTCCGCTTCGCGCCACATTCCGTCGGCGAGTTCGACTGCCCGCGCAGTCACAGTGTCGGCAGGAGCGGCGAAACCCACGACGTAGGCCGTGGCGCGCGCGCCCATCGCCTCGATGTCAGCGGCGTTCTGCGCGATGGCTTTTCGTCCCACATCGTATGGCGAGGACCAGTCCAGCCGAAAGTGCCGGTCCTGCACCAGCATGTCGGTGCACAGCACGGTTCTGCCGTCGGGAGCAGCGACCACCGCAGCGTCGTCTCCGGGCCCGACGGAGACCCAACTCGGCTGGCGGCGACCGCTGACCAGCCGGTCGATGACGGCGAATTCCCCTGACTGGGCCAGGGTCGAGTCAGGCTCGTCGGCGGCCATATGAGCTCCTCCGGTCGGCTTCCTGACCTGAACGCCGGCCCCACCTGCGGTAGGTTTGGGCCCTGCGGCGTGGAGTCTATGCAGCCAGACGAAAGGGATGACGGCGTGGTCGAGGCTTTCGTTCTGATCCAGACCGAGGTCGGCCGCGCCGAAACCGTCGCCAAGCAGCTTGCCGGCCTGACCGCTGTGCTGTCGGCAGAGTATGTGACGGGACCCTACGACGTCGTGGTGCGGGTGAGCGCAGCAGACCTCACCGAGCTGAAGGCCACCGTGGTGCCCACCGTCGCGCAGGTCTCGGGCATCACCCGCACGCTCACCTGCCCGATCGGCACCGGCGCACAGATCTGAGGGGTGCCCGCTTTAGAGTTTGGCCGGTGGAGAGTCGATCCGAGGACGGGCCGCCGCGCGGGGCACTGATCGCCGCGCTGGTGGTGGCAGTGGGTGCGGTCCTGGCCGTCCTTGTCGTCGTCGCGGTGTTGCAGCGCCCTGGCGGGCCGGGGCCGGTGTCGGTGGCCGCACTTCCCGCGCCGCAGGCGCAGGACCCGCATTGTCGGTCCCTGCTCGACGCACTGCCCGAACAGCTCGGCGACTATCAGCGCGCAGAGTTGGTCGAGCCCGCACCGACGGGGGCGGCGGCCTGGCAGCACCCAGACGGTGGAGAGGCGGTGATTCTGCGTTGCGGGCTGTCGCGGCCGGGTGAGTTCGTCGTGGGCGTACCGCTGCAGATGGTCGATGCGGTGTCCTGGCTGCGGGTCACCGACGACGGCTCCGCCGACGGCCGGACCACCTGGTTCGCCGTCGACCGACCGGTGTATGTCGCGCTGACCCTGCCCGCGGGGTCGGGTCCGACACCCATTCAAGTGCTGTCGGCGGCGATCACCGAGTCGCTACCCGAACGTCGGATCGACCCCGGACCGCCACGCTAGTCGGCCGGTGTGCTCACCGCAGGCCGGTACCGCGGGCGAGAGCAGTGTCGACCATGGTGGCCAGCAGGGTCGGGTAGTCCACCCCACTGGCCGCCCACATCTGCGGATACATCGAGATCGTGGTGAACCCGGGCATGGTGTTGATCTCGTTGATGACCGGCCCGCCCGGGGTCAGGAAGAAGTCGACGCGGGCCAGCCCCTGACCGTCGATGGCCGAGAACGCTCGCACGGACAGCGCGCGGATCTGCTCGGCGACGCTGTCGTCGACCTTGGCCGGGACATCGAGCTCGGCGGCGTCGGCCAGATACTTGGTCTCGAAGTCATAGAACCCGTCCTCGCGGCCACGGACACCGGCCACCCGGATCTCGCCGACAGTGCTGGCCTCGACCCGTCCGTCGGGGAACTCCAGCACACCACACTCGAGTTCGCGACCGGCAACGGCGGCTTCGACGATGACCTTCGGGTCATGGCGTCGGGCCAGCTCGACCGCGGGGATCAGCTCATCCCAGGACGTGACCCGGCTGACACCGATCGACGAACCACCGCGGGCCGGTTTGACGAACACCGGAAGCCCCAGCCGCTCGCGTTCTTCGAACGACACGTTGCCTCGTCCGGGCCGCAGTACGACGTGCTCCCCGACCGGCAAGCCGTCGGCGGCCAGCAGTTTCTTGGTGAACTCTTTGTCCATGCCCACCGCGCTGGCCAGCACCCCTGCCCCCACATAAGGCACCCCGGCCAGCTCAAGCAGCCCCTGGATGGTGCCGTCCTCACCGTAGGGACCGTGCAGAACCGGGAAGACCACGTCGACAGCGGCCAGCAGGGCACCGGCCCTGTCGCCCAGCGACACCAGCTGCCCTTGCCGCTGCGGGTCGGCGGCCAACGTCAGCTCCGTGCCCGAGGACGCGGCGACCGCAGGCAGCTTTCCGTCGGTGATGGCCAAGGTCTCGGGTCGGCCGTCGGTCAGCACCCAGGCCCCCTCCGCGGTGATACCCACCGCGGTCACCTCGAAGCGCTGCGGATCGAGGTTGCGCAGGATGCTACCGGCCGAGACACACGAGATCGCGTGCTCAGAACTGCGTCCTCCGTAGACCACGGCGACGCGGGTGCGGGCAGTCACAACCGCAGAGGCTACCGTCCGGCGCGAACTGTGCGGTCACGCAGCGGGGCCGATACGGGTCAAACCCGCGGCAACGCCTGCTCGATATCGGCCAGCAGGTCATCGGTGTCTTCGATGCCCAGCGAGATTCGGGCAAATCCGGCCGGCACCGCGTCGCCCCATCTGGCGCGGCGGTCGACCGAGCTGTGAATGCCGCCGAAACTCGTCGACCCGACCAGCAGTTCGCTGCGGTCGACGAGTTCGTGCACGCAGTGGGCATCGGCCAGTTCGATCGCCACGATCCCGCCGAAGCGTCGCATCTGGATCGACGCCACCGGGTGCGACGGATCTTCGGGCAACCCCGGGTAGCGCACCGACCGCACCGCCGGATGTGTGCGCAACATCACCGCGACCGCTGCGGCGTTCTGGCACTGCCGATCGAAACGCAGGCCGAGCGTCCCGAGGCTGCGCAGCAACAGCCACGCCTCGAAGGCGCCGAGCACGGGCCCGGCGTGCAGCCGCTCGGTCCGCAACCGTTCCATCAGTTCCGGATGGTTGCCCGCCGCGTATCCGGCCAACAGGTCGTGGTGGCCGGCCAGTCCCTTGGTGGCACTGGCCACCACCAGGTCGGCACCCAGCGACAACGGTTGCTGCCCCAGTGGTGTTGCGGTGGTGTTGTCGACGATCAATGTGGTCCCACGGGACCGGCAGATCAGCCCCAGCCGGTGCAGATCCACCACATCCAGAGCGGGGTTCGACGGCGTCTCGGCCAGCACCACATCGGCGCCGGCGGCCGCGTCGCACATCTGGGCACAAGGCGCTTCGACGACGGTCACCCCGCGCGGGGCGAAGAACTCCCGGGCGTAGGCGCGGACCTGGTAGTAGCCGTCGGCAGGCACGACCACCGTGTGACCGGGCTCGACGAGCACCCGCAGCGCCGCTGTCAGGGCAGCCATTCCCGAACCGAAAGCGACTGCTTCAGAAGCACTTTCGAGCTGCGCAAGCGCTGCCTCGAGTTGCCGCCAAGACGGATTGGAGCGGCGCCCGTAGGTGTCGAGTGAATCGTCCTCGGCGGACCCGAGATGATAAGCCGCGGCCGGGACCGGATAGGGCGCCACCGGCGAACCCGGAAACGCGTCGTTGTCGGTGGCTTTGACGCTGCGGGTGGAGTCACCGTGGTAACCGGGCACGGTTCACTCCGGTTTGGTGGTGCGCCCCAGCAGCAGCGCAACAGCCTCGTCGACCGAGAGCCCCTTGTGGCAGACCCGGTGCACCGCCTCGGTCAGCGGCATTTCGACGTCGTAGCTCGACGCCAAAGCCAACACCGACACGCAGGACGTGACGCCTTCGGCGACATGTCCCCCGGTAGCCTCCAGCGCTGCCTGCATGGTGCCCCCACTGCCCAGCCGCTGACCGAACGAGCGGTTGCGCGAGTGCGGCGACATGCAGGTGGCGACCAGATCACCGATGCCGGCCAGTCCGGCCAACGTGGCGGGCTTGGCCCCCAGCGCGATGCCCAACCGCATGATCTCGGCAAGGCCGCGGGTGATGATCGCCGCGGCGGTGTTCTCCCCCAGACCGACACCGGCGGCCATCCCGCAGGCCAGTGCGATGACGTTCTTGCACGCGCCGCCGATCTCTGCGCCGATGACGTCGGCATTGGTGTAGGGCCGGAGGTAGTTGGTGGACAGCGCGCGTTGCAGCGCCACCGCACGCCCGGAGTCCGAGCAGGCCACCACGGTCGCTGCAGGCTGCTCCTCGGCGATCTCGCTGGCCAGGTTCGGTCCGCTGACCACCGCCACCCGGCCCGGGTCGGCCCCGGTCACGGCCACGATCACCTGACTCATTCGCATCAGGGTGTCGAGCTCGATGCCCTTGGCCAGGCTGACCAACGTCGCGTCGGCACCGATGAATTCCCGCCATTGACCGAGGTTGGGACGCAAAGTCTGTGAGGGCACCGCCAACAACACGGTGCATGCACCGGCAAGTGCCTCGGCGGGGTCGCTGGTGGCACGGATGCTCTCCGGCAGGGCGACATCGAGATAGTCCGCGTTGCGGTGGCTGCGATTGATCTCCTCGGCCAGTTCGGGACGACGGACCCACAGCGTGACGTTGTTCCCGGCATCTGCCAACACTTTGGCCAAGGCGCTTCCCCACGCCCCGGCACCCATCACCGCCGCATCGACCACCGCTTCAGCGTAACGGCCCCGGCGCGGCTGGCAGGATGGCGACCGTGAGCGGCATCGACCCCACCACGGCCGTCCCAGTGCGGGCGCAGCACGCCGACGTCGGAGTGGTGATCGCGGTGAAGCGGCTCACGGCGGCCAAGACGCGGCTCTCGTCGATGTTCTCGGCTGCGGGACGCGAGGATGTGGTGCTCGCCATGCTGATCGACACCATCTCGGCGGCCGTGTCCGCGCCGGCGGTGCATTCAGTCGTCGTGGTCACCCCTGACCGCGTCGCCGCCGAAGCAGCCGCCCGGTCCGGGGCTCGGGTGTTGAGCGACCCGACACCCGACGGGCACGCCGACCCGCTCAACAACGCCTTGATCGCCGCTGCCGAAGCAGCGGCCAGAGACAGCCCCAACATCGTTGTCCTCCAAGGGGATCTGCCGGCACTGCAAGCTTTCGAGCTGACCGAGGCGATCGCGCAGGGCCGAGAGCACGGTCGCAGTTTCGTCGCCGACCGGCATGGCAGCGGGACGTCGGCGCTGTTGGCGTTCGCGGCGCCGCTGAATCCGCGGTTCGGCGTCGATTCGGCGCAGCGACATCGACGTTCGGGTGCGGTCGAGCTCAACGGGGATTGGCCCGGGCTGCGCTGCGACATCGACACCCCGGACGATCTGCGCGCCGCCCAAGACATCGGCATCGGCCCCGCCACAACCAAGGCCGTCGCCGCGCAACGGTGAACGTCTGGCGCACATCACTCGGTGCGCTGGCCCCACCCAGGGTTGATAGGGAATCATCGAAGCCATGACCGAAGCTCAAACCCGGCCGCAGAACTCGGAGGTGGCGCTGCCCCCGGTGGCCACCACCGATTCCACGCCCGAGGCGCCGCCGGCGGCTACCTCGCCCGCTGTCGAGGATGCACTGCCTGACGATCGCTACCTCAATCGGGAACTGAGCTGGTTGGACTTCAACTCCCGGGTGCTCGCACTGGCGGCCGATCAGTCGCTTCCACTGTTGGAGCGCGCGAAGTTCCTGGCGATCTTCGCCTCCAATCTCGACGAGTTCTACATGGTGCGCGTCGCCGGCCTGAAGCGTCGCGACGAGATGGGCCTGTCGGTCCGCTCGGCCGACGGTCTGTCACCGCGTGAGCAACTCAGGCAGATCAGTGAACGGACCCAGCAGATCGCCAGTCGGCACGCACACGTATTTCTCGACTCGGTGCGCCCCGCCCTGGCCGCCGAGGGCATCGTCATCGTCAACTGGGCGCAGCTCGACGACGGTGAACGGGCCCAACTGTCGACCTACTTCCACGAGCAGGTCTTCCCGGTGCTGACCCCGTTGGCGGTCGATCCCGCGCACCCGTTCCCATTTGTCAGCGGTCTGAGCCTGAACCTGGCCATCACCGTCAGGCACCCCGACGATGGCGGTCAACACTTCGCCCGTATCAAGGTGCCCGACAACGTCGACCGCTTCGTGGAGCTTCCCGGTCGCGACGGCAGCGCGCGCGAGGTGCGCTTCCTGCCGATGGAGGAACTGATCGCGGCGTTCCTGCCGGTGCTGTTCCCGGGGCTGGAGATCGTCGAGCATCATGCCTTCCGCATCACCCGCAACGCCGACTTCGAAGTCGAAGAGGACCGCGACGAAGACCTGCTGCAAGCCCTGGAGCGGGAGCTGGCGCGTCGACGGTTCGGGTCGCCGGTGCGCTTGGAGGTTTCCGACGACATGACCGAGAGCATGCTGGAGCTGCTCCTGCGCGAGCTCGACGTGGCTCCTGGCGATGTCGTCGAAGTGCCTGGGTTGCTGGATCTCTCGTCGTTGTGGCAGGTCTACGGGGTGGACCGACCGGCGTTGAAGGACCCGCCGTTCGTGCCGGCCACACCGCCGGCCTTCGGTGAGCGCGAAACTCCGAAGAGCATTTTCGCCGCTCTGCGTGACGGTGATGTCCTCGTCCACCACCCCTACGACTCGTTCTCCACCACGGTGCAGCGATTCATCGAGCAAGCCGCCGCCGACCCGAACGTGTTGGCGATCAAGCAGACGCTGTATCGCACCTCCGGTGACTCACCGATCGTCAACGCGTTGATCGATGCGGCCGAGGCCGGTAAGCAGGTCGTCGCTCTGGTGGAGATCAAGGCCAGGTTCGACGAGCAGGCCAACATCAAATGGGCGCGGGCACTGGAGCAGGCAGGCGTGCATGTGGTCTACGGCTTGATCGGCCTGAAGACACACTGCAAAACGTGTCTGGTGGTGCGACGTGAGGGCTCGATGATCCGGCGCTACTGCCACGTCGGCACCGGAAACTACAACCCGAAGACCGCGCGCCTTTACGAGGACATCGGGCTGCTGACCGCCGCACCGGATATCGGTGCCGACCTGACCGACCTGTTCAACTCGCTGACCGGCTACTCGCGCAAGGATTCCTACCGCAACCTACTGGTCGCGCCGAACGGGGTGCGCAGAGGCATCATCGAGCGCATCGAACGTGAGATTGCGGCAACCCGCAACGGAGCCGACGGCCGGATTCGGCTGAAGGCCAATGCCTTGGTCGACGAGCAGGTCATCGATGCGCTGTACCGGGCATCGCAGGCAGGCGTGCGCGTGGAGGTCGTGGTGCGCGGGATCTGCGCGCTGCGTCCCGGCGCCGCCGACTATTCGGAGAACATTGCGGTCCGTTCCATCTTGGGACGGTTCCTCGAACATTCACGAGTCATCCACTTTCACGCCATCGATGAGTACTGGATCGGCAGCGCCGACATGATGCACCGCAATCTGGATCGGCGCGTGGAAGTCATGGCGCAGGTCAAGGATCCGCGACTGGCCGCGCAGTTGAACGACATCTTCGAATCGGCGATGGATCCCAGCACCCGATGCTGGGAACTGGGCGCCGACGGTCATTGGACGGCCTCGCCCCAGGAGGGCCGGACCGTGCAGGACCACCAGGTCTCGATGATGAAGCGTCACCGCCAGCCGTGATAGGCGCAGCCTCGGTGGGTAGTCGGCCAAGGACAGTGATGCGCAGTGCGCCGAAAGATGAGGAGTAGGTGTCCAAGAAGCCTGTCGCAACGAAGAACATCGTGCTGGCCGCGGGGGCGGTGCTCTGGCGTCCTCAGGACGCAACAGCCGAACCCGAAGTCGCGGTCATCCACCGCCCGCGCTACGACGACTGGTCGCTGCCCAAGGGCAAGGTCGACCCCGGTGAGACCGAACCGGTCACCGCGGTCCGGGAGATCGCCGAAGAAACCGGATTTCAGTCCCGGCTGGGTCGACGGCTTGCCTCGGTGAGCTATCCCGTTGACGACGGCGTCAAGAAGGTCCGGTATTGGTCGGCGCGCGCCGGCACCGGCGATTTCACCGTCAACGACGAAGTCGATGAGCTCAAATGGCTACCGGTGGGTCCGGCCATGGACCAACTGAGCTATCCACACGACCGCAAGGTACTGCGCCGGTTCGCCAAGCTGCCCGCCGACACCAAGACGGTGCTGGTGGTCCGGCACGCCACCGCCGGCAGCAAGTCCAAGTACCGCGGAGATGATCGAAACCGTCCGCTGGACAAGCATGGTCGCGCGCAGGCCGAATCGCTGGTCGGGCTGCTGCTCGCCTTCGGCGCACAGGAACTGTTCGCCGCCGACCGCACCCGGTGCCGGCAGACGCTGGCCCCGCTGGCCGAGGAACTGGGCGTCAGCATTCGCGATGAGCGCGCGCTCACCGAAGAGGCCTACTCGGACAAACCGAAGGCCGCTGCGCACCGGCTGCTTGAGATCGCCGATAGCGCCCGGACACCGGTGATATGCAGTCAGGGCGAGGTGATCCCGGATCTCGTCGCGTGGTGGTGCGAACGCGACGGTGTGCGACCCGACAAGTCGCGCAACCGTAAGGGCAGCACCTGGGTGCTTTCGCTGGTGGACGGTCGCCTGGTGGCCGCCGATCACCTCAGCAGTCCGCTGGCGCCGAAGAAGTGACACGCCAGGTCATCTCGCACGGACTCGCCGCCGGGCCTCGCTGACCCTTCCGGGGCCACACACCAACACGCCGCGGGTCGGTGACCCGCGGCGTGTGAGGTGGAACCGGAATTACTTGCGACCGCGCTTGGCCGGAGCCTTCTTGGCAGCCGTCTTCTTGGCCGGAGCCTTCTTGGCAGGCGCAGCCTTCTTGGCAGCCGTCTTCTTGGCCGGAGCCTTCTTGGCAGGCGCAGCCTTCTTGGCAGCCGTCTTCTTGGCCGGAGCCTTCTTGGCAGGCGCAGCCTTCTTGGCAGCCGTCTTCTTGGCCGGAGCCTTCTTGGCAGGCGCAGCCTTCTTGGCAGCCGTCTTCTTGGCCGGAGCCTTCTTGGCAGGCGCAGCCTTCTTGGCAGCCGTCTTCTTAGCCGGAGCCTTCTTGGCAGCCTTACGCGCAGTGCTGCCGGCGGTGACGCCACGCTTGACTGCGGGCCCTTCGGCCGGAAGCTTCTGCGCGCCGGACACCACGGCCTTGAACTGGGCGCCGGGCCGGAAGGCCGGAACCGACGTCGGCTTGACCTTCACCGTCTCACCGGTGCGCGGGTTGCGCGCGACACGGGCGGCACGACGACGCTGCTCGAAAACGCCGAAGCCGGTGATGGTCACGCTGTCGCCCTTGTGCACAGCGCGCACGATGGTGTCGACGACGTTCTCCACGGCGGCAGTTGCCTGCCGACGATCCGAGCCCAATTTCTCCGTGAGTACGTCGATGAGCTCTGCTTTATTCATGCAAAACCTCCGGATAACAGTGGCCCTCCTTGGACCGACTAGAGGACACGGTAAACCCAATGGCTGCTGATTTCCAAGAGCCACGCGCAATTTCAAAGCAAGCTAGCGAACTTTTTTCAATCCGCTTGCCGCGCAAACTCTCCTACCGGGGGCCATCAAAAGCAGATCGCGGGAGGGCGATTTCGGCGTTTCGCGCCGGTTCGAAGCGTCCGCTCAGGCTGGCTGGGTCTGGGGTTTCCAGGCTGGCCGACGTGTCTCGAAGTCCTCGATTTCGGACAGTTTCCGCAGCGTAAGGCCTATATCGTCGAGACCTTCCAGCAATCGCCAAGCGGTGTAGTCATCAATATTGAACGGCACCAGGATGGTTCCGGCGGCAATTGTCCGATCTTGAAGATTCACAGTGATTTCCGCACCGGGATGCTGCTCGATGAACTTCCACAAGATTTCGACGTCGTCCTGGCCGACTTCGGCGGCCAGCAGCCCCGCCTTGCCGGCATTGCCCCGGAAAATATCGGCGAAACGCGACGAGATGACCACCCGGAATCCGAAGTCCATCAGCGCCCAGACCGCGTGCTCGCGCGACGACCCGGTGCCGAAGTCGGGTCCGGCCACCAAGACCGAGCCCTTGTCGAAGGGCGGCTGATTGAGCACGAACGACGGGTCGGAGCGCCATCCGGCGAACAATCCGTCCTCGAATCCCGTTCGAGTCACCCGTTTCAGGTACACCGCCGGGATGATCTGGTCGGTGTCGACATTCGACCGGCGCAGCGCGACGCCGATCCCGGTGTGCGTGCTGAAGGCATCCATCACAGTTCTCCTGTCTGCGGCGCGGCAGCCGCCGGTGTCAGATCGGCGGGCGAGGACAGCGTGCCCCGCACCGCGGTGGCGGCAGCCACCGCAGGTGAGACGAGGTGTGTCCGGCCGCCTTTGCCTTGCCGGCCCTCGAAATTGCGGTTGGATGTGGACGCGCACCGCTCGCCGGGGGCGAGTTGGTCGGGATTCATGCCCAGGCACATCGAACACCCGGCTTGGCGCCATTGGGCACCAGCGGCAAGGAATATCTCGTCGAGACCTTCGTCCTGAGCCTGAGCACGCACCCGCATCGAGCCGGGCACGATCAGCATCCGCACACCGTCGGCGACCTGGCGCCCACGCAGAACGTCGGCCACCACCCGCAGGTCCTCGATTCGCCCGTTGGTGCACGATCCCACGAAGACCGTATCGACGGCGATATCGCGCATGGGGGTGCCCGCACGAAGCCCCATGTATGCCAGTGCCTTTTCTGCAGCCTGTCGGTCTGCCTCGCCGGCCATCATCTCGGGATCAGGGACGGCCTCGGCCAACGGCACTCCCTGACCAGGATTGGTGCCCCATGTCACAAACGGGCTCAGGGTCGACGCATCGATGTAGACCTCGGCATCGAATTCGGCGCCCTCATCGGTGCGCAGCCGGCGCCATTCGTCGACCGCGGCCTGCCAATCCGAACCGGCCGGAGCATGCGGGCGGCCGCGCAGGAACTCGAAAGTGATGTCATCGGGCGCCACCATGCCGGCCCGGGCGCCGGCTTCGATGCTCATGTTGCAGATCGTCATCCGACCCTCCATCGACAGCGATTCGATGGCGCTGCCGCGGTATTCGATGACGTAGCCCTGACCGCCGCCGGTCCCGATCTTGGCAATGACGGCCAGGATGATGTCCTTGGCGCTGACACCGGGCGGTAGGACGCCGTCCACGTTGACCGCCATGGTCTTGAAAGGCCGCAGCGGAAGTGTCTGCGTGGCAAGCACATGCTCAACCTCGGAGGTCCCGATACCCATGGCCAGAGCGCCGAAGGCACCGTGGGTGGAGGTGTGACTGTCACCGCAGACCACCGTCATCCCCGGCTGGGTCAAACCCAACTGCGGCCCGATGATGTGAACGATGCCCTGTTCGACATCGCCCATCTGATGCAGCCGGATGCCGAACTCAGCGCAGTTGCGCCGAAGAGTCTCCACCTGTGTGCGCGAGACCGGGTCGGCGATCGGTTTGTCGATGTCGATGGTCGGGACGTTGTGGTCTTCGGTCGCGATGGTCAGATCCGGCCGCCGCACCTGCCGGCCGGCCAACCGAAGTCCGTCGAACGCTTGCGGGCTGGTGACCTCGTGCACGAGATGCAGGTCGATGTAGATCAGGTCCGGTTCGCGGGCGGCGCCCTCTCCGGCACCGGAAACGACCACGTGATCGCTCCAGACCTTCTCGGCGAGCGTGCGGGGGGTACCTGCAGTTAGCATCTTGACGATCTCACATTCTGGGAAGCTAATATCTCTCCATGGGACAGGATAGCGGCATCGGCGTGTTGGACAAAGCAATCGGGGTATTGCATGCGGTAGCCATGTCCCCGTGCACCCTTGCCGAGCTGTGCGAGCGGACCCAACTCCCGCGGGCCACCGCACATCGGCTGGCCGTCGGCCTGGAAGTTCACCGATTCCTCACCCGAGACGCCGACGGCCGGTGGCGGTTGGGCCCCGCGGTGTCGGAACTGGCTGCCCACGTGCGTGATCCGCTGCTGGCTGCCGGAGCGGTCGTTTTGCCCCGGCTACGTGAACTGACCGGGGAAAGCGTGCAGCTGTACCGCCGGGAGGGCACGTCGCGGGTCTGCGTGGCGGCATTGGAACCACCTGCCGGGCTGCGCGATACGGTGCCGGTGGGCGCTCGGCTGCCGATGACCGCAGGCTCGGGAGCCAAGGTGCTGCTGGCCTTCGCCGACACCGCCACTGCACAGGCCGTGCTTCCGGCGGCGCAGTTCACCGACCGGACGCTGGCCGAGGTCCGCAAGCGGGGATGGGCCCAGAGCGCCGCGGAGCGCGAGCCCGGGGTGGCCAGTGTCTCGGCTCCGGTGCGCGACGGCCGTGGCGCGGTGATCGCCGCGGTGTCGGTGTCGGGGCCGATCGATCGGATGGGACGGCGCCCCGGCGCACGATGGGCCGCTGACCTGGTCGCCGCCGCTGACGCGCTGACGCGCCGCCTGTGACCGGCGCCACCGCGCCGTAAGACAAACAGGCCCTGCACCCGTTGCGGGCCAGAGCCTGTGTTGTTCTTACGATGCGTACCCCCGATGGGATTCGAACCCACGCTACCGCCGTGAGAGGGCGGCGTCCTAGGCCGCTAGACGACGGGGGCCAGAACTGCACTTCGGTGGGTCAGCATAGCTGACGGAAGAATGCTGACCTAATCACCTCAGTCGCTGGGGTACCAGGACTCGAACCTAGAATGGCTGAACCAGAATCAGCTGTGTTGCCAATTACACCATACCCCAATAGGCACCTGTTACCGCTGGTCACAGAGCCTTTTTCGGACCATCACACCGCAGCGGGGCCGCGGTGGGACTTTTGACGGGCCGACGAGCAGACTACCAAAGGTTGGGGGGTGCTTTTCACGCCTCCCCTGCCACCGACGCCGCAGCGTAGTCGCGCCCGGCCAGTAGCCGTTCGATGCTGCGCTGCCGGCCCAGCAGCTCCATGGACTCGAACAGCGGCGGGCTGACCGAGGACCCCGTCACCGCGACCCGGACCGGCCCGAACGCTTTGCGCGGTTTGAGTTCCAAACCGTCCACCACGGCAGTTTTCAGAGCGTCTTCGAGATGCGCGGCATCCCAGTGCTCGAGCGGCTCGACCGCAGCGAGCGCGGCGGTCAGTACCGGCACTGCCGCACCGCGCAGCTCCTTGCCGGCCGCCTTCTCGTCGAGTCCGAACTCGCCGTCATCGAGGAACTTGAGCAGTTCCCACGCATCGCCGAGGACGACGATGCGCGTCTGCACCAGGCGACAGGCCTCGGCGAAACCCGCGTCGTCGAGTCCGGTGCGGTGGCCGTGGGCGGCGAAGTAGCCGGCCAGCCGACGACAGAACTCGTCTTCGCTCAACAAGCGGATGTGCTCGGCATTGAGCGCGTCGGCCTTCTTCTGGTCGAACCGGGCCGGATTCGAGTTGACGTCGGCGACATCGAAGGCTGCCACCATCTCCTCCAGGCTGAAGATGTCACGATCATCGGCGATGGACCAGCCCAGCAGCGCAAGGTAGTTCAGTAGCCCCTCGGGAATGAAGCCCCGGTCGCGGTGCAGGAACAGGTTCGACTGCGGGTCTCGTTTGGAGAGCTTCTTGTTCCCCTCGCCCAGTACTGACGGCAGATGCGCGAACTGTGGTGTCGTCTCGGTGACGCCGATCCTGGTCAACGCTGCGTACAGGGCCAACTGCCGTGGCGTGGAAGGCAACAGATCCTCGCCCCGCAGCACATGTGTGATCTTCATCATGGCGTCGTCGACGGGATTGACGAGGGTGTAGAGCGGTTCGCCGGTGCTCCGGGTCAGTGCGAAATCGGGTATCGAACCGGCCGGGAACGTGGTCGGGCCGCGGACCAGATCGTTCCACGTCAGATCGGTGTCCGGCATCCGCAGCCGCACCACCGGCGCTCGGCCTTGCGCACGGAACTCGGCGCGCTGCTCGTCGGTGAGGTCGCGGTCGTAATTGTCGTAGCCCAGCTTGGGGTTTCGCCCGGCGGCGACATGGCGGGCTTCCACCTCGTCGGCGGTGGAGAACGCCTCGTAGGCCTCGCCGGAGGCCAGCAGGCGCGCGATCACATCGGTGTAGATCTCCCGGCGCTGCGACTGCCGGTAGGGGCCGTAGGGTCCGCCGACCTCCGGACCCTCGTCCCAGTCCATGCCCAGCCAGCGCAACGCGTCGAGCAGAGCCAGGTAACTGTCCTGGCTGTCGCGCTGGGCGTCGGTGTCCTCGATGCGGAACACGAACACCCCGCCGGTGTGGCGCGCGTAGGCCCAGTTGAACAGCGCGGTCCGGATCAACCCGACGTGCGGGATCCCGGTCGGAGAGGGACAGAATCTCACCCGGACAGTCACTGTTTTCCCTTCCGCACAACGGGATTGGTCAGGGTGCCGATACCCTCGACGGTGATGCTGACCTGATCGCCGTGTTCGAGCGGACCGACCCCTTCCGGGGTGCCGGTCAGGATCAGGTCTCCGGGCAGCAGGGTCATGACCGCAGACACCCACTCGACGATCGCACCGACGTCGTGGATCATCAACGCAGTCCGACTGCGCTGCTTGATCTCGCCGTTGACCTCGGTTCGGATCTCCAGATCACCCGGGTCGACGTCGGTGTCGATCCACGGCCCGACCGGACAGAACGTGTCGTGGCCCTTGGCCCGCATCCACTGCCCGTCCTTTTGCTGCTGATCGCGCGCCGACACATCGTTGGCAATCGTGTAGCCCAGGATGTTCTCGGCCGCGCGCGAAGCCGGTACGTCCTTGCAGGGGCGGCCGATGACGATGGCGAGCTCACCTTCGAAATGCACCGGGTGGGCATCGGCGGGAAGCTGGATCGCGGTATTGGGCCCGATGATCGCAGTGTTGGGCTTGAGGAAGATGATGGGGTCCTCGAAGGTGCCGCCGCCCATCTCCTCGATGTGCGCGGCGTAGTTCTTGCCCATGCAGACGACCTTGCTGGCCAAGATCGGCGCGAGCAACCGGACATCGGCCAACGGCCACTGACGGCCGGTGAACGTCGGAGTGCCGAAAGGGTGTTCGGCGATCTCCCGGGCGATCGCCTCGGCGGCATCGTCGGGGGGACCTTCGATGGCGACAAAGGCGACACCGTCGGGGCTGGCTATTCGGCCGAGACGCATGGGTTCAGCGTAATGCCCGCCCCGGGGCGGACCGCCGCAGTGGCCGGTTCCGCGCCAGCTTCTCGAATGCTGAGACAGATGTTCAGCATCTTGGGATTGCTGTGAAACCATGGCCGCATGGCCGTGGCGTCGATCAGCTCCTCACGGCGCTGGTCCATGCTGGTGGTGGCGCTGCTGGCGACGCTGTGCGCCAACGTCTTCATCAACGGTGTGGCGTTCCTCATTCCGACACTGCACGACCAGCGGGGACTTGATCTGGCGTCAGCGGGTCTGATGTCGTCTCTTCCCAGCCTCGGCATGGTCACAACGTTGATCGCCTGGGGCTATGTGGTGGACCGGGTGGGTGAACGCATCGTGCTGACCCTGGGCTCGGCCCTGACCGCCGCAGCCGGATTCGGCGCCGCCGCTGCGGAGTCGTTGGTTACCACCGGCGTTTTCCTGTTCCTCGGCGGGATGGCCGCCGCAAGCAGCAACACCGCCAGCGCGCGGCTGGTGGTCGGATGGTTCGACGCCGAGCGTCGTGGCCTGGTGATGGGAATCCGGCAGACGGCGCAGCCGATGGGCGTCGGCGTCGGCGCATTGGTCATCCCCCGTCTGGCCGAGTACTCCGGAGTCGCTGCTGCACTGTTGTTCCCGGCGGTGGTGTGCGCGGTCGCGGCAGTGATGTGCGTGCTGATGGTGATCGACCCGCCCCGGCCG
The DNA here is from genome assembly GCF_025263265.1 of Mycobacterium sp. SMC-4. Taxonomy (NCBI): domain Bacteria; kingdom Bacillati; phylum Actinomycetota; class Actinomycetes; order Mycobacteriales; family Mycobacteriaceae; genus Mycobacterium; species Mycobacterium sp. SMC-4. The sequence goes on along the minus strand of NZ_CP079869.1, from coordinate 1,875,260 downwards.
CCCCGCGCCGAGGCCGACGCGCACGACCTGGCCAACCCTTACCGCGGGTCGTCGCTGCTGGTGCGGATTCACATCACCTCCGTACTGCTGGTCGTGCCCCAGGTGTTGATCTGGACGTTCACCCTGGTGTGGCTGATCGCCGATCGCGGATGGTCGCCGGGATCAGCAGGGGTGCTGGTGATGGCGGCTCAGTTCCTCGGCGCCGCCGGCAGAGTCACCGCCGGCCGGTGGTCGGACAGCGTGCTGCGGCGGTCTTCAGACGTGCTCGACGCCCGGCTGCGCCCGATCCGCGTCATCGCGCTCGCTGCAGCGCTGTCGATGGCGCTGCTGGCCGTCACCAACTGGTTCGACTCACCGCTGAGCGTGGTGGTGGTGGTGGTGGCCTCGGTGCTGACCGTGTCCGACAACGGCTTGGCCTTCACCGCGATCGCCGAGTTCGCCGGCCCGTTCTGGAGCGGGCGTGCACTGGGTACGCAGAACACCAGCCAACTTCTGACTCAGGGAATCGCTCCGCCGCTGTTCGGCGGACTGATCGGAATTGCCGGATTTTCAGTGACATTCGCGGTGTGCGCACTCTTCCCGCTACTGGCCGTTCCAGCCGTGCCCGTACGTCGGCGTTGACGCGGCCGACTCACCCCGTGCGCGTCGCGCGGGGCAGCGTCACCAGCGCGGCGACCAAAAAGCACAGCGCTCCCACGAAAGTACCCAGATTGGCCAACCGTTCGTCGGCGGTCACCCCGCTCTGCCGGATGAACGCCGCAGCCGCGGAGATACCGAACGCGATACAACCGATCAGGTTGAGCGCAGCGGCCACCCAGGCCCAGGACCGCAGGGCGAGCAGCCCGGCGGTGGCGGTCACTGCGGTCATCGCCAGCACACCGCTGACCAGGAACGCGACCGATCCGGCAGCGTCGGGCGTCCAGACAAAGCGCCTCTCCTCGGCCACCACATGCGCCCACACCGCCGCGCCGGTGCTCACGTTGAACAGCACGGTGCCGACGAATTGCACTGCCGCGCTGGCCCATTCCAGGGGAGCGACAACGCGGCGCGTCGACGCCAGCTGCATGGCTGCCGCCGACGTGAAGAACCACGACCCGACGAAACAGGCCACGTTGGCAGCTCCGGCACCTGCCCACGCGGGAAATCCCGGCATCGTTGCCACAGCGAACAGCGACGAGCCGACGGCGAACAGCCAGCACTGCCGCGACAGCGACGCCACCTGCAAAACGTCTACAGCTTGCTGAGGATGCGCTCGCCGATCTGCGTGGTGGACAGGGCCGCATCGCCGCGGGTGGCCAGGTGCTCGGCGACGGCACGGTCGACGCGGGCAGCCTTGTCGATCTCACCGAGGTGCGACAGCAGCAGCGACACCGACATGACTGCCGCGGTGGGGTCGGCGATCCCCTGCCCCGCGATGTCGGGGGCGCTGCCGTGGACCGGTTCGAACATCGACGGATTGGTCAGTGTGGCATCGATGTTGCCGCTGGCCGCCAGTCCGATGCCGCCGCAGACCGCGGCCGCCAGGTCGGTGATGATGTCGCCGAACAGATTGTCGGTGACGATCACGTCGAACCGTCCCGGGTCGGTGACCATGTGGATGGTTGCAGCGTCGACATGCTGATAGGCGACCTCGACCTCGGGATACTCGGTGGCGACGGCCTGCACGGTGCGCCACCACAGCGACCCGGCGTAGGCCAGCACGTTGTTCTTGTGCACCAGCGTCAGGTGCTTGCGGCGTTGCATGGCGCGACCGAACGCGTCCTGCACCACCCTGCGCACGCCGTAGGCGGTGTTGACGCTGACCTCGGTGGCGACTTCGTGCGGAGTGTCGATCCGGATGGCGCCACCGTTGCCGGTGTACGGCCCCTCGGTACCTTCTCGGACGACGACGAAGTCGATCTCGGGGTTACCGGCCAGCGGGCTGACCACTCCGGGGTAGAGCCGCCCGGGCCGCAGATTGATGTGGTGGTCGAGTTCGAATCGGATGCGCAGCAACAACCCCCGTTCCAACACCCCGCTGGGCACCGAGGGATCACCGATTGCACCGAGCAGGATCGCGTCGTGGCGCTTCAGTTCGTCAAGGACCGACTCCGGTAACACTTCACCGGTGCGGTGGTACTGCCGGGCCCCGAGTTCGTACTCGGTCTTGTCGACGTCGGGTAACACCGCATCGAGGACTTTGAGAGCCTCGCCGACGACCTCGGGCCCGATGCCGTCGCCGGCGATGACACCCAATCGCAGCTTCTGTGTCATGTCAGGTCGACCACTCTCAGCGTCGCCGCGCTCACGTCGCGGCCGATGGAGTCCAGCACGTCGCCGGGCACTTCCCGGTCGAGTCGGAGCATGATTGTCGCCCCGTCACCGTCGGCGTCCTGACTCAGTTGGGCGGCAAGGATATTGACGCCCGACCCGCCGAGCAGGGTGCCGATCTTGCCCAGCGCGCCGGGTTGGTCGTCGTAGTTGATGATCAGGTTGACGCCTTCGGCACGCAGGTCGAAGTTGCGGCTGTTGATCTGCACCACCTTCTCGACCAATTGCGGTCCCGACAGCGTGCCGGCGACGTTCACCGCCGCGCCGTCGGCACTGACCGCCCGCACATCGACCACGCTGCGGTGGTTCGGGCTTTCGGTGACGGTGGACAGCGACGCCTCGACGCCGCGCTCGGCCGCGATCGCCGGTGCGTTGACGAACGTCACAGGATTCTCGATCACCGCGGAGAACAGTCCCCGCAGCGCAGAGAGCTTGAGAATCTCGACATCCTCGGACGCCAGTTCGCCGCACACCCGGACCGACAACGACACCGGCGCCTCGCTGGAAAGCACACCGGCAAGCAGGCCCAGCTTGCGCACCAGGTCCAGCCATGGTGCCACCTCCTCGCCGACGACACCGCCACCGACGTTGACCGCATCGGGTACGAAATCACCGGCCAGTGCCAGCTTCACGCTGGCCGCCACGTCGGTGCCCGCGCGGTCCTGGGCCTCGGCGGTCGACGCTCCCAGATGCGGAGTCACGACCACCTGCGGCAACTCGAACAGCGGGCTGTCGGTGCACGGCTCGGTGGCGAACACGTCCAGACCCGCGCCGCGCACATGCCCGGCGACGATCGCATCGGCCAACGCCTGCTCGTCGATCAGCCCACCGCGCGCCGCATTGACGATGATCACACCCGGCTTGGTCTTGGCCAGCGCCTCCTTGCCGATCAGACCCGCGGTTTCCTTGGTCTTGGGCAGATGCACCGAGATGAAGTCGGCGCGCTCGAGCAACTCGTCGAGGGGGAGCAACTCGATGCCCAATTGCCCGGCCCGGGCATGGGAGACATACGGGTCGTACGCGGTCACGTGGGCGCCGAATGCGGCCAGCCGCTGGGCCACCAGCTGCCCGATGCGGCCCAAACCCACCACCCCGACGGTCTTGCCGAAAATCTCGGTACCCAAGAAGGACGACCGCTTCCACGTGTGCTCGCGCAGCGTGGCGTCGGCAGCGGGAATTTGGCGCGCCGCGGCCAGCAGCAACGCCAAGGCGTGCTCGGCGGCGCTGTGGATGTTCGACGTCGGCGCGTTGACGACCAGCACCCCACGCGCGGTCGCGGCGTCGACGTCGACGTTGTCCAGGCCGACGCCGGCGCGGGCGACGATCTTGAGTTTGGGCGCCGCGGCCAGAACCTCGGCGTCGACGGTCGTCGCAGAGCGCACCAGGAGCGCATCGGCGTCGGCCACCGCGGTCAACAGTTTTTCCCGGTCGGGGCCGTCGACCCAGCGGACTTCGACCTGGTCCCCCAGCGCTTCCACCGTGGATTGGGCCAATTTGTCGGCGATCAGTACAACAGGCAGACTCACCCGCCCAGCCTAAAGGGCGGTAGTTTCGACGGTGAGGGCAGGAGCGGGCAGTACCGTCGAGCGACGCGAGGGCAGGGGCTACACACGCATGGATGTCGACGTCACCGTCGTCGGAAGCGGCCCCAACGGGCTGTCAGCGGCCGTGGTTTGCGCACGGGCAGGTCTGTCGGTGCGTGTCGTCGAGGCCCAGCCCACGATCGGCGGTGGCGCGCGCACCCTGCCCGATCCGGAGTTCCCCGACGTGGCCCACGACGTCTGTTCAGCAGTCCATCCGCTGGGGTTGGCCTCGCCGTTCTTCGCCGCATTCGATCTTCAGGCCCGCGGGGTGACCCTAGACGTGCCCGAGATCTCCTATGCCAATCCGCTGCCCGGTCGATCGGCCGCGATCGCCTACCGCGACATCGACCGCACCTGCGCCGAACTCGACAACGGCGCCTCGTGGCGCCGCCTGCTCGGCTCGCTGACCGACCACAGCGACGGCGTCGTCGGTTTGATTCTCGGCGATAAGCGCTCGATACCTCCCAGCATCACCGCGGCGCTGCACTTCGCGCCGCGGTTGTTGCTCCAGGGCAGCCCAGCGTGGAACACCCTGGCCGGCCAGGACGCTCGCGCGCTGTTCAGTGGCGTAGCCGCACATGCGATTTCGCAGATGCCCTCGCTGGTGACGGCCGGCGCGGGGCTGATGCTGGCTTCGTTGGCACACGCCACCGGATGGCCGATACCGGCGGGGGGTTCACAATCGATCCCCGACGCGTTGGCGGCCGACCTGCGAGCCCACGGCGGTGAGCTGGTGGTCGGTGAGGAGGTGAGCCGGCCGCCGGACGGGGTGGTGCTCTACGACACCGCGCCCACCGCACTGTTGCGGATCTACGGTGATGCGGTCCCGGCCGGCTACGCCAAGGTGCTGCGTCGCTATCGCTACGGGCCCGGGGTAGCCAAGGTCGACTTCGTCCTCTCCGGCGACATCCCGTGGCGGGACCCCCGACTGGCGCAGGCGCCGACACTTCACCTCGGCGGTGACCGGGCCACCATGGCGCAGGCCGAGAGCGAGATCGCCGCGGGACGTCACGCCGACTGGCCGATGACCCTAGCCGCGCTGCCACACCTGACCGATCCGGGACGCATCGACGGCCGGGGACGCCGGCCGCTGTGGACCTACGCCCACGTACCGTCCGGATCCACCGTCGACATGGCCGAGACCGTCACCGGGGTGTTCGAGCGGTTCGCGCCCGGCTTCCGCGACCTGGTGGTGGGGGTGCGCAGCGTGACTGCTGCACGCATGTCCGATCACAACGCCAACCTCGTCGGCGGCGACATCGGGGTGGGCGGGGCGAACATGTTCAGCGCCGTCACCGGGCCCGCGTTGCGCTGGAATCCGTGGTCGACTCCGATCGACAAGGCCTATCTGTGCTCGTCGGCGGTCCCGCCCGGCAGCGGGGTGCACGGCATGGCAGGGTATTTCGCGGCACGCACGGTGTTGCGCCGCGAGTTCGGCATCACCCGGGCCCCCCCGCTGGCACCCTGACGGTCAAGCGGATTTCGCCTTGGGCGGCAGCGTGCGCATCGCCGTGCGGATCGCGAAATAGATCAGCGTCGAGGTGACCAGGAATACCGGCCAGCCCATCGCCACCCGTGCCAGCGCCAACAGTCCTTCCTGATCGGTGTCATACAGGTGGTACTGCACGCCGAAGCGGCTGGCCGACACCGCTGCCATGGCCAGGGTGACCAATGCGAAAGCCCGCCGGACGCGACGCACCCGCCGCCAGCTGTCGTCGCGACCGGTCATCCACGCCCACACCACACCCACCAGCGGCCGCCCCACCAGAACCGAAGAGGTGAACAGCACGGCCATGCCCAGATACATCCAGATGCCGGGCAGGTAGAAATCCTTGGCACGGCCGGTGACCAACGCAAACACCACACCGACCGCGACGCCGGCAAACCCCCACAGGGCCGGCCGGATCGACTCGCGGCGCCACAGCTGCCAGGTCAGCACCACCAGACCGGCTCCCGTGGCCGCCACCAGCGCCGCAGTCAACCCGGCCAGCGCGTTGGCCGATGCGAACAGCAGCACCGGCAGCGCGCTGTAGATCAAACCGCGCACCCCACCGGCTCGGGCCAGCAGCGCGTCCGCCGGTGTCGGAGGGCCCGTCATGAACACCGAGGATACCGACGAGGCCGTCTCGGCCGCGGAAGGTCAGGCGGTCTCGGTGATCGGGCGGTCGACCCAGCTCATCAGGTCACGCAGCTTCTTCCCGGTCACCTCGATGGGATGCTCGGCATTCTGCTTACGCAGACCCTCGAGTTCCTTGTTGCCACCCTCGACGTTGGCGACCAGTCGCCGGACGAAGGTGCCGTCCTGGATCTCGGACAGGATCTGCTGCATCCGCTTCTTGGTGTCGGCGTCGATGACCCGCGGTCCCGACAGGTACCCGCCGAACTCCGCGGTGTCACTCACCGAGTAGTTCATCCGCGCGATACCGCCCTCGTACATCAGGTCGACGATTAGCTTCAGCTCGTGCAACACCTCGAAGTACGCGAGCTCGGGGGCATATCCCGCCTCGACCATCACGTCGAAGCCGGTCTTGACGAGTTCCTCGGTGCCGCCGCACAACACGGCCTGCTCACCGAACAGGTCGGTCTCGGTCTCGTCTTTGAAGGTGGTCTTGATGACGCCGGCCCGGGTACCGCCGATGCCCTTGGCGTAAGACAGCGCCAACGCCTGCCCCTCACCCTTGGGGTCCTGGTCGATGGCGATCAGGCACGGCACACCCTTGCCGTCGACGAACTGGCGACGCACCAGGTGGCCGGGTCCCTTCGGGGCGACCATGCCGATGGTGACGTTGGCCGGCGGTTTGATCAGATCGAAATGGATGTTCAGCCCGTGGCCGAAGAACAGCGCGTTGCCGTCGGTCAGGTTGGGTTCGATGTCATTGGTGAAGATCTCGGCCTGCGCGGTGTCGGGCGCCAACAGCATGATCACGTCGGCCCATTTGGCCACCTCGGCCGGGGTGTCGACCTCCAGGCCCTGCTCGGTGACCTTGTCGCGGGACTTGGAACCTTCTTTGAGACCGACCTTCACCTGCACACCGGAGTCGCGCAGGCTCAACGAGTGCGCGTGGCCCTGGCTGCCGTAGCCGATGACGCCGACCTTGCGGCCCTGGATGATCGACAGGTCCGCGTCGTCGTCATAGAACATCTCAACTGCCATATTCGTGAATCTTCCTTCTTGTGTTGTGATCTCAGATCTGTCGGGAGCGCACGCCCCCTGGCTTATTTGGTGGTGATGCCGCGCGGGCCGCGCGACAGCGACACCACACCGGACTGCACGATCTCACGGATACCGTAGGGCTCGAGCACCCGCAGCAGGGCCTCCAGCTTGCCCGGTGTCCCGGTGGCCTCGATGGTCAGCGACTCGTTGGACACGTCGACGACCTTCGCCCGGAACAGGTTCACCGCTTCGATGACCTGACCGCGGGTCACCGCGTCGGCTCGGACTTTGATCAGCGCCAGCTCGCGGGCGACGGAGTTCTCGTCCTCCTGCTCGACGATCTTGATGACGTTGATCAGCTTGTTGAGCTGCTTGGTGATCTGTTCCAACGGTGAGTCTTCGACGTCGACGACGATGGTCATCCGCGACAGGTCTTTCTGTTCGGTGGCACCGACCGCAAGCGACTGAATGTTGTATCCGCGGCGGGAGAACAGCGAGGCCACCCGGGCCAGCACGCCGGGCTTGTCCTCGACGAGCACCGACAGCGTGTGCGTGCGCCGGGATTCGTTGGTGCCCATTACAGTTCTCCGTTCTTCGCGCAAGCGCTCATCACAGTTCTCCGTTCTTCGCGCAAGCGCTCATCACAGTTCTCCGTTCTTCGCGCAAGCGCTCATCACGCGTGGCCCTCTTCCGGGTCGTCGAACAGCGGCCGAATACCCCGTGCCGCTTGAATCTCGTCGTTGCTGGTGCCGGCCGCAACCATAGGCCACACCTGGGCATCGGCTCCCACGATGAACTCCACCACCACCGGCCGGTCATTGATCGCCCGGGCCTCGGCGATGACGTCGGCCACGTCCTCGGCGCGTTCACAGCGCAAACCGACACAGCCGAGAGCCTCGGCCAACTTGACGAAGTCCGGGATGCGGCGGCTGTGGGTGGCCAGATCGGTCTGGCTGTAGCGCTCCTCGTAGAACAGGGTCTGCCATTGGCGCACCATGCCGAGGTTGCCGTTGTTGATCAGCGCGACCTTGATCGGCACACCCTCGATCGCACAGGTGGCCAGTTCCTGGTTGGTCATCTGGAAGCAGCCGTCGCCGTCGATGGCCCACACCTCGCTGTCGGGGCAGCCCATCTTGGCGCCCATGGCCGCCGGAACGGCGTAACCCATGGTGCCCAGACCGCCCGAGTTCAGCCACGTCTTGGGCTTCTCGTAGGAGATGAACTGCGCTGCCCACATCTGGTGCTGGCCCACGCCGGCGACGTAGATCGCGTCCGAGCCGGCCATCTTGCCCAGCGTCTCGATGACGTACTCCGGGGACAGGCTGCCGTCGCTCTGCGGCCCGTAGCTCAGCGGGTAGGTGGTCTGCAGTCCGCGCAAGTACTCCCACCAGGCATCGATCTGGATCGAGCCCAGCGCGTCGTCCCTGCGGAGGGCCTCGATCAGGTCAGCGATCACCGCCTTGACGTCACCGACGATCGGCACGTCGGCGTGCCGGTTCTTGCCGATCTCCGCGGGGTCGATGTCGGCGTGGATGACCTTGGCATCGGGAGCGAACGAATCCAGCTTGCCGGTGACGCGGTCGTCGAAGCGGGTGCCCAGCGCGATCAGCAGATCGCTGCGCTGCAGTGCGGCCACCGCCGAGACGGTGCCGTGCATCCCGGGCATCCCCAGATTCTGCGGATGACTGTCGGGGAAAGCGCCGCGCGCCATCAGCGTGGTGACCACCGGGATTCCGGTCAGCTCGGCCAGGTCGAGCAACTGCTCGGAGGCCTCGCCGCGGATCACGCCGCCGCCCACATAGAGCACCGGCTTGCGGGCCGCGGCGATGAGCTTGGCCGCTTCTCGCACCTGCCGGTTGTGCGGCTTGGTGTTGGGCTTGTACCCGGGCAGCTCGAACTGCGGAGGCCAGCTGAAGGTGCACTCCCCCTGCAGCACGTCCTTGGGGATGTCGACCAGCACCGGCCCGGGACGCCCGCTGGCGGCGATGTGGAACGCCTCGGCGATCACACGAGCGATGTCGTCACCGTCACGGACCAGGAAGTTGTGCTTGGTGATCGGCATCGTGATGCCGGAGATGTCGGCCTCCTGAAACGCGTCGGTGCCGATCAGCCCGCGGCCGACCTGGCCGGTGATCGCGACCACCGGGATGGAATCCATGTAGGCGTCGGCCAGCGGCGTGACCAGGTTGGTCGCACCCGGACCCGAGGTGGCCATACACACCCCCACCCGGCCGGTGGCGTGGGCGTAACCGCTGGCCGCGTGTCCGCCACCCTGTTCGTGGCGGACCAGCACGTGCCGCACCTTCTGCGAGTCGAACAGCGGGTCGTAGACCGGGAGGACGGCGCCGCCGGGGATGCCGAAGATGACGTCGACGTCGAGTTCCTCCAAAGACCTCACCACCGCCTGTGCGCCGGTGAGTTGTTGCGGGGCAACCTTTCTGGGCTGCCCTGCAGAACCGGAGCCGATATCGGCATTCACCTTGTGGGTGCCCGGTGTCTGGGTCCCGTTGGCCGGGGTCGCCGACTGTTCGGGGGGTCGTGTCGTGGGTGCGCTCACGATGTCCTCTTGATCCTTCTGGCCGGTGTGGCCTGCTCGTGCGAATCCTGACGGTGCTGGGCAACAAAAAACCCCCGTCAGCCCAGCGGCTGTACGAGGGTTGCGCGTCGATCCGGTTGTGCTATGCCCTAGCTGGGGCTAGCGCGGAATCAACGCGCAACCCAATTACTACGAGCATGCCGGGGGTCTGCATAGCAGACGACGGTAGCCGCCGACCTGGCCCGCGGTCAAATCTGCCTGCCGGGTCAGCACCGCGCCGAGCCCCGGTCGGGCCGGTGCGATGATGGCCTCATGGCAGAACCGTCGATGGAGGCGCCCATCGTCATCAAGATCTCCCCGATGGCCCATCTGGCGGTGCTGTTGCTGGCGTTCGCCCTATTTTCGGTGGTGCTGGCCAGCCCGCCGTGGGCCGCGCTGCTCCTGCTGATACCGGCGGGGCTGTCGGTGGCGATCGCGCGGTACCGGACCACCGCGGACCGCGAGACCGTTACGGCGCGGACGTTGACGGGCAGTCAGACGATTCGCTGGGACGACATCGACGGGTTGCGGTTCGGCAGGAGAATGTGGGCGATGGCGCGTCGCCACGACGGCTCGGAGGTGATGTTGCCGGCGGTGACGTTCAACACGCTGCCGTCGCTGACTGCCGTGTCCGGCGGCCGGGTGCCCAACCCCTACGAGTAGCGCTCAACCCAATGGGTTGGCTCCGTTGAGGAGGATCCAGATCGCAATGCCGGCGGCAACTCCGAGCACCAGCGCGGCGAAGGAACCGATGAACGGACGTCGCGCCCAACCGCGGCTGCGGTCCAGGCTGTAGCGGCCGGGACCGATCAGCACCAGCGCAGCGACCACCAGCAGCAACACGACCTCATACCCGTGTCCGTCGGCCAGGAACGCCGAGAGCCGTGCCTCGCTGCGCGCATCCATGACCTCGGCGAGGATCGCCGTCACCAGGTAGGCCAGCGCCCCGGCGGCGACGACGGGGGTGAACACGCCAAGGATCAGCAGGATGCCCGCGGCGATCTGTCCGCCCGCGGCGACGTAGCTGAGAATGTCGGCGTGCCGGAAGCCGATATCGGTCAGATACTCCCGGAAACCGGCCAGGCCCTCACCGCCCCACCAGCCGAACATCTTCTGCAGACCGTGGACGATCAGCAACGCCCCGACCGCGACGCGCAGCAGCAGCAGGCCGAGGTTCTGGGTGCCTCGGCGATCACCGTCGCGGCGGGACTCGTCGACCGCCACCTCGGCGGGGGCCGCCGGGGTGCCGTAGGCGCCGGCGGCCAGGCCCGCCCCTGGCTGCACGTACGGCAGCGGGCCGGGATCGTTGCTCAGGCTGAACGGCGCGACACCGGCCGGTTTGCCCACGTCGTAGCGCGGAATCGCGGTGGTCTCCAGGTCGCCGCCGTAGTGCGGCGAGGCGAGATCGTCTTCGGGGTCGACCAGGCGGGCCGACGCGGGACGACCGCTGGAGTCGTCGGGCCGCTGCCAGAGTCCGGATTCATGGGGACTGGTCACAAGAGCCAGGGTAAGGGCTACTGGACCCGCGGCCGGGAATTGACCCGGCGCGTTGAGCACGTGTTTTCCGGTTGCATTGCAGGTCGCGGGCAGGTCGCCGAGGCGCGCGTGGCGGGCAGTGCTCGGCGATCCGTAATCTGGCCTGCATGAGTCAGCGCCGGCCGTTGCGGGCATTCGTCGTTGTGCTGAGTGCCGCCGTGCTCACCGTGGGATGTGCACGCTTTGATTCCGCGCAGTCGCAGCCGTTCACCACCCAGCCCAAGTTGGCCCCGGGCCCGACCTCGACGCCGCCACCACCGCCGCCGCTGCCCGCCGTGCCCTTCCCGAAGGAGTGTCCGGCCCCGGGCGTCATGCAGGGTTGTCTGGAGAGCACCAGCGGGCTGATCATGCTGCCGGACAGCAAGTCGGCCCTGGTGGCCGAACGCACCACCGGCGCGGTCAAGGAGATCTCGGTGCGCGCCGAGCCGAAGGTCAAGACCGTCATCCCGGTCGACGGTGGCCCCGACAGTGGGCTGATGGACATCGTGTTGTCGCCGACCTACGCCCAGGACCGGCTGATGTACGCCTACGTCAGCACTCCGACCGACAACCAGGTTATCCGGATCGCCGACGGCGACGTCCCCAAGCCGATCCTGACCGGAATCCCGAAGGGTGCGACCGGCAATGCCGGCTCGCTGATCTTCACCAGCCGCACCACCTTGCTGGTGCAGACCGGCGACGCCGGGGACCCGGGTCTGGCAGCCGATCCGAATTCGATGGCCGGCAAGCTGCTGCGCATCGAGCAGCCGACGACGGTCAACCAGGCGCCCACCACCACGGCGCTGTCGGGTCTGGGTGCCGGTGGCGGGATATGCAAGGACCCGTCCGACGACTCTCTCTATGTCACCGACCGCACCCCGACGGCAGACCGCCTGCAGCGCATCACCAAGGATTCGGAAGTCTCGACGGTGTGGACGTGGCCGGATCGTCCCGGCGTGGCCGGATGTGCGGCGCTGGACGGCACCGTGTTGGTGAACCTGGTCGACACCAAACAGACGGTCGCGGTGCGGTTGGCCGCCGACACCGGCGCGGTCACCGGCGAGCCCGAGGTGGTCCGACAGGACCTGCGCGGTCATGCATGGGCGCTGCAGGTTTCACCGGACGGCAATGTCTGGGGCGCCACCATCAACAAGACCGCCGGGGACGCCGAGAGTCTCGATGACGTGGTTTTCCCGCTGTTCCCGCAAGGCGGCTTCCCGCGCACCCGCGACGAGTTGACCTGACGTGATCGTGGGTCCGGCCGGTAGCTGTTGCCCCGTCAACGGCTAATTGCACGCCGCCATGACCAGTTCGCGCACCCGCGCGGCGTCAGCCTGTCCCTTGGTCGCCTTCATCACTGCGCCGACGATGGCGCCGGCAGCCGCGACCTTGCCGCCGCGGATCTTCTCGACGATGTCGGGGTTGGCGGCCAGCGCGTCGTCGACCGCGGATTGGATCAGCGAGTCGTCGCGCACCACGGCCAGGCCCCGGTCGGTCATCACCTGCTCGGGCTCACCCTCGCCGGCCAGGACGCCCTCGACGACCTGACGAGCCAGCTTGTTGGACAGTTTGCCCTCGTCAACAAGCTTGACCACGGTCGCCACCTGGGCCGGGGTGATCGGTAGGTCGGACAGCGCCACGGCCTGCTCATTGGCCTTCTGCACCAGGAAGTTGCCCCACCACGCGCGCGCAGCGTCACTGGTGGCGCCGTGCTCGACCGTTGCGGCGATGAGGTCCAGCGCTCCGATGTTGACCAGGTCGCGCATCACCTCGTCTGAGATGCCCCAGTCCTGCTGAATACGCTTGCGCACCAACCACGGAAGCTCGGGGATGGTCTGGCGGAGTCGCTCGACGAGCTCGCGGCTGGGCGCCACCGGCTCGAGGTCGGGTTCAGGGAAGTAACGGTAGTCCTGCGCCTCTTCCTTGCTACGGCCGGCAGAGGTGTGACCGTCCTCGTGGAAGTGTCGCGTCTCCTGTAGCACCTGGCCCCCGGAGGCCAAAATGGCTGCCTGGCGGCGCATCTCGTAACGGACCGCCACCTCGACACTCTTGAGCGAGTTGACGTTCTTGGTCTCGGTGCGGGTACCGAACTCGGCCTGGCCGAGTGGGCGCAGCGAGACGTTGGAATCGCAGCGCATAGAACCCTGATCCATCCGGACATCGGAAACATCCAGCGCGCGCAACAGATCCCGCAGCGCGGTGACGTAGGCGCGGGCGATCTCCGGGGCGCGCTCACCCGCTCCTTCGATCGGTTTGGTCACGATCTCGATGAGGGGCACACCGGCGCGGTTGTAGTCGGCCAGTGAGGTGGTGGCCCCGGCGATCCGGCCGGTGTCGCTGCCCAGGTGCGTCAGCTTGCCGGTGTCTTCCTCCATGTGTGCCCGCTCGATCTCGACGCGCCAGGTGCTGCCGTCCTCCAGCGGGACATCGAGATATCCGTTGAACGCGATCGGCTCGTCGTATTGGGAGATCTGGTAGTTCTTCGGCTGATCGGGGTAGAAGTAGTTCTTCCGGGCGAACCGGCACCACGAAGCGATCTCGCAGTTCAGCGCGAGTCCGATGCGGATCGCCGACTCCACGGCGGCCTGGTTGAGCACAGGCAACGAACCCGGCAGTCCCAGGCATACCGGGCACACCTGGGTGTTGGGCTCGGCGCCGAACCTATTGGCGCACCCGCAGAACATCTTGGTGGCCGTGGAGAGCTCGACGTGCACCTCCATGC